>JADMJV010000006.1:0-4967 GCA_018780265.1 bacterium
GCAAACTCTTGAAAATTCCGGTCAGGCAAAATCCTAGGGGGTCAGGAGGTCTGAACTTATTGCAATTTCATCAGCACTCATCCCGAAGGTATCGACGGTATGGAGGATAAAGTCCCCGGAAGCTGGACGGTCGTCCGGACCATTGCGGGTCCATCAGGATCCAGCGTTGACGCCGGCCCGACCACCGTTGACTCTTTCACGATGCGGGTGCTGGCCATCAAAAACATACGCGCAGAAAAGCCGAAATTTGACCCCAAGAGTGAAATGAATTTTACTCTGATCAAGGGCGACGTCGTGGCTTTGCCGATGGGCTGGCAGCCAACCGGAGATATCCAGGCTCAGATCGCCATCTCCGCTTTCACCAACATTGATCCTTTGACGAACAAACCGGTGCCGTTCATCTCCCTGCCTACCGGCCTCATGCAGTTCGGGACCATTGGTCCAAATGGAGAAATCGCAGACTTCGAGAGCTCATGGGATGGAACCGTGCCGGGACAGGATGAGCCGGCCGAAGGGGCCTTTCGAGTAGAAGCCGCGGTGATCGGCGTCACTGCGGTGGCTGGCACTGCGAAGTCGATGCTCAGAGAACTTGTGGTCAATGCGATCGGCTGTGCCTGTAAATGCGACAAGACGGCCGCCGGGGGTTCAAAAATGAGCATGGCCGTTCCCGGAATGCCCGACAGTCCGGTGGGGCCTTCCTTCAACCTGAACCTCGACTACTGCACGGCCAGTTCGAACAAAGAGCCGGGCTCGATGGGATTTGGCTGGCAGGGGAAGAGCAGTTGCCGAGTCTTTGAGCCGGCGGGTCAGAGCGGGGCTCTGGTCTACAAAAGCGAATCCGGCAACTGTTTGCGCTGGAACCTGGTGGGCTCAGACTATGTGCCCGCTTTCGCCGACAACTACGTGGAAATCGTAAAGAACGGCAGTGAGCCCATTTATGTCGTGACTTTCGAGAACCAGTCCGTGCGTGAGTTTAACGCGGATGGCCGTCTCGTTCGGGAACTGGACCGCAACGGCCAGGCCATGACGTATAACGTAGACCCCACCAGCGGAGACCTGTTGGCCATGACGGATGCCACCGGACAAACCATCTATTTTGACTATGATGGCCGCACGGACGGGCAACCGCGGTATATTCGGGCCCTGGATGCGACGACCGGGCGAGAGGTGGAGCTTCAGTATGACGCCAACGATCGCCTGGAATACCTCATTCAACCGGGTGATGGCACCACCGAAACGACTCAGTTTGTCTACAACGCCGAGGGAATGCTGGAGACCATAATTTTGCCGTCGGGACTCCGGGCGGTTACCTACGGATACGATTTCGCTGAGCGCGTGGTGGTGGAGCTGTACACGCCCACTGGCGCGACTCCAGAAGGCTTTGAAAGCGTCAAGGAGATCTATTATGACTTCGACGCCCTGATCCTGGCGGATGCGTTTGGACTATCCTATGCCCCCGACCTGGTGGTGGTGGGCACTTTGGTCACTGATCTGACAGGTATTTCGCCGGGCCGGCTGGCCTTTATGGTCTATGATCTCATCGGCAACATGGTCGGGCGAGATGAACTGGTCTTTCCGGGAGATTCTCCAGACCCGCCACGCTTCCATACCACGGTGACGGAATATAACGACCCCTTGAATCCGCGCCTGGTTACCCGGCAGATTATGCCCAACGGCTTTACGCTGACGATGACCTACAATGCGCATGGCGATCTGGCCAGCGTAAACGAGTCCTATTCCGACACGACTATCGAGTATATATACACAGAAGATCTCGACACGCCGCCGGTGAATCCCAAGTGGAGGCATCTGCTGCGGGAGGTTCACCGTCCGACCGTGACTGTCAACGGCACTCCCGTGACCTACGCTCCTACCGTATTCACCTATGATCCAGACTTCGGAAACCTGGTAGAGGTCAAGGACGCTGCCGGCAATTCCATCTTGATGCAAGTTTCTGATGACGGGCTGGTTGAGGAGATCAGGGATCGGCGCGGCTTTACCACCGTGTTCACCTACAACAACACCACGCGCAGACTAGAATCGGTGGCCACTCCTAGTGGACCAAGCCCGGCGCCGAGCCGAACCACGGAGTTCACCTACGACGATTACCTGAACCTGGAGACGGTCACGGCGCCGACTTTGCCAGCAGCCGAGTTTACTTATGATGGCCAAAATCGGCCCAAGCGGAACCACCAGCCCTCTCGGTCTCTACAGTGAGTCCAACTACCTAAATGGTTTGCTAATGTCGATGACGATGCCGTCCAACCAGGGCTCGAGCAGTTTGCGCCGGGAGACCCAGTTCTACTACGACTTGGCCGACCGCTTGGAACAGGTGCAGGGACAGGTGGACTTCGTGAGCAGCAGTCCTGTTTTCGAGCTGCGAGTGGGTTATGTCTATGATGGCCTCTCCCAACTGAAGAACCTGGTGCGGCTCAAGGATGCGACGACCAAGGCGGCCGTCTACGATTACGACTTCTTGGGGCGTCTGGTACGCTCGGAGGACTTCCTGGTGCCCGGTCGGGAGACGTTTATCGCGTATGCCGACTACTGCACAGGCAACCTCACCACCACTCCGCGCGGCGTGCAGCGAGAAGCCACCTACGATGAACGCTGCCGACTGCGCCAGTTGCAAACGCAGGACGAGACCCATGAATTCGACTACGATGAATTGAATCGCCTGATTCGCGTGCGTATGGGTAGTCGCTTTGCTCACGACAGCCCGCCAGTGGGCGGGAAATTCTCCACTGGTTTCTATACCCACGAGACTCGTTACACGTATGACGAGCTGGACCGGGTGGTAGAGATTCTTTACCCCAATGGCGAAACCGTCAGCTACGAGTATAACGAGAACGGCGACGTGACCCGTATGGTGGACGTTCACGGTAAGGAAACGTTGTACGAATACTATCACGATGGCCGCCTGCTGAGCGTGACCTACGAGAGCCAGGTCTTCACCTACACCTACGACGCCGTGGGACGGCTAGAAAGCCTGACCTACCCGACCACCCCCGACGACTTGGTGCTGAATTTCAGCTGGTATGACGGTGGACGACTGCTGTCGATGGAATATCTGAAGAACAGCGCAGCTTTCCAGAGCTTTACCTATAGCTACGACGACAGCGGAAATCGTGTTACAATGGACGAGGTGAACCCCAGCAGTGTCACGACCAGTTGGGAATACGGCTATGACTGGTTCAACCGACTGACCAGGGTGACGAAAAATAGCACTGAGGTGGAAAGCTACACCTATGACGAATCGGACAATCGCAAAACCAGGACCCGGCCGCTGGTGAGCGAGCTTTGGGAGTACAGCTACGACCTGGCCGATCAGCTAGAGTCCATCACTGTGACGGTCGGAGCTGGCAGTCCTGTTCTGGTTGAGTCCTTCACTCCAGATGAAGACGGCAATGTCCTCTCGCGCGACAAGGGTGGCGTGGTGACCGAGTATCAATGGGATACCATGAACCGCCTACGTCAGGTGAAAGTCGATGGAGATGTGGTGGTGCGTTCGCTCTACGATGCCGAGGGCATTCGTAGGTTGAGCAAGGACGATTCTGGTGACCAGAGCAAGTTCTTTTCGTCCGGCGGAATGTCGCTGGCCGACCAGCGGGCCAGTGGTCCGGTGTCGTTTATGCAGGGGCACCAGTTGCTGGGGGCGCAGCAGGGCGGTGACTTCCACTTCTACATCACCGATGCACTTGGTTCGGTGCGCCTGGTGGTAGACGAGGCCGGTGACGTAGAAGGGGCCTTCGCACACGATGCTTGGGGCGTCCCGGATACCGGGGTGACTCCGCCGGGGGCGGAGTTGCGGGCGCATTCTTTCGTCGGTGGGTTGGGCCAGCGGAATGATACGGCCTCGTTGGGGCTGTATTACGCGAGGCAGCGCTATTATGACCCCACATTGCAGAGATTCATCAGCAGGGATCCCATTGGATTGAAGGGCGGCGCGAACGTCTACACTTACGCGTCTAATGCTCCGATGACCAATACTGATGAATTTGGATTGGCGCCAAAGCCGGGGAGTTTGCCTGGCGGAACTTCGTATGCAGGTGCAGCATTCTGCCTTCACAGTGTCTGGGCTCGAGCTCTGCAAAAGCTGGGAAATCCTGATACCTCTGGGATGAATAGCTATAGGCTCGACAATGGTGACTACGTCAAAGGCCCAAAGCCTAAGGGTTGCATGTCCAAGTTTATTCACGACAAGTATGTTCATTGCTGGGCGAATTGCGAAGCCAACCGCTGCCTTATGGGTCTGGGCGCATCTTTGGGCGCTCTATCTGGCGGGGCTGCCGGCTCCACTGTTGGTCCATTGGGAACGGTAGGAGGAACTGTTTTGGGTGGCGCAAGCGGGACCGTTGCAGGTGGAGCAGCCGGCGTTCCGGTACTTGGTGGAGTTGGCCTGGCTTTCGAAGCAGGTCAAGGATTGCTCAATTGGGTTTCCGGAGGTAGTATTGGTGGCGAGCCATCGATTGAAGACGCCAAGGTGAACGTTGTTGGAGCTAGTTTGGCCCTTTACCCTGGAGATTGTGAGGCGAACTGCAATGCTCAAATTTTTTAGGACTTGGTGGGGAATGTTTTTCCCAAACTACATCAGGATCGCAATATGGGCCTTATTGGTCTCGTCTGTTTTGATATTCATCGAGTATGCTATCCAAGGTTTTCCTAAGCTTGACTAATGGCCTGCAAGATCAAGTCCAATAGTGACAACGCTAAAGGTTGAGTGCCAGCTGGATAGCTGACAGCCCGGGCCGACACGGCAATGAACAATGCCGTGCCGGCCCGGTTGCCGTACGCCAGAGTCTGGTCCTTTGAATCAACAGATCCGCAGGCGGTCGATTGGCCGGGGACAGCGTGGAAAGGCCCGAACAGAGCTGGGTTCCGCTAGCGAAAGATGGGAGCCGGGACCTTTCCACCCTGCCCCCAAGGACGACGACGACGACCCCAAAATCTCGTTACTATGTGGGGGG
>JADMJV010000006.1:4977-8467 GCA_018780265.1 bacterium
CCCCCCCACGCCCCCCCCCCAAGTCGGGAAGAAAGCGAGGGGAAATCCCGAGTTCAGGATGGGAAGCTGGGCCATGGGTGAGAGAGCTGCCGGCCTTCGGCCGGCCAGAAAACAAGGCGACGAGCCTTCTGAAATCAATGAAAACAAGGGGTTTCGTATAGGAACTAGGGCTGCGTATCAGCGAATACAGGTGCTTCCCCAGTTTTCTCTCCACGGCAGGCGTGTGTTCGTGGCCGGTTGTTCGGAAAGGGGTCCCTTTCCGAACAACCGGCCACGGATTAAGGCGAACACTCGCCTGCCGAGTGGTGAGATGGGGATGGGGATGCAATCCTTATTCGTGCAAGCCCGGACTATTTCCTGTACGGAAACCCTAGATTTTACGCGGTTTTTACCACCCCTGCGGGCCGTCAGGCCCGCGATTATTGCATCCATGACCCACCCTGTTCCTGGGCCGACGCCAGCCGGCCCAGGCCTCCCAGCTACCGCGTCTGTTCTGGCCGTGACGCAGTCCGGCGGTCTTACGCCTGCGCACCGCCCCCGCTAGCGGACCCATCTTTCAGCCATGGCCCGGCCCCCCGCCTACGCCCCAGCCTTGTTCTCGGCACCCAGCGCTCGCCCACCCCCCCCTTTCGTTGAATACCTATTGCCCCGCAGGGGCAAACAACTCAGCTTCCGCGTGGCTCTCAGCTTGCTTTCCCGGACCCAGCATTGTCCTTGGGCGTCCTGTTTCTGTCACACCTTCTCGCCGAATCATCGCACTCGGCAGTCGCCTATTTAACTACCATCTGGGAGGTATTGCTCTCGGTATCCTTGGGATAACTCCAATCCTTGTGTTAAATGGCCTTTATCTCCCACAGGTAGACTGGAGTAACCCGACGAGCCGATTCTCTGTAGTAGTTGCGTTGCTGGCAAGCCTTCCATCATTATTCGTTCTGTATGGCTTTGGCATTGTTGGTGACGAGTTCCTTGTTCCGATTCTCTACAAGAATGACTGCGGGGGTTTTCGGGGGGGCCTCCGAATCTTAAGGACGATAGGAGCGCACCCACGACAGTTTGCTCGTTGGCTTCTAATCCGTTCGCTGTTGAGGCTACTACTTGTGAGCCTATCGGTCTTGTGCGCACTCATTCTCGCAATTCCGCTGTGCCTGGCTTTTGTTCTGAAGTCTGACGTGGGCGCTAATACACTGGTACATCTGACAGTTGGCGTGGTGACTTGTTGGTTACTTCTCCAGGTTTTCGTCGTCAGCCCACTTGGCGCCGTTTTCACGAGTTTGGTTTCCTTGTATTGTTTGCAGCAGATGAAAGCGATTTCTCTGCTACCTGAGTCCTCCAAAAACAGGGTTATGATTCCGTAGTTGCAAATAGGTGCTCAGGTTAGCCAGTTCTCGGGGCAGGGAGCGTCCACAACTACAGCCGCCTTCTTGGGGTAAAGGGGAACCTCCAGGCGCTGGGCATGCAGTTTGAGAGGCCCGGGAGGCCCCCCGTATTTAGCGTCGCCGAGAATGGGGTGACCCAGGCCTGCGCAGTGAATGCGCAGTTGGTGGGTTCGCCCTGTTTGTGGCTGCAGCTCCAGCCAGGTCCAGCCCTCCCCCTCCCGGAGGCAACGCACCCGAGTCGATGCGTCCTTGCCTTCAATGGGCGAGTCAATTTCGGTCACATCAGCGGGCCACTGGCCGCCCACCAAGGCCCAATAAGTTTTGGTGATCTTGTGGGCCTGGAAAAGGTCGGCCAGCATGCGCAGAGCTCGGGCGTGGCGCCCCAATAGCAGACAACCGGTGGTTTCGCGGTCCAGTCGATGGGCCACCTGAGGCAGCGTGGTCTTGCCAAAGGTAAGGTCGCCCAGGTGCCTGGTCAGGTGGGTGCCCGGGCCCGAAGGTACACAGGACCAGCCGGCTGGTTTGTTGAGAACCAGCATCAGTCCGTCTCGATAGAGGAGTCGATCGGCAATCATGGGCTTGATGAAGCCTCCGCACATTGTGTCAGCATGGTTGGCCATTTCAGCCTGCCTAAGGTCAGGCCTTCCGCTTCAGCCAATATAACCTGGGCCCACCGAGGCGGTGTTCACGGGGTCTACACCGAATTTGCCGGGGCAGGGTTGCGGGCGCGGACTCGGGTCCGCAGGCCGTCACGAAAATCGGGGGTGAGCTGGGACCACCTGTATTCAAGCCTTTGGGGTGGAAGTTCGAATCGACAACCGCTCAAGAGCGTCACTACAAAGACTTTGGCCAGGAGCGTAGCATAGTCGGTGCCGGCGCAGTGATGGCTGGTGCGGGGCTGTCCCGGCCCGTGGGGCACAAAGGCGTGGGTGTGTTTCTGGTGCTCGCGCTGCGTAGCGCTCGAGGAGAAACGAGTCGGGGCTGGGAAAGATGTTGGCGTCGAGCAGTGATTGGCGCAGGCCAAACATGATTTGCCAGCCCTTCGGAACCGTATGCCCGTGCAGCTCAAAGGTTGCGCGGGCCTTGCCGAACATGCCGGGGACAAACCGGACTGGTGCGTTTGACCTCCATCAGAAAATTGTGAAGAAACGGCATGGCGTCGAGCTTCTCCATGGTCAGCTCCTGACCGCCGACAACCCGTGAGATTCTTCCTCCAACCTGGTCTGTAGTTCGGCTCGGCTGGACAGCACGAATAGGATCGTCAGCAAATGAGCGTAGACAACTCGGCCAGCCAGAACCATGTGATACCGCCTCGACAGCCTTGAGGCCGCGGGTATAGCCCCCGCCTGGAAAAGGGACGGGTGGGCTGGTGAAGCCGCGGGCGACGTCGGTATACCATTGCTCTAGCTGCTGCAGGTCTTCTCTGCGGGTAACGCCCATGACGTCTTGGGCCACCGCTTGCAGAGCCAGAACGGCGGCCACCTCGCCTTTGGCGGCCCACTCGGCCAGATGCACCTGAACGAGCAAGTGAGTGGCCGGAAGGTAGGCCGTCAATGCCTCCGGTGTGAAGGCGTGCAGAACAATCTCTTTTCGAGAGCGGTGATCGGGCCCATCGAGGTGAGGCAGACTCGGCCCTGCAAAAAGCTTGTAGATGGGCTCTGGCTGCCGAGTCGCTCTATCAGGGCCGAGTCGATGAAGTGAGTCGCCGAATCGGGACCGACGATTACGGCGGTCTTGCGTCCAAACAGATGGGAGCGAAAAATGGGGCCGTGTTTGCCAAAGCGCTTTTGCACGAAGGCGTAGGGATCCCTCAAAAAGCAAAGGGTTTCACCAAGCAGGGGAAGCCCCCCAGACCCTGGTGGCAACGGCAGACTCACGGGTCCTCCTGGAAGTCAGATTTTGGGGTCAGCTTCGACCATCGGCTGATTTGCTCCCGCCGAGAACTCAGGAGCCATGGGCTGAGCTTACCGGGTGACGATGATTCAACCAGTCGGAGCCGTAGACTTGGTGGGCCCCTTGGGTCTCCCTCGAGTCCTGGGTTGTAGCCAGGACACCCCCGAGCGGACTGCTGTCCCTCCTGCCATAGTCGTGGAGGCGCTTATTCGCCCCACATC
>JADMJV010000006.1:8477-66848 GCA_018780265.1 bacterium
GGGGACCTCCCGGGTCTCTCAAACTGCACGCCCAGCGCCTGGAAGTGCCCCTTTACCCCAAGAAGGCGGCCATAGTCGTGGAGGCTCCCTGCCCCGAGAACTGGCTCGCCTGAGCGCTTATTCGCCCCACATCAGCTTTTTGGTTTGCCAATGGGTACGACCCTGCAGATCGATCACCAAAAAGCCCAATCGGTAGTCCCCGGGAGGAACCGGGGCCAGCTGCAAACTTAAGCGGTCGGGATGCACCAGGCGCAGGGCAGGACCGGGGCGACTGTGCCCACCCGGGCTCAAATCGCGCTGCAAAAAGGAGATTTGGTCGCCGGCCTGCAGGCGCAACTCGACCGCACCCAGCCCGCTGCTCCGGCTAACACCCAGCAAGGAGGCGGGACGCTGCAAGTCGTCAGGATGAAGGGCAAAAAACAGCTGCACATCCAGGCCCGTATTGCTGTCCTTGCGTTTCAATTGACAGGGCAGCGTGGCCAGTGCCGTGGGAGCCGAGGTCGATTCGAGTTCGACGGCTTGCAGGTGAGCCAGGATGGAGGGACCCCCGTCCTTCTCGCCGAGGCTGAGCCAATGCCCGTCGAAATAGTCGTTTAAGAGCGTGGACCCATGATCGGGGACACAGGTCATTTGACCCACCACACAATGATCCTGGACCAAAATGGTGTAGCTGGCGGCCACCTCGGCTCCCAGACGAGCCTGCAATTCCACACGTTGCCCACCCACCAGAGCGACTTCCGACAAAGGAGGGCGGGCTACCAAGGTGCGCTCCATCCTGGTGTAGTCTTGCAAGAAGTGAACCCACTCGCCGGCCAGCGGCTCCACAGAGGCAAAGTATTCGCTACTCAAGTGTTCGGCCAGCAACGGGAAAAAGACGCTCAAACCGCTACAGCCCTGGCGGTAACGGCCGCGCACCTGATCGACCACGGCCGCCTTCAGGGGTTGGCGCAACTGGGCCACCGCGGCGGCCAACCGCGGCAGGCGCTCACTCAGTTGGGTCAACAACTGACCCAGGTCGTGCACTTCGGCCCCTTGGCCTTGTTCGGAATGAAACGACTGGGCGCTGGCCCGTGCTTTGGCCACGCTCCGCCAATGCTTGCGCAGCTGCGGGCGAAGTTGTTGGGCCAGTTTCTCAAAAGCGTGCCGTAGCGCCAACTGCGGCTCACTGCGCAAAAGCGACAGCTGCACCCGGGACAATTCCTCTGGATCGCTCTTCAGGCTCTGCCGATAACTCTCCAAAAACCATTTACCCAGCTGCTGGCCATCACTGCCGGGCTTCTCCTGCAGGCGGCCCAACGCACCCACGTAGTCCAGCCCCTGGGCCGGTAACGAGTCCTGCGAAGCCACCATATACCGAGCGTGCGGGGCTGCCGCCAAATACACTTCCAAAGTACTCATCATGCAGGCGTCCAGCACCAGCAGTTCCAGTGGCGAGGGCTGTGCTTCCAAGGCCGTCTGCAACTCCTTGAGATCGAGCGTGTCGTTGTCTCGCGAGGTGCTTTCGTCGCTGCACAGGCCCGACCAGGCCTGACCATGGTCGACTAAAAACAGGCCATACTGCTGGGCCGGATAGCGCTCTTGAGCGACCTGCATCAAGCGACGCAATGACTGGGGGTCGGCCATATTCAGCTGACCCCAGTCATCCAGTTCCGTCAACTTGTCAGGACCAACCTCCAGCAACTTGGCGTTGCTCCAATTGGCCAGATTGGCTACGGCCCGGTTGCTGTAGCCTTCGCTGGGCTCCCCCAGAGGGCTGCGATCGACCAACGCCAAAATGCGCACGTCCTGACTCAGGGGTAGCTGAGTCAGTTCCTCCAGGTCGTCCATTTCGGACTCTTCCAGGTCGTTGTCGGCGGCAAAATAAAAGATCAGCGTCCACTTGGCCCGGGGGCGGGCGGGCACCGAGGTCGGACTGGTGGCGAGCGGGGTCGGAGTGGCCGGATTCTCGGGCCACACGCAACCCCCCAGCAGCACGGCTGCCAAAAGCAACCATCTCATCCTTCCCAGGCTCCCTGATCGGAAAGGTGACGATGCAACTCCAGGGTAGCCTGTTGCAAGGCAGTGCGCAGTTTTGGCTGAGAAGCCCCTGGACCCACCAGCCAGACCTCGTGCCAGGCTCTCGGCAACACGGCGTCAGCTGCAACCCTCCCCAGCAACAAGGGGCGCCCCTGCCAACGCTGGCGCAAAGCCTGATACTGGCGAAACTGGGAAGCGCCGCGGGGCGACTTGTTGTACAGGTATACAACTACGTCGTGATGGCGGCTGGCTTCCAATAACAAGTCGTTCCATTCGGGCCAACGCTCAAAAAAGTCGTAGGGGTCAAAAAGCAATAAGTCACACGGACGCAGAGACAGGGGCGACTCGCGATCGCTGCAATGGGCCTGCACACGGTAGCCCAGGCGGGCCGCGTGCTCCTGCACCAGTGTGGCGCTGGAGGAGCCCATATGCGTGGCGTAGCGCCGGGCCGGGCTGCCTTGCACACGCAGCCGGGTGGGTTGCGTGACCGGATAATGGGCCTGGCCACAAAACGGGTCCTGGTAGACCAGATCGCGCCCGAACCACTCCAACCACAGGCACAACCACTCGCCCTTAAGGATGTCGCCCCAGTTGCCGGGTTCATAGCGCAACAGTGCGCCATGGGACGGATCTTTCCACTGCCACTCCGGCACTCAGTGCGCCTCTGCCCAGCTGTGCCCCACCCCGATGTTGACCTTGAGGGGCACGCTCAGTTTGGCGACCTCCTGCATGTGGCGGCCGATCAACTGGCTGCAGACCTCCACCTGGTCACTCTGACATTCAAAGACCAGCTCGTCGTGAATCTGCATCACCATACGGCACAGCAGGCCCCGTTGTTTCAACTCACGGGCGATATTGACCATGGCCATTTTGCACAGATCGGCGGCCGTGCCCTGGATGGGCGTGTTGGCGGCTATGCGCTCACCGGCCTGACGTTCCATCACGTTGCGGCTGGACAACTCGGGAATCCAACGGCGACGCCCCAGCAAGGTGGTCACGTAGCCCCGGTCGTGCCCTTCCTGGATGGTCCGATCCAGCCACACGCGCACCCCTGAGTAGGTCTTGAAATACTGATCGATATACTCCTGGGCCGTTTTGCGGGGCACCCGAATGATCTGGGCCAGGGCCGTGGCTCCCTGTCCGTAAATGGTGGCAAAGTTCACCGTTTTGGCCACCTCGCGCTGGTGCGGGGCTACCTCCGCTTCGCTCACTCCAAACAGTTGGGCGGCCGTACGACGATGAATGTCCTGGTCGTTTTGAAAGGCGTCCAGCAGCAACGGGTCCTGGCTCATGTGGGCCAGCACGCGCAGCTCGATCTGGCTCCAATCGGCAGAAATGAGCTTTTTGCCGTGAGCCGCGATAAAGGTCTGGCGGATTCGCACGCCTTCGGGAGTGCGAATGGGCGTACGCTGCAGATCGGGGTCGGTGCTGATGAGACGACCGGTAGCCGAATTGGTCTGCTGCAAACTGGCGTGAATACGCCCCGTAATCGGATCCAGAGCCTGCCCCAGCACGTCGGTGTAGGTATTAATCAGCTTGGCCAGTTTGCGATGCTCCAGCAACTGGTCGGCGATAGGGTGCTTGGGGGCCAGTTTCTCGAGCACTTCCGCGTCTGTCGAATAGCCCGTTTTGGTCTTTTTGATCACAGGCAGTTGCAGCTCTTCAAAAAGCACCGTGGCCAGTTGTTTGGGACTGCCCAGATTGAAAGGGTGACCGGCCAGCTCGTAAACCCTGGCCTCAATCTCGACCAGGCGCTGACGAAACTCCTCGCCCAACTGCTTCAAGTCGGCCGGATCCACCAGCACGCCATCACGCTGCATGTGGGCCAGCACCTCCGCCAGCGGCAAATCCAGTTGGCGATAGGTGTCCTCCAGGCCCAATTCGATGAGGCGCTGCAGCAGGCGCGGATAGAGTTGACCGACAAAATCGGCCCGCTGACACAGGCCCTTGTGAGGGTCGTCGCTGGACATGGTGCGTTGCAGATACTCTTTGACCACTCCTGACAGGTCGTGGGGAATCACTTTGGTAGGTTCGCACAAAAATGAAATCAGCTTGGTATCGTCAGCACCCTCCAACCCAAGGCCGTGCTTCCACAACACCACCAGCAGGGCGCGCAGGTCGTGAACTCGCTTGCTGGCCTTAGGATCGGCCAGCCAATCGGCCAGCAGCGGCACTTGCTGGGGGGCTACCCAGCGCCCCTGCCGCTCGCCCCAGGACAGCCCCAAGCCCTGTAACTCGGCCTGATGGGGCAACCCCTTCCAGTCCACGGCCAGAGCTACCGGCAGTTCGGGCAAAGGGGTGCCGTCCCACTCCTGATAGTCGACTCCTCCATCGCGATCCTCTTCGGCCTGGGCCTGCTCACTGCGAGCCCCGCCTTTGAGCAGCGAATAAAATTCCAACTGGCGATGAAGCGCATTCAATGCCTCGCTATCGGGGGGCTGCAGACGTAACTGCTCCAGATCTAACTCCAGAGGGACCTGCCTTTGGATGGTGGCCAAACGCTGCGAGAGCAGGGCCTGCTCGCGAAACTCCTGGAGGGCCTTGCCGTTCTTGCCCGGTATTTCGGCCTCCAACATGGCCTGCAGGGTGGGAAATTGAGCCAACAACTGCTGGGCGCCCTTGGCTCCAATGCCGGGCACCCCCGGAATATTGTCCACCTTGTCGCCGATCAGGGCCAGAAAATCTACGAACTGCTCCGGGTAAACGCCCCACTTTTTCAGGACCAGTTCGCGATCAAAGACCACATCGCGGATGGTCTCCCACATTTTGACCTGGTCGCCCACCAGTTGCGCAAAATCCTTGTCACTGGAGACAATCCAGACTTCCAATCCGGCCTGACGCCCCCGCTCGGCCAGAGTTCCGATGACATCGTCGGCCTCAAAGCCCGGCACCCGCAGAATGGGAAACCGATAGGCCTCCACCACCCGGTCGACCCAGGGAAACTGCTCCACCAGGTCATCGGCTGCCTTGGGGCGTTGAGCCTTATAGTCGCTGTACTCCTGGTTACGAAAACTACCGCCGGGCGGGTCAAAGACAACCGCTCCATATTCAACATTACGCCGTTGCAGCAACTTGCTGAACATCGTGGAAAAGCCGTAAATGGCGTTGGTGTGCAGCCCGTCTTTGGTGGTCAGATTGCTGGGCAAGGCGAAGTAGGCCCGATAAATCAGGCCCGTGCCGTCGACCAGGACCAGGCGGCCGGCCATGGCTTAAGGCTCCTGGTCTTCGGGCGGTGCCACCTCGATGGGGGGAGGAACGGGAAGGGGGGGATCCCAGTGCAGCCAGTCCTGATTGTAGCGATCGCCCAGCACCCCTTTGGCCAGAGCACAGGCCTGCTTCATGTCGCCCTTGAGCATGAGCAGCTGGGCCAGCCGCAAGCGGTCAACCGGGGAGTCCTTGGAGCGCAACAGGGCAATCGAATGCTGGGTGGGCTTGGGCAAATTGTCCAGGGCCCTGGACAGTTCGGCTTGAGTGAGTGCAGCTGTTTTGTAGGCCGTAAAGGCCGCCCCCGGCTGGCCCAATTTTTCATTGAGTTGACCCATCATCCAGTGCAACTGCGGCACAGCAGGCATGTATTGGGCGTACCTGCGAAAACTCTGCAAGGCAGCCGCATTCTGGCCGGCCCGCCAGTGACTGACGCCCTCCCACCAGGCGGCCGCTACCGGTCGCGAAGGAGCGGCCTGCTTGAAGCTGTGCACAGCCTCGGCCCAATCCCCGTAGAGCAAGGCCTGACGTCCCAGGCGCAACCACTTGGCTGCGCCTGGCTTGAGCTCCACCTTCACGGTCTGGGGCTGCGTGCCCACTTTAAGCTGTTGCTGATGGGTCTCCCAGTCTTCGCCTCCCGACACACGCAGAAGGTGGGTTCCCGAGGTCAGATCGTTGAGTTGAACAGTGCCGGTGCCGCGCAGTTGGCGGTCGACAAAAATCAATGATTGGGACGGTTTGGCTTCGACGGTCACGACGGGCTGGGCCCACAATGGGGCGCTCAGCAGACCGGCCAGGAGGAAATTCTTCATGGGCCGGGCTTCCCTCTTGCGCCCAGAAATTCCCGCCGAGGCACAGGAACCTTGGTTCCAAACGGGTAGCGAAGAAAAATGAAAAGATGGACTGTTGCCCTTTTGCTGCTGGCCGGATGCCAGGCAGGGCCGGCCCCCACAGCCGCCACCGCCACCCCGGCCGCCCCTCCCCTGGTGGCCGAAGATCAGGGTTGGTTCACCTACTTTGCTCCCGATGGCAGCTTCTCGTTGCAGTTTCCCAAGGCGCCCGAAGATCGAGGGAGCGCCCAGACCCAGTTGAAGGTGCACGGCCTGGACAAAAGCGGCAGCAACCTGACCCTGGTGCAAACGCCTTTGCCGCCTTCTTTCAGCGCCGAGAACGTGACCAAAGACCCTGAGAAGTTTTTTGCCAAGCCGGGCTTGAAAATCGTCAAAAGCGAGAACGGGGACTGGAATGGTCACAAGGGGATCAAGCTGGAGATGGAAGCCGCCGGGAATCGCATCTGGGTCCATATGATCTTCGCCAAGCCCTGGCTCTATCAACTGGTGGCCTTGCAATCCTCGCAGAGCAGCGAAGACTTTGGGCCCCAACGCAACCAGTTCTTTGGCTCTTTTCAGTTTACTCGCAAGAAGTAGCAGGACCCCAGGATGCGTGGGATAACTGTGGGGAATGTCTGGGAAGGTCGAACTCAAGCGTCCTCTGCTTACCGTTTCCGGCTACATTATCGACGCCGAAGATCCCGAACTACGCACCCTTGAGCTTGCTCAGCGCTACTTTGAGCGAAGGGTCGGTCAGCCGGGAGCCACCGAAGAAGAGATCTGTACCACCCTGATCTGGCTGGCCGGCGCCCGAGTATGGCTGCACAACGCCAAGGGCGCCATGCACACGGTGGCTCACTTGCGGGCCCGCTCGCGAGGGCGCTTCAAAGACATCGAAGCTCTGGCCAGTCTGCTGGAAATTCTGCTTCACCTGGAAATGCGCGAAATCCGTCAGGGGATGGCCAAACTGGAAGTGCTCCAGATCGAAGTGGATGACGCCCGAACCCAGGCGCGCCTGCAAGCCTGCGCAGTCCAACTCAAAGGACGCTTTCTGTCGGCTCAGGGACAAATTGCCGAGGCCCTGGAATGCTTCGAGGCCGCCGCCCAGGCCCTCAAGGTGGGGGCGGCCCAACTGGAAGATCTGGCCATCACCGCCGAAATCTACAACGATCAGGCCCACGCCTTTCAGCGCGAAGGCAAGATGGACGACAGCCTCAAGCTGTATGTGCAGGCCGAAACCGTATGTCGACATATCGTTTTCCCCCTGGGATTGGCCCGCAGTCTGCGAGGCCGAGGCACCCTCTATTCGGACCGCAAAGAATTTACCGAAGCCATCAAATACTTCAAAGAAGCCGTCGACATTTACCAGCGCCACGACTCGCCCCATGGCATTCTGCGCTGTGGTATCTTGCTGGGTCGCGCCTACTACGGCATTCACGATCTGCGCGAAGCCCTGTTTTACTTTGAAGAGGCCCGCTTGCAGTGTGGCAAGGGCCGCTATCCCAACGACGAAGCCGAAGTCAACGCTCGCATCGGTGATATTATGCTGAGTGAAGGCCAGTATGAGAAGGCCGCCGAGTACTACGAGCAGGACCTGCAGCTTTCCCAGGTGCATGGCGATGAGCGCAGCCAGTCCCACGCTTTTCGCAACACGGGGCGCATCCAGCGCCTGCTGGGCAACTTTCCGCGAGCCGAGCAATGCCTGTTAATGTCCGGCCAGTTGCTCACCAAATTGGGTGACCAACAAGGCATGGTGGCCACCCTGCAACAGATGGTGCAATGCTATCTGGAACAAAATAAGACCACCCAGGCTCGCTCTTCGCTCAACCACCTGAAGGATCGCAGCGATCGACTGGGCCGAAACCACGAAAAAGCCGTGTGCAAACTGTTTGAAGGCATCGTGTTGCGCCACGAAGGGCTGAGCGAAAAAGCGCTGCCGTTGATCAAAGACAGCTTGCAGCGTCTCAGTCAAGAGCCAGGCTTTTTTACCGTGCTGGCCCAAATGGAGCTGGCCCAGGCATCCTTCGAAATGCGTCAAAAAGACGAAGCCGTAGCCAAATTTTTGGAAGCCATTCAAATGGCCCGCCAACTCAAGCACCACGACATCGAGAAGCGAGCCCTGGATCTGCTCTCCAAAGTGGACCGGGCCGAATGGGCCAAGGCGCTGCGCAGCTCTACCGGCCCCACCGCCGAACGCAACACCACCAAGGCCATTCTCTCCCTGGTTTGCTGCGAATTGCGCAATACGGGCTGGCTGTGGTCCCAAGAGCTCGAACGTGTCACGGCCATGCTCGACGGTTACTACGAGGCCATGGCCCAATCGATCAGCCGCCAGCGGGGCATTGTCATTCAGATCGTGGGCAGCCGCGTGATCGCCGTCTTTGGGCTGGAGACCAGTTGTGACCCGGTGCAGGGACTGCGCTGTGCAGAAATTTGCCAGGAGGCCTTTTTTAAGCTGCAGGGAGACAATCAACATTATCTCAATCTTGGCTTGGCCTGCAGTATTGCGACCGGCCACTGCATTCACGGACTCATGGGCGCCACCGACCACAAAGGCTACCGTATCGTGGGCGAACCGTGGGAATACATTGACCGACTGCTCGACCAGGCCGTCTCCGGTGAGATCTGGGTGTGCCAGGATACCCACCGGGGCATCCGCCACCTGGAGAACGCATTCACCCCGCGTGATGTACCCGACCGGGGTGGTGAGGGCAAATTGGTAGCATACACGGCCACTTCCAGCCGCCAGGTAGCCCGCAAGCCGGCTAAGGCTCGAGCGTAACCGTAATCGGCATCTGCTGACCCGAGCGTTCCACCTGAAAATTGAGCGTGGTGGCGTTGCGCAACTCCATAATCAGATTGGTCACGTCTTCCACACCGCGGGCCGGCTTGGAATTGAGGGACAAAACCACGTCGCCCGTCTGAATCCCCAGTCGATGGAAAGGGTTGGCCGTGTTGGTGTAGTTGATCTTGACACCCACGGTCTCGCCGCCGCGCATCTCCGGTTGAACCAGAATATTCCTCACCCACGAGCCTTTGTTTTCCAGATCGTCGCGCAACTGACGGCTGGTTTTGTAGGGTTGATCCATGGCCGCCATCATACCGTTGGTGGGGGTGATCGCAAAAGGGTTTCCAGCGGGGGTGAGCGGAGGCGGGGCAGGAGTACTGCCCAGGTTGGCCAGAGCCATCGAGATGGTGTGTTCCTGATTGCGCGGGTCGCGCAGGCGGGCCTGAAAAGCGCCCACTTCGATCACTTTGAAGCCCATCCACTCTTCCCCAACCCCCACCACCTGAGTTTCCTGACCTATTTGCAGGACAGCCAGAGCCTGGCCCTGACCCTCAAGCGTCCCGGCCAACTGGGGCAGAGCCGTAGCATTGGCACCTGTGGGTGGGGGGATTGGACCGGGCTGACCCGGCCCACCCTGCACTGTGGTGTTGCCCAGACTGGGACCGGGATCGTTGACGATCGGCTTGTGGGATTCAAGCAGCGCCGTCAACTCGCCGCGCGATTTAATCGAATTGAGGGGAACCACACTGCCCGAAGTGGCGGCCTGCTGGCGCTGGGGACGATTGCTGAACTGACGCTCCATCACCGCACAGGCCACATCTCCGCACAGGTAGGCCAGAATGGCGATGCTAAGCAGAGGGAGGGCCGGGTGCTGGGGTAGCTTCACTGCGAGTAGTGCTCCATGGCCAGGACAAAGGCGTCTTCGCCGGTCAGGTCCAGCTGCAGCTTGTCGGCAATCTGAGCCCAGGTTAACCCGGAAGTTCGATATTGCAAGATCTGACTCAAGTCTAGCTGGCTCATGCGGGCCAACTGCAATGCGATCCCTTGTTCGGCCAGCAGGTAGTTGCTCTTGAGCAAGGTGTGATCCTCGCTGCCGGACGCCTTATAAGCCCGCAACATCAAAGGACGCAAGGCCATCTTTTCATCCACGGTGAGTCGAAAGTGTTCGTAGCGCAGCGGCATCTCTTCGGGGAATTTCTTGCGTTTGCGGGCGCACAGCACGGTTCCTGGAGTAAAGCCGGTCAGAATCGGATAGATTCCCGTCAATGGGCCCCGCGTCAACACGTCGGGACGAAAACCGTAGGCCAAACAGATCTCCGACCAGCTCAACTGCTGACCACCGCGGGCGCCCAGCACCGACTCCATCGGCAGGGGACGAGTGTGGGCCAGCACCCCGGCCAGCACCCAATCGCCCACCACCAGGGCACCTTTTCCGGCCGTTTCCAAAAGCAAATCTTCGGGCACACCAAAGGGGTCGTCTAAAGCCCGCCGGATATTTCGAATCTCGTCCTCGTCCAGGCGAAAGCGCTCCACCATGGTCGAGGTGGGCACGGTGGGGGGAAAAGCATTGATCGTCAGATCGCGACGCAGCCCCGAGTAAACGTCGGGCAAGTAATGCAACAGTTTGGGCTTATAAAAAGTAACTCCCAACTGCAAGAGGCCACGAACCACCACGGGCAGGGTGTTGGGGTCGATCTCGACGCGCTCGGCCACCTCCATCCAGCGCATCTGGCGGCGCAGTTCGAGCAGTTCATTGAGGCTGGCGCCCTTGTGCATCATGCTTAAAGCGATAATGGCATCGGAGTAAGAATAGCCGGCCAGAAACATCTCCTGAGGCACCCGCGCCGGAATCTCGTAGCTGTCCGCCAGCCACTCACAGGCAAAGCGCATATCCACCACGGCCCGCCCTGAGGGCACCTGTGGCAGGGGTGCCACGGCCGCAGTTTCTGGGTCTTGGGCGGCCGGTTGGGCCCCAACCAGAGGCGCTGTCGACAAGATTCCCAAAAGGATCCATGGAAAAATCTGCAACTTCATAGGGGGGAACGTTATTCTTTGAGGAACAAAGCACCTGCGTTGTAGAAAGAAGGTTTTTGGTGAATCGTCCCCGGCTCCAAACCGTTGCATTTACTCTGACAGAGGTGTTACTTGCGCTGGGCCTGGCCACCATCGTATTGGGCGTGGTGCTGCAAAGCGCCACCCGCGATATGCTCAGCGTGTCCCAGACCCCGCAAAAGTTTCAGGCCTTGCTGCGCGCCAGCCAGGTGCTTGAAGTGCGCATGGAGGAGGACCGAATCGGCGGAGACCCTCGCGGCAGCGTGGGCGAAAAATTTCCCTACGACCTGAGCACCAAACCGGTGGTGACGGACCCCCGCGTCGAGCAGGTCGAAGTGGCCGTGAGTGCCGGCCGGGGTAGACGAGAAAGCGTCTCGGCCTATCGGCTGCGTGTTCGCCGACCCAACAAACCCAAAGCTGAAGCCAGCCCCACTCCCACTCCTTCGCCCAGCGGCAATCCTGCCACAGCGCCCGATAGCGGCAATCTGCTTCCAGGGGTCACTCCCACTCAGTGAAGCGAGCCTTTACACTGTTGGAAATCCTTCTGGTGATGAGCCTGGTCAGCTTGCTGATGGGTATCTTGCTGACCGTGGTGGTGCGCATCTCTCGGCTCACCCGCTCCACCACGCAGGCTTCCTTGCGCCGTAAGCATTGGGTGGAGGCCGCCGAAGTTTTGCGCTGGCAACTGCGCAACATCCATGTGCCTGCGCCCGGCAAAGGCACACCCACCAACGCCATCACAGCCGGACTGGTGGGTACTCCCGACTCACCGCTATGGGGGGAGCACGGCACCACCGAGGGCCTGGATTGGCTCACCTTTCTGTCCACCCAGGCCAGGCGCCAAAAAGGCGTATGCGAAGTGACCTTTTGCTTGCAGGCACGCCAGGCAGGGGGCGCCTACGATCTGGCCTATCGCGAATTTCCCTTGCGCAACCGGGCCGGTCTGCACCCCTTGAGCGATGCCCCCGAGGCTCCCTGGAAAGTGTTGCTGGACAACGTCAATCACCTTTCCGTCGACTATTCAGAGGACGGCTGGATCTGGAGCCGGGACTGGACCCAGACCGCCGTTCCCCGGCGCATCCGCGTTCATCTGGAAGCACGCAATCTGCCGGTGCTGGATTTTCAAGTGACGCCCGGAATGGGGGGTGGACGATGGTAATCCTGCTGGTGCTGGGTATGCTTTTGTTGCTCATCGTCTTTGGAATTCAGTTGGGAGAAGCGGCCTCTACCTTGCACCGTCTTGAAGACCGGGTGCGCCTGCGCGAGGTCAACTATCAAGTAGCGCGCTCAGCCGTGGAGTTGGCCATCGAACTGCTCAAGGTGGACGAAATCGACGTAGATTCGGCCCGCGACCCCTGGGCCCTGGGCAGCCAGAGACTGCGCTGGGAGGGACGCGATCTCTTTTTGGAAATTCGCGATGAGGAAAGTCGCTTTCCCCTGAACTTGCTGCCCGTCGAAAAAGACGCCGAGCCGGACCTCGAGTATTTTGCCAAATCGCTCGAGCGTCTGCTGACCAAAGCCGGTCTGGGGGGCGCCCCGGCCGTGGCCAGCCTGCAAGACTGGATGGACCTGGACGACGATGTGCGCAGCTCCGGGGCCGAACAGGGCAGTTATCCCCAACTGGTCGTAAAGAACGGGCCCCTCGACAACGTGGACGAGCTCAATCAGTTGCGGGGCTGGGGCCCCCCCCAGCTGGCGCCGCCGGCCCCCCTGGACCCGGCCAGTCCGCGCCTCGAGGAGTACAAAACCGTTCTGCGGGGCAGCGACTCCAATTCGGGCCTGAGCAACTGGGGCGACTTCGTTTCCGCCTATGCGCTGGGTAAGGTCAATGCCAATACCGCCCCCAAAGAGGTTTTAGGCTGCCTTGATCAGGCAATGAGCGATAGCGTTGTCACGGAGCTTATCGCTTATCGCTCTCGAAATGTTCTCCACAATCAGGAGGACTTGAAGAAAATTCCAGGCATAGACCAGGATCTTGCTTTTCGACTGGGCAAGGTGATGGGCTATGCCAGCCAGGTGTTTCGTGTTCGCGTAGTGGTCACCAGTCAGGAAGTCCCCCTGGAGGTGGAGGCCATGCTCGAACGCAAAAGCCAGGAAGAAATCGTAGTCCGTTATTGGAGGGCGCGCTGAGTCTTTACAGCGTAGGCAAAGACTTTGGAACGACCGGCACTCGCGCAGTGTCGGTCGGTTTGATCGGGGGAAGCATCATCCCCCTCGAAAAGGGAGGCAAACCCATTGCGGTAGCCCCCAGCCACTGCTTTACCTACCGTAAAGTGCGCCTGCCCCAGGCCAACGCCAAAGCCCGCCGCCGCATCGTGCAAGAAGAATTGACCTTTGGCTTGCCTCTGCCTCTCCACCAATGCGTCTGGGATTATTACCTGCAGGCAGGTCCCGAGGCTTTTGCGGTAGTAGCCCAACAGGGCCGCTGGCAAAGTCTGAGTTCTCGTTGGGGGGCGGTTCAAGGGGCTGATCCCGAGCCGCTCTGCTACCTGCGGGCGGCCACCTACATGCAGGTCAGCGACGCTTTGATGGTAGATTTCGGAGCCTCCCACACCACCTGGATGGCCATTAGCGGCGGCAAGATCGACTGGGTCCGCACCATGATGCGAGGCGGCCAGGCACTATCGCAAAAGCTGGCCGACGAATCGCGCATTCCTCTGGGCGAAGCCGAGGACCTGAAGCGCCGTCGAGGCACCGAGATGCCGGCCATCCAGGCCTTCCTTAACGAATTACTGGAAGAAGCCATGCTGCCCAAGCCGCTGGCTCATCGACGCGTGCTACTGTGCGGGGGCGGGGCCAGCCTGCCGGGCCTGCGCGCCTTTCTGCACACCCAGTTGGGGGTCGAACCAGAGTCCTTTCCCATGCCCGCTTTACTCAGTCCTAACGAGCACGTTTCGGCGCTGGGAGCCGCCCTCAGTGGACGGTTTGGCCAGCAGCGCCTGCACCTGGACAGCTCGGCCATTGCCTCCAGCGGCGAAGGCTCGGTGAATGTGTGGATTGCCATTGCCAGCGCCTGCCTGGGGCTGTGGGTGGCCGGAGTGGAGATTCGCTACCAGGGCCTGGTACGTCAGAACCAGTCCCTGCGCGGGCAGTTCCGCAAATCAGCCAGCCAGATGGGGGTGAAGTTGCCCGAAACGGTGACCACCCCGGGCCAGGCTGAGAAATGGTTGGCCCAGCAGCAAAAATACCGTCAGGGGGTGCGCACTCGCTCGGTTGGCTTCGTGACGGACGGTATTTCCAAAGCCGCACAGGCTCTGCGCGAAGTGGGTGAATGTCAGCTTTACAGCATCGTTTATGACGAGGGTAAACTGACGCTGGAAGGCGAGGCGCCCAGCAACCTCAAGGCCCAACAGTTGAGGCAAAAGTGGGGACAGGTCTTTCCCGATCTGAAACAGGTCAAGTTGCAGCCTGGCACGGGCGGGCGTTTTCGATTTGAATTTGAAGGCGGCCTGCCCAAATCATGAACACTCCACAACGCATCCTGCTGGCTTTTTTGGGAGTGCTATTGCTGTGGGGCAGTTGGCGCCAGATGGCGCTTAATACGTTGCGCCAGCAGGTCAATGAAGAAGAAAGCGGTCAGCGCCGCTTTCTAGCCACCCTGGCCACGGCCGCTCAGGACAATCAACCGTTGCCCCCCGACCCCAAACCCGATGCCCTGGACTGGCTTTCGACCAACGTGTTTAAGGGGGGCCTGGACCGTCACATCCTTACCAACAGTCCGACCGCTGGCGGAGCCGGTGCCGAAGTCAAGTTGCGCAATCTGTCCCCCAAGCAGGTATTGCACCTGTTAGAGAAGATGACCAAGGTCAATCTGATCGTGCGTCGCCTGATGCTTTCCGATCTGGGGAGCCGGTCGGTATGGGAAGTCCATCTGATCGTGGAAAATCCCAAGCAGGAAGTAGCTCCATGATCGGCCGCATCCTGCTTTTCCTGGGTATTTTCGTGGCCACGGTAGTCTGGCATTTCCCCTACGACCGTGCCATCGCTGATCGGGTAGCCCGACTGGAGAATCGCACCGGTATTCAGGTCGATTACACGCCCCTGAGCGCCTCGGCGGGCGGAGTCGAGTGGCGAGATGTGCGTCTGACCACTCGGGCCGGCGTTCAGGTGGCCTTTGATCAGGCCACCCTCAAACCCACCTGGAGTGGAATGTCGGCCCAGGCCATCCAGGGCAAAGGTCAAGCCCGATTGGTCATGGGCCGCAGCGGCGAACTCACGGTGCGCACCGACCAACTGAAGATCGACAGCGGCTCCCCCCAATTTGGCAACATGATTGTGACCGGCAACATCACCCACAACCTGAGTCGCAGTAGCGGAGAAGGCAATGTGCGGTTGGAATTGCCCAACCACAAAATCCCTCTGCCGGTGGACCAGATCACTTTTGAGGTGGGCAGCCACATCTTTTGGCAGGACCGGGGGCTGGGCTATGAAGTGCGGGCCGAGGTCAAACTGACAGGCGGGTCCGAGATGGCAGCCGACGGCAACCTGCTGCTCGAGCCGGCGATCGGGCAGCCCGCCAGGCTAAGCGGTAGTATCAACTTTCAGACCAAACTGGGTAAGGGCCGACTGATTTTGATGGGCAACTGGAAGTCCCCCCAATGGACGGTGGAATACGACAAATGAAAAAGACGCTCGCACTGCTGCTGCTGACCCTGCCCCTGTGGGCTCAACCGCCTGGCCCCACACCGCCAGCCCAGGGCCCTCTTCTCAAATCGCCCCACGGCCAACGGATGATCAACGGCCCCGTAAAAATGAACTACGAAAACCTGGATATTCGGGTGCTGGCCAAACTGGTCTCCGAGTTGAGCGGCCGCAATATCGTGTTGGATGACCGGGTGCAGGGTAAGGTTACCTTGCTCTCCAGTCGAGAAATGAGCGGTGCCGAGGTCTACGACCTCTTTATGATGGCCCTGGAGCGCTACGGCTACACGGTCAAATCCAAAAACGGCTACGACCTGGTTTTACCGGTGGCCGATGCGCGCAAACTGGCTCCCTTTCAGCTCCGCGTCAAAGGCGGCGGACCTCAGCCTGTGCTGGGACTGATCCTGCTCAAAAACGCCGACGTCAATCAATTGCAAACGGCACTTCGCCCCCTGGTCAGCGACCAAAACCTGCTGCAGGCCTATCCCAATGCCAGAGCCATCATTCTGGTCGACAAGCCCTCGGTGGTGCGCAAGGTCGCCGACCTGGCCCGACAGATGGACCAGGCTACCCCCAACAGCCGGATCCAGGTACTCAAGCTGGTCTATGCCGAGTCTGACAAGCTGGCCCCCGTGCTCCAGCAAGTGCTGACGCGCAGCAACATCATGCCGGGCGACGCTCCGACGCCCAAGGTGGGCTCGTTCGCACCGGCCAACTCGATTGTAATCCAGGGCAGCGACGAGCAGATCGCCATCGCCGCGCGTATGATCAAGCGACTGGACCAGCCGAGATCGGCCCCCGATCAGATCGAAAAGCCCCAGTTTTACGTCCATTTTCTCCAATACTCCAAGGCCGAAGACACCGCCAAGGTGCTCTCCAGCCTGCTAGGAGACACTCAAGACGCCCAGCGCAAGCAACAAAAACTGGACAAAGGCAACATCCAGGACAATTCGGTCGTGGACCTGATCAAGCAACAACAGTCCTTTCCTCAACTGCCCGACCGCTACGAAGGCGACAACTTCCTGGCGCCCGGTGGCGGTAGTCAGGCCAATCAACAGATCGCCTTCATTTCTTCCAAGGTGGCTTTTGACAGCGAAACAAACTCGCTTGTTTTCTTCATGTCGCCTTCGGAATACACCAAGGTCGAGGAATTGCTGGCCGAGATCGACGTTCCGCGCAAACAGGTGTTGGTGCTGGGAATGGTGGCCGAAGTATCGCTCTCGCGTCTGCTCCAAACCGGCGCCAAGCTGCAAGTTGCCGGAGCGGATGGCCTGCTGGCTTCGTTCAATGGCGGCCTCACCGAGGAAGGCCTGCTCTCCTCACTGGCTTCCGGGTCCTTTACCGTGGGAACCTTGGGCAGCAACAATGTACGCACCATCAATGTGGGCGGTCGCGAGGTGCGTGTGCCTACCTTCTTCGCCTTCCTGAGTTCGGTCAGCAACACCACCGATTTCAACCTGATCTCCTCGCCCCGCATTCTCACCTCGGATCACAAGGAAGGCGTCGTAGAGGTGGGCGACGTGGTGCCCTTTGCTACCGGTGCTCGCTTTGACAACTTTGGTCAACCTCTGATCACCTACGACTACAAGAAAGTGGGCATCAAGTTAGCCTTCACGCCCCATGTCAGTCAGTCCGACACCATCCGTCTCGACCTGGACCAACAGATCCAGGAAACCACCGACTTTTTACGTCAGAATCTGGGCGGATTTGGCTACGTGATCCCGCTGATATCCAATCGCAGCGTCAAGACGCAAGTAACGGTGAAGGAAGGCGAGACACTCCTGATCGGGGGTCTGATCTCCAAGCGAACGCTGGACGTAATCAAAAAGGTGCCGATTTTGGGAGACATCCCGCTGATCGACAATTTTTTCAAGGAGACCAATAAGGAAGAGCGCAAAACCACGCTCTTTATCGCTCTCACCCCATACATCATCCATCACCCCGACGACGTAGCCCGGCTCGACAGACCCTACGACCGCTTTGCCAAAGAACTCGGCAAGCCCTCGGACGCCCAACACGAGCCGCGCCCCCCCTCCGAGCGCTACCCGGTCCAGGAACCCTACGGGCCAGCCGCTGCGACCGCTCCGGCAGACGGCACCCTGGTGCTGGAAAACCTCCAGATCAGCCCGCCTGACGCCGGCGACAGCCTGCGCCAGGCACGCGTGCGGGTGTGCAATCGCAACCCGTTTGAAGTGGAGATCATCCTTCGTCAACAGGTGCGGGCCCCGGGCGGAGTAGCGGCCGACACTCAAACCGAACCGCAACGCCTGGCTGCCAACGAAGAACGGGAAGTGGTGCTGCCCCCCTACCGTTTCCCTACCGCCAGCGGCGACTACTTCTTCGACGTCTCAGCCTGGATCGGAAGCCAACAGGTAAGCCGTCTGCCTCTGCCCCGCAAGGTTGTGCTCAAATGATTCCCGTCGAGTTCTGGCAACGCCATCGCATGCTGCCCATGGACGACAGCCCCACGCGGCTTGAGGTGGGCATTCTGCAAGACACCCCCCGTGAACTGCTGGAAGACATTCGCCTGCAGTTTGGCAAGGATGTTAAGCCCGTGCTGCTCAGCAAAGAGCAACTGGAAGATGGCCTGCGCCGCCTGGTGCTCAATCAGTCCGCCGCCGAAGCGGCCGCCCACGTGGGCGAAGATGTGGACCATGAACAGGGTCTCTTGGACCTGCTGCACGATGCGGGTGGAGCACCCACCGTGCGACTGGTCAACAACCTGTTCTTGGAAGCCATGGACCTGCGCGCTTCGGACATTCACATCGAACCCTTCGAAAACGAGACCGCCGTGCGCCTGCGCGTGGACGGAGTGCTCCACGAGAAGCGCCGGGTGCCCGTGAAACAACACGCCGAGATCAGCGCCCGACTCAAGGTGCTCAGCCGTCTGGACCTGGCCGAAAATCGCCGCCCCCAAGACGGCCGCCTGCAGGTGCGCAGCGGTTCGCGTGTGATCGACGTGCGTCTCTCCATCGTGCCAACCCTCTACGGCGAGCGCCTGGTGATGCGCTTGCTGGAGAAAAACGCCCAGGCCCTCTCGCTCGAGCAGCTGGGGACCCTGGACAGCATTCAGCAACTGCTTTTGGACGCGCTCCAGCACACCTATGGATTGTTGCTGATCACCGGACCCACCGGCTCAGGCAAAACCACCACGCTGTACAGCCTGCTGGACAAAGTAAAATCTCCCCAGACCAACGTGTTGACGGTAGAAGACCCGGTCGAATACCGCATGAACGGCGTAGGTCAAATCCAGGTCAACGAACGCATCGGACTGACCTTCGCCAGCGGGCTGCGCTCCATTTTGCGTCAAGACCCCGACGTGGTGATGGTGGGCGAGATCCGCGATGTGGAGACGGCCAATATCGCCGTCAATGCCGCACTTACAGGCCACTTAGTGTTGTCCACCCTGCATACCAACGACGCCCCCTCGGCGGCCACTCGACTGCTGGACCTGAAAGTGCCGGCCTTTTTGCTCTCCTCCTGCCTGCTGGGGGTGCTGGCCCAACGACTGGTGCGCCGTCTCTGTCCTCATTGCTGCAAACCATTTCAGCCCAGCCTGGCCGAGTGGGCCAAACTCGGTCTGGAAAAGGCTCCCATGGCCGCCGAATGCCGTCAGCCCCATGGTTGTAAAGCATGTTTTGACACTGGCTTTCGGGGGCGATTCGGCATCCACGAATGGCTGCCGGTGACCCTGGAGATCAGTCGCCTGATCGCTCAAGAAGCCGACGCCCGCCGACTGCGTGAGCAAGCTCGACTGGTGGGCATGGGGTCGCTGCTCGAGGATGCGGCCCGCAAAGTGTGCCTGGGCTGGACCAGTCTGGATGAGGCAGCGCGCGCTGCCCGCTCGATGTAATGCCACTTTACGAATACCGGGCCCACGACGCGGCCGGCAAAGAGCGCAAAGGACTGGTGGACGCCCCTTCCTCTTCGGCCGCCTACCAAAGGCTCAAGGATCAGGGGCTCTTTCCCAGCAAACTGCAGGAGAATTCCGGCTACGGCTCGCGCGGCATCGGCGACGAGAGTCTGGCCCACCTGGTCACCCAGTTGGCCTCGCTGCTGCGCTCAGGCATACCCGTCGACGAAGCCCTCGAGTCATTAGCGCTCAGCGAGGGCAACGTATCCGTCCAGTCGGGCTTGCAGCGAGTGCGGGTCCGCCTGCGCGAGGGCCAGACGCTGGCCGGGGCGCTGGGCCAGGAAGAGCTGTTTCCGGGCATTTTGTTGCGCATGGTGGAAGCCGGCGAAGAATCCGGCAAATTGCCCATCATCCTGCAAAAATTTTCCGACTACCTGCAACGCGATTTAACCAATCGACAGGCCCTGGCAGGCGCCCTCACTTATCCTGTCATTTTGGTGGCCATCTCGGTGATACTCCTGAGCGGCCTGCTCTACTTCCTCACTCCTGTGCTGCGCGAAATGTACACCTCACTGGGCATCGACCCGCCCATCTTCACGCGGGTGATGCTGTGGCTGGGCGGATGGATGGTCGACTGGGGCGCCTACGTGCTGCCTGTGGTCATTTTGTTTGCCGTGGGCTCATTCCGCTGGATCCCGGCCGGAGTGCGGCAGGCTGTCACCCTGCGCCTACCGCTGTGGGGGCCCATGCTGTTGTCTGCGCTGCTGGAGCGCTGGTGCTCGACGCTGGCCATGCTACACGGAGCCGGTGTGCCCCTGGTGCGCGCCCTGCAGTTGAGCCGCGAGGTATTGCAGAGTCCCAGCCTGGACGAAGGCCTGCAGCAACTGGAGCGTTCGGTGGAGCGCGGTGACGGCGTATCGGTGTCGGTGGCCCGACTGAGCTGGATGCCCCCCTTGCTGCAGCAGTTTTTGCGCACCGGTGAACGAACCGGCGACCTCGAATCGATGCTGGAGTCGGCCTCGCAGTATTACGAACGCGAACTGGAGCGGCGACGATCTTTGGTGCTGCGCTTCTTGGAGCCCGTGCTGATCACCGCTTTGGGAGTAGTGGTGGGTCTGCTGGTGCTGGCCGTACTGCTACCCCTCTCCGACGTCTCCTCGCGCCTGAATGTATAGAGCCTGAAGTGGCGCTGATTCTCTTCTTCGTCTCGGGCTTCGCCGGTCTGATCTATCAGGTCATTTGGACTCGCGAGCTGGCCCTGGCCTTTGGCAGCACGGCCCAGTCCGCTTCCACCACTGTGGCCGCTTTTTTGTGCGGACTGGGCATCGGAGCCCGGCTGGCCGACCCCATGCTGGCCCGGGGCTGGCCCCCCGGGCGCCTGTTTGCAGGGCTGGAGACACTGGTGGCCGTGTTCAGTCTGGGTCTCACGGCCGGGCTGCCGCAGGTGGTCAAACTGGGGGGCCCGTTGGCGGACCTGTTGGGCTATGGTACCCCCGCCTTTGTGGTGGCCCGTTTTGGGCTGGTCTTTTTATTGCTACTGCCGGCCTGCATGGCAATGGGAGCCACCCTGCCCATTTTGACCGAATATAGCGAATCGCGTGGAAAAAACTTCTCTGCCTCGCTGTCCACCCTGTATGCCGTAAACACTCTTGGAGCGGCCCTGGGTGCTCTGGCTGCCGATTTTGTGCTGATCCGACCCCTGGGCGTATTTGGGACTTCGGCCCTGGCCAGCGCCCTGGACGCCGGGGTAGGTTTGCTCGGATTCTACACCCTCGATCGAACCGTCCGGCCCCGGCTGAGTGCACCGACAACGGCTGCCCCCATCAGGCACCTGTGGGTTATTTTTGTAACCGGCTATTGCGCCCTCAGCCTGGAAATTTTGTGGGTGCGCAGCCTCGTTTTCTTCAACAGTTCGGACGTCTACGCATTCTCCATCGTGGTCTCCACCTACCTCTTCGGCCTGGTGCTGGGCAGCTGGCTTTCACGCCCTTTGGGGCGACGTCTTTCCATAGCCGCCCTGCTGTCCCTGGTCAGCCTGGGCGTGCTGCTGTCCCTGGTCTGCCTCCTCTGGGTCAAGCAGGTCCGCTTCTGGTTTCCGGGCCACAACCTCAGTTTCGCTCGTCTACTGACCGCCATCTACCTGATGCTGCCAGTGACCCTGCTGCTGGGCGCCATCTTCCCTCTCCAGTGCGAGCAACTGAAGAACTGCGGCGAGGCAGGTGCGGTCGGCAAGGCCTACCTGTTTAACACGCTGGGTTCTCTATTGGGAAGCCTGTCGGCCGGCTTTCTCTTACTGCCCCGGCTGGGTCTGCAAAAGAGCTTTCTGTGGGTAGCCGGATGGGCTCTGGTGGCCGCGCTCAGCGCCAATCGCCGCCAGGGACTGGCCTGGGTAGGAGCTTTACTGCTGGCGGCGACTCCCTGGTGGCTGCCCCCTGCGGCTCTGGCCCGCAGCCTGTTCGGGCGAGACCATCCCAACATCATCTATTACCAGGACGACCACTATGGCGCGGTGGCGTTGATTCGCCAGTGGAACGCCTATTCGTGGAGCTACGACTGCAACTTGATCGTGGATGGCTTCAACATGATGAGCAACAATCTGCTGGCCAAGCGCTACGCAGCAACCCTCTCTGCCCTGCCCCTGTTGCTCCACGATCAACCTGAGCGCACCTTGGTGGTGGCCTTTGGCCTGGCCAACTCCACCTCGGTGGCCGTGGGCATGAATCGCGGCCGATTTGTGGACTGTGTCGAATTGAGCCCCACCGTGGTCAAAGCCTCCAGCCACCTTGAGCATGTCCAAAAAACGCTGGCTAACCCCAAGTTGCAAATCATCTTTGGCGATGGACGCAACTACCTGGCCACCACCCATCAGCGTTACGACGTGATCACGGCCGAGCCCCCACCCCCTCGCCTGGCCGGCATTGTCAATCTATATACCCGCGAATATTTCGAGCATTGCCGGCGTTGCCTGAAGCCCGGTGGAATGGTGTCGCACTGGTTGCCGGTTCAGGAGATGTCGCCCTTTGAGGCGCGCACCGTTATTCGCGCCTGCCAGGAGGTCTTTCCCAACACCTACCTGTGGCAAGGCTCGGGCCAACACCTGATTTTACTGGCTTGCCAACGGCCCCTGCTGATCAACTTCGAGCAGTTTCAGCAACGCTGGTTGGAAAATCAACCACTTCTGCAACAGTATGGTCTGGATTCAGCCTACCAGATGTTGGTCGACTGCCTGCGTATGCCAGACGAACTTCGAGCTTACGTGGCCCAAACTCCGGCGCTCAGCGACAACAACCCCTATCTACAGCATTTTCAAGGTCAAGAAATGCCCGACTACAACTTCTTCCTGACCGCCCCCGGGCGAATAGCCGTAACCGGCATCCGCCCCAACGATCCGGACTGGGCCCGGGCCGTGAGAGGTAACCAACTGGTCAGTCAAATCTTGCTGCAACCCTATCCAGACGCGGAAACGGCCCGCTTTGAAAACTGGCCGCGTCTACTCCAACTCAAGCAGAACCTGCCCGACAGTCTATTTGTCCAGCAAATCACGCGCACTTCACCCGAAGCCATGCAAGCGATGAAAAAGGTGTGGACCAAAAACCCGGCGGCGGCCATGGATCTTTTTGGAGCCTACTTCTCGCTAGGGCAAAGGGACCTGGCTCGGAAGACCATGTCGCCGCAATGGCCGGCCCGGTCTTTGAGCAAGGCTCAGGCGCTGCTCGAGCAGCCCTGATCGGCAGGAAACGGACTGCCCCGACGGCAACTATTGAGCATGCGCAAACTATGGTATCTACTGGCGCTGACTTGCCTGGTGGGAGCCGAACCACCTCAAACCCAGCTGATGTATCTCTCGCCCGAGCTAGAGCTGAAGCTGGCCGTGGCCATCAAGCGAGAGCATTATCCCTGGCCGGCCATAAAAGTGGGCATCGGTCAGTTTGGCCAGCGCTGGTTCGGTCACATCCGCTTTTTCGTAGCCCCGGGAGCGGGCAAGGCCCAGATGCTGCGCCAGTGTCGTCAGGTCAGCCTGCTCACCTTTCGCATGTTTGACAAAATGGTCCAGATCGACATCGACGCCAGTCCCAGCGACGACAGCGTGGAAAGCAAAGCCGTGCCCTGGTTTGCCGCCTCTTTGACCCGACCCACCGCGCTGTCCACGCCCCTGGAACTACCCCCTCAGAGCTGGTTTGAAATTCAAGGACCGGTCACTCTGCGCCCCGACATGCACGCCGAAGGCGACCCGGCCCTGTCGCTGGCCCAGGCCCTGACTACCGAATGGGCCAAACCCGTCGTCAAGCAGTAACCTCGGGCTGATGCTTCTCGGCCTGCAAAATCCAACTGCGCATTAACAGCAGTCCGAGGGGGCTGAGCATTGCGAAACAGGCGTAGACCAACCACAGACTGCCCGGGTTTTGAACCCCCTGCTCGGGCACAAAGCGCGCTAACATCAGGCCCGAATACATGCCGGTGGTGAACTTGGCCAAAAACCAGGGCAGGTTGGCCACGCCCATATAGGCGCCGGTCTGGCCGGGGGGGGCCAGGGTGGCCACGTACTCCAGAAATCGCGAGGCCCAGATGGCCTCACCGATGGAGAAGATGACCATGTAGGTGAGCAGCAGGCGCGGGTCGGCCGCCGGCACCAGCACAAAGGTGATGGCCGCGCTGATGCCGGTGCCCAAAATCATCACATTGATCACCCGCATGCGCCGGGTAAACAGGGCCAACAAGGGCACCGCGATGCACACCACCAACGGATTGACCATCTCGATCCACTCCATCACCTGATGGATAGACTGGTCAAAGCAACGAAAAATATAGCTGGGCATGGTCAGCCACTGATGAGCGAAGAGCGTGCGCACCGGCAACAAGATGAAGATAAAGAAGGCAAACTGGATATTGAGACCGCGCAGATAGAGCAGCAACAATACGGCCAGGGCAATGGCCAGGGGTATCCACAGAACTGCCCACAACTGCGGATGGACAGTGGTATCGTGAATAATGGCCCCCATAATCAGTCCACACACGGTGGCCAGGGCCAGGCCCTTGAGAAACTGGTCGATGCGACCGGAGCCTTCCGGCAGCGGGCTGTTGCGCTCGCTGCTCTCCATCTGGGGGGTGAACAGAAAGAAGTTGGCCACCACCAACGCCATCGTGAGTGCCGTCAGCGTCCAGAACACGCCATCGATGCCCCAGTTTAAGGCGGGAATAGTGAGCGAACCAAACTGCAACTTGGGATTGCGAATCAGGGGGGAGGCCAGACTGGCTCCCACGATGCCCAGGTTCATGATGGAGTAAAGCAGATCCCAGCCCAGCGACTCAGTACGCGCCTCGGTGTATTCTTTGACGCCCACGTAGAGAGCCGTTTGGCCCACGCCCGCCCCATAGGCCATCAAGGCCAGGGCCAACCAGGCGGCGCACTGATTGCCCAAAACGCCCAATCCCAGACCGGGCGAGGCGGTCAACAGTCCGCGACCCAAAGCCGAAGTGGCCAGCGACCACCCCAGCGCCTTGCGCACCCCCATACGATCGGCAATGCGGCCGCCGTTGAGCATAAAGAGGGCCACCAGGCCAGTGAACAGAGATACCGAGAGCCCGGCCACCGGGTCGGTCATCAGCAAGCGAGTGTTTAGAAACGGCACCAGCAGGGTGAGAAAGCCGAAGTAGGCCACGCCGTCGCCAAAATTGGCCAGGTTGAGCGCCCAGTAAGCCCTCTTGCCGCGCCACAGTAAGCCCAGCGTCTCCCCAAAACCCAACCGTTCCAGTGCCACGGCCCAGGCTTCACCCAAAAACAACTCGCCCCTCCCCGGGACTGGCCCTTAAGGCAAGCGCAAGCTGACCACTCCATCGAGCACAGCCACCGGGTGGCTACGAGGCAAGGCCAGACCTTCCGCCACGCGGAAATAGCCTCGGGCAGGCAGAGGAGGGGAAAGACTGGGCCCGCTTAGGGTCCCGCTACGCAGTACTTCCAACAGCACCGATTGGGTAGAAGGAGTCAGTCCGGCCCGACGGGCAGGGTCGTGCACGTTGACCCGCCCCGCCGCCGAAACGCCCACCAGGGTCACCCAGTGGCCGCCCGTGCGAGTATAAGTATCACTGCCAGAATCGTAGGTGTAAAAGCCAAAATTGAGCCAGGCAACGCACTTAGGCTGCAGACACTGGCGTAGCCAGTCCAGGCTGGGATGGGGGTTGGGGCCCAGTTGCGACGTTCCGCCCAGCCAGCCGCGAAACTCTGTCGTTCCGTGCAGTTGGCGTTGGGCCAGATACGCCTCCAGGCCCTTGCGCAGCTCTCGCATGTTGGTGCCATTCTCGTCGGTGCCGGCCAAGATCTTGCATCATCTGCAAGGACTCGCCGCCCAGAGTTGGATAACCGTTGTCGGCCAACCAGAGAAGAGAATTGGCCACGGCTGCCGGACAACAGTATTGAGAGCCGCCGTCGGGAAGTTGAGCCTGCTCCTGAAGGAGGTGGGGGGAGACGGAAAGCCCGGCCTGAGCTACAGATTGCCCCGACTCTGAGGTTGGGGCGGCAGCCTAAGAATCATCACCCACACAGCGCCCTGGCGTGAATACCTGGACGTGGATGTCTCGGCCGGCCAGCCCGGAGCGGGCGGAGCAGGTGGAGAATATTACGACGAGAAGTTGGTGAAAGCCCCTGACGGACCGCCCGGCCAACCAGGCAAAGCGGGCACGGTCCAGACCATCATCGATCCTTAGCCCCGGTAGTCGGTGAGGTTGCCAAAGCGATGTTGGGGCGGATACGGGCCCGACTTACGATACTTTCCCCCGCTGTAAATTACGATGTAAAAAGGCTGGAAGGCTTCCATATCGCGAATTTCCAGATATTGATCCTGAGATTTAACAGCATAACCGCGCACCGCCACAATAATATCCCCCTTCTCCAGGGAGCCAGCAACGGCCACATTGGCCAACAAACCATGCTGAGGAGGCGTCCGGTCAGAAGGCTGCTGATACGGCTTCAGACCCCCCGGAAGTCGAGCCAATCTGTCGCGCAATTTGGACTGATAGCGGGGATTTTTGTCGGCCGCCCGCTTCAGGCAGCCCAGCACCGGGCCCGTCACCTCATATCGTTCGGCGGCGAGTTGGTATAGAGCGAGGGCCTCTTCCACCTGACCGCGACTCTCCAGCAGGTCGGCCTTGGCCCACAGTCCTCGACACGAGTAGCTCTCGGCAGCCAGGTCAGCCAGGGCCGTGGCCTGGCTCTTTCGGCCCGTGCGCTCCCACAACTCAATCATTTCGTGGGACTGGTTGGCCAACTCCACGGAATCAGGGTCGGCCTCCATCCAACTCACAAAGGCAGACTCAAATCTCTTGGGGTCCCCCAGTTCGTGATACGTATTGATGATGTGAAAGTAGTAGCGGGGATTTAAGTGAGCCGCCCGTTCCATCCAGTGGGTTCGCTCGTCTGAAGTCATGGGGGCCTCCGTGGCCACCCGAAAAACCGCATCCGAGTTGTAGTCCACCATCGGCCCCAAAATCTTCAACAGATCCTGTTTGGACAGCTGTTCTCCCTTTTCTTTGAGCAGCCGAAGCAGATGGGCATAGAGCACAGCATTGTGGGGAGACTCCGTCTGCATTCTTTTGACCTGATCGAGCAGGTCTTTGCGGTCGATAAAGCTGGGATGGTTCATGCGTGGGTGCATGTCATAGGCTGTGCCGGGCAGGGGATTTTCAAAGTGCCATTCGTTGACGCAGCCGGTTCCCCCGGGAATATAGGGTTGGCAAAAATCCGTCTCGTAGCACAGCCAGTTCCAGACTCCGGCGGGAACGACCTCGGGATGGGTACGGATAACCCGCATACAAGCTTCTTGATTGGGCCGATATTCCTGTTCGCTCTTGACCATCTGCCTGATGGCAAAGGGATACAAACGCAACTTGGAGGCCAGCTTGTCGGCTTGCTGACGATATTGGGCTGCCGCCTGGGGCACAGCCAGCTGATGGTCGAGAAATTGATGATCGGAGTAGATGGTATGGCAGAGGTGGCGCTGCAAAAAAGCCCCCCACAGACCCCTACCCAGCACCTGCAGCTGCGGTTTGGCAGACGGCCCCGTCACACATCGCTGCGGCGGGGTGTTAAGGAAGGCCTCTCTCTTGGCCGGCTGGAGGGGACCCCAACCCTCGCCGGCCCACACCTGGCTCATTTCCCTCAACTCGCTGAGCACGCCCCGCTCCAGCAATTGGTGTCCAATATTAACGCCCGGAGTGTCGTTGTGGTTAATGCGGGTGGTATTGGCCAGTCGAGTCCAATCGGCCAGGTCTTGCCATTCGGGCAAGGAGGGCCGACTCTTCCAGGCCAGAGCACAACTGCGCGTAGAATAGTCGGCCTGGAATCTCTCCCGTTCTTCCAGTAAGGTGGGCCGAGAAAATCCCCGTCCGATCCGATAGTCTCCCGTCAAGCGCATTTGTAGAGCCCTTTTCCAGGCACCCTGCGGACCTACATCCGACACCTTTTTAAGAATCAGGTCTGCCTGATTCTCCTTTCCGTACAGGCAAATCAAGGTGGCCTGAGCCAGTTGATGACAGACCGAGGGTGACCCACTCCCGCGCAGGAAGTCGGCCATGGCCAGGTGACTGGTCAGTCGGCAAAGCTCGTGGCGAATCTGAAAAAAGAGGCCGGGCGCTTCCCGCAAAGCCTGCGACCCCAACAGCAGAGCGGCCTCATCGTGCCACTCCGGATTGCCCATCTGGTCGAACCCCGACTTGGAAAGCTGAGCATCCACGGCGGCCAGCACCTGCGGCCTTGGGTCGGTCAACTTCTGGACCAGGGCGTCACTGTCGTGCACCGGGTGCTGGGGCGATACCGGTTTCAATTGCTGCGCCAAGGCCTGACACCACGGTTGATAGAGGGAGGGATCCCAGATAGCTCGGTCCAGCTCCAGCGCACAATTTGCCTGACCCAGGCCGCCCAGATTGGCCTTCAGTTGATAGCGGCCTTGGGCCCGACTCACCTCCACTAAAAAGTCGGGTCCAAGTCCCTTGTGCTGAGAGGCAAAAACCATCATTTCAGCAATATCGCTGGAGATGGTCGTTAAAAGGTAGTGACTTTCGTCTTGCCAGGCTCCCTGAAAGACGGGCGCACGCTTTCGACGCGGTGGAGGTGGACTCGAATCGGAGGAATCAGGGAGAAGCGGGATGCCCATCCACACAGAAACTTGGTAGGCCATGCACAACAAAAGCACAAGCCCTAAAAGAATAAACCGAAATTTCCCCCGCAACATTTCTGAATCATTCCACAAGGCGCAAAACAGTTCCTTGGATCAATCCTCCAATATCAGATCCCAGGTGGCCGGAATCGAACTCGCCCGGCGGCCGCGCCGGCCAAATAGAGTCAGACTGCGGCCCACGGCGGTGTCCTGCAGGCTTTGCAAAACCCGATCCGAGTCGCCCACCAATTGCAGAAAATCAGCCCTCTGCAAAACCAGCACCAGACAGGCCAGTTCGGCCACAACTCCGGTGGAGTAGCAGTAGGGGCGCAAATAGACCGTCAAGCCCTGGCGCACCAGGTGAGCCACGCTCCCCTTCATGGTTGCAGCAGTCTTACCGTTAAGGCTCGCAGGGCCTCGGCCCAGGGACTGTTGGGTTGGCGGATACCCTGACCGTCGCTTTCAAAGCGGGGCAACAAAGCCGCCACTTCACTGCCAAAAGTGTCCTGCAGGCGACCCCGCAACAACTCCTGGTCGGCCTGGAGCGCCACCTGATTGAGCAACAGGTGAATTTTGTCCACCTTGAGTTTGTGGGCCACCTGAAAAAGCACACCGGCCCCTTGAATTCCCATCGAAGTGCTCTTGGCCAGCAACTCCTTGGCCACCAATCCGTCTTCGGCGACCGAGACCTCGTAACCGCGATGCTCCAGGTGCAGGGTGAGCATTTTACGGCTGACCGCATCATCTTCCACTACCAGCACACGTCCGCTCACATGAGACTGCGTCTGGGTAGCGACCACCTCGGCAGCCAGATCCAGGGTAGACTCGGCCACCCAATAACCCAGATTCTTCAACTGCTTGCGTAACTGAGAGCGGATCTCAAGATCCTCGATGACGAGCAGAATTTGTGTGTACGCCTGTTGCATAGATTGGCAACGGCTTTGAGGGCAGGCTCCCGGAGACAACAGCTGGTCGAAGCAAATCTGTAAAACTGTGCCTTTTACAACTCCCACCTACTGGGTAGACTCAATCTCTCGCACCCCCGCGAGAATTACCAGGAGAGCGGTCAACATCATGTCTGAGAAAAAAGGATCCTTCCAGGTCAAAAGCGGCCTGGCCCAAATGCTCAAAGGCGGCGTCATTATGGACGTCAGCACACCCGAGCAGGCGGTAATCGCCCAGGAAGCCGGCGCCTGCGCCGTCATGGCGCTGGAGCGGATCCCGGCCGATATTCGCCGTGACGGCGGTGTCGCACGCATGTCTGATCCAGCCATGATTCAACGGATTATGGACGCAGTCACCATTCCGGTCATGGCCAAAGTGCGCATTGGGCACTTTGTAGAAGCCGATATTCTACAGGCCTTGGGAGTAGACTTTGTGGACGAATCTGAAGTGCTCACGCCCGCCGATGAAGATTTTCACATCGACAAGCACGGTTACACCGTTCCTTTCGTGTGCGGCTGCCGCAACCTGGGCGAGGCGCTGCGGCGTATCGGGGAAGGCGCCACCATGATTCGCACCAAGGGCGAGGCCGGAACCGGCAACGTGGTCGAAGCCGTGCGCCACATGCGCACTGTCAATGCCGACATCCGGCGGGTTCAGTTGATGCCCGAAGAAGAGTTGATGAGTTGCGCGCGCGACCTGGGCGCTCCCCTGGAGTTAGTCAAACAGGTCCGCAAATTAGGGCGATTGCCGGTGGTTAACTTTGCTGCCGGGGGCATCGCCACCCCGGCCGATGCCGCCCTGATGATGCGCCTGGGATGCGACGGGGTCTTCGTGGGCTCGGGCATCTTCAAGTCCAGCGAGCCGGCCGCTCGTGCCAAGGCCATTGTGGAGGCCACCACCCATTTTGCCGACCCCAAGCAGTTGGTGGAATGCTCCCGCGGACTGGGCGAAGCGATGAAGGGACTGGAGATCTCCTCCATTCCCAAACAAGAACTGATTCAGGGCCGTGGCCGTTAAAATCGGCGTGCTGGCCCTGCAAGGGGCCTTCGCCGAACACAGCCAGTATTTACAGCGCTGCGGCGCAGAGGTGGTGGAAGTTCGTCTGCCGGCCCATCTGGATGGCCTGGACGGCCTCATCCTGCCCGGGGGCGAATCCACTACCATTGGCAAATTGCTTCGGCGCTATCAATTTGAAGAGCCCCTTCGGCAGTTTTCCAAGCCCATCTGGGGAACCTGCGCGGGCATGATCCTGCTCGCTCAAGAGGTGATCAACGGGCTGCCAGATCAACTAATGCTCCAGCGCATCGACCTGCGCGTGACCCGCAACGCTTTTGGGCGTCAGGTTGACTCCTTTACAGCCGACCTGGAGGTATCTAACCTGTCCCAACCCCTACCCGCCGTCTTCATCCGAGCCCCTCTGGCCGAGCCCCTCAACGACCAGGTCGAAGTGATGGCCCGATACCGAGGCCAGGTTGCCGCCGCGCGCCAGGGCAACATCTGGGTAAGCTCGTTCCATCCCGAGTTGTCCGGGGACCTCAGGATGCATCAAGCCTTCGTGGATGGTTGCGTGGGTAGTCGATAGTCGGTCATTCCTCCGGTCGAATATTTACGCGGCCTCCGGCGCAAATCTGGGCGATCCATTTGCGCACCCAATCGTCCCAAACCGCCGAGCCGCTGGTGAATTCGGCTTCATCTTCAAAAAGTACGTGTATTTCTTCAAGACCATAGTAAAAGACACAAAGCACACCTTCTCCCACCACTCGGGCACTGGGAATTCCCAACTCCAATTCGAGGCAATGGTGAAACAACGACGGCTTACCCTCGCTATAATGGGACAATCGCCTGAGTTGTCCGTCCGGATAAAACTCGGCGGTGGCACCATGCAAAACCTCATTGGCGTGAGCCAGGCTCAAGCCGGTGGTCAACCAGCTCTTATCGACTTTGCTCCAGCGCCCATCCTGCCGTTGCTGGCGACCCTTGGAACTCGACTTTGCGGCACGCTTGCGATTGAATAACCCGAAAATTGGCATTGAACCCACCCTGAACTGACCGTTCAAACAGTATAAACATCTGACCTGCGCAGGCTAATTTGTATCCCATAACCCAAAGATAAATGTCCTACCAGAATAGGGCTCCGATTTTGCCGTGATATGAACGGATAGTCGTGGGCGGGAAGGAGGGTTGTAGTGGGGAAACTAAAGGCCAGCCGACACCAACCGAGGAGATGCCCAAACCATGCCCGTTAACCAAGCCACCGCCAGCTGGAAATCGGAACTGCTCTAGCATGAGAGTGGTGGCGCTGTGGGTGGCTCTGATTGGATGCGCAATAGCCCAACCAGTACCGCCCATGCCCTACCGCCAGGCCGGCCTGACCCAACGTCAGGCGGCTGTCTTTCTGCTCCAGCGACTGACCTTTGGGCCCCTACCCGGACAGACCGACGAGGTCGTTGTCCAGGGGCTGGAAGCGTGGACCGCGGAGCAATTGGACGGTCAGTTGGGCGACGAGCCACTGGACTCCCGTCTGGCAGCCCTGCCCAGTCTGCAGCTGAGTGCCAGCCAGGAACGCGTCCAATACTGCAACCGCAATCGCCTGATCGAAATGGCCGAAAAATCAGGCTTAAAAAAATGGACCGAGGGCAGCGAGCGCAGCCGCCAGATTTATGAATCTCGACTGCGCGAATTTAAGGAGGCCCAGCAGCAGCCCACCTACGACGATCTGGGCGACGAGCTTCGCTATCAAAAACTGCTGCGCTGCCGTTACTCTCGCAATCAGTTGCGTGAGGTACTGACCGATTTTTGGTTCAACCACTTCAACGTGGCCGCGCTCAACGATCAGGTGCGCATCAACACCATCTCGTATGAGCGTGATATCCTGCGTCCTCAGGCCCTGGGTTCGTTCTCGACCATGCTGCTGGGCACGGCCCACCATCCCGCCATGCTCCACTACCTCAACAATTCTCAGTCTTCGGCCGCACCTGGCGCCAAAACCACCCTGAACTTCCGCTACGAGGCCGCCCCCCCTGACGATAAGGAGGAACTACGCCAGGGGCAGCCGCTCAAACGGAAAAACGGTGGCCTTAACGAGAACTATGCGCGCGAGGTCATGGAGTTGCACACTCTGGGCGTAGACGGCGGCTACACTCAAGCCGATGTAACCGAGTTGGCTCGCTGCCTGACCGGTTGGACCGTACACTATCCCGAAAGTGACAACGAAAACCTGTGGCGCCTGATCGAACCAGGAGAAATCCTTGGCTATCAGCATAGCGGCGATTTTCTGTTTCGAGCCGACTGGCACGATGCCGATTCGAAAAACATTCTGGGTCAGGTCATCCCGGCCGGCGGAGGCCTGGAAGAAGGAGAGGCCGTTCTGGCCCGTCTGGCCGAGCACCCATCCACGGCCCGATTTGTTACCCGCAAACTGGCCCAACGCTTCGTTTGCGACCAGCCTGGCCCCGCCCTGGTGGAACGACTGGCTTCGCGATACCGCGCCAGCCACGGCCAAATTCGACCCGTTCTGGTCGAACTGGTGACATCTGCCGAGTTCTGGGCGGAGGCGACCCGACCCAGCAAGGTCAAGTCTCCCCTGGAATTCTTCGTCAGCAGCCTGCGCTGCAGTGGCGCGGAACTCCAACTCGATCGAGGACTGATCTTCTGGCTACAGCGCCTGGGGCAACCTCTCTACGGATGCAATCCGCCAACTGGCTACCCCGAGGACAGCCGTGATTGGGTATCGAGCGGCAGTCTGGTGAACCGCATGAACTTTGCCACTCAACTGGCTCAAAATCGCATTCGTGGACTTCAGGTCAACTGGATGGGCTTCCTCAGCCCGGGGCAGGACCCCGTCCAGGGGCTGGCCCCCATCCTGCTTCCCGAACGCGAAGTTGCCGTGCAGGAATTTTCCCGTCAACGCCTGGGTCAACCCGGCGACGGATACGGTCCACGCGGCTGGTTTAAAACCCCCAAACCAGCGGATTTTGAACGCCGACGTCAGGAAGCCTGGGCAGCCAAGGTCGCGGGCGTGCTCTTGGGCAGCCCGGCATTTCAGTATCGATAAAGGAGCGTCACATCATGCCAACTTATCTCTATCTGGTGGGCAAGGATCGCCTGGAGGCCACCCACAAAATGAGAGAAGAGCCGAAGACCTGGGGGGAACTGTGTCAGGTGGCCGGACTGGAACTGGGTCAACGAGACCCTCACGAAAAGGTCGAAAGGCTGATTGTTCCTGTATCCTCTCAAGTGGGTCAATTTACCAGCGACATTAAAAACACCGGATTTCGTCGACTGGAACGACGCGACAGCGGGGTCTACGAGGACGTGACCGCCCCCAAGGGGGAGCGCATCGTTGACTCCAATTAGTTCTTCGTCTGCCAGTAGGCCTCAAAATCGCGCACAAACTGCTCTTGCTTGAGGGAACCGTGGTAGGAGTTGATTTTCTCGGCCTGCAGCGCATCATCGGCAGACATACCCTGAGACACCCTCCAGCAGGCGGTCATCAAGCCGGTCCGCCCGATTCCGGCCTTGCAGTGGACGAAGATGGTCTCATCTTTGGCCTGGGCCCGGTCGACCACCTGAATGAAGTCCTCAACCTGCTCAAAAGTCGGTGACTGAAAATCTTCAATGGCGATGCGGTAAACTTTGAGGGGGTAGTCGGTGGGAGGGTTCCAGGCGTTATCCCGGTCACTGCCGCGTAAATCCACCTCAAGAGTGGCCCCGTGAGCGGCCAGCCAACCCAGGCCTTCTTGATCGGGTTGACCTCCCCGCAGAAAATTGGGAGTGACGATCTGGTAATTGGGAACGTCGGACGCGTTGGGAGCCACTGTGAAGCGCTCCCGCGGGTAGTCGTTGTCCAAAGCCAGATTGCGCAGCTTTTCATAGCTCTGCCGGATCTCAGGAGTGCCCTCGCCCAACGGCTCGCGGATCTTCCAGAGCAACTCGCGCAAGTCTTTTTTCACATCGGCCGCGTTGCCGGCCTGCAATTCGTCGATCGTCTCCAATAACTGGTGGGCCCGCTCCTGCTGAGCGACCGGGACGTGACTGGCTAGCTCGCGACCCCATTTGAGTAAGTCCGCGCGAACGTGTCCATAGTTGGGCTGGACGGTATTCACTACAATGGGTATACCACTCAGCCCTGAAAAATCCCTCATGCAGGGCCCGGCCGGGCGGCGAAGAACTTTCAACCATGCTACACCCTCGTCGCCTTCATTTAAGGCCCACCGAACCCGAGAGCGCTACCGCCCTCGCCCAGGCTCTCGACCTCCCCGAGGTGGTGGCCCAATTGCTGATTCAACGGAATTTACGCGACGAGGACGAAGCTCGCAGCTTTCTCTTCGATGACGCCTCGTCGGTGTGCTCCGACCCCATGTTGTTCCGCGACATGGCCCTGGCAGTGCCCCTGATCGAAAGAGCCATCCACGACCAGGAGCTGATTTTTATTCACGGCGACTACGATGTAGACGGCGTCTGTTCTACAGTTCTGCTGGTCGAAGGTCTTACAGCACTGGGCGCCACGGTGGAACATCATGTGCCCGACCGTTTCACTGAGGGCTATGGCGTTTCCATCAAAGCCGTCGAGGCGGCCGCCGAGCGCGGAGCCAAAATGCTGCTCACCTGCGACTGCGGCTCCAGCAGTCACAGCGCCATCGAACTGGCTCAGCAGCGAGGCATGACCGTGATCGTCACCGACCATCACAGCCTCCCCAACCCACTCCCGACACCAGAAGCCTTTATCAACCCTCAACTGAGCGACTGCGCCTACCCCTTCAAGCCCATGTGCGGAGCCACCATCGCCTACAAGCTGGTGTGCGCCCTGTATCAACAGCGCGGCCTGGCCTGGCCGGATCATTTTCTCGATCTGGTGGCCGTGGCCACCATCGCCGATGTAATGCCTTTGCTGGGTGAAAACCGCGGTCTGGTGCGCAGCGGACTGCGCCAACTTGCCTTGCTGCAGCGCCCAGGTTGGCGGGCTCTGGCTCAGGTAGCTGGCCTGGAGGAAGGCCCTTGGGGCAGTTTTGCCGTGGGCTTCGGTCTGGGCCCCCGCATCAATGCCGCAGGCCGACTGGAAAATGCCAAACTGGCCGTCGACCTGTTGCTGACCCAAGACGATGGAGAGGCTCGCAAACTGGCCTCCTACCTGGACAAACTCAACCAGCAGCGGCGCGATCTCGAGGCCCACATGCGCAGTCAGGTAGAAGAACGCCTGGAAGCTGAGCCCGCCAAATTGGACCTGGGCGTGGTCGTCGAGGCCGGCGACGAATGGCATCAGGGCGTGGTGGGCATCACCGCCAGTCGGGTGGTGGACCGTTACGGTCTGCCGGCCTTCATCATGGGCAGGGTTGGCGAGGTTTGCAAAGGGTCGGCAAGAGCCCCCGAAAACGTCAACCTCTTTCAAGCCATGCACAAGTGTGCCGATGTCTTTGTCAAATTTGGTGGCCACGCCCGGGCCGCCGGATTTACGATAGCCTGGGACCGGGTCGATGAAATGCGCCAACGATTGGCAGCGGCAGTGGCCGAAGTGCGCCAGGGACCGGCCCCGGTTCACGCCGACATGGAATTGAGCCTGCGCGCCGCCAATCTCGACCTGGCACGCCAACTCCGCCTGTTGGAGCCCCTGGGGGAAGCCAACCGCACCCCCGTCTTTCTGGCCCGGAGGGTGCGTCTGGAACAGTTAAAAACCATGGGCAAAGCCCAGGAGCATTTGCGCTTTCGCCTGGTTCAAGGCGAATTGCAGCGCAAAGCCGTGGCCTTCCGCCTGGCCGGCGATCGCGAGCAAATTCTTGAAAAGCAACTCTACTACGACGTCCTCTTCGAATTGGAAGAAGAATCCTGGGAGGGGGCCTCCTATCCTTCGTTGCGAGTGCAAGCCTTGCTTGAGCCAGAACCTCAAGTCTTTGCCCTGCTGCAGCAGCGCCCGCAATGGAGCCAAAATGGCAACTGTCCCAGCCTGGTGGACGGGCGCAATGTGGTCAGCCGACGGGCTTATCTGGAGGCCTTGCTCGAGCAGGGACAGCAACCGTTGGTGGTGGTCCACGACGACTCGCAACGAGCCAAAGTGCAGGCCGCCCTGCCCCAGCACCTTTTGACCATGGAAACCTATGCCAACCTGCGGGCAGGCTTTGAAGACGTGGTGTTGCTCTATCCGCCTTCCTCGTTGCCAGACTTACTGCAGCCCGCCCTGCAACAAGCAGCTCGTGTGCACGTGTTGTTTGGTGGCCGCGAATTGCGCCAGGAGGTGCAGCGCCAGTCCGACCGCTGGCTGGATCGGCCTCGCTTGGAAGGGATCTGGAAATCGCTGGTGCGCCACGCCCGTCAGGGTCGCCTGGAGCAGCAACAGTTCCCGTCCATCGAAGAAGACATCCGACCTCTTAAGGCCTCCGCCTTAACCCTGTCGCAAGCTGTGGAAGTTTTCGAGGAGCTTCAGCTTGTAGAACGAAAACCTGACTCGTGGATCATTCGTGCCTCCGGTGGTCGACGCCTGGAGGAATCCAGGCGCTACCAAGAGATGTGCCGGGGACGGGAGCAATTTATGCAGTTGGTACAAAGGTTTGACGAGCGACACCTACGCCTGGAGGAACGCCTGGTCGGAGTGTGAGTGTCTGGGATCCGCTGACCCGCAATCCTTTTCGTTTGCTGGGCATTCCGCGCGAGCAGCAGCCCCCGCTTAGTCTTTCGTCGGCGGTGGTCCTGGCCTGCCCCGGGTTGGAGCCCGTCGAATTGACCGAAACGCTGCTACAAACCTGTTTGCAGCAGTTGCAATCGGAGCGGTTGCCCTTCTACCGAGCCACCTGGTTCGACTCCACCCGCCCTCTGGACCAACTGGCCTGGCTAGACATTTGCGAGCGGCGCCTCAACGAGGCCTGGCGGCGATGGAGCAGTGAAAACCACCTGCTCTCCCAACACAATCTGGCCGTACTCGCGCACTTGCGCTGGATGATGGAGCCAACTGACCACGCTCTCTGGAGGGGTTGCGCCAATCGATGGCGAGATCTGGCTACGCTCACCCAAGATCCCGGCTACTTTCAGGTTCTTGCCGATTTTCGCGCCTGGCAAAAGGATCAGGCCTTTGTGCTGCTGGGCAAAGGCGATGCCGCTCAATTGCGCGAGTGCTGGACGGTAAGCGTCTTCCTTTCATCGGTGGAAGAGATCCAGGCCGAGCAGATGCACATGTTGACGGCCGAGTTTGAGCGCTGGAATCTCGAGTTGGCGGCGCTGCGCCAGGGATTGCTCGATGGTATTTCGGTTCGCGACGTGACCGGCCGCTACGAACTGGAGTTGATGCCCCTGGCACGATTTCTCCAGGAAGCCACCCTTGACAACCTCCCCCTGGCGGCCCAATTTCGCAGAGACTTGAGTCTTTTCTATCGGGCCCTGGCGCGCGCCTGGTGGGACCTGCCTGAGGATGCTGCCAAAGATTACGCCCAGGCCTGGTTGGAGAAGGCGGTCGAGCTGGCCGACGAAGCCACCCGTGGAGAGTGGCGGGCCGAACTTGAGCACTGGCGGGTCAGCCGCTACCCGAGCGAAGTTCGTGCGGCCAATATCTCCAGCTTGATACCCGGAGACGAAGCGCGGGCCCCGCGCCGCCGATTGGGCGCAGTCCTGGCCGCTCTGGGTCTGCTGGCCGTGCTTTGGGCTGCCAGCCATCACCGCGATCCGATGGCAGGACTGACTCGGCCAGCGGCCCAGAAGCGGGCCGACGAGATCGTGCAAGAGATGAGCCCACTGGCCGAACGCCTCTCCAAGATGCCACCCGAAATCGAGCGGGCTCAGGGACCCCAGCGCCAGGCAATGCAGGATGAACAGCAACGAATGCAGCAACGCCTGGCCGCCCTCAAAGGGGAGCTCATGCGCATTCAAAAGTGGCTGGACCGGCATTGAAAGAAATTTCCCCAGAGGCAGCGAACGGCATGCTCCTTGACGACCTTAGAAGGTATTTTGTGCCAACAAGCCATCGAATTGGGTGGGCCCGAAGTTGAGCGCCTGCTGCGCCGGCTCTCTGCCTACTATTCTTTAGAAGAACTCGAACTGGTGGCCCGCGCCTATCTGCTGGCCGAAGAACGCCATCGCCCCCAACAGCGCAGTTCGGGGGAGCCCTATATCACCCATCCCGTGGCCGTGGCCCACATCCTGGCCGAATATCGTCTGGACGCACCCACCCTGGCCGCAAGTCTGCTCCACGACACCGTGGAAGATACCCCCACCACACTGGACGAATTGGGAAGCACCTTCAGCCCCGAAATCGCCATGCTGGTGGACGGCGTCACCAAGTTGACCTCGATCAGCTCCAGGCAGGGCCGCGACGCTCCCACCCCGCGCAGCAAACAGGCGGCCCAGGCCGAAAATCTTCGCAAAATCTTTCTGGCCATGGCCCGTGACCTGCGCGTCATTTTGATCAAACTGGCCGACCGGCTGCACAATCTGCGAACCTTAGGTGCTTTGAGGCCCCAAAAGCAAGAGTCCATCGCCACGGAAACCCTGGAGATCTTCGCCCCCATCGCCTCCCGCCTGGGTGTGTTCCAGATGAAGATTGAACTGGAAGATCTCTCGTTTCGCTACCGCTACCCCAAAGAGTATCAAGAAATGTGCCAGGGCCTGGAGCGCCTCCGGCCCGTGCTGGAGAGGGCTATCGAAGAAGCCCGGTCGGCCATCGAGAAGCGGCTGGAAACCCTTAACATCAAGGCCCGACTGGAATGGCGCGAAAAACACCTGTATTCTACCTTCAAAAAAATTCAGCGCACCCAAAGGCCTCTGGAAGACATTTACGATCTGCTGGCCCTGCGCATTATTGTAGACAAGGTCGAAGATTGTTACAGCATTTTGGGCCTGATTCACTCGATTTGGGTACCCATGAAAGATCGAATCAAGGACTATATCGCGGTTCCCAAGAGCAACAACTATCGCAGCCTGCACACCACCGTGTACGGGCCTGGAGACCACCCCCTGGAAATTCAAATTCGCACCTGGGAAATGCACCAGGTCAACGAAATGGGCATCGCGGCCCACTGGGCCTATAAAGAGGGTAAGGCGCCTCCCAGCCGGGACACGGCCATGTTCAAAGAGATCTATCCCTGGATTCGGGCCATTCTGGACTGGGACGCGGAGACACGCGACGCCAAGGAATATGTAGACAATCTCAAGGTCGATCTGCTTTCCAATGAGGTATTTGTATTTACGCCGGGTGGCGACGTGATCGACCTGCCCACCGGCTCGGTCCCCATCGACTTCGCCTATCGAGTGCACACTCAGGTGGGCCATCGCTGCATTGGCGCCAAAGTCAACGGCAAGATGGTCCCCTTTGACTACAAATTGCAAAACGCCGATGTAGTCGAGGTGGTCACCAGCAAGAACGGCACACCCTCCTTGGACTGGTTACGCATTTGCGGCAGCAATCAGGCCCGCAACAAAATCCGCAACTGGTTTAAGAAAGAGCGCCGCGAGGAGAACATCGTGCGTGGGCGCGACATGTTGCGCCGCGAGTTGACCAAGCAGCGCATGGACGGCGTTCTCAACGACGAAGACGTGATGAATCGCATCGCCAAGTCGATGAATTTCGAAAAAGGCGATGACATGCTGGCCTCGATGGGTTTTGGCGAAACGTCGCTGGCCCAATTCTTGGGACGCCTCCGCGACGAATTACCCAAGGAGTCCTCGCAGACCCTGTTGCCGGAGCCGCGCCGACCCAGCGGCAAGAAAAAGTCCCATCAACCGGTTAAAGTCAAAGGCATCGACAATATCCTGATTCGCTTCTCCAAGTGTTGCGCGCCAGTGCCGGGCGACAATGTGGTGGGGTATATCACGCTGGGCAAGGGTGTCTCGGTACACGTGGCCGACTGCCCCAATCTGGCCAGCATGGTGACCAAGGCGCCCGAGCGAGTCCTCGAGGTCGAGTGGGAATCGACTGGTGAAAGTGGCAACTATCACGTTGAACTTGAGATCGATGCCTGGGACCGCGACGGCCTGCTCTCCGAAGTCATGGGTATTCTCAACGAGGCCCGCATCCCCACTCGCTCGTGCAAGGCCTGGGCCAAGAAAGACCGGGCTTTTATGAAGGTTGGGGTGGAGATTTTGCACAAGCGCCAACTTGATGAATTAATCAAACGACTTCGCAAAGTGCGTGATGTCATCAGCGTCTCGCGCACCCAAACCGCTGGCAGCGGCACTTGAGGGCGTTGATCCAAAAGGTTTCCCAGGCCAATGTGAAGGTTGACGGGGAAATTCGCGGATCCATCGGACGCGGTTTCCTAATCCTCCTTGGGGTAGGTCAGGAGGACACCACACGGCAGGCCGATTGGCTGGCCGACAAAGTGGTCCACTTGCGCGTCTTTGAAGACGATCAAGGCAAAATGAATCTCTCCTTGCTAGAGGTGGGCGGCGAGGCGCTGGTGGTTTCTCAGTTCACGCTCTTTGCCGACTGCCGCAAAGGCCGACGCCCCTCCTTCAGCCAGGCCGCCCGCCCCGAAGCTGCCGTGCCTCTGTATGAACACTTTGTGGCTAAACTTCAGTCCTTGTTACCCAAGGTGGCCACGGGAGTCTTCCAGACCCACATGGACGTGTCGCTGACCAATGATGGGCCCGTCACTCTGTGGTTAGATACCGCCGACCTCGGTTAAATCGAAAAGTCGCTCGAGCCACCCAGGTGACGGAACCCTCCGGCATCTTGTTTGACCGTCTATTTGACGCCCTCAGGCCAGACCGGGTCGGTACCTGTCCAGTGTTCCTGACGCCTGACAATCCAGGAAAACCGAGTTGGTCAGGTCCTGGCCAACGGCTGTCAGTGGCGGCCCGACCCATCGCAAAAGCCAGACCCGAGCCTGGTCAGGCGGCTTCCCATTCGTCCCAACGCATGGTTAACAACCCATGTCGCTGTGCAGTGAGCCGCTTCAAATCTAGCCCGATGAAAGGGGCCACCCTGCCGCGAAGTTCTCGACAAGGTCATCTCGGTTGAGAAAATGTCCCTCGTGAGAGGCCGGAAAGGCTTGGTAGAACTCATCCAGAGCCAAATAGTGACGGTCGTGAGGGCTGGCCCAGCTGACCTGGACAGGAAGTGGACGCCCCTGATGGATCACTACGAAGTCAACTTCTCGCACGTGCCGCCAATAGAACACGCGCCCAAACCGTTTACGCAGAGCCAAGAATGCGGCGCATTCGAGAGCCTTGCCCTGATCGGGAGCAGCGCCCGCCACAACAGCTTTGCGCAAACCGGTGTCTACGGGATAGTATTTCTTGTTGCGAACTTGCTGCTGACGGCTAGAATGCCCGAAGAAGGGACATGAGAAGAGCAGATAGGCGGCCTCGGCCGCGAGCAAGTAGCCGCTCACCGTCTCCACACTGAGCCCACAGACACCAGCCACACGACGCAAACTCATCTCAGACCCACAAGTCTCGAACACCATCTGGATGACGGCTCGAACCGGAAAACTTGAACGAGCCCCCACACGATTCGTGATGTCGCGCTCCACGATGTCCAAAAAATACTGCTGGCGAAGGCTCAAGTCACCTTGGGAAAGCAGAATCTTGGGGAACCCTCCCAAAGCCAGGAACGACTCTGGCGTGAGGTCGGGGAGGGCGTGTGTGGCCTCCTGGAAGTCGAAAGGATAGAGTTCCGCGAGCCGGTGCCGACCGGTTAGTCTTGATGACAGCTCCCCCGACAGGAGTGAAGCATTGGAGCCCGTGATGGAAAAATGGTCGCCGCGGTTGCGCTCCAGTCGCATGTGTAGCCATTTCTCCCACTGGGGTACATTTTGCACCTCATCAAAAAAATACCACAGGGGACCTTCTGGCCTCTTGGACACGAACAAGTCGGAGATCCTGGATAAAAGCTCCGGACCCAGGTGAGGACTCAACCTCGGGTCCTCAAAATTGACAAACATGCATCGCTCTGGGGGGATCTCCCACCGCTCCATCAACTGCGCCAGCAGCGTAGACTTGCCGCAACGTCTCACCCCCTGAATGGCCAGCACTAGCTGGGAATCGGGTGGCGGCAGGGTAAGCAGTCGAGGGACACTGGGCGGCGGGGGGCCCTCCCAGTAGCTCCAGTAGTTAAGAATTTCTAAGAGATCATCGTCGCTCACATCGAAGTGTAGACTACAGTCTACACTTCCAGGGTGTCAACCGTAGTCTACACTTTCGCAGCCCCATCGCAGATCCACAGCCTTGCGCTCGACAGGTGTTGAGGGTCAGGTCAAATTTCTCCAGGGTTCGCCGCTGGTGTGTTAAACCGAAAAGTCGCTCGAGCCACCCAGGTGACTGAACCCTCCCTCATTTTGTTTGACCTGCTGGACGGTAACGCTGAGGCGCTCATCGGTGAAAAAGACCAGCTTCTTCTGGCTGTAGTGCTCGTAGTCGCGGGTTTCCTTGACCAGATCTCCTTTAGGCTCAAGACTGATTGAGACCTTGTCGCGCGTTTTCAGGTCATTGTCGAAGCGGCTGTCTTTGAGCACGGTGTAGTTGCCCTCGGGGTCGGATACCGAGAAACTTTCAACGACCTGGAAGTTGTCGCCATCGACTTTGACCTGCTCGCCGGCCTTGGCCCGGTCACGAATCTGGTCTTTGATCTGGTTGAATTTACGGACGGAGTTGGCGTTGCTGTCGATCATGGTCGGCTCTCCCACCTTTTTTTCTTTGCAGTCTAAGCAGTCGGCCTGACAAAACTATGAAAGTCGGTTTCTTGGCGGGACCCGGCGGTCAGATACGCCGAAGGAGTTGCTATGGCTGAACTGATCGAGCAACCCCTGCGAATCCAGGCTCCTGGAACTCCCCCCAAGTTCATCGACGAATTTGTGGGCCGCACCCACACAGGCGAGTCGCGGGTATCCATCGCCCACATGCGCAGCCCACAGGGCTGGTCCGAACCCCATCAGGTCTGTCAGTTTGATGAATACGCGCTGGTTTTGCGAGGGAGTTTATGGGTGGAAACCGACCAGGGGATCCTCCAGGTGCAGGCCGGACAGGCCGTGCTGGTGCGAAGCGGCGAGCGCGTCCAATACAGCACACCTACAGACGAAGGCGCCGAATATGTGGCTGTCTGCCTGCCCGCCTTTGACCTGACCCTGGTCGATCGCTCCTGACGTGTAGACCTTACCAGCAGCGCCCGAAACCCCGTCGTCCATAACCCCAGCCAGGGTAACCCACACCAAAAGTGAATCCGGGGCGGCTCCAACCATACCCGGGGCCGTAGCCATAATTGCCATAATAGCTGGCCGAGTTGCGGGTATAGTTAATCATGCGGACTTTGCCCGTGTATTGAATCTCCTCGGTACGTTTCTCGGGCCTGGTTGGATGCTCGGCGTAAGCGGTAAACTGAGCGTCCAATTCGCCATTGCGACGGGTCTCCGACTGATTCAGGTCCATATTGAAAGTGAATTCGCCGTCAGGCTCGGTCTGCACATTCCAATCGGCGTCGTAGTCGGGGTAACCCACGAAGAGAAAACGGCCCATGTCAATGTGGCATTTGACTTTGACGATAGAACCGGGCGGGGCTGTGCCACGCACCTGGTAGACGTCACCGCCCAGGGGGTTGAGCGAGAGAATGCGGGGCGGCACCCAGCCTACCGCCTGGAAGACACCGATGGGATAATCGGCCGTTTCCCCCTGGCTACCCACAAAGTGGGCCATCAAGGCCACGTCACCCTGCTCATCCTCGGCCACCACGTACTTGCCCTGATAGAGCCCTCCGCCTACCTCGGGCAGAGTTACCGTGTGATTGGAAGCACTGTTGACCTGCATAATGCCCGGGCCGGCCGCCTGGACGGTGACTAAAATCTCGGCCCCGATGGGAAAGGGTTGGGAGGGTTCGGGGCTGAGGGTGGCCGCCCGAATCAAAGGCGCTACGGGCTGCACCACCGCGCCGCTAGACTCTGCCCAATGACGCAGGAGTCGCTCGGCGCTGGCCTTGGGTTGAGCGATGGTGCGCTCCACAAAATCGGGGTAACCGATCAATGAGACCACCTTACCTTGAGAATTCAGGCGAGCCAGCGCCACCATGGGCAGGTCGCTGTTCTTGATGCCCAGGCCCTTGTAGTTGACCGTTTTCCAGCGTTGAGTCGAAACTCGTGAGATCAGCACCTGATTTTCTTTCAGGCCAATGCGATCGCGAGCCGCGATCACCTCCGCCGAAAGGGTATCCAGCGTAGGTGCATCGCCAGCCAACACCGCTACTACTGCCCGGACCGGCTCAGCCATTGCGTTCGTGCACAGCAAACCCAGGCCACAGAGTACAAAGACTATCCAGCGCATCATGGTTAAGAATTTCCCGCTTTGCACGGCCCCACCTTTCACCTTCGGGGGCGCGGTTTGCTAGCGTAAAGAACAAATTTGCCGATCGGGTGTCCGGGGGCGCGCTCAAACTCGCGCTTGGGTTGACAGCACACTTTGCCGCTGGCGGGGTCGGCGAAGTGCACCAGTTCGCCCTGAATTCCCAACAGAGTAACCACGTGGCCGTCGGCCGTAGGGGAGAAGACGGGGCCGTTGAGGCCCATCAGCACAGGACGTCCGCGCCCCAACTGCTTCTCCATGATGGCCCAAGATGGGGAACTGAAGTCGACGTCGTTCCAGTTCAAGCGCAGGTGCCTGGTCTGTTCCTCCAGGGCAGCGAGCAGGTTGCCTCCATAGGCGTCGGATACCTGCTGACCGGTCCAGCGCTGGCCCGTCAGGTGTGTCAAGGCCATGGCCACCGAGGCCTGGCCCGAAGCCAGCCGGGCATGCTGGCGCTGGGGCTGCAAGGCAATAGGTGCGGTGGATTTGGACCGGACCCTCGAGGGGACCAACGGAGGCCTGGGCTCGGACGGTTCAAATAAGTCCACGGGATGGGCAAAATCCCACGGGTTCTCTGATTTGGCATTGAGTTGCATCGGCGGACTACCTCCACGGAGAAGATAGCCGACGGAGTACTACGAAATTTCTACCGACACTCTCAATTTCTGAATTTCCTGAAAGAGGTCAAACTGGCCGGTGCCGCGGGCCATTTCCAGGGCCTCATCGGCCATGGTCAGAGCCGAGGTTTCCCAACCAGTCAACGAAAAAAAGCGCGCCCTCTCCAGCATGTATCGCAGCCAGGCTCGGTAGCGTTGGGTGGACTCTTTGGTGTCGCGCTGAGCCGCCTCGATCAGCACGTAGTCCGCCTCGTTCAAAGTCTCACGAGCGTGCTCCAAAAGACGCTGTCGCGTCTGCATGTGACCAAGGTGAGAGAGCAAATGAGCGAGAAGATAAGGATTGCCGGTCGCTTTGACCTTGAGCCTGGCAGCGCTCAGACGCGTGGCACTCGTGGCCACATCGTCGAGTTGCACCATAGCCTTCAAGCAAGCTTCGTCGATCGAGCCAGGGGTGGAGTCAGGTGCGGGCGTGGAGTCAATCGAGTTCGGCATTGTCAGTGGCTACGCAAGTAGCTCTAAGGTTCCTCCCCAAGGCGTTTGCCATGAGGCCAAATGGCAGTTTTATGTGCAGCAATTGGCCCCGCTTCAACTGCCCCATGTCCTGTTGAGTCGCTTTTTGGAAAAAGTCTGCGCCTTGCCCTGTCACCCTTCGAGTGTGGCCATCGAAGGCTGGAAGCTGATTCTACCGTGCCTCACTCAAGAGCGGGACTGGGACCTGCCTGTGGCCTGCTGGAACGAAACCGAAAAAGCCCTGCGGTCCGACAGCAAGCGTCCCGCCATGCTGATCGGACTGGCCCGAATGCAACGTGAATGCGCCGCTCAAGTGGCCAGGTGGCTGCGACTTTCCCCTCACAACCTGTGTCGCGCAGCTCGCCGGCTGGGAGTATTTAGCCCCGAACGGGCCGATGCGGTGCTGGCCCGGGCCCGACTCCACCCCACCTGGGATGAGGTTCAATCGCCCTACTGTTTCGATCGCTGGCTCAAGCAGTGGGGCCCGCTGCGTCCACCCGACTGGCTCAGTGATGGGGTGGCCCAGGGAGGTTCTCCCGAGTTGATGGCAGCGGAATTTCTCAAACGCCAGCCCACCCTGCAACTGGATCTGCTTCACCGTTTGCTGAGGTCGTAGGGTTCGCCTAAAATGCGCGCCAATTCTATAAAGACCGACTGTTCCCAAGGCACAAATCGCTCCCGGTACAGATCGTCATACTCCACTTGCAGAGAGTTGCCGATGCGATCGAGCAATAGCGGAATGGTCCAGAGTCGGCGAACCAATTCGCGATCCAGCACATCGGCGGGCTGGATGGAAGCCAATATCTCCAAAAATCGATGGGCCGAGCGGGGGTCGAAACGCATGTCAAGCAAGGGATCGAGCAGCTCTTCCCAACCCAGGTCCAGTTCGCTCAGCACCGGTGCTCGTTCTTGATAGATCAAAACCTGCCTTCTCAACTGGCCCTGGGATGGGCCCGATTCATGGAGCCCCTGCGCGAGGGACGCTTTCTGCTGGCCGAGGGTCAGGCTTTTCTCGAAACGCTGCAGCGCCACACGCCGCCCTCCCATCAATTGCCAGGCGACGTGGTGCGCTGGATCTGGCTGATTCCCTTCACCCTTCATTGGTATGGCAAGGAGCTTCCCGATGAAGTGGACGAAGATCAATTTCGCCAACTGGAGGAGCACTTTTACAGCGAAGTATCTCGCTGGTTAGGAGAACCCTGAGGCTAGAGTCCTCGCCCCGGGCGTCCCATAGAATCAACGGCCCTGACCTCGGTTTTAACCCGAAATTTGAGCACCCTACCGGCTCGCCAGGCCATAAAATCCACCCGTTTTCCCACCGGCAGTCTGGCCAACAAGCTACGAAAATGACGCACGTCCTCGACGGCCTGGCCGTCCATCTCCAAAATCACATCACCAGCTTGAAAGCCCGCGCGTCCCGCCGGACCTGACCGGTAGCCGCCCTGCACCATAACCCCGCGCGCCGCTGGCAGGCGCAGGTCGTGAGCCAGGTCGGCCGTCACAGGCTCGACCCACAGCCCCAACCAGGCTCGATCCACTCGACCTTTCTTGACAATGTCCTCGACCACGGCCCTGGCCACTTCACTGGGAATGGCCAGCCCTATGCCCTGCGACCCTCCACTCTTGCTGAGGATGGCGGTGTTGACACCCACCACTTCGCCCTTGAGATTGCACAACGGACCCCCACTGTTGCCCGGATTGATGGCCGCGTCGGTCTGAATAAAGTTCTCAAAATCGGCGATGCCAAGGTCGTGCCGTCCCTTGCCGCTGACAATTCCGTGGCTGACCGAGCCGCGCATACGGAAAGGAGAGCCAAAGGCCAACACAAACTGACCCGTCTTCAATTCCTCGCTGTTGCCCCAAGGGAGGGCAGGTAGGTCCTTCAACTCGATTTTGAGCAGGGCCAGATCGCTGGCGGGGTCGCTGCCCACCCATCGGGCAGCGGCCACCCGATCATCGGCCAGCGTCACACGAACTTCCTGGACGCCGTTGACCACATGGTGATTGGTCAGGATGTAACCCTCAGAGTCTACGATCAGACCCGAACCCACACTGGGGATGCGCCGCTCGGGGCTGAACACTTCCCCTTCACTGAAAGGCGCAAACGGATCGGAGAAGGGGTGGTGATAGCCGGCCACCACCTTGATTGCGTCGATACTCACCACGCCCGGCGAAACCTTGGCGGCAACGTCGACGAACTGCTGGGAAACGTCTTCCAGGGTGGGCGCGGCGTCAGCACGAGCCGGAGAGGGCGGGGCGACTTCCACGTGGACCCGGCCCCTGAGCATGGCGCAGCCCACCAGGGCCAGCGCCAGCACCACAACTCTGGTCTTAATGGCTCATCACCGCTTCTGCCTTACGTTCGGCCAGAAAGTGTTCGGCATCCATGGCCGCCTTACAGCCCATCCCGGCAGCCGTAATGGCCTGACGGTAGCGGGTGTCGACCACGTCGCCACAGCCAAAAATGCCGGGCACGTTGGTCTTGACGTTCTCCCCGTTGGTCTTGCCCAGATGGGTGATCAGATAGCCTTCCTCATCGAGTTCGCAGACGCCCCGCAAAAACTCGGTATTGGGAATGTGCCCAATCCCCAAAAAAAGACCCGTAACTTCCAGCTTCTGACTCTCCGGCTGACCTCCCGGAGGCGTGACCAGCACCTGCAGATACTCCACCCCTTTTTCGGGCGTGCCTTGGACGCTCTCGACCACGGTGTTCCAGTGAACTTCGATCTTGGGATGATTGAGCAGTCGATCTTGCATAATTTTGGAGGCCCGCAAGCTATCGCGACGATGCAACAGCCTGACTTTGCTGGCAAAGCGTGTCAAAAAGATGGCCTCTTCCATCGCCGAGTCTCCCCCGCCCACCACGGCGATCTCCTGACCTTTGTAGAAGGCGCCGTCGCAAGTGGCGCAACTGGAGACGCCTCGACCAAAGAGTTCATTCTCGCCGGGCACATTGAGGCGACGAGCACGGGCTCCGCTGGCCACAATCAGGGCGTCGCAAGTAATCTTACTGTCATCGTCCAGGGTACATGTGATCGGTGTCCCAGGCACAACTTTGGCCACAAATCCATAGCGATACTTGGCTCCGAAACGCTCGGCTTGCTTCTTCATGTTTTCCACCAGGTCGTAACCGCCGATACCCTCGGGGAAGCCGGGAAAATTTTCCACATCCGAAGTCAGGCTAAGTTGTCCGCCTGGCTCATTTCCCTCCAGCACCAGGGGGGTGAGTTCGGCTCGGGCGGCATAAATGGCAGCGGTGTGGCCGGCGCATCCAGAACCGGCAATCAGCACGGGAACGTGTTCAGACATAAGACTTTGGACCTCCTGCATGGTTTTTCTAGCATTCCGGGTAGTGCCATCAAGGCCCTTTTTCGGCGGGCGGCGAAACCCCGGTCATGCAGCCGCACATGATTACCGACGATTTCCTGTCTGAATTCTCCGACATGGACTTCACCAATTTTGAGAGCTACGTGATAGCAGCTTTCCGCAAGGGCTCTAGCGACGTTCACTTCGAACCGCTCCCCGCCGAGATGCGCATCCGCTGCCGTATCGAGGGCGATCTCTATGAGATGGCCCGTTTGCGCCACGCACCCGGACCCAAAAAACCCCACCCCATCACTGTACAGATCAAAGCCCGCAGCGGGCTGCAGTTGCAGTCGCGCGTACCCGAAGACGGACGTTTCGACATGATCGTGGATGATCAGCCGCTCAACCTGCGTGTCTCTTCGATCCCTCAGGTTTTCGGAGAAAAACTCGTGGTGCGCATCTTCAACGTCAATCGCATTACCGATCTGCGCACACTGGGTTTCCGCGACCTCAACTTGAAAAGGCTGCGCGACGTGGTGGTGCAAAAGGCAGGCCTGATCCTGATCTCTGGTCCCACCGGTTCGGGCAAAACCACCACCCTTTACTCCATCCTCAACTACCTCAACGACAGCCGACGCAATGTGGTCACCATCGAAGACCCGGTTGAATACTTCTTTCACGGCATGAACCAGATCCAGATCGATGGCAATGTCATGACGTACGAGGGGGCCATGCGCTCCATTTTGCGCCAGGACCCCGATGTAATTATGATCGGTGAAATCCGCGACCGACAAACGGCCGAACTCGCTTTTCACGCCTCCCTGACCGGCCATCTGGTACTCTCCTCCGTCCACTCCAATGACACGGTGGGCGCCATTTTGCGCTTGCTGGATCTGGGCGTACCCCCGGTGATTTTGGCCCAAGGACTGAACGGGGTCGTTTCGCAGCGACTGGTCTCCAAGCTGTGCAGCGAATGCTCGGTGGCCGACGCTCACCCGCCCCTGGACGCCATTCGAACTTACGCACCTGTGGGTTGCTCCAAATGCAACGGAGGCTTCCGAGACCGCGTGGGCGTGCAAGAGATCTTGATTCTCACCGACACCCTGCGCAAGATGATCATTCAAAACTTTGACGAGGAAGAGTTCTCCATGCTGGCTCTCTCCGAAGGTATGGAAACGCTCAAGGAAGACGGAATCTTCAAGTCCATCGAAGGCAAAGTCAGTTACCGCGACGCGCTGGGCATCACCAGCGAGGGCATCCACCGAATTTTGGCCGACATTAATCGGATTCTGAAAGATATCTGATCTGCTGCTCCAATTCTTCCAGTTCGCGGCGCCAGAAAGCGTGACTGTCGACATCTGAAAAGCGACGCTGAAAGGCCGGATCGTTGCGCCGTTTGGCCAGCCAGGCGGCGTAGTGGACAAACTTGAGAGCTCGCAACGGTTCGATCAATTCCAACTGACGGCGATCAAACGGTTGAATCGTCTGGTAACCCTCCAGCATCCATTCGCGCAGCTCGACAGCCTCAGGATCGCGACCGCCCACCAGCAACCACAGATCTTGCACGGCCGGACCCATGCCACAATCGTCCAGGTCGACCAGTTTCAGGCCCAGCGAACTGGTAAGCAGGTTGCCCTTATGCAGATCGCCATGAATGCGCAGATTGGGGGCCTGAGCAAAGGCCCGCTCAACGCCCTTGAGAAGCCTGGCCACGGCCTGCTGGTAGCGAGGCCAGAGACTCTCGGGGACCACCTTTTCTTTCTCCAATGTCTGCAGAGCCACTCCCCCCCAATACTGAGGTCCCAGGCTGGGTCGGTGACGAAAACGCCCGCGCTGCCCCAGGCTATGCAATCGTCCCACCAGGGCTCCCACCTGGTAAGCCATCTTCGAGTCAACCTCATCACACGGTCTACCCACGTGATAGGGGAACACGCAGAACCAGATCCCTTCGATCGAGCCCAGTGTGGCACCATTGCTGAGCGGCACGGGAGCCACTACAGGCAGCCCCTCGTCGACCATCTCTTGCAAAAAATCGTGCTCTTCTTGAAGAGCCCCCTCCGTCCAGCGCCCCGGCCGGTAAAACTTACCCACCCAGCGTTCGCCGTCCAGGTCGTTGACTCGCACCACTCGATTCTCCAGGCTGTTGAGAAAGACGATGGTGGGTTCCAACTGAAGGCCCGCCGATTCGAAGGCGCGGTGGATGCACTCCGGGTTAAGATCGTAAAAGGTATCGGTATTGCTGGATTGGGCCATGGGACCGCCTTCTGTAGGTGGCGGGGTTAACCTGGTAAAGCCAAGGAGGAGGCGCAAAGTCGGCGGAAAAGGAAGCCGTCTGTCCAACTTGATTGTTATAGAGGTACCTATGGAACACCACATTGCGGGCTACGGCCCAGTAGAAAATGCCGCCATCGTCTTTAAGTGGGTTATGATCTGGCTGATGGCCTGTGGCATCCCCCTGGCCCTATCCCTGGCCTTACCCAAGTGGGTCAAAACCGACGAAAAGCCCAACAGTCACCATTGATTCGTCAACTCGACCACGTAGCCATCGCAGTCCCCAGTCTAGATGAAGCCGTCCCCTTCTATCGCGATGTTCTGGGGCTTCCGTTTATGTATTTCGAAGAAGTCGCCGACCAGAAGGTCAAAGTGGCCTGTTTCGATCTCGGCGGGATGCGCCTGGAGTTGCTTCAGCCCACCAGCGATGACTCACCCATCTCCAAGTTCATGGCCAGTAGGGGCGGGGGACTGCACCACCTGGCCTTCCGCACCGAGGACGTGCAAAGTGAACTGGATAGGGTTCGCCAACAAGGCGTGCGCCTGATCGACGAAACCCCTCGCACGGGAGCCGGCGGCATGAAAATCGCTTTTTTGCACCCCAAGTCCACTCAGGGGGTTCTGCTTGAGCTAACTCAGCCCGGTCAGCATGTGGAGTGAATTTACCCCCCCGGCCCTGGATGACTGGCTGGCTTTAGTCGCCAAAGAGGCGTCTGGGAAGACCCCCCAGCAACTGTCCAGCCGAAGCTGGGAAGGCCTGATCTATCCAGCCTGCGGTGAGCCAACCCAGGCCACCACCGCCAGTCAGGCGACGGCCATGCCCAACCACCGTGTGCTCGACCTGCAACCCGACGACCGTCTCAGCCAGTTGGCGCCTGCCCAGGTGCTGCGAGGGCCCTTGGGATTGGGCCCACTGACCGCTCTGGCTAACGCCATGCCCGGCGTGGTAGCCGTAGAGATGGATCTTGGCCAGTTGCTCACTCACCAAGATCCCAACGTCGTCGCCGAAGCGCTCTACGAGCAGAAACGCCCTTGCGAAATCCGCTTCAGCAGCCATAGTTGGGCCCAACAAGGGGCCGATGCGGTGCACGAGTTGGCCTGGTCGATAGCCGGTTTAATCGAAGTCTTGCGAGCGATCCAAGAGGCCCAGCCCGGACAGATCGCCCTGAAACTGTGCGCCGGGCCCCGCTTGCTGCTAGAAGTGGCCAAATGGCGGGCAGCCCGACACTTGTGGGATATCGTCTGCCAGGGCTTTTCGCTGAATTGGCCAGCCCGCATTCATTTGATTCAAGATGCCCGCTATCACACCCGTCAGGACCCTCACAACAACCTGCTGCGGTCTACCGTAGCTGCCCTGGCAGGCCTGCTGGGGGGGGCTACCAGCATCGAACTGCTGCCCTGCGACAACAGTGCCGAGGCGCCACGCTGGGCCGACAACATTCTCCACCTCCTGCACTTTGAAAGCGGACTGCAAAATTGCGCCGACCCCCTGGCCGGTAGCGGCCTGATCGAACATTTGACTCGTTCGCTGGCCGAACACGCCTGGACCGAAGTTCGTCGCATCGAAGCTGCCGGGGGGCTGCAGGCGCAAACCGATCTGGCCGCCCGAGCCCGCGAACAGAGGATGAGCTTTGCCGATCACCTGCGCCGTGACCAACAAGGTCTGGTGGGAGTCAATCGGTACGTGACCGCGGCCAACCCCCACATTGCTGAGCCGGCCATCGTGTATGCGGTGGCCACCCCGGTCAGCTGCGAGCATGCAGCCGGCCAACTGGAGTCCGACAAACCGCTGGTTCAGACGGGCCTGCTGCCGCCCATCGAGCCGCTGTGCTGGAGTCAGCCCTTTGAAGAACTGCATGCCAGCGGACTGGGCAAAAGTTGCGAAGTGCTGGTGCTGGGCCCCCAAACTCCGCTGCTCAAAGCGCGCCAGGACTATGTCGCACAATGGCTGGCCATGGCCGGTATGGAAGCCCACTTTCATCATCACGCCCAACCCTCCGAGTGGACCCCGCCCGAGGTATGGATCCTGTGCGCCGAGGAGGCTCACCTGGAGTTGAATGCTCCGGTCATGGCCGGAAAACCCCCCGACGGATATGCGGGCATCGCCGTCTATCGAGGCTGTGACCGTGTTTTTTGTCTCCAGCAATTGTTGGAAATGATGGCTAGCGGCCAGAAAGGTGCGCGGCTGGCGCCGCCCTGGGCCATCGAACCTTGAAACACGCCAACTTCACCCAACAAGAGTTGACTTGGCCCGGCCAACCCGGAGCCTCCTTTGAGCATATCGCCTTCCGTTCAGGACTGCCACCCTTTTTGCGCGGCCCCTATGCCACCATGTATCTGCAGCGCCCCTGGACAATTCGTCAATATGCCGGTTTCTCCACCGCCGAGGACTCCAACGCCTTCTATCGGCGCAACCTGGCCATGGGTCAAAAAGGCCTGTCTATCGCTTTTGATTTGGCCACCCACCGCGGCTACGACAGCGACCATCCACGAGTGGCCGGCGACGTGGGCAAAGCGGGCGTGGCCATCGACAGCATTCTCGATATGCGCATTCTTTTCGACGGCATCCCCCTCGACAAAATGAGCGTGTCCATGACCATGAACGGGGCTGTTATTCCCATTCTGGCCCTTTACATCCTGGCCGCCCAGGAGCAGGGAGTGGCCCCCGACAAGCTCTCTGGAACCATCCAGAATGACATTCTCAAAGAATTCATGGTGCGCAACACCTACATCTATCCACCCCAGCCTTCGATGCGATTGATCTCGGATATCTTTGCCTACACCTCAGCTCACATGCCCAAGTTCAATTCGATTTCCATTTCCGGCTACCACATGCAGGAGGCGGGCGCCACTCCCGACCTGGAACTGGCCTACACCCTGGCCGACGGTCTGGAATACTTACGCTCAGGAGAGCGAGCCGGCCTCAAAGTGGACCAGTTTGCTCCCCGCTGCAGTTTCTTCTTCTGTATCGGCATGGATTTTTGGGCGGAAATCGCCAAGTTGCGAGCGGCTCGCATGCTTTGGGCCAAACTGGTCAGAACCCTCAACCCCCAGGATACCCGCTCGCTGTGCCTGCGCACCCACTGTCAAACCTCGGGCTGGTCGCTGACCGCTCAGGACCCTTTCAACAATGTGGCTCGCACCTGCATCGAGGCGCTGGCGGCCGCCTTGGGCCACACCCAATCGCTGCATACCAATGCCCTGGACGAGGCCATCGCGCTGCCCAGCGAATTTTCCTCACGCATCGCCCGCAATACTCAGTTGTTCGTGCAAGACGAATGCGACTTGACCCGCAGTGTCGACCCCTTTGGTGGCTCGCTGCATCTGGAAAAGCTCACCGATGAACTGGCCCGCCAGGCCTGGGGCTGGATTCAGGAAAGTGAAAAACTGGGCGGCATGGCCGCAGCCATTTCGGCCGGCCTGCCCCAACGCCGCATCGAGGAGGCAGCCGCCCGTCGCCAGGCGGCTATCGATTCGGGCAAGGATGTCATCGTAGGACTGAACCGCTTTCGGCTCGATCACGAAGCCCCCCTCGAGGTGCTGGAGGTCGACAACGACAGCGTGCGCCTGTCCCAGTTGGCCCGCCTGAAGCAACTCAAAGACAGCCGCGACTCAGCAGCGGTAGAAGCGGCCTTACAGGCCTTGCAAAACGGCGCGGCCGGCCAGGGCAACACCCTGGACCTGGCCGTTACGGCTGCCCGAGCGGGAGCCACGGTGGGCGAAATGTCGCTGGCCATGGAAAAGGTCTTCGGCCGCCACAAGGCAACCCCCGTGGCCGTCAGCGGAGTCTATTTGCGAGAGGCTCAACAGATGGAAACGGTGCAGCGCTGCTTGAAGGAGACCGCCCAATTTGAACAAGCCCACGGGCGGCGCCCCCGCATTCTGGTGGCCAAAATGGGCCAGGACGGCCACGATCGAGGCGCCAAAGTAATTGCAGCGGCCTTCGCCGACCTGGGCTTTGACGTCGATCTGGGGCCTCTCTTCAGCATTCCCGAAGAAGTGGCCCAACAGGCCCTGGACAACGATGTCCACATCGTGGGGGTGTCCACCCTGGCCGGTGGTCACAAAACGCTGGTTCCCCAGTTAATTCAGGAACTGCGCCGCCTGCAGCGTCCCGAAATTTTGGTAGTGGCCGGCGGAGTGATCCCTCAACAAGACTTCGCCTTTTTAGAAGCGGCCGGCTGCGCAGCGGTCTTCGGCCCGGGCACAGTCATTCCCGACTCTGCACTGCAACTTCTAGCTCTACTGAAGTGACCCCAGCCCAGGTCCTGCAAGGAGATCGCGGCGCTCTGGCGCGAGCTCTCACGCTGATAGAAAGCCAGCGCCCTGACCATCGCCAGCAAGCACGGCAACTGTTGCGTCAGCTGCCCGCTCAAACCTCGCAGCGAGTAGGTGTCACCGGTCCACCCGGAGCTGGCAAGAGCACCCTGATTGAGAGCCTGGGCTTGCTGGCCATCGAGCATGGCTACAAGGTGGGCGTGCTGGCCATCGATCCCAGCAGTCAGCGAACCGGGGGCAGCATTTTGGGGGACAAAACTCGCATGGAGCTGCTCTCCCGCAGTCCCCAGGCTTTTGTGCGGCCCACTCCCACCGGAGGGGCGCTGGGCGGAGTGGCCCGGCGCACCCGTGAGGCCATCCTGGTTTTGGAGGCAGCCGGCTACAACCTGATTCTGGTGGAGACCGTGGGCGTGGGCCAATCGGAAGTGGCCGTTTCCCAACTGGTCGACACCGTCTTGTTGGTAGCCTTGCCCGGTGCCGGTGACGACGTGCAGGGCATCAAAAGAGGCCTCATGGAAACGGCCGATGTAGTCTGGGTCAACAAGGCCGATGGCGACCGCCTGCCAGCCGCTCGTCTCACCGCCAGTCAACTGTCGCTGGCCCTGCGAATGTTAGGCAGTCGCACTCCAGGATGGCAGGTGCCGGTGTTGACCGGTTCGGCGCTGGAGCCGCCGGTGACCCTGTGGGAGAGCCTGCGCCAGCATTTCCAACCGGCTCTCCTCGAGTTACGCGGTCAGCAAGGGGCCTACTGGCTGGAGCGAGCGCTGGAAGAAAGACTTCGCGCCGACTTCTTTGCTGCTCCCGGGCGTTTGGAGCAGTGGCAAGAGGTGGCCCAACGGGTAAGCGCCGCCGAGATCACCCCCGAGGACGGTTTGGACCAACTCTTCGGGGTAAACTAATGTTCTTATGAAATTACTTCGACGCTGGTGGAAAGCGCTCTGGCGTGGCGCAACCTGCCGCTGCCCTAAATGCGGACAGGGCGCCCTGTATGAAACCTTCCTTCGGGTGCGCAAAACGTGTCCCGCCTGTGGCGTCACTTTTCAACCTTACGCAGGCGACAGCCTGGGTGTATATGCAATTTGCTATGGCCTATCGGTGGTGCCCGCCATTGCGGCCGCCATCCTGGTGGGTTTCTACCTAAACAGCAACCCCTACGTGGTGCTGGCCACCTTTGCCGGGGTTTCCGGGAGCATTCTCTTCGGGCTCTTTCGCAACATGAAAGGGCTGTGGATTGCGCTGGTTTTTCTGATGACGGGACTGCGCAAAAATCTTTAGGCGGGTTGAGCCAGGCGCGTAGAAAGCTTGGCCAATCGATTCAGAGAGTCAAACTGAGCCATCACCAGCACTCCGTCGCCAGCCGTAACCTGAAAGGCGTCGCCCGCCCACTGGGGGACCCAGCCCAATTGCTCCACAAATTGAGCCACGGCTAATCGGTGGTTGGGGATTTCGCAATTGGAAATGGCGTCTCCCAAGGTGCTCACAAACTCGGTCCCCTTGAGAGCAGGTAGCTCAGCCACGGCCGGGTCGGAAATCAAGCAGAGAAGATTGGTCGTGTCCATAGCCCCCCGGTAATAGGCGGGCAGCCCCAGCACGCCCAGGGCCACCGGCCCCAAAAGATGCGCGGGCAGCTGCTCTCGCGGCAATTGAGGAGTCGTAAACTCTTCAACCCCCCATTGCTGGCCGAGTTCGCGCAAGCGTTGAGCCGCCTGCAACTGCTCAGCCGGATATTGTGCATCTGAGTTGGCCCACGCCCAAAGCCAACTGTCCGACTCGGAAGCTTCCGTGCCCAACACCTGCACCGAAAAGGTGGGGCCGGGTGGAAAAGCCATGGTGCCACTGGCCTTGTCGTAGTGCCAGTTATGCTCGCCCAACAAAGTGGCAAAATGGCGCTGTTTACGCATGCCCATGAGAACGTGGGCTTCATACAATTCTTGAAGTTTATTCGTCATCCCGTCTGATTCGCAGCCCGTCGGAGCTGGCCTGCAGAGTCCGGCCAAAGCGGGGGGAGTTCACCTCGCCCTGGTTGGCCGGCCATGGCCGGGGATTTGGTGTGTCGGGGAGAGGATCATGCAACTGCTGAGCGATGATGGTGCCCGGTCCCCCAGCACCATTTGACGAACGGCCTTGCTTGACCTATAGTTAGTCCCTGTCGGCGCGCCAGTATGCTACAATACTGGCCGAACCGTCCCTACGGGCAGTGGAACGCCCACCTCACGATTTGGTCGTTGCGAGAAAGCCTGTCTGAGTGCTGGCTTCGAGATTCTCGCCCCAGATGCAAGCCCGCAGCCCCTCCAATCCAATCGCCGCTGAGTTGGGCCATGCAATCTATTTTGGAGGCGCGCCCGTGAGTGAACGGCCATCTACCTTGGGCTTGGGCGGCTATGACGCCGTATCGTATTTCTCGGAAGGTCGCCCCAGGCCAGGCAACTTTGAATTTAAGACCTCCTGGCAGGGTATGACCTACTGCTTCTTCAGCAAAGACAATTTGGACAAATTTGTCAAAAACCCGGAGAGTTTTCTTCCTCAATTTGGAGGCAACTGTGCCTTTGCCTGCGGGCTATTTGGAGGCAAGCGTCCCGGTTCTCCGCAAATATGGAAAATCGTCGACGGCCAGGGTGGCAAACGGCGCTAAATTTTGAGTCCATCAGAATCTGAAGTTCGGTGA
>JADMJV010000080.1 GCA_018780265.1 bacterium
TCGCAAGCCGCCAGCTCAGGCGAAGAACGCTGGCGCAGCACGCGCATGAGCGCTTGCAAGTCGCCGGACATGGCCGCCAGCGTGGCGGTGGATCGCACCAGCGCAGCCCTGTTCTCCCGCTGATCAGGAGGCACCGGGGCAGGCGGCTGCGCATTGATCAGCCTCGCCACATAAAGTCCCTGGGACAACTCAGCCGCGCGTGCTGCGCGGGCCAGCCTGGCGGCGTAGCCAGCAGGCATGCGCAGCGTCACCTTGATGACGGCGTTTTCCTTCTGAGACGAAACAGGAGCGGCCAGAACATCGACTGCTCCCCGGCCTGCATCAGCAGCAAAGTGGGTCTCCAGCCACTCAGCGAGGGCCGTTCTCACGAGAGCGGCCACGGTCACGTGCCGAGTCTGCGCGATGGCATTCAGCGCTGGGCCATGGCCACGCAGATCGATGCTCACTCGCTCGCGATGCGTCCCCGAAGGAGACGCATCGTCGAGACGTCGGCGGATCCAGGTCTCTGTGTTCATGATCGCCAATATGCATCGGCGTCAGTGCTGGGTGAGAGATGGTTCGTAACTCAAATCCATCATGCAAATTGACCCAGCGTCGCCGAAGCCCAGGCTGCGTCGACTTCTCGGTCCGTGGCCGTCATAAGCCTGTTGCGGAAAAGGCTCCAGGAAATGGATGGACCCGCAACAAAATCAGCAAAGTGATGCGAGCGCTACTCTGAGGTAGCATGTCAATCAAGGGGGAACAACTGGGGGAACGTTTCGAGAGTCCCTCCAGAAATCCTTCAAAAATCAAATACTTAGGTCGGTTTTTCGATTCCCGCCGGAGACCAGGAATTCACGCGCAGTGGTCCGGTCGTAGGTCGGGTGGGAACCCGGTACGACCCCGGGGGCCCTACACCGGCTCGGACCGGTGTTTCTGGGTGAGGACCGTGCGAAGCACAGCCCGCCAAACCCGGTCAGACGAAATTGCTTACTCGACGCGGGCTGGCCATCGTGAATGACTCAGAGCGGCCGTGGCCGGCCGATGCGAAGAGCCCACTGCCTGTTTGAGCAGAATCAACGCTCAATAGTGCGCCCGGAGCTGAAGACAAGCTGCAAGCCAACAGCAGCGTCGAAAGCTGGTGCAGCCCTTCACAATTGAGAACCGCCCCCCGCTTGTTCGAAATGCCTACCTTTGATCATGGATAAATTTTTGCTGCAGCAGCAGGTGCTGGAACGGCTCGCCGAAGACCTGCTGCAAGCCGAA
>JADMJV010000030.1:0-48197 GCA_018780265.1 bacterium
CTACAACGCCTTCCACCTAAAGGTGGGGGTTTCTACCCCGGATTAAGACCAATGATTGCAGGCAAAAGGTTTCCCAGCAGGCCCGCATTTGCGGCATCCTCAATGAGAGCGACTTGTTCGTTTGAAATCGTTTTCATAGGCTAAGACTCGGCCACCTACCTCAATTCGCCTAGAAATTCGACGCCTACCCGTATTGACCACCGTCCGCACAGGGACCTGGGTGGTCGAGCCAGCATTGTAATCCTGGAATAGCTTTCCTGGCCAAACTGGTACCTTCAGCTTGTCAAAGACCTCAGCGGCAATCGATTCCAAGGTGCCCGCAGGGGACGGCCTTCCAGTGAATCGATTGGTCCTGGTCTTGACGTATACCCCTTTGCCAACCCGAATCAGGCGGCCCTCGTCAACGAAGCGAGAAAGAATGCGAGACAATTGAGTCGGACTTCGGCCAGCGCCTGAAGCAAGCAGCTGCGGTCCACCAGTTCTTTGTCTTCACTGGCCGCGGCCATGAGGCAGAATCCGGCCAATTGGTTGAGAATGCGGAGATTTCCTGGCTGTGAAGGTAAAGCTCGTCCAGGACGTCACGGGGAAACACCTGCTGCTCCAGGCCCCGAGCCTGCAACCGGGCCTGTGAATCCATTGGGAGAAATGATCATGGCTTTCTGGTAGCCAACGCTGTCGCGGACACCCACAATCTTGTCGACGAAGCCTTGCTCTACCGAACGCCCGTGCAACTTCGCGTCTGCGAAATATTTCGTAATGGTCAGTTTGTCTTCAACCTGCCAGGTCAGGTCCAGTTGATGCGAGACGGGCTTGCCGCGCCTGAAGGTCTTACCCTCTTCTTTCTGTTTTGTGACTATCGTCGTGGGGTCGATTCCGAGAGCCTTCCCCACGGCGACTTTGCACAGTTCTTCGTAGCGTTGAGAATCGGAGATGTTTTTCGGCACGGCCGCTTTTTTCGGTGCGGAAACCTTCTTTGGCACTGGGCCCCCTGTTTGCTTGTGATTGGGCAAGTGTAATCGGTGCGTCAGAGAATTGGCTATGCGCATTGTTAGATACTTTGTTGCACGAAACGACCATTTCGTTAAGGTCTCTGGACCTAATGGAAATATTGGAGATAGGTGAGGTCTGAGGTAGTGGTCAGTCCAACTCAAAACCAGACCCCGACTCGAACTTCAGCGTCCTCACGTTCTCCGTCACCGTCCTCACAACGTTCTCGGGCGCCCCGTCGGGGATTTCGCAGTCGACCTGCAGGCGGACCCGCAGCCTGGCTCCATCCAGCGCGGAGAGGTGTGAGATGACCTCCTGGGCGATCTGGGCTGCGTCACGGCCCACCCGCTCGACATCCAGCACGATTTCTCCCTGGAAGCGACGTGGTCGGGTCCGAGCCGGAGGGGGGGGCCGTGGTCTTCTCCTGGCCCCGTGCTCCAGATGCTGGCGCCACAGCCTGCGAGCCGTCGTCCTGCGATGGGGCAGGTGCGGTGGGTCGCTCTGCCTCAAGCTGTGCGGCGGCCACGTCAGAACGCACCAGCAGCCCTGCGTCGTGATCGTTGACCGTGATGCCCTCGCCACCCCGCAGGCCGGCATAGCGATCCTTGGCCTCATCGTAAAGGTCGGCGTAGGCGAAGGAGTCCTCCCGCCAGGTGAGCGCTCTGAAGCCCTCTTGGATGGCGTTGACGAGGACCGACGGGTCGCGCAGGCGGCTGAGGTAGAGGTAGCGGGCGAAGTCGTCGACGAGCTGGCGGATGGCGACGTGGTTGCCGCGCCAGAGGGGTACTCGGTCCAGTTCATGGCGGAGGATGGCGGCGCCCAGGCGGGTCTGGAGGTCGTCCTTCATCTGGAGCTTCTTGGCGGCGCGGACGGCCAGGGGGTCGTTGCCCGTGAGCTTGTGGAACTCCCAGTAGATGCCATCCTGCGGGCGTTCTTGCTTGGGGTAGAGGAGCCACTGGTAGACCGAAGGCAGGCGACTGAGCACGGTTCGCTCGGTGCTGTTGCGCTGGGTCTCGGCCTGCTTCTTCTGGTGGGGGCTAAGACTGAGCGCTTCCCACTCGTCGGCGATGGACTTCCAGGCCAGGTATTTGCAAACCTCGGGGACGAAGTCGTTCAAGGCGGAGCGGTCCGGGGCCAGGAAGACAAGGGTGTTGCGGTAGAGGCGGGGGCTGTTGCCTCGCTGGTCCAGGACCTGGCGGGCAAACGTCTCGGCAGGGCTGTCCGGGTCGCGGCTGTAGGGGTGGTCGATGCTCAAAACCACCAGGCGGGTCTCCATGGCGTCTACCACGTCGCCCGAGGTCTGGGGACGGATGTGGATCTTGGGAAACTCCCCGGTCGTCTTGAGGTCGGCGCGCAAACGCTCCTCGATCTCCTTGAGGTATTTGTCCTCGTCCCGGCGGTATTGCTCGGCCCGGTCTTCCGCCAGCTTGGTGACGGTGGGCTGGGTCTCGTACCAGTAGCGGGCGCCGTCGTAGTAGAGGTAGGTGGCCTGCTGCAACAGGCGGCGCATGGCATCCCCGTAGTGAGAGGGTGCCTCGCCGGGCAGGACGCAGCCCAGCTTGACGCGGCGGTCCTCCAGGCCCCGGTTGGTGTGCCGGGTGATGGGGGCGGAGCCCAGGAAGATGGTGCGGGCCACCCGGCGGCAAGCGTGATACTTGCCGAGCTTGGCGTTCTGGCCGTCGATCCTCTGGGGTAGAGAGTTGGCCCCGTCCACGTCCTTCTCGATGATGGGAACCCAGTTGTCGGCCAGGTAGCGGGTCAACTCGTCCTGAACCTCGCGGTCATCGATGGGGATGCTGGCCGGCAGAATGATGGGGTTCTTGTCGCCCTTCGACCAGAGGGCATGAATGACCGCGGCCATCAGTCGCAGGACTCCCCGTGTTCGCTGGAACTTGGGCAGGGTGGACCAGTCGCCGTAGAGGCGGTCGAAGACCTCGGGGTGGATGGGATAGGCGGCTCGCATGCGCAGCTCGTATTCGGTCGTGCCGCACTCAGGGGGGAACTCGGCGGCCTGGCTGCGGACTGCGTATTCCAGTCCTTCAAAGACTGCGCTTTCGCCCATGGGTTCAAAGAGACGGCGGCGGACGATTTCAAACCCCTCCTCGGCGCTGGCCGGGCGCCAGGAGGACTCCAGGCGGCCCACGACGTTGCGGAGTCGCTCCAGGGCGCGTCGGCCCCCTGGTCGCATCCGCTGAGGAGTAGATCAATTCGGCCGCCGTCTGGCCCGTGATGGCCCAGTGGAGCTTGTTCTGAACCGTTGCAAAGAACTCTCGGGTGGTCGGCGCCTGCGAGTCGTAGTCGGCCGACAGCGCGTAGATGTCCGTGACCTTCTGGTAGAATCGACGCTCGCTGGCTCGAATCTCGCGGATGCGCTCGAGGAGGTCGTCGAAATAGTCCTTCCCAAAGACCGTCTTGCCCTGCTTGAGCCGCTCATCGTCCAGGACGAAGCCCTTGGTGATGAACTCGCGCAAAGTCTGCGTGGCCCAGATGCGAAACTGGGTGGCCTGATAGCTGTTGACGCGATAGCCGACGGCAATGATAGCATCCAGACTGTAAAGCTGGGCCCTGTAGGCCTTGCCGTCGGATTTAAAAATGTTCTTGATGTGCTTGTTGATGGCCGGCACCTTGACGCCGAAAAGCTCCGCGAGGGACTTCTGGGTCAGCCAGGCCGTCTCGTCTCGAAACAACACGCCCACCCGGACCGCCCCGTCCGGGGCAGCGTAGAACAGAATTTCAGACTCCCTTGGGGACGAATCGCCCATCAGAATTCAAGGCTCCCCTGGCCCACCACGGGCTCAGGCGACTCGGCGACCTCCTGGGCCAGTCGGCATACCTCGTGCCAGCTCTGACCCAAGGAGTTGTACCACAGGGCCTCGGTGGCCCGCTTCTTCTGCTCACAGGTACGGTGCAGACCCAGACAGAGGTCTGGGACGAACTCGACTCGATTGCCCAGTTTCTTGACGAGGGCGGCGGTGGCTTCTTCCCCCTGGCCGTCGTGGACGCGGATCAAGTGGTGGAGGATCTCCCAGGCGGTGCGGGCCCCGGCCGGGTCCCACTTGGCCGGCAATTCCTCCGGTTTGAGGAGTCGGACCTTTCCCGCCCGAGCAGCGATCAGGCCTGACTTCTCCATGCCGGAGACGCTCGTGTTCTTGGCTTTGGAGAGGTTCTCGGCTACCCCGAAGTCGCCCTCGGCAAAGCCAGCGTGATCAAACCAGGCCAGGGCCCATTGGGTCTCGCGGTCCAGCTCCCCTTCCCGCTCGGCCACCAGCTCGTCAAGGGTCTGGTTGATGGCGATCAGGGCATCGCGCACCGACATCGGCTGGCCGGCCGAGTCGATGACCTTCGAGTAGCGGGTAAAGACATCCATTCCGGGCCCAATGGACGCTTGCTGCAGGTCGACCAGCGCGATGTTGCCCTCGCGCAGGTGATCCAATGCGGCTGGGAGTTCGCGCTTGAGCTGGGCGAGGAAATCGCGTCGGGTGGCGGTGGGCGCATCCGGATCGCGGGGGCGGCAGACCAGGACGATGCTGGATGCCAGGGCATTGGTATCTTTGCTAATCATTCGGTTGCCCAACTCCGTGCGGATGGGCCAGGTGCCGCTCAGTCCGAACCCGGCCTGGCACACGGCATCGAGAAAAGTCTCCCACCCAGTGCTCGCGGTGGATCCTTCTTTGGTGGTCTCGGATTGCTTAAAAGCATAGTAAATTGTGACGGGAAAAGCTTTGTGTCCCTGCTGCGCCATTTGCCTCATAGCTCGTGTCATGCCTTCGAGAAAAAAGGTTTCCGCGGCTACTTTGCTGCCGTGGCGATAGGGCGAGGCGATCAGTTCGTCCGTTTTGGGCACAGCCAGGGTAACAAAAAGCTCAGGAAGGACGGGGCGTAACGTTCGGCGCAGCCAGACGTAGAAGAAGTCAGACAGATCAGCGTAACCGATGTTGTCGTAGTAGGGGGGGTCTGTGGAGACCACTCGGTCAGCGGACAAGTTCTGACCTTCTGCGTTGGACTGTCGGGCTTGGCCGTCAGCCAGTCCTGGCATCGACGCGATGGCTTTGACGCCCCAGTCTACGTTATTGAGCCAGTTCCCGCTGGAATCCGAGAGCGGATTGCCCTCCGCATAGTCCCACACCATCGGCAAGGCCTGCCTCCCGAACGTGTTGCGAAGCGCTTCCATCTTTGGACTACTGTCCCAGGAACACAACGTGGAACCGCGGTCCGCCGACCGGCTTAGCGCAAAACTAAGAAATACGGCAACGGCGTCAGCATAAGCCGTCGCCCAGGTCCCCCCAGCCTCCAATCCGCGAGGGTCGTCCTCCAGGCCATGGGCGAGGGCGTCCGCCAGGACCCGGGCCCGGGCTTCCTGGACCAGGTCGGAGAAAGTGGTAAGGGCGACCAGTTGGCGCGGAGTAAACAAGTCACCACAGGTGGTCAATCCGTAGAGGGGCGGCGAGAACCACCGCGGATTGTCTGGCATTTCACTCTCGGGCCGCCACTCGGGTCGGGCCGCCGAGGCGGCTTCTACGTGTGACGGCTGGGGTTCCAGATAAATGCGCCCCCGCACTCCCTCGGCCACGATCGCCATCAACCGGGCACCCATTCTTCCGGCCTGTCCCTCGGCTTTGATGTAGTCCGCGGAGATCGGCTCCCCCGACACGAGGCAACGGAAGTTGGCCCGCCCAAATTTGGTTCCGGCCTCGGTGGCCGCCGCATCGGCCGGTTTACCCACCCGCACCGTGAACCGATACTCGTCCCCCTCCACAATGGGTTCGACATAAGCCTCCTTGCCGGGCTTTGTAGCCAGCAGGAAGGTAGAAGCCAGCGGCACGTCCACATGGGCAAAGGCCGGGTTGGGACTCTTCACGGTCCTTGCCCAGAGCCAGGCGATGACCGTCAGCTTCTGTCCTACCAGGAGAGCCAGGTCCGGCCGCCGCAGCGCCATCGCTGGCGTGATTTCCAGCGACGGATATAGATGCCCGACACGTCGGAAGGCTTCGTCTCGCATCCACTTGCCGTAATAGCGCACGTCCTCGGCCAGCCCTTGAGCGCCCTTCCAGACCCGCTCTATCAACCGCCTGTCCTTGCGGGTCTCGGGATTCACAGGGACTCCGCCCGAGAACTTGGGTGGGATCTCGATCATGGCCTTGTTGATGAGCACAGCCACCGGGTTCAAGTCGCTGGCATAAGCCTCCAGACCCAGTCGCTGGGCCTCCATGGGCAGGGCACCGCCGCCCGCGAAGGGATCGTGGAATCCCGGCAGCTTATCGGGATTGAAAAGTTCGGAGGCCTGGGGGTGGTCGCGGTTGTCCGCGCAGGCCCGGCGCCAGCTCCTCCAGATTTCCTGACGGGCCCGTTCGAAAATGCCCTCATTGTTGGTGGCTTCCCAGGGGACCAGTTCCTCAATCAGTTTGAAAAGACGCTGCCGCTCAGCTTCCTGGGCCCCCTCGGTGGGGAATTCCTCGGGGACGGAGGACGGGTCATCGACCATTTGGGCAAAGATGACCGCAGCGCGCCGCTGCCAGGGGGCGACGGGCCCACCACAAATGCAGCGTGGAAGGATGTCCGTGGCGAATGGACTTCTCCCGGGCACTGGCCACATTGATGGCTTCCAGGGGCAGCGCCACCTCGATCAGCTTCTTGCGCAGTTTCATGTCGCTCCTTAACGTTCCGATCAATGTGTGGATATCAACAACCTGGCCTGGGGACCCTCACAACGTCTAAGTGTGCCCCGACATAAGTCCGTTACGTTTTTTGGCGTCGAGGCGCCCGCCCGACAAGGAGCGGCGACGCGGTGTATCGGGCTATACATCAAGGAGTCGCGACGCAGTCGGGCGGGATGGATCGGCGTCCAAAAATGTTGAGGGAATTTGTGTCGGGGCACACTAAGGAGCCCCTGGACAGACTGCTGCCAGCAAGGCAGTGAACACCTGTAGCGCGATAGACAGGTAGGGGAGGCGGAATTCACAAGTCCTCCCTCTCATGCATTCTGGGAATTCCAACCTGGGTCCAGAATCGCTGCTCCGCGGCTGCAAGTTTCCCCGTTCGGTCCGAGAGGAACACGTCGGGCCGATCCAGACAATTGAGATCAATGAAGATTTCCTGGCTGAATTCTGGTTGTAGCTGTTCCAGGAGTTGCCTCACCGATTGTCCTGGTACATAGGAAAGCAGAACCCGATTTGCGGGAATCGACCCGTCGTCAGGAAAGATGACCCGGAAGGCCTGCGCCCCAAACTCACCCAGTATCCCTGCGGCCTGGTCTGGCCATTGCGCATAGATAGCCAACAGATGAGCTTTGATGCGAGCGCTGCGAAAATCGAAATTGTCCGGAAGGGGCAAGGGCGTTTCGAAAAAACCTAAGAATTGCCAGTCCACGGGCTTCTTGCCGCCAACGGCAAGACTCCGCATCGAGAGAAGTCCCCGATTGAGGTCGGTCGCATTCCTTCCGGCAAACCAGCCACAAAAGGAAGTGGTCCAGAACCATCGCTTCAGAATTTCCGCTTGCGGTCCGGTGGGCTGGGGACATCGACGGAAGAATTCGCAGAGGAAAAGCACTTGATTGGAATACGGTAGGAGCCTGGCGGATACGACCCCAAGGTTCCTCAGGAAATCGACAGCCAGATGAATCTCCTGACCCACTCTGTCGCAGGCCTGCTCCAATCGAGGCAAGTCCGCGGCCAAACCGCGCGTAGATTTAGGCAACCCTTCCCCGGTGACGGCTGATTGAATCACGTCGAAGATAGTGTTTCGAGGAAGTTCTTGGAAATTGACGAAGCACCTACCGCTGGACCAAGGACATCCTGGCCTGGCTCCAACAGATCAGACCGAGGTAAGGCCGGGGAGCTGCTCCTTGAGAGAAGCGTCCAGATACTCCAGTTCGTTTAACAACTGGCGGCGCGAGTGGAGCGCAGCTTCCAGGCGGTTCTCGCGGGCCAATTGTTCCAGCGACTGGGCGGCCCGCGCGGCCGGCAGGGCACAGATACCGGCCAGGGTGGACTGCAGGTTGCCGGCCGCCTTGATCACCTGGTCGGTGTCGCCACGGCGGAAGGCCTGCTCCAACTCTTCCAGTTGGGATTGGTGGGTCTCCAGGAAGATCTGCACCATCATTTCGGCGTGGCGTTGACTGCCGCCCACCCGACTCAGCAGACAGGCCAGTTCGAAGGCGGTCTGACGTTGACCGGCGGGTTGCTGCTTGCGCATGGTTTCGGCAATGGTGCGACCCAGCAGGTTGGCATCCATGGGCTTGGCCACGTAGGCGTCAATAGCCCCTTCGTCATCGGGCAGTTGCTCTTGATCCATGGCCGTCAGGGCGATAATGGGAATGTGTTTACCGGTGCCCTTTTCCTTTTCCCGGATGGCCCGAATGGCCGTAATCCCGTCCATTTCGGGCATCATCATATCCATCAGAATCAGGTCGAAGGTTTCCGTCTCCATGGCCTGCAGCACTTCCAGTCCGTTAAAAGCGGTCCGTACCTTGTGGCCGCGATAACTCAGCAAAGCTTTAGCCAGGGTCTGATTGACCAGCAGGTCATCGGCCAGCAAAATAGACAACGAGGGCAGGGGCACTTCCTCGGCAGCCGGAGGCAATTCGCCACACACTTCCACCTTCAAAGTGGCCGTATAAGTGGCCCCCGGGCGACCGGAAACGGAATGCGCCCAGCAGCGACCCCCCATCGACTCGACCAGGTGATTGGTGAGGAACAGGTTGAGTCCGTGACCGCGGCGCCCTTCGGCATGGGGCAAGAAGAGTTGGCGCGTTTGCTGAGGGGTCAATTTGCTCACATTGTCGGACACCGAAAACCTGAGGGCCACCGAGCTGGCGTCGTCGTGCTCGCGCTGCACCAGGATAGACACGTTTCCCCGCCGGGCTGAGCGAAGGGCCTGATTGACCAGATTGGTCAATATCTGATGCAAACGCAAGGGATCGACCAGTACGGTATCGGGCACATCCACATCGACGTGACTGAACAACGCCGACGACTGGTCTTTGGCCAGAGGCATAGCGCCATCGAGCACATTTTGCACCAACCCGCGCAGGTTGGTAGGGACCGCCTCCAGGCGCAGTTTGCCGGCCCGAACCCGCGCAAAATCGAGCAAATCACCAAAGGCCACCCGCAGACTCTCGGCGGACTCTTCCAGAGCCTCCAGGTATTGACGGTGCTCGGGATTCAGCGGGGCGCTGTGGAGCAGGTGGGCCATGCCCAACACCCCGTTCATCGAATTGCGGAAGGTCTGGCTCATGTCCAAAATGACGCCACTCATCTCCTCGACCTCGCTGGCGGGAGCCTTTTCTTGATGCTGCTCGGCGGCGTCCTGAGGATTTTCCAACTCGTGGAGAATGGCCAGCAACTGGTCGCGCACCTGACCGGCCGAGCGAGGCCGACTGTCGGGCGATTTTTCCAGCAGCGTAGCCAGCAACTCCTCCAAACTGGCCGGGGCCGAGGGCACCCGACTGCGCAGCGGAGGGGGAATCTCCTTGATGTGGGCACTGAGCACCGCAAAGTCGCTGCCCGTGAAGGGCAACTCACCGGTGAGTGACTCGTACAGGGTGATGCCAATCGCATACAGATCGGCGGCCGGAGTCACTTCGCTGCGCAAAATCTGCTCTGGCGCCATAAAGCGCGTACTGCCCACCAGTTGACCCAATGAAGTCATACGTTCTTGACTGGCGCTGTCCGTGCGTCGGACCATACCCAGATCGGCGATTTTCAGCTTTCCGTCCTTACTGAGCAGCATGTTCTCGGGCTTCAGATCGCGGTGCACCAACCCCTGAGAGTGGATATAGTCAAGGCCGGCGCAGGCCTGCACAAACATTTTGAGGATATCTTTCAGGTCAGGCGCGTCATGGAGAAAGTCTTTGAGATTGCCGCCGTCCAGATACTCCATGACCAGAAAATCGTGATCGTCATAAGACAGGTAGTCGATCAGGCGGACCACGTTGGTGTGGCGCAAAGTGGCATGCTCGCGCGCCTCCACCCGCAGCCTTTCCATCATCTTCTCATCAGCCCCAGGCAGCAAAAACTTGAGGGCGACCACCTCGTCATTTTCTGTATCCAGGGCTTTGTAGACCTGGCCCATGCCCCCCTCGCCCAGCTTGTCCAGCAACTGAAACGACTCTGGAGATCGCTTGCGTTGGGAGTCCACGACTTACTGTTGGGGGGGTCTGGATCCGGGGGCTCGGTGCTTCAGTTCTTCCAGGAAAGCGTTCAAAATGGTATCGGTCTCGGGGGAGAGCGGCTTAAAGGTCAGACTGGCAATCCAGGTCTTCTCGTCACGCTGGGTACACCAATCCACCGAAGCTTCCACGCCTATGGGTTGCAGATCGTTGTCATCCAGGTCGATCTGCACCGCAATTTCTTTGTTTTGCTGGATGGGTCCGGTCAACATCACCAGCGCGCCCGCCCGTGACAACTCGGCGGTAGCTCCCTTGAAATTGTGAAAATCCCGACTACGCATGGCGTATGTGCGGGCGTGTCGGGTCATGTCGTCTTCGTTGGGCTTGTAGTACATCTGCGCTTTCTGGGAGTCGCCGCGGGGCAAAAACACCTTTTCCAGCAGAGTGAGTGAGGTGGGCGGGCCAGTAACTTTGGCCGTGTAGGTGCCCTGCATCGCCTGCTCAACAGTGACGGTCAAATCGCAGCGCACTCCTCCCGGCAAACTGGCCACTCCGTCGACGGTGGCGCCTGACTTGAGGGTTTTGCTGCATTTAAAATGGACAATTCCCTGTCCATATCCGGTGACCTGAAGGCCGGGGGCGGTAAGCTTTTTGAGGAAGTCCATAGCGCCGATGCTTCCCTTCAAAGCCAGGTGGCTCCTCCCCGCTGGCGGAAGGCTAAAGGGTGAGACCGCGCGCCTTCTTCCTGCACTTCCGGAATGCCGCAAAAGCCTGCGGGGAAATTGCTGTCGGTTAGCCAACTCCCCAGAATGAAGCAGGGCAGCCTGGAGGTCGGGACTATCGTGCAGGGCCGTTACCGAATTCTGTCCATTTTGGGCCAGGGTGGAATGGGCACGGTCTATCTAGGCGTTACTGTGAATGGCGGCGCCAAGTTGGCCCTGAAGGAACTGACGGCCACCGGTCAGCCCGAAGGAGCGGTGCGCCAGTTTCGGCGCGAAGCGGCCCTCCTCTCCGACCTGCGGCACCCGGTATTGGTGCCCGTAGTCGAGTTTTTCCGTGAAAACGACCGCTACTACCTGGCCATGGAGTATGTCGATGGAGTAACCCTGGCCATCCTGTTACGCCGCAAGCCCGCCATCAGCATTCCCCAGGCGCTGGACTGGACCCGTCAACTCCTGTCGGTACTGGAGACCTTGCACGGCCACCATCCACCCATCCTGTTCCGAGATTTAAAGCCCAGCAATATCATGATCGACGCCCACGAGCGCGTGCGCCTGATCGACTTCGGCATCGCGCGCCTGCGGGTAGAGGGCGAAGAGACCACCACCTTCCTGAAAGGGGTCGGCTCCACCGGTTACGCCCCCCTGGAGCAGTACGGGGAAGAGGGCGGTACCGACGAACGCTCCGACATCTACGCGCTGGGTGCCACCCTCTACTCGATGCTGGCCCGGCGCGTGCCTGAAAGCCCGGTGAACCGCGTGGCTTCGGGCCTACCCCTGGTCTCAATTCGGCTCTCCAACCCCGACGTCTGTCCACACCTGGAAGCCGTGGTCCTGCGCATGCTGAGTCTCAAGAAAGACTCTCGTTACCGCAGTTGCAAAGAGGTGCGCGCGGCCCTGGACGCCGTCGCCAGCGGCTGCCCCGCCCCCCAAGATGCCCCCGAGGATTCGGTGGCCCCGCATTTCCAGGTCACCGACACCTGCTACCTGGGCTCCGCGCACCCGCTACCCCTCGAAACGGTGGAACGGGTCGAAGCTCAACCCGACGTTTCTGCGGGCCTGCGCTGGATCACCTTCTGCCTGCTGGCCTTCCTGGCCGCCCCTTACCTGTTCAAACTCGATTTTATGGGTGTATTCGAGTATCTAGGTCTCCCCTTCCATGGTATGGGCCATCTACTGGGCCTACCCTTTGGAGGGGTAGGTGCCACCCTCCTGGGCCTGGCAATGCCACTCATCGTGGCTTCAATTTTCGGCTTATACTGGTCGGGAAAACGCGCCTGGTTTTTGGGCCTCACCTGCGCATTGGGTTTCTTTGGCTCACTGGTGGGCCAGGGACACCTCCTGCGCGACGCCCGCAAAATGACCCTGGTCCTGCCCGGCCACGAGGACCACGACTGGAACTTCGTGCTGGGGCGCCTGCGGCTATTGAAGGACAACGAATACTATGGCGATTGGGCCATCCTGTTGGGTCGAGTGGGGCTGGCGGTCACCTTGGCGCTGTTAGTCGTTTACCTTTTGCGTTCCGGTCGCCGCTGAATGCTCGTTCGCGCGTTTCTTAGGAGGCTGATAAGTGGGATAGCCGGGATTGCCAGACCGGGTTGAGCGCCTGTAACTGGACGAGGAGCGACTCCGGGACAGTCCCAAAGGGCGTGTGTCGGAGGGGGAGGAATGCTCGTCTTCGTCCTCGTCGGGCTTCTGATAGGTAGGATAGCTGGATCCGCTACCCAGGCGAGGAGAGATGACTTCCGGCACGGGTGCCTGTGCGGCCGGGGGAGAAATTACGGGCACACGGACTGGCTCCTTGGGCCTGGGTGGGGGCGCCGTCAATTTGGCGACCAACCGTAAAGCCTTGAGGTGATGGGGGTCGCAGGCCAGGGCAGCGCGCCCATGTTGAAGAGCGTCCTGGGGCAGTCCCAGGCGATCAAAGACCAGGCCGTTGAGATAATGACTCTCGGCCAACTGCCGGGCCGTGCCCTGGTTATCCAGGTAGAGTTGATCGGCTGCGGCCGTGCACTTGAGTGCCTCGGCATAATCTCGGCGGGCTATGAACTGGCGGGCCTGGGCCAACTTTGCGGTAGCCTCGGCCCTTTGCTGCTTGCGCAACTTCTGGCGAGCCTCGCTCAACTTGGGGAGCCCCTCGACGCCCCCCAGATCGACCACGGCCTGATAATGGCTGACGGCCGACTGCCACTGAAGGCGCCGGGCCGCCAACTCTGCCGCGCTCCCATGGGCCTCCATCAACACTGCCGAGTCGCCCGAGCGCCTGGCCGCAGCCACAGCCGATTCGGCCTCGCTGGTCGCCAGCAACAGGTCGTGTTTCTCCAGTGCCAGACCCGATTGCGTCAGATGACTCAAGGCCAGCTGGCGGTCCAACGACTGCTGATGTGAGCGATAGGCCAGAAAACCTGTGCCCAAGAGAACCAGCAGGGCCACCCCCACCAGACCTCGCTTCAGATGGGGAATCAACACGCGAGTACGCCAACTGCTGGGCTGATACGTAATCTCCAGCAAGTCAGAGGCGGCGCCGGGCAGCGACGCTTTGGGGGCCACTACATCCTGAGCCAGCAAACCTGAGAATCGGCCACGCGGCGCCGGCTGGAGCATTGTAAAACAGTCGTCACAAAAGTCCGGCCGGCAAGGCTTTCTACAGGTGGGGCAGTGGCTCAATGAAATCTCCTCCGCAAGGTAGAATGTTCTGGCACAGGAGGGTAAATCCCGCTGACCCAATCGATCGACCACTTTCTAGAACATCTGCAGCAGCAGGGAGCACACGACTCCAGCGGGCGCTTTACGCTGGATCCTCGCCGGGCCCGCGAACTGTTGCGCGACTGCCAGTTGGCCGAGACACACCACTATGTCCTGTGTCTGGTGAGCTTTTTGGTAGGCATGGGAGCGCGTAGCATCTGGCTGGACTCCCAAAAAGACCAGCTAGAATTGCGCGCCGAGGGGTTGACCGTGCCTGAGAACGTCCTGGCCAATCCATTGGAGGGGCTGTTTTCCTCCCAGCGCAGTCCGGCCCTGCGCGAACTGGCCATCGGTATCAATTCGGCCCTGGGCTATGCCGGGGCGCGCATACATTTGCGCAGCAGCGATGGCTTTCAGGGCGAGTACGACAACAATGCCTTTATTTGCCAGCCCTGGCCAGGCGAAGACAAACGGGAAACGATCTGCACTATCAAGCGTCGCGCCGACCCCAACCTGGAGAGAGAGGCTGTCAGGGAACACTTTGCCTGTTGCCCGATTGCCGTGCACGTCCAGGGGCAAAAAATTTCGGCCACATTGCAAGCTCACGCCGACTGTCTGGTGGTGCAGATCTGCCCTGCCGAAAGCGGGCCCGGGCGGCACTTACAAGTAGCCGCAGCCGTGGTGATGGAAACGCTGACGAGACCGGCACCAGTGTACGCCTGCATCTGGGTAGGGGGGCCCGTCGAGCCCGTCTGCCGCTGGATTTTTCTGGGTAGGACCTATCAAAAATCGATGCCCTGGCAGGCTCTGCGAGGGGAACTGCCCATCCAGATGTGGGTGGCCTGTGATCACCTGGACAAAGACCTCTCGCTGGGTCGACTCATAGAGAACGAGCGCTACGCAAAGGTCTGCGAATTTCTCCGGCAATCCTTCTTGCAAGCGATCGATGGGCTGCTGGAGCAGGTGCTGCAGCCAGGCCAGTTTAGCCAGGCCCAGATGACCGTCTTGCGCCCGCTGGTCATCTACGCTATCGAAGCCAGCGCCCGCGCCTCCGCCTTTGCACTGGCCATGGAGTTGCAAAAGAGGCTCGTGGCCGTGGGCTGGACCCCATCTCAGACCAGCCTCGACCACTACCGTCTGGATCTACTGCGCGATTCCACTCGCAACGTCGATCTCGACCTGGGTAGCCGGCCCGAACCCGACCAATCCTTGGAAGAGTTATGGGAGGCCACGCGCGCCAGTCTGGCCATTCGTGGGGCGCAAAATCACAAGACCACGCAAATCCTGTATCGCTGTGGGGAAATGGCCTATGAAGCCGGCCGTTACGAGATTGCCACCACCTGCCTGGGCCCCTATCTGACCGTCAATCCGGCCCGATCTCCGGCCATCCGCGCCCAGTTTGGGCATAGCCTGCTGGAGGTGGGTCGGGTCCACGAAGCGCGTCTTCACCTGGAGAAGTCGGTGGCCAGCCTGCGCACCGACCCCGACATTCCAGAGTGGGCCATGAAGGCGCTGGAACACCTGGCCACTGCCGACGCCCAATTGGGCAACACCAAGGAGGCCGCCCGCGCCCTGGCTGACTTGCTGCGCCGGCGCCAGGCCCTGTGGGGCAGCCGATCTCGCCAATTGGGACTGATGCTGCGCCGCCTGGCCGCACTCTGCCGTAAGCTGGACGACCCCAAAACGGCCGACCACTATGAGAGCTGGTCTAACCAGTTGGACGAATAATCCACAACCTATTCAAGGAAGGTAACATCACGGCCCGTCGAAGGGCCGCCTCAGGAGGATGTGCCATGGACCCTTTGTGTGGATGTAACCAGGTATGCGGTCCCGCCCTTTCGGGACTTTCCTCCGGGGTCCCAGACCCCAAAGCCTGGGACGGGCTTGGCGAATTAAACTGGCTGGATTGGCGTCAACAGGCTCTGGCCGCATCCTGGGCCACCTACAAGGCAGCGGGAGGGACCTGAATCGCACCTCTGATGCGATGGTTCGTCCTGTGGTTCTGGCTACTGGCCCTGGCGGCGGCGGCCAGGCCCGAGCCGTCTTTGGCTCAATTACGCCTAAGGGCAGCCAGTTTGAAGCTGGAGAAAGCCGAGAGTTACCTTAAATCGGCAGCCGCCAGTCGCAAAATCTTCAACCAACAGGGGGGGGCCGTAGAGTTGCCCGCTCAACTCTCCACCGTCATCCTTCCCGACCTGCACGCCCAGCGCGACTACCTGCTGGCCGCCCTGGAGATGCCGCTGCAAGGCTCGACCGTGCTGGCCTTGCTGCAGCAAGGCCGGGTCAACTTGCTCTGCCTGGGCGACGGAATGCACGCCGAACAGCGAGCCCAGGGGCGCTGGCTGCAGGCCGAACAGGATTTCCTGCAGGGCGTTCCTTCCCCGGCCCTGCAAGCCGAAATGGTGGAGAGCCTCGGTTTGCTCAAGATGGTGATGGACCTCAAAGTCGCCTACCCCAAGAATTTCTACTTTGTGCGCGGCAACCACGAGGACATGGATCCACTGTCCCCCTACGCCAAGTTTACCCGCGTCGGCGAATCCAATCTGGTCAAGAATTGGGTGTCCACTCGCATGGGCGGAGATTTTCTCAGGCAATGGCATGCCTGCGAGCAATCCATGCCGTTGCTGGCCAGAGGAGGAAGCTTTGTGGCCTCCCACGCCTCCCCCGAAGCGCCTATCACCCTGCAGGAAGTCCAGCAGCGCTCGCCGCGGGCCTTCCGCGCCTGCTGCTGGTCGGACAACACCCGCTGGGCGCCTGGAGGAAGCGAAGAACAGGCCTTTCTGGAAAACTGCCGCCGCTTTCAGGTATCCAGCACCCGCCCCTGGCTGGTTGGCCATCGCAAAGTCATCGACTCGCTGTTTCGCAGCCAGTGCGGTGGCCGACTGATTCAGATCAACCCGCTCGATTCGCAGGCCCGCGTGGTGGCCATCGCGCCGCCCGCTGGCAAGCCCTTTGAACCTCAGCGAAACGTGCTCAAATTAGGCCGTATTCCATAGTTCGCGCAGACGCTCGAGTTCCAGTTTCAACTCGACCTCCAGGGCTCTTTCGGTGCTACCGGCGGTAGCGACCGTGTAGAGCCCACCCCCCACCAGAGCCACTCCGTGGAAAGGCGAGGCGAAGGCCAGCATAGTCCCGCTGGCCAGCAGCAAGGTGCCCAAAACGTAGGATCCGCTCTTACCGCCAGAAATCAGGGCCTCCAGCGAAAGGGAGGAATCCCGGATCAACTGCCCGGCCGCGGCGCAAATTTTGCGGCGACGCGCGCTGCGAACCTCGTCGCGAGCCAGGTTAAAGCCGGTCAAATCGGTGCGCAGCCCCTGGGCCGAGGCGAAAACGGCACAGGAGACCGAAAAGTCGGGCAACAGGAGAGCCTCGCGGGCGACAACCACTCCGTCCAGCACCCAATAGATGCAACTGTCGCGCTTCTGGCAACGCCACACGGTGGTTCGGCCTTCCTTTACGCGAGCCACGTGCGCGGTTAGCAACAGCCCCACCGAGATCAGGCTGGGAATGGTGACCTGCGACTGAAAAACGCGGGCCATTCGACTGTCGCCGGCCTCTTTGGGAATATATCCGCTCAGCGAGCCCGGCGGAATGGTCAGATTGGGCAGGTCCGCTTTGGCAAAGCCCAACCGGATGGGATAAGAGGAGGCGCTCTGCCCATGGCTGGGGCAGGCCTGCAGGGCATCGATTCGGCGCCGGTCGACGGTCAGCGGGATCGAGCAGACATAGGCGAACTGAGTCAATTCTTCGAGGATCTGAGCGTTGACACGGGCGGCTTCAAACGACCGCAACAAAATGATTCCTTTGCCTTCGAAGAGGGTGCGATGAGAGACCATCAGCGAGACACTATCGGGCGACTGGCCGGCCGCTCGCCGAAACTCCTGACCCGTCCACACCAGGGCCTCAGGATGGTTGGGCAGGGCCAGTCGGAAAGGGCGCATCTCATTGAGAGAAACAGCCCAGAGGCCACGTTTCAAGTAGTCCAGCGCCAGGCTATCACTGCTTTCGGGATCATAGAACGCCGCTTCGATCATGGCCAGGGTCCAGGCCTGGGCGGGATCGAAATAGAACTCGGTGTCGGTGGACGTCTGCTTGATAGTCAGGGAGGGAGCCTGGCTGGCCACCACGCCCTGGACCACCTTGAGCACCCAGGCACTGGCCCGAGGGAGCTGAAAAGCGGCCAGCTTTTCCAAGGCTTTGTCGCGCGACAGCGTAAACTGCCCGGACGAGTCTCGCTGGCCTTCATCGACCTGCTGTTGAAGAAACTGCTCAAGTTCGGAAAGGCGCCCCATGCTGGCCACAAATTGGCCGAGCCACCCGCCGACACCTGTGAATCAGACAATATTCAGCCAGCCAGGCTAAAGTGTATCCGTGCAAATCCAACCCATCAAGGTCTCACGAACCAGCGCCCCTCCGGTCCTGCCTGTGCTGGCCGAAGTGCTCGACACCGTCCAAATGGGGTCAACACACCCGGCCGACCCCTGGCGTCAGGCTGCCCGCTTACGACTGAGCCACCCTATCTCCAGCGAAGTCGAGTTAACCGGTTTGGCCCTCTTTGAGAAATCGCTGTTGGCAGCTCCGTCCGAGTTGGTCAAGGCTGACCGGAGGGCCGAGAACTCCCTATATGTTGGCGCTCTGGCCTCGTTGGCAGGGTTAGGTAACGCCGGTCTGAGTCCGGCCGTAATGCACATCTTGGATGACTTTCATTGCTGGAAACAAACCGGCCGGCTACGCACCCTGGGGGAATGCGCCGATCAGGTGGTGGCGGCTCGCAGCGCAGGCCCGTCGGTCACTCTGGACAGCGGCCTGCAAGGATACGGGTTACCGCTACACGGTCCCTTGAGCGATCACCAGGTTGCGAACGTCGAGATGGCCCTTCAGGAGATCGTGCGTAAAACCGACAGCAAGGCCTTGCACCTGGTGAAGGAGATCTACCTTCGCCCATTTCTGGCAGAAAGCGTCGACGCTCACGGGGAAGCCAGGTTGGTCGACGGATTGGCCCATGGTCGCGGTCAGGTGGGATTGCTGAACGCCACCGCTCAGGATCTGAATGCCACCCGCACCGCCCTGTTCCACGAACTCGGCCACGAACTCGACCACATACTCTCCGGTGGAACGACCTTTTTTCGGTCCAGCCAGTCAGACAGTCCCTTTGGTCAGGGCGACAGCGTCTCGGCTTATGCCGGCACCAACGCGGCCGAAGACTTTGCCGAAACTCACGCGACCCTCATCGAAGATTGGGACAAAATCCGCGCCTGCCCCGACCTGTTCATCCATGGTCGCGGTCAGGTTGGACAAAAACTGGCCTGGATCTGGCAGAAAGGCTATCGAGAACCCCTCCCCCACCCGTCTGCGTCATGGCAGGCCGCCCAACAGGATATGGATGGTCAACAGTTGCAGCAAATCGCCGCCGACCTGCGCAGCCACTGGCCCCACCCTCAAGGAGAGCAAGAGCAGCAGCTTTGGGAGAGGCTGACTCAAGCCCGTTCTTGAAAGTTAAGCCAACGGAGAGGATTCTGTTCGTCCCGCGAGTATTGTCCTGACGTGGTCGTTTCGTCTCACGATGAACCATTTGTGCAGGTCTTGAGTCGCTACTACGCCAGCCACAATACGCACACTCAGGCGGAGATGTCGATCATCGAGGAGGTGCTGCCCACCTACTTCGCCGACCAGCCCATGCACCCGGGCATCCAGGCCCTTTCCTACGGCGAAACTCCCCTACAAGTGGCGACAGAGATATTTGACTGGGCCCACCTGAAGGCCGAAGAAGATTTTGTGGATCTTGGTTGCGGTTGCGGTGCCGTTGCTCTGCTGGCGGCCCAGCGGGCACACCGCTCCACGGGAGTGGATCTGGCATGCGCGTCCATCCAATTTGCACGCGCAGCCAGTAACGTATTGGGAGTAGCCAACGCCGAGTTCCACGAGCAAGATATGCTGAAAACAGATCTGGAGCCCTTTTCGGTGATCTACTGTTGTGCTACGGCCGTATCCGAATGGCTGGCCCTGCAGCTCAGTGCCAATCTGCCCCAATGTCGTCCAGGCACACGCCTGATCACGGTGAGCTACCCCCTGCGCTCAGATCGCATCAAAGCGGTCTACGACCGTCCCATCCATCTGTCTTGGGGCAATACCAGAAACACCAAGGCCTGGACCTTTTACCTCCACTACCTGGACAGCGCCCCCTGATCCAGATCATTGGCGGCATCGTTTAGACTACGGGCAGATCTGGAGGTTTGCATGAAAATATTACTCCCATTGGATGGCAGCGAGTTGTCGGAGGCGATCCTACCATGGGTGGCCGAACTGGCCCGGCGCTGGCAGGCCGAGGTGCTCTTGCTGCGGGCCATTGACCCGTTTACAGCCACCACTCCCGCTCTGCAACTGGGAATAGCCCTGAGCGTTCAAGAAAAAGCGGTCAATGCCGCTGAACAATATCTGGACAGCGTGGCGAAACAGTTCCCCGCCGATGCGGTCAAAATCCAGTGGGAGTTGGGCGCCCCTCGTGAGCAGATCGTAGAGACGGCTGCTCGCAAAGACTGCCAGTTGATCGTGATGGCCTCCCACGGTCGCTCAGGTCCTACTCGATGGCTGCTGGGCAGCGTGGCCGAAGGAGTTTTGCGTCAGGCCCGCTGTCCGGTGCTGCTGCTGCGTCCCCCGTCCATCCCCGCCACCGCCGCTTTTCAGCACATATTGGTGCCGGTCGACGGCTCGGAAGCCTCCAAAGCGGTAGTAGAAAGGGTCTCGCCCTATCTGGCCGGCGGTGGGCAGGTCACCATTTTGCGCAGCAGCGGTGCCACCCTCTATAGCTCCGCCGTGGAGATCGAGTCGGAAGTGGTTCAAGAGTATTTTGCCGGCCTGGAACGGGAGTTACGCCAGATTGTGCTGGAGGGGGTCGACCTGAAAGTTTCGGTGGTGGACGGTGAGGCCGCCGAATCAATTCTGGCCTACGCCAGGGAGCACCAGGTGGATCTCATCGCCATGTCCACCCACGGTCGCAGCGGTTTCCGGAGGTTTTGGCTGGGCAGCGTGACCGAGAAAGTGGCTCGCAACGCCCCCTGCCCGGTACTGGCCTTCCCGGGATCAGTTGAGGTGTAGCAGCTTCGTCCAACTCTCGATCACATACTCTTGCGAGGAGGTTTGTCCCAACAGGCTTTCCCAAACATCCCCCAGCGCTTCGGCCGAGAGTAAGGTGCGAAAATTGCTGCAGCCCTGAGACAGGTCGGGTTCGGAATGCTGCCGTTGTTGTTGACGTTGCTGAGCTTCTCTGTCAGGCGCTTCGGACTCGTGCCACGAATACCAACTGGCCTGCCATGGGTCGTTGGAGGGGGCGATTTCGGTAACCACCTGAGAGCGAGGAGCGAGCGCGGTAATCATTGCTTAGTGTATATCCCACACCCACGCCTGAGGACTTTGCCAAGATGTGAACGTTATGTATACTCCATCGAGTGTCCATATTCCAAATTTTCCTGTTCGGCTCACTGCTCTGCGCACGTGCCTGGGGGCAAACTCTATTGCCGGTGCCCGATACGCGCCAGAGCACCGACTACTCGTGCGGCGCCGCCGCCCTGCAGGCAGTACTGGCCTATTACGGCCGCGAAGTACGCGAGGACCAACTGATGCGAGAGTTGGGGAGCGTTCCGGCGCAAGGCACCAGTCCTCAGGCTATTGTGCGCGTAGCACGGGACTATGGACTGCTCGCCGATCTACGTCAGTCGATGCAGATCGATGAACTGCAGCAACTGGTGAGAGAAGGATTCCCTACGATTGTCTGTGCTCAGGCCTGGCGTGACGGTTCCCAACCATGGTCGGAGGACTGGGACGACGGCCACTACCTGGTGGTGATCGGTGTAGACAAGGAACGGGTCTATTTCGAGGATCCGTCCTTGCTGGGCAGTCGTGGCCAGATACTGCGAGCAGAATTTCTAAGCCGTTGGCACGATGTAGAGGGAGACGGAACTCGCTATCTGCAGGCGGGAATTGTCTTGCGAGGAAAGCCCAGGCCCCCGGCGGCGTTGGTGCCCATAGAATAGACTAACGAGCTTTGCAGGCGGCTTCCCGCGAGGCGTGATAGGCCTGCACCATGAGGTTGGAGGCTTTTTCAAATTCGTGCAGTCCGCTTTCGAGATAGCTGTCGTCCTCTTTGTCAAAGGCTAACTTCATCTTCTCGATGGCCGCCAGGCTCTGGATTAGACCCTCTTCGGTCATAGCCACAGCCTCACTCAAGGCTGCCTGGGCCTGGGGTGGAGCCTGCTTGATCTCATCGTAGTATTGTTGGCTCTCGTCCCGGTGACAGGCCAGTCGTTGCTCCACATCTTCCAGGGTGGTCAGCAGTTCCTCGGTCTGAATCGAGCCGTTGCGCCAATTTTCCACGGCCTCAGCCACCATCGCATAGTTTTGGGTGACCTCCCCTACCGGAGGACCCGCCTCTAAACCCTCTTGATTCACCAGCGTAAAGGAACTGCCCGCCGGCCCTCCCGGCAAGGGGCGGCCGCACCTGGCGCAGCGCTGACTTTCGCGCGCATTGGCATGACTGCAAAAGATGCAACCCACAGTGGCCATGGCCTGGATGTGCTCCATGGTCTGCGCGTGCGCCTCTATGAGTTGCTGGGTGGCTTTCTGAGCCAGCCCAAAGCCCTCTAAAAAGGCCTCTCCCAGATCATCCTCCGAGTCCGACTCGTCGGGAAACTCCTCAGCCATCCGGTCGATGGCCTCCAAGTGCAACTCAAAGGCCCCAACGATCTTCTGGAAGGTGGGGCTTTCCGGATCAGAGATGCCCTTCAGGGCCTGCTGGCGCAACGTTTCAAGCTCAAAGTTGATGAAGCCGGTAACGGTATCCAAGACGCCCAGTACGTCCTCGGGCGTGGCTTCCCCGTGGACATAAGCGTCCCATACACTCCGCAACATACTTAAAGAGGGGGACTCGGCCCGCTCCGCAGACCTGGCAGGAAGCGAGGGAGGCCCGTCAGGCGATACCGCCCCGGCCTCCTCGTGAGGGTCTCGATCCATCGGTCTTCTAGTCGATTAGTAGCCTAAGAACCGGCCCGCGCAACCGCAACCACCGCTTTGATAGTGACCACCACCATAGTTGGGCACAAAGCCAGGATTGTAGCTGTTCCAGGAGGCTCCGCCACCGTAGTAATTGCCCTGGCTGTGGGTGCCGACCTGGGCACCGCTCCAACTATTGCCAGCGACACTATCGCTGGAGTAACCCCAGCCGTTGGAAGCGACCTGATTTCCGTAATACTGACCGCTGTAGACATTGCCGCCCGCGTTGCCGGCGTAATAGCCGTTGGGGCCCGAATTGGTATGAGTAGCTCCCCAGTTGCCAAAGACATCGCCGCCAGCGCTGCCATTCTCAAAGCCACCGTCGGCAAAAACGCGACCGTAGCTGGACTGGGACCCGTAGCCGTTCCAGGAGGACTGGTCGGCACCGACGTAGCCGCCGCGCTGAGTGTTTACACCGATCTCAAAGCCCTGACTGCCGCCGCCCCAAGGACTGTTGCCCCACTGTTGGCCGCGAATTCCGAAGTCCAAATCGAGCTTGCCGTCGCGATTGGCATCACCAATGCCGATACGAAAATTGCCATCGTTGAATAAGTTAATGCCGCTACTAGCCACTACCAGGATCCTCCCTCAACTTGCTCTGCATGTATATTTATTAAGCTATTATCACCGAAGAGGAGCTAGAATGAAAGCATGTTTTCTCAACATTTTGTTACAATTTTAGTCATCGTCATCCTCGGCGGGACGAGCGGCAGGCGTGTCTGGAGCCATGAAACGGTCGATAGCCGCAACCACATCCAGGTTACCGGCCGATTGAGCCAGGGCCCTGGGCGTTTTTCCGCCCTGATCGACCACTTCCAGGTCGGCTCCCTTGGAGAGCAGCAATTGCACCATCTTCGTCCGGGCCTGACCTTCCAGCTTGGGAGTGGACAAGGCGCAGGCCCAATGTAGGGGGGTTCGCCCCTGCTCGTTTTGATGATTGATATTGGCCTTGCGCGTCAAGAGCAAGCCCACCATGCCGACATTGTTGGCTTGAATGGCAAAGTAAAGGGCGGTCAGTCCGCCATCCGAGGTAGCGTCCACGACCGCGCCCCGCTTTAACAGCATGTCAGCCACTGCCATGACCCCCGAAATCGCGGCGACATGCAGGGCCGTCAGGCCGTTGCTGGCCTTGCAGTCCACTTTAGCCCCTGACTGGAGATGCCAGCTGACTTTGTCGGTGTCACCCAGTTTGGCGGCGCTGTGCAACGCAGGAAGTTCCTCAGGAAGGGTGGCCATCTCGGCGCCCTCCAACTGAAAGCGGGGCTTGAGCGGGGGGGCTTCCTCCTGAAGAACCGGCTCCATCACTTGCGGATGCAGGGAAGCAGCAGCAACAGGGATCACTCCCAAGAAGCGGTCGATGGCCTGGACCACGGTTTTAAGGCCTTGAGCCTCGGCCAGCGCGCGCGGGGTGCGGCCGGCCTGGTCAACGGCCTGCAGACTGGCCCCTCGAGCAAGTAAAGTCTCCACCATTTTCACTCGAGCCGAACCCTTGAGCCGCTCGTGGGGGGCGCAACAGGCCCAGTGCAAAGGCGTGAGGCCCTCCTGATTGGCGTGCTCAAGGTGTCCCCCTTTGGAAACCAGAAAACCCACCAGGTTAAGATGACAGGCCTGGACGGCCATAAACAAAGAGGTGAGGCCGTGGGCAGCCGGCTCGTCCACCCGGGCACCGTCGCGGATCAGTCGGTCCACCACATCCATGACCCCGCCGATGGTGGCGATGTGCAAAGGGGTCAGGTCATTCCTGGCTTTTTCGTGCAGGTCGGCCCCGCCGCGCAGTTCGGCCGTAATCTTGTTGTGATCGCCATCCTTCACCGCGTTGTGCAGTGGCGGCAATGTTTTGGGGATGCGGCACACTTTCCAGCCTTCCGGAGCCGAACCGGTGGGTTCCTCCGCCGGCGGCGCCGCCACCGAAGAAACCCGATTAAAGAGAGTGGGTCCAGCTTTGCCCTTGGCGCTGGGGTCGATACGACCGGAGCGGACATTCTCGATGTAGACCCCCAAATCAACTACCAGCGAATAGAGAAGGTAGCCGTAGAGACAGGCGTCCAACAACCAGATGCCGATGAAAATCAGGCCCCCGATCATAGGCCAGGCGATCAGAATCATCCAGACGATAAACGTGTTGAAACCGGCTACGTAAAAGATGGCCCGAATGGCGTCGTTGGAGCGATCGCTGTTGACACTGTCGGCCACCGACTCGAGGAACTTCAAGAACATGAGCCAGCCCAGTACAAACAGAATCTGACGCAGAAGAAAGGGGCCACCAGCCAACTGGGTGACCACCCCGCCCAATTCGCACAAAACCGCGACACCCACCTTGAGGCGCGCCGACGAATCCGGCACAGCCAGCGACATCAGCATCCCCAAACAACCCACCAGGGCCCCGACCATCAAGCAGATGGCCGACGTGCCCAGCATGGCCATGGTTTTGTCGGGCACGTAAAATATGCTGACCACGCTGGCAGCAAAGCCAATCAGACTGAGGTCGATCAAGACCGAACCGGCCAACAGACAAAAAAGTCCGTGGCGCAGGATGTTCAAAAGATGGACCATGGAAGCCCTCCCGGAGTAGTGCGCCCTTTCGAGACTACCAAGAGTATACGCTTGCTGCAGGAAGCTCCCGTTCCAATCGGACATAGTTGTTTGTAATGCAAGAAAGTCCGCTGCGCATTCCCCTCTTCCGCATGCTCTGGATCGCCACCCTGGTCTCCAATGTCGGCACCTGGATGCAAGAAGTGGCCAACGCCTGGCTGATGACCACCCTGGCCCCCGACCCCCTGATGGTGTCGCTGGTACAGGGAGCCACCACTCTGCCCATGTTTTTGTTGGCCCTGCCGGCTGGCGCACTGGCCGATGTGCTGGATAGAAGGCGACTGCTGCTGGCAACCCAGACCTGGATGATGGTGGCGGCAGCCGTGATGGCCGCGCTGACCATGACCCAGCAAATGACGCCCTGGCTACTGCTCCTTTGCACTTTCTATCTGGCCGTGGGCACAGCCCTCAATTCGCCTGGATGGCACGCCATTACCCCCGAGATTGTCCCCAAAGAAGCCCTACCGGCGGCCGTAACCCTGAATGGTCTGGCCATCAACTGCGCGCGCGCCATCGGTCCGGGCCTGGGTGGACTGGTTGTGGTGTGGCTGGGTCCGGGAGCCGCCTTCTTGCTCAACGCCGTTTCATTCCTGGCCGTGGTCTTCGTGCTGCTGGTCTGGAAACGCAATCCGAGGGGAGAAAACCTGCCGGCCGAGCGCTTCTTATCGGCCATGAGAGTGGGGGTCCAGCACGTACGCCACTCACCGGTGATGCTGCTGGTGCTGTGGCGGGCGGGGGTCTTCATATTCACCAGCAGTGCTCTTTGGGCCGTGCTGCCCCTGCTCTGCAAACAAGAGTATGCCTATGGAGCGCGCGAGTATGGCGCAATGCTGGTGCTCTTCGGGGTGGGAGCGATTGTCTCGGCCACCACCTTGCTTCCTCGGCTGCGGGTGCGCCTGGAAGTGAATCAGATCGTAAGTCGCGCCTGGCTTGCCTACATTCCGTTCTTGCTGACCCTGGCCACCGCCACCCACTACTATATACCGTTCCTGGCCATGCTCTGGGGCGGCGGCTGTTCGATCTGCCTGTTGTCCAGTTTTCACCTGGCCGCCCAATCGGTCTCCCCGGCCTGGGTCAGGGCTCGGGCCATGTCGGTCTACCTGTTGACCTTTTTCGGGGCCGCCAGTTCGGGCAGCCTTTTCTGGGGCTATTTGGCCCGGGGCTTAGGCATTCGTCAGTGCCTGTTGGCCAGTGCCGGTCTATTGCTGGTGGGCACGGTGACCGCCTGGCTGGCCCCGCTACGCACTGGCGAAACCTTTGACCACGAACCTTCCCACCACTGGCCCGACCCCGACATCGCCCTGGAAGTTCCACTCAAACACGGACCGATTATGGTGGCTGTAGAATACGACATCGCCACCCAGGACTCGGCCAACTTCATCCAGGCCATGGAGAAGATTCGCCGCATCCGCTACCGCAACGGCGTGTTGCGCTGGGGACTGTATGTAGATCTGGCCAACCCCACCCTATTCCGCGAGGTCTACCTGGAGGAGAGTTGGGCCGCCCACTTGCGCCAGCACGAGCGGGTGACCACCTACGAAGCCGAAGTGGCCCAACACGCCTACAACTACCATCGCGGCGAGAGTTCACCGTTGGTGTTTCACTATGGCTACTGCGACGAGACCTTCCCGGGCCGAACTTGCGACGGGCCAGGGGCCGACCTGCTTTTCCCCACCAATCCCAGTGGTGTCCCCTTGTGGTTTTTGGATTAGAGCCGCCAAGAAGGGGGCGCCTGCCCTGAGGGGAAGGCCAGCCCACTTATGAAGAAACGCCCGGGGCTGCTCAGTTTGCTCAGGCCCTATCGGGGGCTGGTGAGCCTGCTGGTGGCTTTCTCCCTGATCAGCAACGGCGCAAGCTTGATTCTGCCCCGACTGGTTGGGCTGGGGATCAATCAGTTTGCCTTGAGCGGATCGACCCCCATTGACATCGCCCGCCAATTTGCGGCCGTCTCTATGGTAATCTTCCTTTTCACGGCTCTGCAAAGCGTCATGCAGATCTACACCTCCGAGCGAGTGGCTCGCGATTTGCGCCAGCGCCTGGCCCACAAGATTTCTCAGCAGAACTATGCCTTTGTTGTGCGCAGCGAACCTTCGCGCCTGCTCACCAATCTGACCTCCGATGTGGATGCAGTGAAAACTTATGTCGCCGACGTCATTGTGGGCCTGCTCTCCTCGCTCATGATTTTGACGGGGGCCACCCTCATGCTGCTCCATCTTAACTGGCGCCTGGGGCTGGCTGTACTCTCGGTGGTGCCCCTGATCGGTCTGGCTTTTGGGCTGGTCTTGAGTCGACTGCGACCCATTTTTCGCCAGACTCGCCAGGTCATCGACCGGCTCAACAAAGTGATCCACGAGAGCGTGGCGGGAGCGGCCCTGGTCCGGGTGCTTCACGGGGGACCCAGCGAAGGGGTTCGTTTTGCGGACAGCAATCAGTTGGCCCGCGCCTTGGGAATGAAGATCCTGCACCACTTTGCTCTGCTCATCCCGGTAATCAACATCACCGCCCAACTGGCTTCGGTGGTGATTCTGGCTTTGGGAGGCCGCTACGTTATCGGAGGATCGATGAGCGTGGGCGACCTGGCCACCTTTTATGGATATCTGGCCCTGGTCATCTTCCCCATCTTTGTGATCGGATTCATGAATGGCATGATCGCCCAGGCTTCGGCCGCCTTCGAGCGCTTGACCCAGGTGTTGGACGCCCCCGAACCAGCGGCCGACGGAGGCCTGACGGCCCCCCTGAGCGGCCACCTGGAGGCCACCGGCCTCAGCCTCAGCTACGGCGAGCGGCTGGCCCTGGGCAACGTCTCCCTCACCCTTCGGCCGGGCACCCGCACGGCCGTTCTAGGCCCCACCGCGGCCGGGAAAACCCAGTTGCTCTATCTGCTCACCGGACTGCTGACGCCCGATTCGGGCACCATCCGCGTGGACGGTCATGGCCTGGACGAATATGACAAAACCAGCCTTCACCGCCAGTTGGCTATCGTTTTCCAGGAAAGCGTTCTGTTTAACCTGAGCATCCGAGACAACATCGCTTTCTCCGATCAGATCAGCCCCGAGGCCTGGCAGCGAGCGGTGGATACAGCCGAACTTCAAGATTTTCTGGATCAGCTGCCCGAGGGCGCCGACACCCAGGTTTCCGAGCGGGGCACGCGCCTCTCGGGCGGTCAAAAACAGCGCCTGATGCTGGCCCGCGCGCTGGCGCTAGAACCGGCCATCCTGCTGCTAGACGATTTCACGGCCCGAGTGGACCCCGCCACCGAGCGCAAAATCCTGGGCAACCTGCGGCGAAACTACCCGCAACTGACGCTGTTGGCGGTCACCCAGCGCATCTCTACGGTTCAGGACTATGAACACATCCTGTTGTTGATGGAAGGTTCGATTTTGGCCCAGGGAACTCACCTGGAACTGCTCGACAGCTCCCCCGAATATATGCAGATCTTTGAATCTCAGAAAAGCACCCAAGAGTATGAACTATCATCTGACCGAATCTAAAGACGGCCCCGGTCTGGGAGCTGCCTTGGGCGGCTTGTGGCCCTTGGTGCGCGACCAACGGGGCCAACTGATAGCCGCCTCGCTGGCCCTATTCAGCAGCGCGTTGCTCAATCTCAGCGGCCCGGCCCTGGCCGGCTACGCCATTGATCATTTTGTAGCCACCCACGACTACCCCGGCGTATTACGCTGTTGTGGGCTGCTGCTGCTGCTCTATGGACTGGCCAGCCTGGGCCAATATGGACAAACCGTCTGGATGGGTGGAGTGGGGCAGCAGCTGTTGTTCCGTTTACGTACCCAACTCTTCGCCAAGATTCAGGATCTGCCGCTGGCCTTCTTTCAGGTGAATCGTTCCGGAGACTTGATCTCTCGTCTCAACAACGACACCGACAAAGTCAACATGTTCTTCACCCAGTCCCTCATGCAGTTCCTGGGCAGTTTGTTGGGCATGGGAGGGGCCGCATTTTTCTTGCTGTCCCTCCATCCTCAACTGGGGGCGGCCGCTTTGTGGCCCGCAGCGGCGCTATTTCTGATCAACCGGCTCTTCTCGCCCTGGCTGCGGGCTCGCAACAGAGCCAGTCTGGCCAGTGCGGGCAACCTGAGCGCAGAGATTTCCGACAGCCTCGAGAATTTCAAAGCCATCGTCGCCTACCATCGGCGCGACTACTTTCGCGAGCGCTTTGCCCAGGCCAATGCCCAAAACTACCAGCGGGCGCTGGCTGCCGGCCTGTCCAATCAACTGTTTGTTCCTTGCTATGCTCTGTGCAACAACCTGGCCCAACTCACCGTGGTCATCTATGGCCTGACTTTGGTGTCCCACGGCCAGATGACGGTGGGACTGCTGATCAGCTTTCTTACCTACGTAACTCGTTTTTACGATCCGCTGCGCCAGATGGCCGCTCTGTGGGCTGGATTTCAGACGGCCATGGCCGGCTGGGAACGCATTTCAGCCATTTTGAAGCTCCAATCCAACCTGGAGCAGATCGAGGACAGCTCTCCAGCGAGCGCCACCGTGATGGAATTCCAGTCGGTTGACTTCGGCTATGAGCCGGGCCGACCCATCTTAAACCAGGTCCAATTGCGGCTGGAAGCGGGCAAGACCTACGCTCTGGTGGGCCCAACGGGCGGGGGAAAAACCACCACCGCCTCGCTCATGGCCCGACTCTACGACCCCACCCGCGGCAAAGTGTTGCTGCACGGCCGCGACCTTCGGTCTTATGCAGCCGCCGAGCGCGCCCAGAAAGTGGGCTTCATTCTCCAAGATCCGTTTCTGTTGGCGGGCACGCTGAGAGACAACTTACTTTACGCACACCCCGACTACAGCGATGAACTGCTGGCCGGTATGGAGGAACTGTTGGCGGGCTTTGCTCAAGGCCTGGACACGCCTATCGACTCCCTCTCCGTGGGTCAGCGCCAGATCGTGGCCTTTATGCGAGCCGTGCTGAGGCGCCCGGAGTTACTGGTGCTGGATGAAGCCACTGCCAACATCGATACCGTAACCGAGGCGATATTGACACGCATCCTCGAGCGACTGCCGGCGCATACCACCCGCGTGGTCATTGCGCACCGACTGAACACCATCGAGAACGCAGATGAGATCTACTTCGTCAATCAAGGAAGATTGATCCGGGCCGGCTCGATGACCCAGGCGGTGGCCATGCTGCGCGACGGACATCGTGAATCCTGAGAACTAAAACAGCGGTGAAATTGCAGAGAATTCCGCCCGGCATGATGTTACACGAAAGTAAACGAATGCACACATTGTGTGTCTATACTGACAGCACGGAGCTACAGAGACTTCATGAGAAGTCCGGCCCGCCGGTCAGAGGAGAGCACATTTCGTGAAGAACGTTTATCAAAACGTGTACAATTCCATGGCGGAGCCCGCCCGTCGGCCTCCGGTCTTGGTCAACCCCGAAGCCCTGACGCCCGAACAGTTTAGCACCATGCGCGACAATATGAGCAGTCGCTTCCAATCCCACTTGCCCACGCCTCAACCATCGCCGGCACCCCGCTCACCCTTGCCGAGCAGTCCGCGCACCGCCCAGCCTCGAGTGAGCAATCAGGCGCCCCGCGCCCACCAACCCCCGCCGGGAGTATTGGACGCCGACTATTTTGCGGGGGCTTACCTGGACGTAACCGGCTAAGCCGGATTACTGGGGTTGGCCGGGGTCCGGCTTCTCTTGCAGCAATGTAGCGCGGGGAGCGGCCGAGGCTGCCAGCGAATTCCAGGCCTGGTTGAGCACCTTCTGGCCGCCTTCGACCAGCGAGTCTTTCTTCCAGGTCTCGGAAAAACCGTGCCCGGTCACACTGAGAGCGGTGGCAAGGCCATAGGTTACGCCGTGAACGGCACCACCCAGCACAGCCCCTGCACTGCCCAGCAATTTGCCGCCCAGGTGAAGAGATTCGTCGCCAAACGAATTGCCGATACCGGCACCCACCTGGCGCACGGTGGAGACCAGAGCGCTTACCACGCCCGCGATACCGCCAATGGCCGCCGCTGTGGCGCCGACAGCCAGAGTCTTCAGGCTTTTGATGATGGGGATGTCGAAAGGCTTTTCGCCTTCGGCCAGCTTCTCGGTTCCCATCTCCTCAAAGGCTTCGATGGCGCTCTTGGAAAAGCTCTCCCAGCCGGCCTTGGTCTGGCTATAGCCTTCCTTGGTGGCCTGCGCGATGGTGAACTGGCGAGGTTTGCTTGAGTCCACTTCGTCGCCGCCCTGATACATTCCGGCGATCAGCGAGACGGGCAGTCCCAGCACACCTCCGGCCAGCATTATAGGGGCGGCCACCACACTGCCCAAAATCTTGAGGTTGGGTCCAATGGTCTCCGCCTTCCACAAATTCTTATACAGCGAAGCGGTGCTCTTGAGCGTAGCCGGCGCTGCTGCGCGGGCGTAAGCACCCAGACCGGCTACCCCTCCACTCAGCGTGGAGGCAGTAAAGTTGGCCGTCAAGTAGGTCTTGTCGATGATCTTGTCTACCATCGTGCTCGGACCCTGAGGTGGAGGCGTGTCCTGAGGAGGAGTATCCTGGGCCTGGATGCGTCCGGGGAGACGGCCGAGATGAACATTGGGTGAAGTTGAGACATTCATGATTTTAACGCTCCCACGCTTCTTTGATGACGCCGACGGTGATACCCGCCGAGGCTTTGGCCGTATCGACCACGGGCTTGATGGGGCCGTGGTTCCAGCCGTCCACAAAGCCGCGGGGGACGGATTCCTTGATGCCGTTCCAGGCCAGTGCCAGGGGCATCGCCACGACATTGAGAGGAGCAGCCACAAACTGACCGACGCGGGCTCCGAAAGGCTTGTCGCCTTTGAAAGCTCCGATCATCTCCTTGCCGCAGGTGATGGAGCCAGCTACCAGGCCAGCCACCAGGCCCACCACACCCGAAATCACTCCCGAGAGCACTCCTCCTACCACCGAGAAAGCGGGGCTGAGCAGAGGCACATCGTGAGGTTTCTCGCCGGCCTCTAACTTGGCCTCACCGAGTTCTTCCAGGCTTTTGCAGAGATGTCCGGTCATGGTAGTAGGCTCATTGGCTTCGGTGCCGTCACCGGCGCTAAAGACCGAGCGGGCGAAATCAGGGCTGGTGTCGGGGCGAAGCGGGTCCTCACCCTCGGGCCGATTGCGCATCGCCTCGGCCACGGTGGTGAACCCCTTGAAAACTCCATAGAACGGGCCCGCAGGAATGGACAGGGCGGCCGCAGGCACAGCGGCCAGCGTTCCCAAAATCTTTAGATTGGGACCGATGGTTTCGGCCTGCCACAAATTCTCGACGATCTCCCAGGCCAGCCGGGGCGACTGCACAGTGGTGGCCACGGTCTCCTTGAGGGCGCCCAGGGTCATGCCCGATACATAATTACCGGTCGCCCGAGAACCGTTGTAGCGGTCGGCGATATTGTCCAGGTCCGGCTTGACCTCAAGCTCCCTCTTGGGCGGCTTGGGCGGTCCCGGTACCGGTTGATTTCCTGACTGAATTTTCATGTTCCCTCAGATCTGTCCCGATTGTTTCGCCCGGACAGTATGAGGAGGGCCTTAAAAAATCATGAATTCGTGACCACTAATCATTTTCCACCACCGGCTTCACGGGAGCCACCTTCACCCAGCTCTTACCTCCCATGACCTCCTCCCAGACCACCACCGGTTTGCTTCCCAGCATAACCGTGTGGGGTTCGTGAGATTTGCCCGGAGTGCGGGTCAGGTTGTGGGCCCGGGAGAAGTTGAGGCCGCCATTGTCGGAACGCGACTGCCACACATCGGGGGCTTTGGTGTGACCGGTGTTGTCAATCCAGCTCACCACCACATGGCCGGCTCGATCGGCGGTCACAAAGGGATCGGCCGAATGCCCAGTCGTTTTCGAGATATCCTTAGGCTGCGAAAAACGCTCGCCATCGTCAGAGTAAGCGTAAAAGACATCGTTGCCGGGGTGGTCGGTGCAATCTTCGAGCCAGCTGGCGCAGAGCCGACCGTTGCCAGCCAGAGCCAGACTGGGATGCGAGGAGCGGTAGTTGGTGTGACTGATGTCGCGCGGTTTCGACCAGCTGTCCTGCATACCCCGAACCACGTGAATGTCGTGATTGGAGCCGCTGCAGTAGTCGGCCCAGGCGATGTGGACCACTCCGCTGACCGGTTCCACCACCATGGCGGGCGGACCGTAAACGCCGTGAGTTTTGGAAACGTCCACCACCTTGGTCCAGGATTGCCCCCCGTTGTCGGAGGAGGTGTAAAAGATATCCGGCCTTTTCTTGCTTTCGCTGGTATCCGACCAGGCCAGGTGAATGGAACCGTGCGGACCGATGGCCACTACCGGGTGGGCCGAATGCCCGGGTGTATTGGACACGTCCATGGCTTTGCCCCAGGTTTTGCCTGCATCGGCCGAGGTCACCAGGTAGACGTCGTTGCCGCTGTGATCGCGGCAATCTTCCAGCCAGGCCACAGCCACCCTTTCGCCCGCGGCGGCGATGCAAGGATAGTGGGATTTGTCGGGTGTGTTGGAAACATTGGTTTCGTCCGACCAGGTGTGGCCGCCGTCTTCACTGTGCCGATAGTAGATGTTGTCTCCGGCCTGCAGCCCCTGATAGGCCAGGTGCAGAGTGCCTTCCTGGTCGCTGGTCACGGCCGGACTCTTGCCTGCCCCCACCGTTAAGGCCCGGGTTGCGCCAAATACGCCTACGCTCACCAATAGAGCGGTTGCCATCACAAAATGCCAGCGTTTCAAAATTCCAATACCCCTCTCTCAGGTCCGGTTCGGTTCCTCAGCCCCAGGGACTGCTCCTTCCAGCAAGACGGGTGGCTTTTCTACAGCCGGACGGGAAATGATCCAGGTCATTGCGACCCGGACACCGATCGCATACGCTGCACGATGACCACTCCTTCTTTGGCCGTTCGGTGCCTTCAGGCCATCGTTCAACTGGGCTATCGCCGTCCCTGGACAGTGCTGACGGTTTGCACTCTATTGGCGATTGCTAGCTTGATCTACGCCAGTTCTAACTTGCAGATGCTGGCTGACCGCTCCAGCCTGGTCAGTGAAAAAGATAAGTATCAGCAGTTGTCGCGGGAATTTCGCAAGGAATTTCCCATGACCGATGACATCGTGGTCGTGATCGAGGGAGGCAGTCCCGGTCAGCGACAGCAGTTTATAGACGACCTGGTCGTGCGAATGAGCCAGGAGCCAGCCCTCTTTCAAGACGTGTTCGGGCGCTTTGAGTTACCCTTTATTCGCAGTCACGCCCTCTTCTTTTTCGACCTGGCGGGACTCAAAAAACTCGTAACGCAACTGGAGGATGCTCAGCCTATGCTCCAGGCCCTGGGCAACCAGGGGGGCCTGGCTCCATTGATGGAGCAATTTACCGCCAGGCGGCACACTGGCGAAGCAGGTCTGGCCCCCTTGCTGCCCTTTCTCAGCGAAGTGTTGGAGCTGCTGCTGACCAGCCTGCAAACTCGCGGTCGATACCGCTACCAATCCCCGTGGGAAGACGTTTTCTTTGCCGACGTCCCGCAGGATGCGCCCGACGAATTGACCTCATCCGGGCAGACCGTCATCTACAATTCCCTGCCGGGTGGCGAATTTCACCTGCTCTTGTTACGCCCCCCCAGCGGTGGGGATCCGCAATTGTCCGTAGATCGGCTACGCCTCCTCCTCAGTCAGGTTGACCGCAGTCATCCAGGCATCTTTTGCTCCATCACCGGTGAAACTCTCCTGGAACTTGACGAAATGAAGTCGTCCACCAAGGACGCCAGTCGGGCCACGGTGCTGTCTTTGCTGCTGGTGACCGTGCTCTACCTCTGGTCCTTTCGAGATTACATTCGCCCCCTGATGATCGTCAACATTTTAGTGGTCAGCCTGGCCTGGACGCTGGGCTACGCCACCCTGGTGGTGGGCCACCTCAATTTGCTAACCGTCACCTTCGGCACCATTCTGGTAGGGCTGGGGGTAGATTTTGGAGTCAACTTTCTCTTTCGCTATCAGGAAGAGCGATTGGCCGGCCACCCCCCTCTACCGGCCATGCTGGAAACCATGCAGAGGACCGGGGTAGAAAACCTGACCGGAGCGGTCGGCATGGCGGTGGCTTTTTGGGCCATCCGCTTTATGGACTTTAAAGGGGTGGCCGAGTTGGGGGACATCTCGGGGGCGGGTGTCATGCTCTGCTTTATAGGCATGGTCACCATGCTGCCGCCCATGGTGTTTTTGCAAGAACGCCACCTTAAGCTGCCGCTGCGTCCCCCCGTCAAGCCGGGAGGCCGGGCCGCCAAAGTAGAAGGATGGTTGCTTCGACGTCCCTGGTGGGTGCTGGGCGCTGCCGTCGCCGCCACGTTGTGGTCCCTGAGCAAAATTCCAGAGGTGCATTTCGACTACAATCTGCTCCAGATGCAGGCCCAGCATCTGGAGTCTGTGCGCACCGAACTGCGCTTGATTCGCAAATGCAAGCGTTCAGTCATCTTTGCCATCTCACTGGCCGACAACCTCGACGAAGCAGCCCGGCTCACCCGCCAATACCGGGCCAGGCCCAGCGTGAGCGCCGTAGAGTCGTTTTTGTCGCTGTTGCCCGAAGACTATGCAGCCAAAGTACCCCTGATCGAGCGAGTGCAGCTCCTGATGAGGCACATCCGGGTGCCCGTCATCCCCAGTCAGTTGCCTGATGCCCCCAGCTTGAAGGCAATGAGCACAGGCTTTCTCGAGCTCGAAGCTGCCTTCCATACCGCCGGGCCGCAGTTGCTTCACAGCTCGGACCCGTCTGTCCGACGCCAGGCAATCCGCTTTCAACAACTGCTCAATCGACTGTTCAGCACACTCGAATCGATGGGTCCGGGCCCCATCCTGGATGGGTTGGATGCTTTTCAAAGGGACTTCTTCGAAGATCTGCGCGGGATGGTTGCTTTTCTCAAAGCCCAGCGGGCTCACCCGCCCATTGCGCTGGAAGATCTGCCGAGGGTCCTCAAAGTACGCGGAATCGGCGTCAGCGGCAAAATCATGCTACGCATCTATCCCAAGCACAATGTTTGGGAGCGCGAGCCCTTGGAACGCTTCGTGACGGACTTGCAGAAGGTGGATGGCAACGTGATCGGGACTCCAATTCTGATGTTCCACCACACCGAAGCCATGCGCCAGGCCTACGCCACCTCGGGTTGGTATGCCCTGGGTGTGATCGTCTTTCTGCTCCTGATCCACTTTCGGTCCATCCGCGATACCTTATTAGCCCTGTTGCCCAAAATTCTGGCCATTGTCTGGATGCTGGGCCTGATGGCGCACTTCGAAGTAAACTTCAATCCGGCCAACTTCATGGCTCTGCCGCTGGTGATGGGGATCGGCCTGGTGTTTGGAATCCACGTTTTGCAGCGCGCCCAAGAGCAGGGGAAAAACGCCATGTTCACCCGATCCACCGGCATGGCCATTGTGCTGGACGCGCTCACCAACCTGGCCGGCTTTGGCGCCCTGATCACCGCCCACCATCAGGGTATCGCCAGCCTTGGGTTTGTCATGACGGTGGGCACTCTCACCAACCTGGTCAGCGCGCTGCTGGTACTGCCGGCCCTTCTCCAGGTGCTAGATCCGAGCCGTTGACAAATCCTTCGGTAGACAACCGCCAGTCGCTCAGCGACTAAAACCGGCCCTCGCGCATATAGCGTTCGGTTTGCGCGAAATCCAGCACCGACACATTTTGACCACCGTCTTGCAAGGAGTGGGTGAGCCTGTTTTGCATTAGATTGCGCATCTGCACACTGTTGGAGCCCGGGTGGGTGCCGTGCAAACTGGCCAGGGCGGCGGCCACACGCGGCGACGAAAAGGAGGTGCCGGCCACGTTAAGGCGGTTTTGATCGACCCCGTTGCCCACGCTACCGCTGGCATAAATGTCCACTTCCGGGTCCCGGTTGCTATACCCGGCCACACGCTCCTGCAGGCCGCCTGCCCCCTCTCTCCAGCGGGTAGCCCCCACCGTGACCACCTGCGCATTGGCCAGCACATTGTGATTGGAGTCAGGTCCGGCGGTGGGTTTGAGGCCGCCGGCCTCGTTGGCCATACTTTGCAAAATTTGCTCCTGGTTGCCCGCACTCACCACTACCGAATTGTTTTGCGCCTGCAGTGCGCCCACCGCCTGATCATAGTTGGCTTGAGCCTGCTTCACATCGGGCGCCTGAGCCCCCGCCTCGGTGGCCTGCAACAAAGCTTGATGCAGGCGATGACGCTCGGGACCGGAGACTTTTGCGTCCGGGTTGGTCAGTTTGGCGGAGTCGATATCGTAGGCTTTGAGAATATTTTGAGACATCTGGAAGGTGGGCGAACCCGGCATAGTTCCCGAGCGCACATCGCGCAGCAGAGTCTCGGCCGACCGTTGAGGCTGGGCTCCGTAGGACACATTGACGGCCGAATCGTGCAGTCCGCGCTCGCGCACCTTGTTCAAATCGCCGGTGACGTCTTCAAGGAGTTCGCGGTGACTAAATCGGGAATAGTCCTGAACGGCCTGACGCACCTGTGCCGGATCTTGCGGTTGCAGATTCATCCACGTCCGGGCCGAAGTGGAATTACGCGGTCCGGGCTGCTCGCTCCCGACGGTCTCGGCATAGATGGGCCCGCGAAAGCCCTGCTGGCGAGCTGCATAAGCCCCCACGTTGCCGTGCGCCGCACTCTGGAAAGTATCCTCAAAGTCATCGATAATCACCAACGAACCGGCCGGAGGCTGATTGGGCACTTCAGGGAGTGGCTGGGTGGCCCGAGCCCGGTCAAAGGCGACGGGAGGGTTGAAATTACACGAGGGAAGGAATCCGGCCATTGGCCCATTGTAGTCCCCGACTGTTACCCCAGAATTGACGAGGTGTTAAAAACTTAGCAACAAGCCGGGCTCAGTTTTTACGTTCCCTTAAGATTGGATCGCGCTTTCGAGGCAGGGTTGGGCGGACGCAGGGAGAACCGAGCCCGACTTTATCTTAGGGGGTTTTACGTCTATGCCTATCCATCCTTTGCCGCCCCGCACGCAAGCGGTCGTTCCCTACCTGGTCATGGCTGACTGCGCCAAAGCCATCGCCTTCTACAAAAAGGTCTTTGCCGCCGAAGAAATCATGCGAATGCCCGGCCCCGACGGCAAGAGCATTATGCACGCCGAAATCAACATCGCGGGCTGCATGATTTACATGGCCGATGAACATCCTGACTGCGGCCAGCAGTCGCCAACCAAACTGGGCACCACCACCGTGGGTCTGACCCTCTACTGCCTGGATGCCAACAAAGTCTTTGAACGCGCTGTCAAGGCCGGCGCCAAATCGAGTCGACCCATGCAGGATATGTTTTGGGGCGACCGTATGGGCACCGTCATCGACCCGTTCGGCCACCACTGGACCCTCATGCAACGGGTGGAAGAACTGACGCCCAAGCAAGTGATGGAGCGATCCAAGCTGGCCATGGCCAACGCCTGATTTAGGATTCTTTGAGGGGGTTGGGGCAAGCTAGCAGGATGGAACTGCGTCGATTAACCCCAACCCCCTTGCGCATTCCCACAGCCTCTCAAGGCCTTCCTGGCTGACTTGCGAAATCACCCGAGTGGATAGTCCCCTTTTCATCCTGGCCTGCACTGCCCTGATGGTGGCCAGCTATGCAGTGGGCCGGCAATTATCGCGCAGCTCCCTGACAGTTCCCTCCCTGGAAGGCGCTTTGTTGGCCTGGCTTGCGCTGTTTCTGGCCTGCACCTACCACCAGGTCAGTCAGGTTTCACGGGAACGCACCACGCTGGTCCACCAGGAAGCGGACAGCATCGCCCAGGTATATCGTATCTTGCAAACTCTGCCACGGGCCCAACGCAGCCAGATGCGCCTGCTCTTGATCTCCTACCTGGACGCCAAACTGCGCAACTCATCGCCGCAAGCCAAGGAGACTCAAGCACAAGAGATCATCGGCCTGCAGTCTCAGTTGTATGGCCTGAGTTGTCAGTTGACCGAACAGAAAATGCTGACGGCCACCCAGGGGCAAACCCTGGGACAGGCCTTAAACGGCATGATCTCCCTGCACTACCGCTGCGACTATGCCCTGGAGGAGCATCTGGCAGGGCCGGTGCTGGCCATGCTGCTGATCCAGTGCGCCGGTGTGTCGCTCTTGCTGGGGCTGGGCTCACGCAACGCGGTTGTGACGGGGGTCTGCCTGCTCATGATGCTCTCGAGCCTTTTTGTGATTCTCGACCTGGACGATGGAAATACCGGTTTCATGCGGATCGACAAGTCCAACTTACGAGATCTGGTCAACATTCTCCATCAACAGGAGCAACTTTAGCCAGGACTAGGTCGACCAGTGTAAAATTGGCGCAGGTGGCTTCCCTCAAGCGACTCGGTCCTTACCTGTTCGAACGCGAACTCGGGCATGGCGCTCTGGGCACCGTTTACCTCGGCACCCAAAGTGACGGCAGTCCCCCCGTGGCCATTAAAGTCTTGAGCCCCGAGGTATTTCCCGAGCAAGATCTGGCCAAACTTTTCCAACGCGAAGCCCAGCCGGCCTATGCATTGCGCCATCGCAATATCATCGAAGTGCTTGAACAAGGCTACGATGAGGGCAAGCATTACGTGGTCATGGAATATCTGCCGGCCGGCGATCTGCAATGCCCCATGAGCGCAGGTAACTATCCAGACTGGCGAGATTCCGTTCGATTGATGATTTCAGTCCTGAATGCCCTCCAGTATGCCCACGACAATCTGGTGTTGCATTGCGATGTAAAGCCGGCCAATATTTTGCTGGACAACGACGGACAGCCGATCCTGACCGGCTTTGGCATGTTCTACATCACTGACGAAGAGATTGAACGGGAGGCCGAGTTCATGGCTCCCGAACTGGTGACCCGTGGAGACATTGACGGACGGGTCGATACCTACGCAGCGGCGTTGGTTCTCTACGAACTGCTCACCAAAATCCATCCTTTCCGCGGCGAAGGTCGCACCGCCGTGACCCGTCCGGACAATATCAATTCGGAAATCCCGGTCGAACTCTCCGACCTGATTTTGCGCGGAATGGCCCGTAGCCGGGACGACCGTCCCGGCGCCGGACAACTGGCTCGTCAACTGGGTGAATTCATGACCACTCTGGTGCACGAGGAGGAGCCTGAGCCCGAGCAGGCTCTGATCGAAGAACTGGCTTTGCCGGATGTAATCGCTTTCGAGCCCCCGCCCGAACCTGTCAGCGTAGTGTTGTGCTCGCCCCCTCCCGAACAAGAGGCAAAGAACGCCCTCGAACTTCACTTCGCCAACGGCGGCGCCAAAGGTGTTGAATGGATTCCCGCTGGCGCCGTAGTGGTATTTGCCTGGCCCCTGGCCGCCTTAGAATATGCCAAACTGGCTGTGGAACAGTTTTCCCTGGATCATATCAGCGCTTGCGTCGTGACCGGCATCTTCAAGCGCGACGAAATCTGGGCAGAAACCCGCCCTGACCTGGGCGAACTGGCCTGCCGCAATCTCGACAAACTCCACACCATGCTAAAGGCCACGCCCAGAGGAAAAGTGCGCATGGATACCGCCACCGCCCGCCACGCCCCCGAGTCGATCCCACTCATCCCCATCGATGGGGACGTCATGGAGATCCACGAAGCGCAAGCAGAGCCCGAGCCACCACCGCCTACTCCGCCCCCTAGCCTGGAGGATCGCCTCGGTCCCGGGGCACGCAAGCCCAGGCCCAGTTTCGTGGAACCGGTTCCGGCCGCCCTACGCGGTCAGAGCCGCACCATCGAGGTGCCGAAAAAGCAAAAAGAGCCCATCAACTGGAACAACGTCATCTCCTTTTTCCTGATCGTCGGTTTCACGGCTGCCGGCTACTACCTTTACGAGTATACACGGCCGGGCACGCTGATACTGACATGCATTCCCGCCAACAAATGTTCTTTGAGTATCGATTCAACAACCAGCAAGCCCTACAAGAACGGCACGCCCATCAGTCTTTCTCGGGGAGAGCACACGGTAAAAGTCTCAGCCAAAGGTTTTGCGACCTACCAGGGCAAGGTGACCATCACGAGTCGAGCCACCAATAAGGTCCCCATCACTCTCAAGAAGCCTGGCAAGCCCAAACCCAAGTAACTGTTTACACCGTCACGCCGCAGGGGAGTAGAAGCAAATGAGCGGAAAAGTCCTCGTCATTGACGACAGTTCGGTCAATCGTCATCTGTTGGGCCAACTTTTACGCGCCATCGGAGCCGAGGTAACGGAGGCATCCGCTGGCCCGGCGGGCCTGGAGTTGGTTGGACAGGAGACCTTCGACCTGATCCTGTTGGACATGCGCATGCCGGAGATGGACGGCTTTGCCGTGCTCAGCTTCCTCAAAAGCCAACCAGAAATGAGCCACATCCCGGTCATGATGATCTCGGGACTGGAGGACGCCGAAGCGGTGGTGCGCTGCTTGGAGATGGGCGCCGAAGACTACGTAACCAAACCTTACGAGCCCGCCGTTATGAAAGCTCGCATTCGGGCCAGCCTGGAGCGCAAACAGTTGAGAGATCGCGAGCGCCACCAGGTGCGCGAAGTCAGCGCTCTACGCAGCGAACTGAACCAGCTTCGCGAAGAGCTATCCGCGGCGAACAAAAAAGCCGTCCTCAACGCCTTCAAGGATGTTCTTACCGAACTGCCCAGCAAGCGCGCGGGCTCGGATAGTCTGCGCCGAATGGTGGCCGAGGCTGAGCGCTACAAGACGCCCCTTACAGCCATATTGCTGGAGGTGGACCAGCACACGCAATGGGCGGCCAAACTGGGGCTGCCGGCCGGCGAAAAGATTCTCCGCCTGGCCGCGGAAACGCTGGCCGGCAACGTGCGCGCCTGCGATCTGGTCTGTCGCTTTGGCTCGGCAGACTTTTTGCTGGCCTGTCCCCAAATTGCGGCCAGTCAGGCCCAAGTTTTGGTGGAGCGTCTGGCCACCTTGCTACCCGAGGCGTGGTCGAAGGCGTTCCAACAAGACATACGTTTTTCGGCGGGAATCGCCCAGCGCACGGGCCAACTGGGCGATCTGCTCCAGGGTCTGGATCAGGCCCTGGCGACGGCCAAGCATCGGGGCAGCGGGCATTGGGAAGTTCACAAGCCCGGCGAGCAAGCTCCGGTGATTCCCAAATTCAGCTTTTGCGTTTCTTGAGCTGAATTTTTACCGCCTTTTTCTTCTTGGATACAATGGCCACCTTAATTTGCTGAGGGGCAAACCCCTCGGCAGCGACCCGCACCAGGTGCGAGCCCGGACTTAAGGGGATTTCAGCGCCGCTGACGTAGGGGAAGGAGGGGCGCTTGTCCAAACTCAGGCTAACCCCGTTAGGACTGCAATCCACGGCCAATCGGCCCGGCCGATGGGAGTCCCACAGGGAATAGCCAGCCCCGGCCAACACCGCCAGCATCACCAGCCATTTCCAGGGTAAACCGCCCCCCACAGCCTCTTGAGCAGGCGCTTTAGGGGCGGCCTCCTGGCCCCTTAAAGCCGACGGCCCTCCCCGCCCGCCCTGGAGGCGGGCCAACTTCAGGGCGGCCAACTCGTGAGCGGACACGGCGGGCATGACTTTCGTAACCGCCGACTGGCTGACCGGCAGGGTCCACTGGCGCACATCTTCGCTGATGGTGACCAATGGAAAAGACTCACCCGCAGCTGCCGCGCTGCTCGGGCACAGTCGAAGCGAACGCGCAGGGGCCTCCTTCAGCATGTCGCTGGCTTTTTCCACCGTAGTGCAGGCAAAGTCCCCCAGGTCCGGTCTCTGTTGAGCAAAGCCAGGATCAGGCGCAAACTCGCCAGTGACCAGACTGAGGCGCAGAGCTTCATCGGGAAACTGCTCCAGGGCCCCTTTAGCACACTCCAGAGCCTGGTCGGCCGTGCCAAAAAGGATGACTGCCCCCACCTCCAGCCACTGAAAAGACTGGGCCTCGGAGCGGCGAAAATGAGCCGCCACCCGACTTTTGGTCTCCTCGGAGCCGGGCGTCGTGCACATCAACACGGCCACTACCTCGGCTTGACCTGGAGCGACTCGTTGAGATGTCTCCACCGCCTGGGTAGCCAACAGTTCATTTAGTTGGCGAGCCACCAGGCCGGCTGCCGGACGGTCCTGGCGGTAGCGGGAGATGGCCCGCATGATGATATCAGACAGGGCCGACGGGACCTGCGAATTGAGACTATCCGGCCGGGGGGCGGTCTTGATGAGCACAGCCTTAACCGTCTCGGTAATGGTACTGCCGCGGAAAGGATGAACCCCGGTCAGCAACTCAAACAGCACCAGACCTGTTGCATACGTGTCTACCGTGTGGTCGACTTCCCCGCTTTCAAACAGCTCGGGCGCCATAAATTCGGGCGTACCAATCAGTGCACCGGCCTGGGTGAGACGGGTGCCATCGCGAAAGTGAGCCACCCCGAAGTCCGTCAGGACCACCTGTCCTTCGGCATCGAGCAAAACATTGGCTGGCTTGATGTCACGATGCACCACCCCGTTGTCGTGAGCGTACTGCAGCGCGTTGAGAATCTGAATAGCCAGGGCCACCGACTCTTGCCAGGGGGGACGAACGCCCGACTCGAGCCTGGTCTGCAGGTCACCGGCCGCCAAATACTCCATTGCGATGTAATGGCGGCCTTCATCACTGCCGTGGTCGAAGACCTCAATGATGTTACGGTGGCGCAGTTTGTAAGCAATCTGGGCCTCGCGCTGGAAACGCTTGACCACTTCGGGATCGCGAGAAACCTCCTGGTTAAGGATCTTGACTGCTGCGGCTGTGCCACCCTCACCCTTACGACCCAGATAAACCGTTCCCATGGCGCCTGTGCCCAACGGGCGCTCAAATAGATAGGGGCCAATCCCGCTGAGTTCTGCCACCTGAAGGCAATTTCACGGACAGGAGGCTAATCCTGGTGCTATTTCCACTTCAAGGCAGGTCAATTATCCCGGGTGACCGTGAATGGTGCGAAGAAAAGCCTGAGCGGACGGCAACACCACCACCGACACCAGCAGATTGAAACCCATTCCCAGGGCCATTACCAGTCCCAGTCCCGCCAGTCCGGGATGAGCCGACCACAGCATCGAGAGCGATATCACCAGGATGGAAAAGGCTGGAAAGAGCGCCTTGAGGGAGGCTCTGGGCCGGCGCAATGTGCCCAGTGAAATCGAAACACCTAGCAGCAAAACCATAGACGGAGCCGGCCAGGTCAGGAAGTTGAGAGGAATGTGATAGAAAGCCAGGCAGGCCTGACTGAAGACCAAAGCCAGACTGGGGCCTAAAAGGACCAGTAATGCTGCCCGCAAAGAACGATACACCAGCGCCAACCCCAGCAGCATCCCCAAGCCCAAGGCCCAGGGAACCATGCGCAGAGATTGGCGAGTCAACGAGGCAATGTCGGCCGCCAGCACCGCCGGTCCACCCACCAACGAGGTCACTCGCCTCATGTCAGCCACAAAGTCCTCCAGAGTATCTCCCTGGCCCAGCTTGGGGAAAACCATCACAGCTACGCTCCCCGACTGACCCACCAGGCGCTCCTGGATGCCGCCCGGTAGGTCCTTCAATTGAAGCGGGTCAGTGCGTTGACTGGACAGCAAGCGCAACATTCTCTCCAGGTCTTGGAGCAAGTGCCTTTGAAACGACTGAAGTGCGTCTTGAATGCCCCCGGGCCCCATCTCGGCGACCAGGCTGGAAGGACTGTTGCTGGCCGGAACGGCCCGGGCCAGCGCTTGCAGATCAGCGGCGGTCTTGAGCGGAATCGGCTTGGGCAAACGAGCGGCCCTGGCTACCTCAACAATACGGACTACGGATCGACTACGCTCAGGATCGGGTCCGGGCGGCAAAAACTGGGCCAGCGAGAAGGTCTCCTTGACCCGCGGCATGGAACGGATCACCTGACAGTAAGCATTGGCGCGGGCCAGATTGGGAGCCAGCACCAGGGCAAATAACGAACTGGTGCCCTGGCCCTTCAATTCCAGTTCGGTCCGCAAGCTGGGAGCGTGAGTGTCGAGAGCGGCGATGGGATCGGCCGTAAAGCGCGCCCTGCCCACCAGCCCCAGGCAACTCACCGCCAGCAGGCTGGTCACGCCCAGAATGGCACGTGTGGGGCGCCTTCCGGGCCAGGACTTTTCCAGCCAGTGGGCCAGACCCGGATCGGGCGGTATCCAACCCAATTGGTCCAGGGCCGGTATCAGAGTGAGCAATGCCAGGCTGCATACGATGGTGCCAGCAGCACAGGCCCAACCCAGGTTGGCCGGAGGCCCAAGCGGTAAAAAACCCATGAGCGCAAACCCGCTACCGCCAATCACACTGACCCGAAAGGCGTGGCGCAGGTCTCTGTCGACCGCATAGTGCAAGGCCAGATAGCCAAACAAAGTGGCTACCAGGGCCTGTGCCGTCAACCATATCGGACCCAAGTCCAGCAGCCAGGCCCCCAGTCCCGCGCTCACCGACATGCCCAACATAGTGGCCAGGATGGACGCCCCCAACGGCCGCGGCGCCACCATACCTACCAGCATCGAGAGGCCCAAAAATCCCCCGATAAAGGCTCCGGCCGGAGCAAACTCGCGCACAACTGCACCCCGCTGCTCGCGGATAATAGCTTGATTGCCGGTCAACTCCACATCGACCTCAGGGTTTCGTACGGCCGTCTCACGAAGCAGAACTCGCAGGCGATCGACGGCCAGATCATCGGCCGGCCGCACCAGCATGAGATGAGTGTCATCCTGCATCTGCATATAACGGTAGTTGCGCCCCTCCCAAAAAGGTCTCAACAATTTGGCCTGTTCTGGGCCGACCATCTGATCCAGTGGACTTTTCCAGGCCTCCCGCCCCCGACTGTGCAGGCTGACCTGAAGTTGATGAAGGTAAAAGGCCAGCAGCCCCGTGGGCTTTCCAGAGGATCGTGTCCAATCCAGCAGACTACCCCCGCTGGTCAAGCGTGGCCGCAGTTTGTCCATCAGGCTGGCCAACTCGCGCAACTGCGGGGCGCTGAGATAGAAGAGCAGGCGCTGCTCAATCTGGCTCAGATCCAGTTTGAAAAGCCTATCGGGAAAAAGGGCAGGCTGCCGAGCCAACTGCCCCTCCAGATCTTCGATAAAGAGTTCGCGCGCCTGCGGCCGGCTGCCGCGCACAAAGAGCAAAAGATCGTCGGGCGAGGGAAATTCCGAGCGTAAGACACGCAGATCGCTGGCCGTATCGGCCGACATCAAGTCTTCCAGGCCACGGCTGGGGGCGTGCCCCAAGAACGCGCCGGCCAGCACAGCCAGCAGAACTTGAACCAAAAGCACGGCCCGGGGCCAACGGCGAGCCAGAGCGCTCAACACAATGGGCCCGCTGATGCGGGGGTCCCGGGGCTCGAGCGGCATGGCGCCAGCGTTCGGGTGCGAAGCGGGATGTCCTATCGCTGGAGTGAAGGGCAAAGGCAAGGGGGCTTGAAAAGCAGGCACATTCTATGACACTGCCATATCCGTCCAAGTTAAAGCTGCAAGGCTTTAACAACCTTACCAAATCACTTAGCTTCAACATTTACGACATTTGCTACGCGGTCACTCACGAGCAAAGGTCGGCCTACATTGAATACATCAATCAGGCCTACAATGCCGACCGGCTCACCTTGATTTTGACCGAGGTGGCCCAGATTGTGGGTGCCAACATCCTCAATGTCGCCCGCCAGGACTACGATCCACAGGGCGCCTCTGTGACCATGTTGATCTCCGAACAGCCTTCAGGCTGCCACACTCTGACCTCTGACGCAGTGGTGGCTCATTTGGACAAGAGCCACATCACCGTGCATACGTATCCAGAAACCCATCCGCATAACGGCATCGCGACCTTTCGGGCCGATATCGACGTGGCCACCTGTGGCGTGATTTCGCCGCTCAAGGCCCTCAACCATCTCATTGAGAGCTTTGAGTCAGACATCGTGGTGACCGACTATCGTGTGCGCGGCTTTACCCGCGACGTTAAGGGCAAAAAACACTACATCGATCACAAGATCAACTCGATCCAGGACTATCTGGCCAAACGCATTCGCCAACGCTACGAGATGTTCGACGTAAACGTCTACCAGGAAAACCTGTTTCATACCAAGATGCACCTGAAAGAGTTTGACCTGGACAACTACCTTTTCGGCGAAAAAGCCGCCAATCTTGCACCCAGGCCTCGCCTTCGCATTGAAAATCAGCTCAAGCGAGAAATTCAAGAACTGTTCCACGGCCGCAATCTGGTGGACTGAGCGTTGGCGCCCGAAAGGACCCCCTTTTACCGCCTGGCCCAAAACCTCCTCAAATTGGGCTTTTCCACCCTACAGGGCATGCGCGTCGAGGGGCTTGAGCACGTACCCGCCGAGGGGGGGTGTCTGATCGTTTCCAATCACACATCCTGGCTGGATCCGCCCGTGCTGGGCTGCAGTTTGACTCATCGCCAGATTCATTTTATGGCCAAACGCGAACTTTTTGAGAGGCCCTATCTGGGCAAGGTGATCCGGTGGCTGGGGGCATTCCCAGTAGAACGAGGCCAGGCTGACCGCAAGTCGTTGCGGATGGCCCTGAACCTTCTCACTTCGGGCCGCGTGGTCTGCCTTTTCCCCGAGGGAACGCGAGGCGATGGCCAAAAGATGGAGCCCTGGCACGTTGGCATGGCTATGCTTGCCCACAACGCCCAGGTGGACGTGATTCCGGCAGCCCTGGTGCGCACCCGGAATCTGCTGGAAGATCGTCAACTTCATTTACCCCGACAGCCGATGCGGGTGCGCTTTGGCCCGGCCATTTCGACGCAAGCGATTAGCGGGCCCAGCAAAGCCCGTCTGGCCGAGATTCAAGAGCGCTGCTATCAGGGAGTGGAGGCCCTGCTAGTAGAGATGCGATAGCCTGAGATCAGAGGCTCTGCTGCGCCTCGGCCGCCAACTGGCCCACCCACTGTTGACAGGCCTGATCTTCCAGCAGTTTCATGCCGGTTGAATCGGTGCTGAGTTGAGCCGGGCATACGGCCACAATCAGTGATTTATCCGGCACACCCCGGACAGACACAGGGGCCAGGCATACCCCGTGACGAACCGGCAAAACCTGGCCCATTCCAGGCTGACTCTGGCTGGGCAGGCAAAATAGTCGGGTGACTCGATAGGGCCGAATCGAATAACGCACCATCCAGGACGGACCCACC
>JADMJV010000030.1:48207-65446 GCA_018780265.1 bacterium
GGCGGCGGTCCCCTCCAGGGCGACACGCTCAAATCGACCCGGGCCCTGATTGGCGTCATAGGCCACCAACAGTTCGGGATGGTCAAGATTCTTGCGCGACAGGTTGACATCGCTGCAGTCATGAACCACTCGCGGGTAGTTAATCTCGGAGCGAAGCCAGTAGTGCTCAACCCGAGTCGGCCCGGATAGGCCGGCACTGACACCTTCGTTGGAGTGAATGGGGCTACCGTTGTAGGTGACGTGAAGGGGATTATAAATGATGGGAGGGGCCACCGCCAACGACTCTTCCTGCGGTCTGGCCATGACGGCCGCCACAATATGCTGGCGACTTTGGACGTGAGCGAGGTCGAGATCGCTGGGCGCCTGACGGCCCTGCACAAGAATGGGCCGTGCAGCAAAATGGGTGCGCCTGAGATACTCTTCAAGAATACTTTTGTGGCGACGCTCCATGGCCCGGTAAGCGGAGACCGCGTTAGGCTTCCAGGAGATATGCACCATCAGCGCATCTACCCGTCGATGGGGGGGCGGGTAGGATTGCCGGGCGGAATCGGCGCGCAACACCCAGGCCCCACTCTTGCTCCCGGCCTGCCAGGCCACACTCAAAGCCGTGGGCTTATAGGCCAGCAACAATTGCAGAGCCCGGTTGAGAGGATTGCCGTCCGAATCCTGAGGAAAACACTCCAACGTTGCTAAGTCCTCGGGTTGAGGATGCCAGTTTTCCAGGTCAAAGCGAATGTGACGATAGGAAGTCTGCAAGCTGACCCGAGTGGCCCCACATTTCAGGCCCATTTGTGTCAACTGAAGCCAGGGCAAACTGGGATACTGCTTGAGGGGAGACCCTCCCTTGCACCCTTGCCTGGCAAAGTCTGAAATCCATTGTTCCAGGTGGCTCACGAATGGGCGTATTCGTTTCATGTCAAGCTGACCCTTTAAGCGCGCAGGGATCGAGAGGAAAGTCGGGCAAACTACTAAGGGCGATGACTTACACGAAAACTCTGGCCTGGTTGATGGGCATTGGTTGCTGGTGTGGTTACTCGGCACCAGCCAGGGCCGAGGGACAAACCTGGGGAGTGGTGGTGGGCATCGACGACTACGTGCGCGAGAGCATTCAGGATCTGCGCTATGCGAGTGCCGATGCCAAGCTCTTTTCGCGGGCCATGGTAGACCTTTTGCACGTGCCCAAAGACCATCTCTTTGTTTTTACCAGCGACTCGGTAGAGTCGAGTCAAACACCTACCCGACTCAATCTCGTCTATCGACTGGACTGGCTGCGCAAAAATGCCAAGGCCGAGGACAAGGTCGTCTTCTTCTTTGCCGGTCACGGAGCCAACGTCGACAACGAGTCTTTTCTGATGACCGAAGAATCCGACAATCGTAGCGTAGAGACTCTCAAAGCCTCGGCCCTGGGCACCAAGGACCTGGCCGGTCTGTTGCAGCGCTCCCCAGCCTCGCAAACTCTGACCATTATTGACGCTTGTCGCAATGACCCCAGCGGAAAGCCAACGGCCGGGGCTGAAGAGAAAATGCCTCAACTGGTCATCGGCGGAGCCAATCAGGAATGTGCCGGACTTTTTTCGTGTAGCGTCGGTCAACGGTCCTGGGAATGGGACGCCAACAAACACGGTTTTTTTAGCTACCATCTGGTCGAGGGGATGCAAGGCGGCGCAGTGGAGTCCGACGGTCGGGTCACTCTGCAAAGTATCTCCAACTATCTGGCCGAGGTGGTCCCTGCCTCCACCCGGCAGGCCGTCAAGGCCAGCCAGATTCCCTTCGTCTACTACGTGGGGCCCTCCATGAAGAATTGGGTACTGGCGACAGCCCCACCCGGAGCAGCCAAATCCAAAGGGCCGGTAGTGGCCAGACTCGATCAAGGGGTAGCCAAACAGGACCTGGTGACGGCCCAAAAGGTGGAACTCGAATCCAAACTGCGCATCGAAGAGGCCCGCCGGCGCGAAGTGGAAGTGCGTATGGAAGCCCTGGAGAAAAAGTTCCAAAGCCAGGCTGCGCCTTCCGAAGACATTCAGAAGCTGGCCCTCAGCAAAGAGTTGGCCCTGAAGGAACTGCTGGAAACCCGCAAACAACTGGACGACGCTCGTGTTCAGTTGGCCGCTCGAGGCGGCACTTCGGCCGAGGCCGATCTGGTGGTGGCCGAAAAAGAACAACTGAGGGCTGAAAACAAAGTGCTTCAGGCCAAAATCGCCGTGCTCGAAGGCAAGCTGCAACAGGGGGGACTGTCTCTGGCTCGCAGCTTCAGGCTTGAGTCAGACCCGGCCCGCGAAGTGCAGGTGGCAGAGCGGGAGCAGTTGGCCGGCCGACAGGCCACCCCCGAGCACAAGTTGGCCGCCGCCGAGGCCCGTATTGCTCTGTTGCTGGGCGAATCGACTCAATTGCGCGAACGTATGGCGGAACTGAACGGGCTGCTGGTCAAAGACTTGATCCGGTTAGGATTGCTCACCCAGGAAGCCGAGCTCAAAGTCTTTGAGCTTGGCCAAATCAACGACCGGCAGGCGCAGGATTTTGCTCGGCTATCTGAGGACAATACCCGCCTTGCCAACGAACTGGCGGCCCTCAAAATGCAAGGAAGAATCTGGCAAAACCGCTACGCGCAGGCCCAGCAAGCAGAGCAAATCGCCACCCTGGAGATGGGAGGGGGCCCATCGTCGGGGAACTCTTCGCCCGAACTCCAGCATGCCAAGGACCGGTTCAAGGCGGCCAGGGAACAAAACGCCCGACTGTTGGAAGAGTTGGGTGTATTGCTCAAACATGACACTTTTAGACGGCGCTGGATCAGCAATCAATTTCACAAAATCAACAGCGCGCCCGGAATGGGTGACATTTTGGATATTCCCATCAATACCGGGCCCGAACTGCAGGACCTGCCTTAAAAGGCCGTTAGAAGCGAGTTTGTAAGCCGGCGTAGACGGCCGGACTGCGACCGCTGCGCGAAGGGGTTGGCGAGATGGGAAAACCCAGATCGAGCCGCAAGGTGGCCTTGTCTTCCAATCCAAAGCGAAAACCAAAGCCGGCGCCGGTCAGGCTGGCCCCGTTGGGCAGATCACCGGGCTGACGATTGCGCAGGCTGACACCACCATGATCCACGAAGGCCGCTACCTGAAAAGCGTCCAGATCGTCCTCGAAAGGCGACCAACGCAATTCGGCGCTGACCACGTAGGCGTTGTCGCCCAACAGTTCGGCTTGGGAGTAGCCGCGCACGGTGTCGGGACCGCCCACGGCAAACTGCTCGGCCACGTAAAGCGGTTGGGTGGCATATTGCCCGCTGGCGCGCACCAGGCCATAGAGGCCGGTGTCAAAGGTTTGAATGCGAGCCACATCCAGATTAAACTTGCTAAAGCCGCCGCTGGCTCCCACCCGACTGACCAACGGGTCGCTGGCCGGCGTACCGCCCAGGCCCTGGGTGTAGGCCGCCTGCATCAGGGTGCGTCCCGACATGGCTCGCCAATCAGCCTGATAGCTAAAGCGGGCGCTGTTATACTCATCCAGTGAAAAGGGGACCTGGCCCCCAAAAAAATTGTTGCGAATAAACTTGTGCGACAAAGCCAGGCCCACATTGCTGGAAAACTGCAATTCTCGACCCAGCGCGTGGGTCAGGGACATGGTGTAAATATTGGCGTCACCGCGCACATCCAGAATGGCTCCCAGGCCCTGCGAAACAGTGAAGGCTCCGTTGGCATATCCAAAAGTGAGCGCAGTACCGTCTTGATTGAGCGGGGTCTGATAATTGAGTTGATAAAAACTGTTCTGCCTGGCGGGAAAGCCTACCACCCCACGCAGGCTGAGCAGGTCGGCCTGTTGCAGCACATTGCCGGCGTCAAAACTCAGGCCCACCCGGTTTTCACCGGTCTCGGGAGTGCCGTAATTGTTATAGTCGACGCCAAAATGGACGGGCGACTGGTCTTCAACTCGCAAATTGATATCGGCAGTACCTTCGGCCTTGCCAGCCGTCATGACCGCTTTGACTTGCAAGTCGGGAAGTTCGTTCAGCAGCAGCATGGTGCGTTGAAATCGGTCGCTGCGAAAAGTCTCGCCAGCAAAGCTCTGTAAAAAGCGCTCACGGATGTACTCGGACGAATAGTTATCGGCGCCCTCCACGGTGACCTCGCCGATTTTTCCCTCCACCACGCGCAACTCCACCTGATTGCCCTGAATATTTTGGGCCGGCACATAGGCTCGCACCAAAAAGTAGCCGGTGCGCTGATAGAGGGCCGTAAGATTGCGGGCCACTTCTTTGAGCTGGGGCAAAGTCAACTCTTTGCCCTCGTAAATGGCGCAGAGTTTGCGCAGCTCTTCGTCGGAGAGCAGAGTGTTGCCGGTCACCCGAAATTGCGAAACCACAATTTTTTTCTCGCCAGGCGCGGGAGCAGCCTCGGGGGCAGGCTCTTTCCAGTCGCTCAATTTTTCGTGAGGGGTGGGGTCCTTGGGGACAGGGGGCTGCGCCCAGGCCATAGGGGCCAGAGACAAAGCCATCAAAGTGAAAAATCCCGCCCTCATGCTGGCGGGGATTACTGGAAAAGAAAGAAAATACCTGCCCTACTAGAATAGGCGGCCATGGCAAATCGCTGGCAGACCACTTTACTGGGCATTATCGCCGTTTCATCCACGGCCTGGCCGCTCCCTGAAGGGGGTCAGGTGATTCAGGGCTCGCTGCAAATTGTCCAGCCGGGGACCAACATTTTGCAAGTGCTGCAGTCCAGTCCCAGCGGTATCATCAATTGGGGATCGTTCAATATTGACGCCAACCAGTTGGTGCAATTTCTCCAGCCCAATTCTTCAGCGGCTTTACTCAATCGGGTGATCGGCCAGGACCCCAGCCATATTTTGGGGCAGTTGCAGGCCAACGGGCGAATTTTGCTGGTCAACCCCAACGGAATGCTCTTTGGACCGGGCAGTTCGATCAATGCCGGCAGCTTTCTGGCCTCCACACTTTCCATTCAAGACCAGGACTTCATGGAAGGCCGCTACGCCTTGCGCTGGGATGGACAGTCTCCCATGCGGGCCATCGTCAATCAAGGCGAGATCCGCGTCAACGAAGGCGGCTTCCTGGCCCTGATCTCTCCCCTGATCGACAATCAAGGACTGCTTCTGGCCGAGCGCGGCCAGGTGGTGCTGGGAGCCACCCGCCAGGCCACCCTCACGGTGGATGCACAGGGGTTGTTGCAGGTGGCCATCCCCGACGGCTTCTCGGCTCACTCCGGAGCCCTACCCAATGCCCAGACAGTGCTGCTGACGCCGGGCCAGATGAGCGACACTCTTTCTCAATTGATCCGACCCGCGGCCAGCAGCGACAGCGCCGCCATCGTAGAAACCGCCCAGGGGATCCAGTTGGTCGGGGCCGAGGGACTCTTGCTCAACCAGGGGGCCATCCGAGCCGATGCCACTCAAGGGACAGCCGGCTCCATCTTGTTAGATTCCAGCCAGGCTACCGTGCTGGCCCCCTCCGGTCTGGTCAGCGCCAGCTCGGCCCAGGGGGACGGCGGGCAGATTCTGGCCCTGTCGGCTGGTTCCACCGTGCAGATGGGCCAACTACAGGCCCGATCGCAATCGGCCGGCGACGGCGGATTTGTAGAAGTGAGCGGCCAGGCCGTTCAACTGACTCAGGGCGCCGATCTTTCGGCTCCTGATGGGCGTCCGGGTCAGTTGTTGATCGACCCGGTCAACATCACCGTGGTAGCCGCCGGCGGCACCTCGTCTCCGCCCATCCTTTTTGGCGCTCCCGGAGCAAGCCTGACCGTCAACGCCAACGCCCTCAATGTCACCGGTACCGTGACTTTGCAGGCCAACAACGACCTGACCATCGACGACAATGTGCAGGTCAACATCGACACCACCACTGACTTAAATTTTTCAGCCGGTCACGACTTCAACATGCGTCCGGGCAGCGCCATCAACGCCAGCAGCGCGGGCTCCACCGTTTCCATCAACGCCACCAACAGTGTCATGCTGACCGATCTCAAAGTCCCCACCAGCCATGTCTTGGCCGGCAATAAGGTCGAATTCCAGGGCGGTACGGTCGGCCAGACCACCAGCGACACGGTTCTCAATGTCTCGGCCGGGCAAATCACCAATCTTCAAGGCACTCAACTCGACGTGGTCGGCCAAACTTTAGCCACGGTGGCCCTGAATGCCACCAATGACGTAACGTTGAGACGCAATTCCCAAGTCAACCTGCTGGCCCCCCAGGTCAATTTGACCGTTCAGGGCGATGGAGCCGGCGTGACAATGCTAGATGGCTCCTCCATCTCTACGAACGGAGCCGCCAACTTCACCTTCAGTTCAGCCAACAGTGGCATCGCTGTGATCGGGTCCTTGACCATCCCTGGTTTAGCCAACATCACCATCAACAGTCCCACTTCGACAGCCTTTCTGCCCGGCACCATCAGTGCCAGCCACCCTGCCTCCACCGTCAACGTCTCGTCCAGTGGCCAGTTAACTCTGGGCAACTTGCTGGTACCTACCAGTCACCTCAGTTCGGCGAACGTGGTTCAGTTGAACGACACCACCGTAGGAGTGACCGGCAGTCCAACCCTGCTCAATGTCACCGCCAACGGCATCGTAGCGGCCACCGCCGGCTCCACAGTAAACATTCTGGGCAGCAGCGCCAACGTCACCATGACCTCCAACACCGACATCTTTTTCGGTCAAGATTCCACCTTCAACGTGCAGGCCCCGGCCAACCTCACCTTCAATGCCACCACCCAGAATTTTATGGGCGTCAACAGCACCCTGGATGCCCAAGGGGCCGCCAACATCAGCTTCAACACCAGTGGCGGCGACATTTTGTTGCGCGAGGGCAGTACCATCAAAACGGCCGGACCCGGCAACATCAATCTCTCGGCCAGCACCAACATCGACCAGCGCGACAGCAGTACGATCAATGCCAGCGACCCCGGCGCCCGGGTCAATTTGAATGGGCCGACAGGCGTGGCCGTGGGCAACCTGCTGGTTTCGAACAGCAATATCACTTCCGGTGGGGCTGTCGACTTTCAAAATTCCACTCTTGGGCGCGCCGGCTCCCCCACGGTTGTCAATGTCAGCTCCAATGATATCAACTTTGGAACCGACGCCAAGACTCGGGTGCTGGGCAGTCAGGCCAACGTGCAGCTCAACGCCACCAACCAGTTGACCATGCGCGAGGGGTCGCGTCTGGGAGTAACGGCCGGCCAATCCAACGTCACGCTGACCACCGGCATCCTTCAAATGCGCAACAACACCCTGATTCAGGACGATGGCGTGGGCAATTACAGCATCACGGGCGGAATCCTGAACATGGACCCGGGCTCGACGATCAATGCCAGCAACCCCGCCAGCATGATCAACATGGATGCGACCAACTCGCTGAGTGTGGCCAGCCTGCAGGTGCCGACCATCCAGTTGCATTCGGCCGGGGACATGTTTCTGGTGAGCGGGATCCTGGGGCAGCCGGCCGGTCCCACCTCGATCACCGCCTCCACGGGCAACGACTTCTTCGTGCTCACCGGACACAACGTGACTCTGGACGGAACCCAGGTCGATCTTCAAGTCAATTCCAATCGCCACATTTTTGTAGGCGGATCCAACCTGACCGTCAACGGCAACAATAATAATATCGACCTTAATGCCGTGGGGTTCAACTTGATGCAGAACAATTCCAGCTTCAGCGCCGCTGGGGCCACTCGCTTCAACATGGTGGCCGGCCAACAGGCGGCCCTGTTGACCAACTCCACCCTCTCCCTGCCCAACGCCGGTTCGAATGTCAGCCTGAACTCCCCCGGTACCATCTTTATGAATCGCGTCGTTTCGGGCGGGCGCGTGGCCGCCAACAGTACCGCCGGCAACATCCGTCTGACCGACCAGGTCCAGGCCAACGATATCTTCCTCACCACTCCCGATGAATTGGAAAGCCGCCAACTCTCCAGCCAGCCCGCCGTGGTGGCCAACCATACCCTGAATATCACGGCCGGGCGAATTTTTGGGCCCATGGACGACCCCAGCCGAGATATCACCAAAGCCTTCCCGATCACCACCAGCAACCAGGCCATGGTGCGACTCAATGTGACCGGCACCAACAACACGGCTACCGGCAACCGGGCAGCCAACCTGTTTTACTACTTTCCCCAGAGCGGTGACGTGCAGGTCGTCAATCCCAATGGCGAGGTCAAGATTTTCAATGAGCCGGGCCCCGTTCCTCCGACTTCACCCGCCCCGTCGGGCGTGATCGATTCGCGCGATGACCTGACCCCCGAGCAATTTGTAGAGGTCACCAGCGTTTCGGCCCTCACCCAGATTCAGCTTTCCAACCTGTATTCGGCCGCATACCTGCCAACCACCAGCGACGTGATCATGCTGAACTACGACAACATCGGTCTGACCAACTATTCGGTAGTTCCCCTCTCCTCCGCGCTGGTGGAGTTGGCCGTGCTCAGTCCCGAGAATTCGGCCCGCAACCTGGACCGAATCGAAAAAGAAGGGGCCGAGGCCACCAGTCTGGTGATCGTGGGCAACGACGAAGACTCCGAATTGCGTTACTGGCGCAAGTTGATCGAGGGCTTCATCCTCTGGGAAGAAGACTAAAGCTCACAACTGTCCCAACGACCGGTAGAGCAGCACGGGCGGCACGATCAACAGCATGGCGCCATGGGCATTGACCGCCAGCCACAGCGGGCGCATCAGGTCGCGAGGCAAAAGCACGCTGCCGTCGGGGCGCGTCATGCGCAGGTCGGAAAACTTGCTCAGGTGACGACCCACTCGTGTAAGCCAGTGCATGCCCAGCAAATAGAGCACCGGAACCCCCAGGCGCGCGGCGCTGGAAAAAAAGTTGAGAGCTGCGGCCGCCTCGGCATGACCGGCCAGCCAGTGGGCGGCCACCCCCTCTCGCTGAATCACGAAGACCACAAGCCACAGGGCAGCAAACCATTCGCAACCGGTGGCCCAGCCCAACAGGCGATTCTGCCGCCGGGGATCAAAAGCAGTCCCGCCAGGCAGATATAGATCGCAGTCATAGGCCCGAGACAGGCCCACCATGGCCGCCAGGGTGGAAAGATGAGCCACCAGCGCCAGCGCCGATGGCAACAGGTATAACATTGACCGGGGAATTCCGGTGGCTGAGTGCCAATCCTGCGGTATGCAGAAAGATTCTGTAACCGTTTCCGGCGTGTTGCACTTCACTGAATCCGACATCGATTGCAGTTAAAATGACGGGGGGAGCCTGGCGGTCGAGAGGAGGACCTGGTTTTGCAACTCTTGCACGGTCGCTATGAAATCGGAAAAGTGCTCAAACAAGGCGGGATGGGCGCCGTCTATACCGCTACCGACACCAAATTGGCCAATTCGCCGTGCGCCTTGAAAGAGATCCTTGACGACAAGCACACGGACGAATATTACCAGGCCCGCTTCTCCCAGGAGATGGCCGCGTTGGCTCGCCTTGACCACCCGCGCATTCCCAAGGTTCGCGACTTTTTTCGCCTGCGCGGCAAGAGCTATATGGTGATGGACCTGGTCCAAGGCACCAGCCTGGAAGACGAAATAGAGGAGCAGGGAAAGAACCCTCCCCAAAAAGTCGTGCGCGACATGCTGCAGGTACTGGACGTCCTGGAGTATCTGCACGGCCACGATCCGGCCTTACTGCACCGCGACATCAAGCCCGCCAACCTGCTGCGCGAGCGCCGTGACGGCCAGATCAAAGTGGTCGACTTCGGACTGGCCCGCTCGGCGACAGGCCAGCACAACCTGCAAACGGCCGTGGGCACGATGGGTTATTGCGCTCCAGAGCAGATGCGCGGACACGCCGAGCCGCGCTCGGACATATTCTCGGTGGGCGCCACTATGCTCCATCTGCTCACGGGCCGTCCCTGCTGCCTCGTCACCCTGGCTGCCTGCGACGACGAAGGCCTGCCCGAATTGCCCGAAGGCCTGTCGCCTATCGTTGCCCGAGCCATTCAGTTCCGTGCCAACCGCCGTTTCGCCAGCGCCCGCGAAATGGCTGTGGCACTCGACCGCTGGCTCGTCGAATTCGGTCACCGCCACCAGATGTCGTCCGCCCGTCTCAGTTTTGGAGGAAAGAGGGGCGCGCAGCCAGAGCCAACCTCAGCTTCGCGGGTGTGGTTCTTCTCGGTTGCGGTGTCAGCCACGGTGGCTCTCTGGGCAGGAGTGACGCTGGGCAAAAAAACGCAACCAACCATCGAACCCTCGCGCCCTCCCGGCCGCGCCTCTCTGGTGGCGATGCAAATGTTCAAGCGGATGATGCCGGGTCCCCAGAAGCTCGTGCCTGGCAAGTCCAAACGAACTACTACTCGGCGCTGACCAGACTGACCCATCGGGGGGCCAATATCTGTCCCGGTGGCAAGTTGAATTGAGCCACCATTTCCCCTTCAGGCTTTGCAGCCAACTGGAGGTGCCGGCTCTACAATTGGGAAGACTGCCCATCATGCTGAAAGAGGGGACAGTCCTGCAAGGCTACAGGATCGAGGGAATCCTCGGTCAAGGGGGCATGGGCACCATCTACAAGGCTCGTCAAACGGGCGGCCAGGGCAAGCAGGTGGTCCTTCGAGCCATTGAACTTACCGCCAACGAGCCAGAATTGCGGGCGATGCACAAGACCCTCATCGTGCGCCACGGGCGCCTGCTGGCCTCACTGAATTTGCCCGGCGTGGCTCGCGTACTGGAGTGCTTTCAGGTCGATGAGAAGCATTTCATCGCCCACGAATACGTCGAGGGTCGCTCGCTGGAAAAAGTCAGTCAGGCGGGTCCCGCCGAACTAGACCAGGTATTTGATTGGGCCGACCAGTTGTGTGACACGCTCCACAAACTCCATCAACACGACCCGCCCATTGTGGTGCGCGACCTGAAACCAGCCAGCCTCATTCTAGACGGCGAAGGCCGTATACACATCGTAGATTTTGGGATCGCGGGTCTCCAAGACAACCAGTCCAAGGCCCGCCTGCAGGGGCCGATGGGCTATGCTCCCGCAGAGCAATTTGGCAGCATGGTGGGCACCGACGTGCGCTGTGACATTTATTCACTGGGGGCAACCCTCTACACCATGTTGACCGCCCAGGTCCCCCCCTGGTCGGTAGACCTGGCTACTGGGAAGGCCCGATTGGCGCCCCCTCAGGAGCACAATCCCAAAATCCCCCTTCCTCTGGCCGATGTGATACTGAACATGATGGCCTTGCGTCGCTCCAGTCGCTACTCCTCGGTACGCGAGGCGGGCCAGGCCCTGAATCAAATCAAACTGCTGTGCCTGGAGGGCAGCCCCGAGGACTGGCTGCCCGATCCCCCTCCACGCGGACTGTCCTCAGTGGTGGCCATGGGCGTGGTCCAGGTGGCCTTGTTAGCAGGCGTTGGCGCCCTGGTTTACTACAAATTTGGCCCCGAGCCGGTAGTCACCCCGACGGCCTCGCCCATAGCCACTCACTCGCCGGTAGCCTCACCCACCGAAAGGCCCACCGTCAGCCAGACGCCAAGGGACCGCTCCTACGCCGAGCTGCTCTTGACCCCCGGTGACCTTGGATTCACCAGTTCAGAGGCACTCTATCGGGGGCTCAGCGGGGCCATAAGCTCGTCTTTTGTTCGCCAAGTCGCCCCCCAGCAACTGCGCAGCGGCATTTTAGTAGAACTGGGCAATCTTTTGAGTCAGGCCGGTCTGGACCAGTCTCTTCTGAAACAGCTTGCTGAGGGGGACCCGCTGGAGGCCTACGCCAGGGCCCAGAAGATTTTTGCCGACAAACTGGACAGCAATGTGCTGGGCTATGCTTTGATGAACGGTCTGTTGAGAGGCCTGGACGACCCTTACTCGGTGCTGCTGACGCCGGCCGAATGGAGTCGCCTGGAAGATTTGACCGACACGGGAGGCGTGGGCATATCGCTGGGATTGGACCGCTCAAGCCGACAGCTTACGATACTGGAGACTCTGGAGGGCAGTCCGGCCCGTCAGGCGGGAATTCTGCCTGGAGACAAGATTTTGACGATCGACAAACAGCCTTCCCCCGGCATGTCGATCGAGGTTGCCCAGTCGCTGATTCGGGGCCTCAATAAGAGCTTGCTTGTGCTCACCATAGAGCGGGATGGCGACAGTCAGGACTATTCGCTGGTGCGCGCCCCCCTGCGCGCCGATAGACTGGCGGGTCAGTTGCTCGCCGGAAAAGTGGGATATTTGCGTCTGCGCTCTTTCTCGGCCGACACGGGGGGGCAATTTCGACAAGCCGCCGCCGGCCTCAAGCAGCAGGGCGCAATTGGCCTGATCATCGACCTGCGCAACAACGGCGGAGGCTTCGAAGACGGAGCCCTGGGCGTACTGGGGGCGCTGACACCCAGTGACACGCTTGTCTACTACACACTGGATCGCAAGGGAGTGCGCACGGATTTCCGCACCTCCCAAGCGAGCAGCGCCGACCTGCCTGTGCTCTGCCTGATCAATCGCTTTTCAGCCGGCGCAGCCGAAATCACTGCCCTGGCCCTGCGCGCCCACAAAGTGGCCCAACTGGTCGGCGAGCGCAGCTTGGGCAAGACCTCGCTGCAGCAACTGTATGACCTGAATAGCGAGGGCCAAATAGGACCACGTCTCAAGCTCACGGTGGCCCGCTGTTACGGACCCGACGATAGCACAGCCGATGGCCAGGGTGTGGAGCCTGATCTGGTTGTCCCCCTGGAGCCACGCTACGTGGGCAGTGACGAAGAGGATGTGCAGCTCAAGAAGGCTCTAGAAATGCTGACTCAGGGACCTTCCAGCAGCCCTTTACCATGAAGTTCCCGGGCAAATTGTTGGGCGATGAAGTCATTGGGATGGAAAAAATCGCCCGGAGTCTCGGTGACCTCTTTGGCTTCCTGGAGAGCCGCTTCCATGATGGGCAGCATATCGAAGTAAGGCAGACCCAGCTGCCGAAAATACTCTTGCGACTGCTGGCGAGACCACTTCTCTGACTTGTCCCAGGTCGACTCCGGCTTGAACATAGGCACCAGCACGATGGAGAATCGCACCTTCTGCTGGGCCAGCAACGCCTTGAACTCCGCCAGACTTTCCAGTACCTGACGGGCCCGCCCCTGGCGGTCGTCGGTTCGAGGCCAGGCCCAGCGGTACAGGTAGCTGCGCTCAAAAAGCCAGGGGTTAAGACTCATGCCGGGGTCGTAAACTTTAAACTGCCCCTTCTCGCGCACCACCAGTGGGGTAGCCCGAAAATCATTGTTGTGGAAGGTCAAGATCACGTGATCAGGCTTGATGGCAACATTGTGACGACGATACAGCACCAACTCCTGACGCGTGTTGAAACTCTCGACGCCAGCGTTCCAATACTCATATTTGGCCTCTCCATAGAGCTTGCGCAGGGCGTTGACGAGGCGAGCGCGATGGGTGACCGAATCACCGATAAAGAGCAGCCGCGTGCCCCTTTTATTGTCCACCTGGTATTCGTTCTTCAGGCAACCGTACAGGTCGTACTCGCCCCGCCCGAGTACCGGCAGATAACCCGCCTCGCCATCTTCATGCACCGAGGTGTGCTCTTCGGCCGAACTCGACTCAAGATGCGCCGCAGGAATCCCCCCATCCGGATAGTAGACGCGCACGCCGATTTCCGCGGCCAGCAAGCCGACGACCAGCCCAAATAAAGCCAGCAGCGAGCGTAATAGAAATCTTTTCACGGCAGGCGACTTCTAGCCCGACCGCGAGGACCCTGGCGGTCGTGAGACAAAGGGGGGACCAGTGAAAGCGATTCAGATTATAGATGGGCGGCTCCGCTGGAGCGAGTTCCCCACCCCCAAGCCTGGCCCCGGTCAGGTTCTCCTCAAGGTAGCGGCCACCGCCGTCAATCGGGCCGACCTGTCCCAGCGCAGCGGCCGCTACCCTCCGCCTCCCGGTGCCTCCGAAATCTTGGGCCTGGAATGCAGCGGAACGGTGGCCCAACTGGGGCCGGGAGTGGTCGCTCCAGCTCTGGGCACCGAAGTGTGCGCGCTGCTATCAGGCGGCGGCTACGCCGAATATGTCTGCGTGCCGGCCAGTCACACTTTGCCGATCCCCACAGGACTGACGCTGGAAGAGGCCGGGGCTGTCCCTGAAGTGTTTGCCACTGCCTGGCTCAATCTCAAGCTGGAAGGTCAATTGCAGCCCGACGAGCATGTGCTGGTTCACGCCGGCGCCAGTGGGGTGGGCACGGCCTGCATTCAGCTGTGCAAGGCCTGGGGCAACCCCGTCTTTGTGACCGTAGGCAGTGAAGAGAAAGCCCGATTTTGTCTGGACCTGGGAGCCTCGGGGGCGGCCAATCGCCGCGCCGGACCGTGGTCTGTAGCCGTGAAGGAGTGGGGAGGCGCCGACGTGATCCTGGACCCGGTGGGCGCCCACTATCTCCAGGACAATATCCTTTCATTGAGGCCGCGCGGCCGGCTGATCAACATTGGACTGATGGGCGGCAGCGAAGGGACTCTGCCCTTAGGTCCAGTGCTGGTCAAGCGCCTGACCGTCAAAGGGTCTGTCCTGCGCAGCCGCTCTGTGCAAGAAAAGAACGTGGTTATGCAAGGCCTGCACCACGAAGTGTGGCCGCTTCTGGAGGAGGGGGCGGTGCGCCTGATCGTAGACCGAGTGCTGTCCATAGAAGAAGCCGAGACGGCACACGCGGTGGTGCAAAGCGACGCCACGGTGGGCAAAGTCATCATGACCGTGCCTTAGGGCCAGTCTGATGCGCCCCTCCCGCAAGGCAGCGACAAGGCGTATCGGGTTATACGGTGCGGAGTTGCTACGCTATCGTGTGGGGATGGATCTGCCGCCCTTAGAGCATGAGCTGATCCCAGGCCGACGCGCTAAAACCCACGCAGCCAACCTTGTCACCGAGCAGGAAAGGGCGCTTGATTAGCATACCGTGCCGGGCCAACAAGTCCAGGGCCGCCTCAGCAGAAAGGCCGGCTTTCAACTGATCGGCAACCTTCAAGTCGCGATACACCGTTCCCGAGGTATTAAATAGTCGCCGCACATCGCCCCCAAGGTGAACCAGCATCTGCTGCAACTCCCCCAAATCGGGCGGCTGCTCGACAATCGACGCCAGGCTGTAAGCAACCCCGCGAGCGTCCAGGTATCCGAGGGCCTTTTGACAGCTCGAACAATTTTTGTAGGCATAGACTTTCAAACGACTCATAAGCCTGACTCTGTTGTGTCCGGCCCAAATCCTTCTCGCTGCAAAGGATGTGGGCGGTCGATCTACCGAAGTCCCACCCATGAATCCTATACTTCCCACTCCCGAGGAGGTCGACCGCTATTTGTCGCTGGCCCAGGACGTGCTGCGCCAGGTGGACCACAAAACGCACGATCAATTAGTGCTGCGGATGCTTTGTTCGGTGCTGCGAATGAGTGAAGATGGCCGTCTGGCCGACCTCAAACTCACGGCGGCGGCGCTGGAGGAGTTAGAGCGAGCCTTTGACGTGCTTGCCATCTTTTCCAACGCACGCAAGGTGGCTCTTTTTGGCTCGGCGCGCACCCCGAGAGAAAGCGCCATTTATCAACAGGCGATGGAATTTGCCCGGGCCATTTCCCAGCGCGAATTTATGCTGATCACAGGGGCCGGACCCGGCGTGATGGCGGCAGGCAATGAGGGAGCGGGCCGGGAGAATTCCTTTGGAATGAACATCTCGCTGCCTTTTGAGACCTCGGCCAATGAGTTCATCGACGGCGACTACAAATTGCTCGAATTCAAGTATTTCTTCACCCGCAAGCTGGCCTTTCTCAAAGATAGCCACGCCGTGGTGCTGTGTCCGGGCGGCTTTGGGACGCTAGACGAAGGCTGTGAGGCATTGACACTGATCCAAACCGGGAAGGCTCAGTTGATGCCGCTGGTATGCCTGCACCCGCCGGGCAGCGGTTTTTGGGACGGCTGGGACGAATACGTGAAGAGCTCGCTGCTGGGAAACGGCATGATTTCTGCCGATGACCTCCACCTCTACCGGGTGACCGACAATGTGGACGAAGCCTGTGACGAAATCTGTCGTTTCTACCGGCGCTATCATTCCATGCGCTTTCACGAAGGCCACTTACTGATGCGCCTGACCAGTGCGGTGGGCGACGACGAACTGCACGAACTCAACCAGAATTTCTCTGATGTCGTTCAGGAAGGCGTGATTGAGCGCAGCTCTGGGCCCCAATCCGAGCATTTCGACTATCACGTCAAACCGCTCCCCCACCTTCGCTTCAAGTTTCGCTGGGGTCGAAACGGGCGTCTGCGCCAAATGATTAACTGGCTCAATGACAGTCCCGTAGAAGCGTCGCCACGCCCCCCGGAGCGCGGTGAAGGCGGCCGACTTCCTGTGGAAACAGACCCCGGTCCGGAGCTTTAGGCCTCGTCGTTTGATTGCTTGAAGCCATGAAGGGACCCCGATCTTGGAAAATCAGGATCCAGCAGTTCAAACAGTCTCAAGTTTACCAGTTGGCGTGGTTGTCGGCCCGGACGCAATTACCCTCATACTCTTACGTAGGCTCCATCGGTCATGTGGGCCCGGTCGGCCAAGTGGTACTGCTGAGCGTCAAGGGTGGTCTTGACTTTGATACTTTCCTCTTCCATGGGCAGCAACACCAGAATGACCTCGCCAGAGCGTGTTCCGGTCTCCGGCATCTCCCCTCCAGCCTCTCAACCGTGCCAACGAACGTGTATTCCTGCTCCCGCTCCGTAGCTCGAAGTTCGCGTCGAACCTCTTCCATTCGGGAAAAGTAGTCTCGCTGAATGCGCAAGCTGTTCTTCCGATACTTGGCCGACACTGGATACGTCGAGGACCAGTCCAGCGAGAGATCGACCGAATTCCCCAGGTCAGTTGGTGGAATCGGCATCATGGCCAACCTCCTCATAACCCGGCACTTCTCGCCGGGACAGACGGGCAAAAAGCTGAGTCAGGCCTTGCGGATAAACTGCTGGGCGTATGGCAAGTGAACGGACTTCTGATTTGTGGATTCGGGCGCCCCCTGAGGCTCATCCAATATGCACACTTCTTGAGCATTAGATAGTTCGGAAGTCTGTTCGATCCAATCACGTTGAGACTCCGGTAAAAACAATACGACCAGAATTCTCGGAGTGGCCAGGGTTTCCGCCCTCAATGCGTTAGAGCGGTTGACTCCTTTGAGTTCGTAGGAAAGCCGGTACCGTTCACCCCCCTCTACCCAAGGCTGAACCGAGCCAGGACAGTCGTAACTGCGTTAGCGAAGGTAATGGAGAAGCTGTGGGTACGAGTCTGGAAACCAGCCCCTCAGGCCAATTGTCGCAAAATGAGCAACTTCCAA
>JADMJV010000112.1 GCA_018780265.1 bacterium
TCGAATATGACTTCAGACTCCATTTCGACCAGCTTATTTCAGGACGGGCCCTAAGTCGATTTATGAGGAAGTTTCCTCACAAGGGAGCGCTGGGCTACCTGGACCAACGTTGTAGGAGTTCTTTCAGGGTTTTGATCCTCTCACCAATGGGAGGATGGGTAGGGGCGCCAAGCATTTTGCGACGGCCATAGTTTTTGAAGTCGGCGGCTTGCAGTTTTTCCAGGGCCCGCATCAGACCGTCCGGTTTGTAGCCGGCGGCCGCTGCCAGCCTCATGCCCACCAGGTCGGCTTGTCGCTCGTCGGTTTGAGGTTTGAACTGGTGGTAGTTCTTGTGTGCTTGAGCCCGCTCGCGGATGGTTCGCATGGAGAAGTTATAGTGTTCTCGGGCACTGGCGGTGGCCTGCCGGCGACGACCTTCGGCTTCACTCTCCGAACGGCCATCCCTGATGTCTCGATAGTATTGGTCACCGGCCTGTTCCTCAGCAGCGCGCAGTCGATCACTGAGCGCCTCGGCGTCGGCGACCGTTTTGTCGCGTCGCGTGTCTTCGTGGCGGTCCTCGGCGAGCTGCTGACGTGCCCCGTGGGCAATCTCGTGACCGAGAACTCCGGCCAACTCGTCTTGATCCAAGAGCGCCAGATTAGAAGTTGTAATGTAGACCATACCTTCACCGGTGCACGCCGCGTTGGGTTCTGCGTCTTGAATGATGGCAAAGACCCAGGGGATGGGTCTGCGGGTCTGCCGAGCTATGTCCGAACCGATGGCGTCCAGAAGTGCTTGCTTGGGATGGTTTTTCACCCACACTTTTCTTTCTTTGGCACAGATACTCGCGAAATTTCTGACGGCCATCCTGGATTCGTCGGTTTCTCGGACCACCGCCGTGCCCAGTTCGTTGCCCTGGCCGGTAGCCACCGCTGTCGGAGGATTGGCTACAATGGCGCCGTCGCTTTCCAGGCGAACCAGCCAACCTTTTTCGCTCAGGGCTTCGACCAGATCGACGTCCGTCGAACCTTGCTCGGACAATTTGAGCGTCCTGGCCACCTGATCCCTGGGGGCAAACGGCCGGCCATCCTTCCAACCACAATTGATGGGAACTGAAATGAGGCGCACCCTGGTGAAGGAGTTGGGCCAGGCGAAGTCTGCTGCCGGCACGGCCGGGTCTGACCAGGCCAATTGGACCAGCAGTAAAATGGAACAAAGACCCGTAGCCTTGAATTTCACGAACTCACCCACCCTTATCTTGGAATCCCTGGCGATGACCCTGTGTCCCCCGACTGCATCATTATAGCCGGCGGCGCGACAAATTTGGTCGTAGATTTCAGGCCTGGTCGTGCATTACCTGACGAAGGGCCGTTGATGGCACCTTCTCCTCAATGCCGAGGAAGAGGCAGCCTTTGACCAGCAATTGTATGAGGTTTACCCAGAGGAGGAATGCGAAGTGCGTCAGATCACGAAGAGTTGGGAGCCACACCAGCAAACGACGCTAAATAGACTCATCCGATGGCGGCCCCGGGACTGAAAGGCCCATAGTAATTTCTAGCTAAAATGGCTTGGTTATAGGGTCTTGTTCCACGCGCTCCAGTGCCAAGTCTTTTCCCAAGACAAACAAACCGGCAGTCAGTTAGCGTCGTTTGCTCGCCTGGGTTGGGAGAGAAGGGGTTGCGAGATCGGCCGCCTGGAGGGCCTGGAATCGCGGTTTGGTCCTTCGGCTCAATCTCTTCTTGGGCGTCTGGATGGGTGCAGGGATGATGGGGTGCTGGATGCGTGGCGGCCCTACTGGTGACCCATTCCAGTCTGCAGGAGCTGGAAGAGTTGATCTAGGGTTTGGCCTTTTGGGCGGCTATGAGGGCTTGTAGCGCGGCGATTTCTTCTAGACTCAGGCTTTGCAGCTCCTTCAATCTTACGGGGAGATTCATCCCTTCGAAAAAAAGGCCGACAATGATGACGTCGCCACGATCGTGGACCTTGAAGGCTACATAATGATGTTCTACCAGGTGAAGGCAAAAGTCCGTAACTTTTGTCAATTCGTTACGGTGCGGGGAATGGAGCTGTTTGTGATGGTCTGCTATGTATTGGAAACCCCTCAATAAGGCGTCCCGATAGGTTTCTGCCTGGCGCCAATCCCATCGTCGTGCGGTGTCGCGGAGTACCTTTTCCAAATGAGTCAGCGCGGTTTCGGTCAGGTGATAAGTGGAACGACTCATTCTCCAGCTTCGGAGCGAAGTTTTTCGATGAGACCCTTCGTTCTTTGCTTAACGACAGAAGCAGCATGGATCCGACCGGCCTCGATGTCGGCGGTGGATTTTCGTAATTCTCCATAGACATAGGCTCTCTCTTCTTCCCTGGCCATATCGTCGCGGATCAAAGCTCGGACATATTCGCTCGGGGTCGAAAACTGCTTCCTCCCATTGGTGCGTTGATCCACAAATTGGCGCATTTCGTCGGGTAGACTAACGTGTAAGCTGCTGGGCATTGTGCTCTCCTTTAAATTTTTTGACCCTTTCCAGGGTAACTTTTTTGCTTGGAATGTCAATAGATGACAATCCCTGTAACTCGGGTTAGCCAGCAAAGTTGGTTCCTGCCCGTTCTGCCTTGTGAGGCTCAGGCTCAGGTGAGGGACATTGTCTCGCACACCCGTGGGACACGACTTTGTCGAGTTTTAAGCGCTCTGCGGGTCTTGGCGATCATGGCCAAGCCCAAATCTCCCCAGCTTTCGCGGGGCCAGATGGGGCACCCACTTCAACAGGTTTGGTGTTTTTGGCGGCGATGAGGGCTTGTAGGGACTGATTGATAGAGTTGCCCATGGGGCTTTGCATGAGGCAGTTGGCCAGGTCGCGGTGTTGTTGGGTGGGGAGTCCTCGCCACTGGCTGGTGTGCTCTCGATCGCCCTGGCGGGCACTGAGGCGGGTGTAGAGGACGGTGTCCTCGGGAGCGGCTTCCTGGCCGCTGGGGACGATCCAGAGGCCGTTGGCGGCCAGGTTCAATTGTAGTTTTTCGAAGGTGGGCCCATCCATGGCCCCGTGGTGATCGAAGGGGGGTTTGGCGCCGGGCAGGCTGAGCATGGTATCGAACCCGGCCCCGCTGCGGTTGCTCTCCAGGGTGAGCACAAACTTTTGGGTAAACTGGGGGTCGTTACCCAGCATCAACTGCAGGTGCAGGGGCTGGCCTGTGGGGAGGAGGGGACGGGATTGAAACCAGTAGGCGCCGCTGGCAATGGCCAGAACGATGACCAGCATCCACTTCAGGTCTTTGCTCATGGGCGTTTGCTCCACATTCCTCGAATCAGTCCGATGATGCCGCTGCCCACGGCGGCACCGCTGACGGCGCCCAGCGAGAGTCCGGCCAGGACTGTAAAGGGCAGCACCAGGATGCCCGTAAAGGCGGTCAGCATGAAGCCCCAGTCGTTGGGGTAGTGGAAGTATAGGTATTGGAGCAGGTTAAAGGTCGCTATGCCAAAGCCTACCCCTCCCAGGGTGGCCGCTGGAAAGGTGAGCAGCAGGCCGGCCAACAGTCCGGCCGGGCCGGGTTCGCTTTGCTCCAGCAGTTTAGCCAACTGCCAGCCGGTGCGACGGTCGAGCCAGCGCAAGAAGAGGAGCAGCAGCATCATGGTCAGGCCCAGCAGCAGTCCAAAGAGGGCTCCGCCCACCAGGCCGCCCAGCCATTGGGCTGGCGTCATGGCCCAGTCGGTGATGGCGCCCATGAGAAGGTCGAAGCCCAGTCCAGCCACGATTCCGGTCAGTAGTCCGCGCTGAAAGACCTGTTTCACAAACATCAGGGTATCCCAGTGGGGGGATGGTGTCCAGTGGGTTGGGAAGGAACAGAGTTGTGGTTGCGGGAGTGGATGGCTGCAAAGGCGGTTGGTTGGTGGCCCTCTGGGAGCGGGGTGTCGAGTTGATTTTGTGTGCGGATTTTGCGGGGGTGGTAGAGGTCACCCGCGATTGTAGGGCGGTGGCGGTGGACATGCCCATCGGGCTGGCGCTTCCTGGCCAGACCCGGGGGTGTGACAGGGCGGCCCGCAAGTTGTTGGGACGCAAGTCCAGCAGCGTTTTTTCGGCGCCCCCGCGTGAGGCGTTGGATTGCACCGACTACCAATTGGTGCGGGGCTGGGGGATGTCGCTGCAGAGTTTTTACCTGCTGCCCAAGGTGCGAGAGGTCGACGCCTGGATGACTCCCGAGCGCCAGTTGCGGGTGTCTGAGGCTCATCCCGAGCTGGTTTGGGCGCGTCTGGCGGGGGCCCCCGTGCTGGCCAGCAAGAAGACGTTGGAGGGCGCGAGCCGGGTTGTTGCCATGGGCGGTGCCTGCGTGGAAGTGGCCGCGCAGCCAGGTGCAGCCCGATGATGTGCTGGATGCGCTGGTGATGGCCCTGTGCGCGGGCCAGCGGGAGCAGGGTGTAAGTCGACCTGTGTCGCATGTCGAACGGGATGAGCGGGGTTGCTGATGGAGATGTACGGGTGATCGTCTCTTGAAGAGTCAAGAGGAGTGGGCGCGGGAGTTGGAGGGGGAGGGGGAGGTGGCTGTTCCCTATATGCCCCACGCGAACTATTTGCTGCCCCTCATCCTGGGGCGAGCCGAAGTGTCTACCTTGCTGGCTTGCCCAGGGCTGTCGGCTTTGCAGCAATTGGCGTTGCGCACTCTGTATGCGACGGGTCTACGCGAAGAGGAGTTGGTGGCTCTGGGTCCAGACTGCCAGAGCGACCAATGGCTGCAGATTTTGGGGGCCCGGCCGCGTCGGGTGTGCCTGGATGAGGAGACGGCCCGGGCCTTGAGCCAGTTGTCGGGGCCATCGCTGTTTTCGACGACCCTGGAGGAGTTGCGTAACTGGCTGCTGGAGGCGGCCCGCTGGGCCGGTGTCCTGGAGCGCTTTGAAGGGGCAGGCCGACCTTTGTTACCCAAGGCGCTGCGTCACGCCTACGCGAGTCATTGTGTGGAAAACGGTATGGACTTGCTGACGCTGTTTTATCAGTTGGGCCACGAGTTTGTAGATACCACCGAGATGTATGTCTTGACAGGGGTGGCCTTGCGGGGAGCGTCCTATGCCCGCAGTCATCCTTTGATGGCCGGACAGAAGGGCTATATCAGCTGGAACCAGCCGGAGTTGATGGTGCGCGAGGTGGCTGAGCCCGAGGACGAGGAGGCGGATGAGGAGCGGGGCCTGCGCTACGCGCGGCTGACCCTGGAAGACATGGCGATCATGTTGGCGGCCGGGCGCACCGACCTGCATCGACTGATCGTGCGTGTGCTCTACGCGACCGGGATTCGGCTGGCCGAACTGTTGGGTCTGCGTTTTTTGGACCTGGATAGCCGGGAGTGTCGGCTTTTTGTGCGTCAGGGCAAGGGACACAAGGATCGCTATTGCTTGCTGGACCCCAATACGCTGGGTATGGTGCTGGCCTGGCGGGGCAATCGGGGCTTGAGCGAGGTGATCTTTCCCCTGCCACGGCCCTCGGTGCAAAAAGTGCTGACCAGTCTGGCCAAAAGGACGGGGCTGAGCGACAAGTATGCTGCGCTGGGGGAGAAATTGACTCCCCACAGTATGCGTCACACTTTTGCCACCCATTGCTACAACGGGGGCATCGATTTGTTTTCGCTGAAAACTTTGCTGGGGCACGCCTATCTGCACACGACGTTGGCGTATTTGGCCTGCCCGCCCGAGCGTCGCCAGCAGGTGTATGATCACTCTCACCCCTGGCCGGAGGCGGCAGTGCAGCCTGACTTGCTGGAGTGGGCCAGCGAGCTGGGCGGCGAATTGGGTTATGCCCCGTCGGCGGCCCGCATGCAGTTGCCCCTGGTGCCGTCGCGCAGCGACGTCCGAGCTTTGCTGGAGTGTCAGCTTTTGTCACCCCTTCAAAGGTTGGCTTTGCGCACTTTGTATGCCACCGGGATGCGGGGCGAGGAACTGTTTGAGCTGGAACTGTTGGAGAACGGTCGACTGCAGGTGGCCGGGAGGATGCTGGCCGCGGATGGGGCTACGTTGGAGGAACTGGGCCAACTGGGAGGGGTCTTGTTTGGGGGAGAGTGCCTCCAGCAACTGCAGGGCTGGCTGGAGGTGGCCGCCGAGGCGGTGGGAGTTTTGCAACGCCTTGAAGGGGCGGGTCGACCTTTGTCGCCCAGGGCGCTGCGCCACGCCTATGCCAGCCATTGTTTGGATGAAGGCATGGACCTGATCACCCTTTATTACCTGCTGGGCCACGGATTTTTGGAGACCACCCAGATGTATCGTGAGTTTACGGTGAACCGGCTTGAGTGGGCTTGATACACTTCGCTTGAGCGAA
>JADMJV010000093.1 GCA_018780265.1 bacterium
TTTTTCCGCGCGGTGGCAGGCCAGCTCCAGGTCCAAATCGGAATGCCACTGCAGGGCCATCAGCAGGCAGCCGTGAGCCTCGGCAAAGCGATACTCCTCTTCGGCTACCGCCGCCAGACGCAACAGGTAGGGCAGCGCCCGGCGGGGATAGGGGCTGTTTGTCAGATGAAAGGCCAGCCGACGCGCCCGCTCCGGGGTGAAATCCTCGGACTTGTGCGGGCGTCTCCAGTGTCGCGCCAGACAGAGGTGCAGGCGGCGCTGTTCCGCCGGGGAGATTTCACTCAGCAGGGCTTCGCGCAGCCGGTCGTGGCAGAATACCCCGCCCCCCGGATGGAGCCAGACCAGGCGCTGCCTCTCGGCCTCCTGGAGGGGAACGTCAGTGGCATGGCCCAGCCTGCCCACGGGGCCCAATTCGAAGGTTCGCCCTTGCAGGGCCAGCAGGGCCAGCACGGCGCGAGCCTCCGGGCTGAGGGCGCCAAAGCGCCGCTCCTGCCAGGCGTGGGAGTGGCGGGGGGTGGAGAATTCTTCCGTCGACCCCTTTCCCTGGCGCAACGCTTCCAGCAAGAAGAAAGGGCTGCCGCCGGACCAGTTGCCGGCCCGCTCCAGCAGCTCGCCCTCGGCCCCCAACGCCGCCCCCAGGACCCGCCTTTGCTCTAAAGTGAGGGGAGGCAGTTGAGACACCGCATCCAGTTGCAGTTCGCTTGGGGGGGTCCACTCGTCGGAGCGATAGGCCAGGGTCACCATCCAATTACCCTCGCGCTCCTGCGACAGTTCTTGCAGGAGTCGCAAGGTTTCGGCGTCTACCCACTGCAGGTCGTCCAGAATCAGCCACAAAGGGCGCTGCTGGCTGGAGCAGGCGCGCAGCAGCTCGGTCAGCAGGTGGCGAGCGCGGGCGGCGTAGCCCTGGCCGGCCAGGATGCCCACCTCGCCCAACCCCGGATCCAGAGCGCGCAGAGTTGGGAAGACCGAGGCCAGTTGCCGCAGGGTGGACAGAGGCGGGGGCTGCAGCAGGTCCTCGCTGCCCAGGCGCGCCAGGGCCTGGTGCAGGGCCCCAAACCCCAGGTTGCCCACCCCCGGGCCGTCCCCCGGATTGCACCCGCCCCACAGCACCCGAACCCCGCTGGCTCGAGCCACTTCCTGTAGGAATCGGCTCTTGCCCAGGCCCGATTCGCCGGCCAGCGCCGTCCAGGTCGCTCGTCCCTGGGTCGGTCCCAGCAGCCAGGCCCGCCACTGGCTCTCGAGTTCAGGACGGGCCACGTAGGGGCAATCCTCCTGCAGCCAGTCCAGGCTCGACTCCGGGCGCCCGCGGGCCAGATCGCTCAAAATGTCTTCGGCGCGCCCATAGCCACGAGGCCGCTCCCCCGTCAGGATCAGCCGCTGCCACAACCAGGCCGGGCCCTCGGGCGACAGCTCTTGCCACAGCACTCCCAAGGCGTGAAAGTCGGCCACCTTGGGGTTGGCCGCGACCTCTACGGGAGGGGCGTAGCGCAAACTCACGCTCGAACGTTCCGGAGCATCCTGCAGGTAGCCGAAATCGGTGAGCACCAGATGGCCCTGGTCGGAAACCAGCACGTTGTCCGGCTTCAGATCCCCGTGAACCCGTCCCCGCCGATGCAACTGCGCCAGCAGCCCCAACAGGCGCTTCATGCGCTCGGCAAACTCGGCCTGCGGCAGGATAGCCTGGCGCAAGGTCTGTCCCGGAACGTGCTCCAACTCCACTTGCAGGAGGTTGGCCTGGTGCCGGCAGTCGCGCAGACCCACAAATCCATCGCGGGGCGTCTCGGGCGTCCACCACAGCGAGGAGAGCAAGCGCAGGGTCTCCACCAGATTCAAGAGGTGCAGCCACCCGCCGGTCCCGGGCGTCTCACAGCTCTTGAGCACGCAGAGCGCCCCGTCCGGCCGCCGGCAGAGCCGGGTTACCACCCCGCCTCGGCGCGACCAGGTCTCCACCACCTCCAGGTCTCTCACTGCCCCCTCCTCCCCATTCCCTCCGTCCGCTAACCCCATCCAAACAGGCGGCCGCCTTCGTTCAGAAAGACGAACGGGACAGCCCACGATTGACTCAGCAGTTCCATCTGGTCGGGCGAAGCGGCAGACAGGCGGGTCAGCCTATGCTGGGCAGGCACAAGGGCCCGAACTCTCATTCCAGGCGAATCGAGGGTTCGATTCAAGATTCAGCCTATTCTTAAGGAGAACATGAAAAGGACGTTCGTCTACTGATGTTGCCGCGCCTTCTCACCTTACTCATGCTGCTGGCGGGGGTGTCTTACAGCCAGAGCAGAGCCGACATGAAAGCTGGCGACTCGCTCCTTCCCGGTAGTTCGCTGCAGTCCCCTAATGGTCAGTACCAACTGGTTATGCAGGAAGACGGCAATCTCGTTCTATACACCCGAGGTGGCGGCGTCTTATGGGCTTCACAGACGTCGGGTCAAAGGGGAGCGCGCGGTGAGTTCCAGGCAGACGGCAACCTGGTCGTCTACGCCCAGGATGGCCGACCCGTTTGGTCCTCGGCGACGTCGGCACAGGGCGGTCATCGACTCTGTCTGCAGGATGACGGCAATCTCGTCATCTATTCATCGACCCGCCCCCTGTGGTCGCGAACCTCCGGAAACCTTGTAGTCACGACCAACGGAAACCCGGCACGGCAAGCTGAGAATGCCCCTGACTCGGGCAACAAAACCATGTCGGTTCTCACGGGTCTGGCCGGGATTTACTTGAACTACAGGCAAGATCAGGAGCGCCAGAAGGCTGAGCAACAGAGGATCGCGACCGAAAATCAACGACGAGCCAACGAGCTGGCTGCCCAACGGACGATTGAGGCACAAAAACAGCAGCCGTTACCGGCTCAACAACGACCGGATGGCGAGGCCGAGAGGATCGCCCGCGAGTCGGAGGCACTGCAACAGTCCACGCAGTTGGCGGCAAAGCGGCAAGAACAGGCTCCCATCCAAAAGTATGGATTGGCCGACGTCGCGGTGGTGTTCGGTTCTGGAGCGGCCCCGGCGGGATTTCAGAAGATTGAGGTTGACCTTAATCGAAAAGCCAAAGGGGCCTTCATCTATCTTTGCTGCCGCTACGGCCTGACCGAGAATCCGATTTGTGAACTTACGGCGGTCCAGGTCGATCCCGGGCAGGTTCCCGAGCGCCCGGGCTTTACGTTTTTAAGAGCCAATCTCAATGACGGCACCCGTGGCCGGCCCATCCACCTCGGGTTTCGTAGCAGCTCTACGGAACCTCCCATCGTCGGCGTGAATATCGTTTCTGAGGGAGACCAAAAGCGAGCACTTGGAAACTATTGGGAACACGGGTTTGCCCACGTCGGAGATCGAGGTTATCCGCACTTAGTCAATCTTGACCTGAACGCCGGAGCCGGAGGGGACTACATCTACCTCCGCTACAAGAGGGATGGGGATTAGTCCAAGCCGGCCACGGGTCTGAATCAGGCACCATATAAAAGGAGATCGATAGAATGCAATCTGTAAAGTCTCGACATTTGGCCGCAGCAGCACTGTTCGCAGGGCTGTTCCTGGTCGGCTGTGGTGGCGCGAGCGACCCTGCTTTAGCCACGGCTACGGGTAACAACCCAGGAGGCGGTGGCGCACCGCAAGCCGGCACTCTTCAATTCACCGAGTTTGCCGCCCAACAGTTTCCCACGTTCCCCTACAGGTTGCAGACGGGGAGAATTCCTAGAGTTACTCTCCTGCGGGCCGACGGCAACGTGGACGGCACCTTCAACGGCAACGTCTCGGTAACACTTCCTGACGGGACCACAACTGTAGTTACCGCCAATGGGGGTATTGCCAATCTACAGGGTCTCCAGGTCCCTGCTCAGACGGGCTCGTTCCGACTTCGAGCCAGTGTGGGGGCAGCGTCGGGTGAATCTAACTCCTTCGAAATCCGACCGGTTCATACGGTGTCCGGAACCCTGATCCAAGGGGGAGGAGGCAGCTCCTCCATTCGTTTCGTCACCCTGACCTCGACGGACGGGCAAAACAGGGCCTTAGCTAACGGCCCGTTCAACAGTGGTTCCGTCTATACGGTAACCAACGTACCCCCCGGTAGTTATGAGGTGGAGACTTGGGGCTTGGGGTGCTCCCACGAAACGGCTGCCCTTACGGTTTCGGATACCAACACCGTTGCAGTCAGCGGACCGAGCCTAACGGTCAACCCGATCAACCTCAACAATGTCCAGGTTACTTCGGGCCCAGATGCCAGTCCTCCAACCGCCAGCCGCAACAGTGACGTGACCTTTAACGCGGTTGTGGATCGAACTGGAGGCGGCACGGGTAGAGCCGTCCTGATCGGCACGACCTCGAGACAACTCGTCGCTCGTAGGAATATTACTTTTCCCACGAATTTTGGCGGCACCGTGAACCTCGACGGCAACAATCCAATTGGGCCAAACGAATTTGTCGTTTTGGTGGCCCAAGATGGGACAGGCGCCAACAGTTTTTCTGCAGGGTCTGTCCAGGTTCAACCCTGAGTGAGCGGAGTCCCCCTGCGCAGACGGGGGGACTCTTACAGTTCTGGCTATCCCAGGTCCACCGTCAGTCCTGAGGCGGTGGTCCGCAGAAAACCCTGAAAGAGTTCCAGACGGTGGGCTATCGAGGGCGAGGGTTGATAGGTAGAGCAGTCCACGCCGTGCAGGCCACCGCTCCAGCACTCGCCGGGTTGCAGCCACCATTCCAGTTCGAGGGAGGTGCGGCGAGCACTGATTTCTTCGAGCACCTCCTGCAGCAGGCGGTAGCACAGGAGCAGTCGCGGGCTCCACTCGGCCAGCGGCGAATTCCAAAGAAAGCTCACCTCGCTCAAGTGTCTTCTGACCAAATCGCGAAAGGCTCGCTCGGGAGTCGCATCACTGTAGAGAGGGGAGCGCAGCCACTCCATCAACTCTTGAATGGCGGGCAGGCTGGTGCTTTCTCCCTTTAAGGCCTCCGCGGCGGCTATCTGACAGGGACCGTCGTGCAGGTCTCCGGCCAGCCAGTGGCGCTCCCGCTCCAACACCAACAGGCTGTCCTCCCAATGCTCGTCGCTCAGGTCCTGGACCACGCAAAGGCGGTGATTGCCGGCTTCGGGATTTCCATCCACATAGTAGGCCTGCCAGGTCATGGAGCCCCCTTCATTGCAACGAAAGACTTCTGAGTGCGTCCCGGGGGTTTGCATTACCTTTCGAAACCAGTCGCGGGCGCGGGTCTGATCCGGACCCCAAAGGCTTTCCCAAAGGGGGCGGCTGCGCTCGTGGTAGCGCAGAAAGGCGGGGTTCGCCTCCACCGCCAGTCCCTGCGAGTCCATCCACACCAGGCCCAGCCCGGCCTTATCGTGCCCCTCGGCTACCTTCTGGCGCCGGCGATAAGACTCCCGATCTGCCTCCAGTTGCAGTTGCTGCAGGTTCTGCAGCTCAAAGTGATGGGCCGCAATATGGCCGACCAGACGCAAAACCCCCAGTTCCTCATCCCTGTAGCTCCCCAAGAACTCTTTGTGGGAAAGGTACAGAGCCCCCACCTGACCCGGCAGAACCACGATCAGAACTCCCCGGGCTTCCGACAGGACCAGGCTTTCGTAGGGACTGACCTGCTGGGGCTCGCTGACCAATTCGCCTTGCTCCAGAGCCTTTTGCAGCAACGTGCGGCTGAAGAGACCGAATCCCGGCGGGCCTTGATAGGCTACGGCGCCCCATTCTCCTCCCTCGCCTGGCTCCAGCCAAAATACCTGGTGTGGATTCAGCAGATCGGCCAGGAAGAGGGTACAGGCCTGCTTGACCTTCTCCTGAGAACTCTCCTCCAGCAGCCGTGGTAGCTCGTCCAGCACCCGGAGCAGGCGTTGCCAGTTGGCCAGCGTCGCCGGACGATACGGCCGTTCCAGTCGCTCTAGCAGGTATTCCGGTTGCTCCATGCCCCGCAGCAGCTCCAACACGCGAGACAGCATTCCGGGCAATCTCGCCGACACCGGATGGCGCAAGGCCGCCGTGGCACGTTCCAGGGCCCGCCGCTCGTTGGCCCGGAAAACCTCCAGTCGAGCCCACTCGAGTTCGGTCCAGGGCTCCAGCAGGGGAAGGGCCACTGGCAAGCCCTCGAGGTGAAGCAGGGCCTCCTCCACCAACTGCAGGCGTTGAGCCACGCTGGCCTCGGCCAGAGGGCTGGCGTCGTCGGCCCAGTCAAGCACGGCCGCAGCCGAGGCCAGAATACGCACGCGCTCCCCCAGGCCATCGCGTGGCGGTTCGCAGAGAGGGACCCGGCCCGTTTCCGTCAGTTGGCGCACCAGCACGGTTAACCGATGATCGGCCGGCAACCTGCTGCAATCTCCCCGGGTGAGACCGGCCAATAGCTCGTGGTGGTACGGGTCATCCTCGTTGGCTCCCATAAGCGTCAGCAGCATGTCACTATCTCCCCATCTCGGGGTGAAGAGATCGTCCCATCAGACAGCGACTTCATCCAAACAATCGACGACGATGCGGAGCATGGAGGCTAAGCTGGTATCCTTAAACGCGATTGCCATTCTCAAGGAGATCCTCAGGAAGCACCTCAAACAGCCCAAAGCCCTTGCGCTCGCCGGCCTGACTTTCCTGCTGCCGGAATGCGGCAGTCCGGTAGGTCGGGCGGATCACGGGCCCAGAATTATGAGGCGAGCACGGCTGACAAAGTGAGGCGTCGTTATAATCTGGAGCCACGCCGCTGCTCATCGTGGCCGGCGGAGTTAGGAGCGCACGGTACCTGGAGAGAGTTTCAGGAGGCGGGCAATGTCAGGGACTTTCAGGCCCTGGCAGCCAGCTCGCGGATCCGCTCTCCTCGTGAGCGCATCTGTTCCATGAGTTGCGGCACTGGCGAGCCATGGAGATACTCTCTTCCACGCAGCAGGCAGTTCAGGGCCGTCTCCAGGTCGGCCAAACTGGCCTCGAGCGGCAGACATCCGGCGGCGCCTTCCTGGATGTAGGCGACAAAAGGCCCCATCGTCGGGTTCCTCAGTAGCACCAGTTTAGGAATGGACCGGACCAGTCTTTGATTTTGTGAAAGAATTCCTCGCTGCTCAGAGCTATCTGGCCCTGGTCCAGTTGTTCGGAGCCCGCATACCAGAGGGTCGGTTGCATCTCCCAATGGTGCTTTATGGCCAGCCTGATAGGAATCATTCAATCGAACGAATTATCCCGCCAAAACAGGTAGATTTGGCTTGGAAAGCAGTTCTAGCTCTAAAGCCTTCAGCACCAGTTGGGTGCGGTTTACCACCTCCAATTTTCGGTAGAGGCTGCGCATATAGGTTTTGACGGTAGACACGGAGAGACAAAGGTGTTGCCCCACCTCGTGCGGGGTCAACCCGCGACAGAGGCCCTCCAGCGTGTCCCGCTCGCGAGCGGTCAATTCGAATTTGTCTGGACTGGTGGGGCAAAGGGGCTGGCGAACTTTTTCAAAGAGAACGTGGGCGACCTCAGGGTGCAGGTAACTTCTCCCCTGAACTACTTCCTGCAGGGCCGAAAGCACCTCTTCGCGACTGGCCCCTTTGGTGATGTAGCCCTTGGCGCCAGCTTCAATCGTTTGCAATACCTGCTGCGTTTCTGTCAGCATGGAGACAGCTAGAATTGGCATGTCGGGCTGAATCGCCAGAATTTGGCGAATTAGATCCTGGCCCGATTCCAAGCCCAGGCGCAGATCCGTGAGAACCAGATCGGGGCGACAGATGGAAAATTTTTCCAGGCCTTCGCGTACACAACTGGCTTCTGCGGCGACCTGAAAGTTCGGATGAGTGTGAATAATGCTGCACAAGCCTTCCCGAAAAACGGGATGATCGTCGACCAAGAGAATCCTGTGGGGGTTGCTCACGGGGCCCAATTAACCCCGACGAGTGCGAATTCCTACGTCCGCCTGGGTGGGTTGGCTCATCCAAATGGACGAATCTACTTCCTGCCACCGGGATCTCCAGCCTAAAAGGAGGAAGGGAGCCTCATGGCAACGCTTCGCTTTCTCAATCGTACGCCAGCAATGGAAATTCGCCTGGTCTATGAGGGCGGCCGACTGTCTGTGGTCAAACGGGCGGAGCCTGGCACGATTCAGTCGCGGGTCCTGGCTCGAGAGGCGCGCGCACTGTCAGAGCTCTCCGACGTGAAAGGGTTGCCCCGTCTGGCGGAAAGCGGCGAGGGCTACCTCAAACGCCAATTTCTGGTAGGGCTACAGAGATTTGACGCCGTGGGCGGCCGGCTGGAGGGAGGGACCCATCCCGGTCGAGGAGGGGGCAGTGCTTGCTGACGTTGCCGGTGGCCCATTCTCAGCTCTCCCTTTGCCAACGTTTGATGGCCTCCGAGATAAACTACTTGCAGCAACGGTTGTCCGTGCGTTCCAGACTCGTCCAAGAACTGCTGCAGAGTCGGAACAAGGAGTTGCTGATGGAGGGCCTGACCGAACTGGACATCTGGCATCTGGGCGCCCAAGGGGACGTTCCCTCCATGGCCCGGTTCCTGGAAGGCGTGGAAATCCACCCTCAGGAGGAAATCCCCTGGATGCGGTTGGAACCACAGGCGCGATCCGCACTGCTGGCCATCGTGCGCGAAGCACTCCAAAACATGCGCAAACATCGCCAACCCGGGGCCATTCACCTGGGCCTGCAGGTTGGGACCCACGATCTGGAACTGCACGTCGGCAGTCGAAGCGAACCCAATCTGAGCCCCTCCTCCTGGCGGCGATCCTTTGGTCTTGAGTCAATGCGTTTTCGAGCCAGTCTGGCGGGCGGGCGGTTGATCGTGGATCAGGACTTCTCTTTGACTCTGCGCCTTCCCTTACTGCAGGCGGCACCTTGAACGTGGTCGAGACCTGGTCGGGCCGTGGCTGCGTGGAGACGCAGTTGTGCCGGCTCCCTACGGGGGATTTGGTTGTGGTCAAAAGCTGTCGCGATCCGGGCTCCAGCGGTTGGCTGCACCTGCTCAACCTGGTCGAAACGTTGCGCCTGCTGGCCTCGTTGTGGTGGACACCGGGCACTCCGCGCGATGGATTTGTAGGACTGCGCAGCCTGTCTCATCAGAGCAATCTGTTGCGTGTGGAACTGGAGTATATCCCGAGCCAGACGCTTCGTCAGGCCGCGGAAACCGGCTTGGACAGTGGTTGGCTAAGCCGGATCCTCAAGTTATTGGGGTGCCTGCATCGTTTTGGACGCGTTCACGGAGATCTCAAACCGGAGAACATCCTGCTCTCGTCCAAAGGACATCTGGTCATAGCGGACTTTGGCTATCTGCAGGAGGCTCCCGAGCGTTCCAGCTTCAGCCTGCGCTATGCCGCTCCCGAGCTGGCCGGTACACTCAAGCCTGGAGCCACAGCCGATCTCTACGCGCTGGGCATGCTCTGGAAAGAGTTGGCGCCGGATGCTCCGGGCTGGCTGCTGGACAGACTCACCCGCAAAGATCCCCGGTCGCGCTATCAGCGCGCCGACGAGGTTCTTCAAGACCTGGCTGAAGGCCGACCGAACGCCGGCCTCTGGCAAGAGAATACCGACACTTACCCCTACGTGGCCCGCCCCGAAGAGGAACGCATCTGGCGAAGTCTCTTGTTGGGACCCGCGCAGGGCCGGGCAACCTGGACCGCCCTGGCGGCTCCTTCGGGCATGGGCAAGAGCCGATTTCTACGCGAATTGTCTCAAACGAGTGGCTGTCGAGTGCTTTGGGGTGGTTGCAATCCGGGTGAAGGAGCGCGCGGATTTGGGGCCCTGCATCAAGCCCTGGCCTGCCTTCGCCCCACGGACCTGCTCCAGCCGTTGCCCACCCTGGCCATACAGCAGTTAGCCTCCGTCTTTCCGGCCTTGCGAAGCCTGGGCGTGGAGTTTGATGAGGTGGGGGTTATTTCCGGCCAGGGCTACACGGCGCGCATTCGCCAACTGCTGGTCCAACTGCTGCGTGCCTGTTCCAGCGAGATCAGGCCTCTGTGGCTGATTCTGGACGACCTGCAGTGGGCCGATCCGGACACGTTACGTATTTTGCAAGAACTTTCGCAAGAACGCCAGGGCAGTTGGCTGGTGACTCTGGCCTATCGCAGCGACGAATGGGAGCCGCCCGTCGATTTTCACCTCGATGCCCGCTGCCAGCTACCACCCCTTACGCCCGATCAGGCCGCGTGCCTGGGCCAGGCCATGGGTGCGGAAGAAAGCCTGGTGCAGGAGGCACAAAAGTGGTCGGCAGGCAGCCCGTTCTTTCTTTTGGAGGTACTTCGTCAGGGGCCGCAAGCGCGCACGCTGGACGCCGAATTTTCGCACCTGCGTCACACTGACCAATGGTTGGAGCGGCGCCTGCGCACATTGACGCCGGCTTGCCAGAGCCTGCTCTCGGTGTTGGCCTTGCAAGGTCGTCGCTTTGCGCTGCCCCCCCTGGTCGAGCTGGGCCACAACCCCGATGACGTCGAGCGCCTTGTAGCCGAGGCCGCAGAGCAACAAATTCTCTGGCGCCAGGGCGAGCGGGGCGTTTTCTGTCACGACCAACTACGCGAGACAGTCCTGCGCCTGACCCCTGCCGACGAGCAACGGCGCGTCCATGGACGGCTGGCTCGGCACTGGACCCGCCACCGGACCGGGTCTCGAGAATTCTCAATGGACTCCGCCCGCCGGCTGGCCTACCATCTGCAGCAAAGCCTTCACCCGCCACGGGCCCTACCGTACCTGCTGCGCATCGCGCGCGAAGCCGAGCGACTGTATCGATTTGCGGAGCAGCACGCCACCTTGCTCAACGCCCTGGAAATACATTCCGACCTCGATTTGGAGTTAGCCTGCCATCGTGCCGAGAAAGCACTGGACCTGTTTCGCGAGGCGGATGCGCGGCTCGCGCGGTTGATGCAGCGCTGGCCACAATATGCAGGACTGCTGACCGGGAGTCTGGCCCGCAGTAAGATGGAGGCAGGTCACTTTCTTGACGCGGTTGGACTCTTCGAGAAGTCTTTCCGGGAGATACCCGCTCCCCAACGATTGAAGCAATACCTGAGTTTTCTCAAGAACCTTCTGAGGGCAGGCCCAAAGAGACACTTTTCGCCGACGGAGGCTCGACTTTGTGTTGAGACTCTCGAATCCCTAATACAAACGGCCCACCATACTCCTTTACGTCCCAAACCAGGCTCCAGTCTGTATCTATTGATAGGGGCACTGCACGGGCCGAGTCGTCCAGACTTTCGCCCTTCGTTCGCGATTCTGGCGGCAATCGTCTACCATCTCGGGCCCCTGTCCCTAGCCCATTGGCTGGCCGCTCTGGTTCGGCGCACCCTGAAACAAGGCGGGCCGGCGACGGTGGTCGCCAACATCGAGGGTCCGCTCAACATCGTGCACCTGGGAAGTCCTAGCAGCCCCGGGCCGCTGAGTAAATCCGAGGAGGTGTGCACCCAATTGCTCTTGGGCGGCAACAACTGGGACATCCTGATGGCGTTTTTATTCAAAACCTATATCGATTCATGGCGGGTGACATCGAGAAGGTTGCCCAGGACACGCAAATCTGGCTGGATGCCGCTCATGTACGCCAGAACCCGCTGGCCGGTATCATCGTTCTGCACCACTACGTAGTCAGCCATGGAGAATTTCCGGTGCAGGCACCCAACGCCCAATTGGCCCAATCGACATACACGGGCGACTTACTTTTCCGCACCTATCAGGCTGCGGTGGCAGCGCAATTGGCCCTGACCGATGGAGACTTTGACCGGGCTCTGGGGTTCTTTCGAAAATTGGCCCACCGGATCTCTAGCCTGGACGAATGCATCGTTTCGGCCTGGCACGCCACCTTGGCTCGCGCGGCCGTGGAGGCCCTGCCGCGGCGCTCCGGGGCACGGCGAAACGAGTTGCTGGCCGAGGCCGAACAGCAGGTAAAGCGCTGCTTGCGCCGTTCCAAGCGGTTTGCCTTCTATCATATGCAGGCCTTGCGCGAAGAGGCTCTGCTGTTGATTTTGCGCGGCCAGGAGCAGGCTGGCCAGGCAGCCTTGAACTACGCTCTGCAACAAACACTCGAATATCGCATGCCCTACCAGCAACTGCTGACTCACCGAGAATGGCTGCGTTGCGCTCGCGAGCTGGACTGGCCCGGAGTGGCCTGGCACGAGCAGGAGTGTGTGCGCCTCTGCGCTCAGATGAAGACCCCCTGGTTGTTGCCGGCCCGGTGCGAATTGCTGCCCGACCTCCACGATTTGGCGACGCATGCCGCCGCAGCCCTGAGCGGGCAGAGCGAGTCGGCTCCGCCTACCGGGAAACTGCTGGGGCGTGCCCCGGAATGGTCTTCCTTCTGGCAATCCCTGATCGAACAGGCTGGGCGCCGCACCGATCAACGTCAGGAATTGCTACGTGCCCGGCAACGTCTGGAGCATTCGGCACGCTGGCTCGAGCAACTCGAACAGAGCCCGCTCTTGAGAATCCAGCAAGTTGGTGAGGAATCTCAGACGACCGTTTGCCTCCACGACCTCATTTGGAGCTTCCAGATTCAGGCCCCTTTTCCGCGTAGTGCTCAAGCGCTACATGTCAGTGAACGTCTGGAAATCCAGGGTCGTTTGCTCACTGTCGAGCCAACCGATACCGTGGCCGCCGAAATCCAGGCAGTCCTGGGCCACTTGTCCCCCTCTCCAGAAGGTATCCTTCGGGCGTTTCGCGCCACCGGCCTGCTTGTTCAAGCCCAGGGCGAGCCCCCACCATGGCTTTCGGAAAATGAGTCCAGCGTGCTTGCCGGGGTGTTACGCGAACTGCTCAGCAACGCCGCCCGGCATGCGCCGCGGCAACCCGCGCATATTGTGTGGCGCAGCCAGCCCCAGCAGATGGAAATGGAGGTGGTCAATCCGGTCGCCAATGTTCACCAGAGCCCGACCGGTAGTGGCCGGGGGCTGGACTACGTTCGTTGGCGACTGGCCGAGATTGGCGCTTCCTTTGATTTTCAGCGCCGAGAATGCACCGCTTCAGCTCTGGTTCGCTTGCAGCGCGCGCAATTTGTTCCGTAAGGCGTCTTTGGGATTCACTCTTCAAAGTCTAACTGCAGGACCCCGGCCGACGAGGTCCATGTGCCCCCAGCACCTCCATGCGAACGGCCACCATGTCCCGGAAGGCCTCTGTCCAGGCCAGTTCCTGGGCAGGCAACCAGTGCATCCGCGCCTGGGCGGCGCTGACCCGGCAGGTCAGTTCGGCCGGAGGAATCACCTTTAGTTCCCCCATCAGGCCGCCCAGAATGCGAAACAGAGTCTGCTCCTGCGCTCGGGTTTAAATCGCCCAGGATTAGCTTCAGAGTGCAGTTAGGCAGGTAGCGGTCGCACAGATCGTGACACCATCTTGGCGCAGATGGAGTGGCGTCGAGCAAGGGAGAGCGCAAAAAGTCCAGTCTGTCCCGCAGGCCTTCAAAGGCGACAGTAGCCCCCGCGGCGTCGCATGAGGTCAGCCGGAGGGCGGCAGCGACCTGGGCGGGACCGTCATGGAGGTCACTGGCCAGGCGATGGTAGAGCTCCTCCAGGTATTCAAACCACAGCCCCACCTCACGAGAGCTTACATCCACCAGGGCTCGAAAGATCCCCACCTGCCCAGGTACTTTCCAGTCGGTGATTTGATACCAGCGGGGTGCCTCAGGCGCTGGAACTCTGACCATAGAGGAGTGAGAACTCTGAAGACTGCCAAGTCGCTCCCGGTCCGGCACACGATCCGCTTCCGGCAACAACTCGCTGGCATGGATCCCTTCTTGGGCCTGGGGAAATAGCTGACCAAAGTCGTCGTTCCAGCTTTTCAGCGTTCCATCCGCTGCCAGTTCAGTGCCAACCCGCGAGCCGCCCGAAATATGCTCAGCCAACGGCGATGGAGAACTTCAGCCTCGTCCAACTGCCTGCGGACCTCATCCGTATTTTGCATGTCGCTTTCGAGCATGGCCGCAAATTGGGTTAGAAACTGAATCACTTCGACCTGGTCCTGGCTCAACCAACTTTGCTCGGCGGTCTGCCAGGCGAAGACGACGGAAGAGGAGCCAATGGGGACGGCCAGGATGGGATGGAACGGACCTCCGAGAGCAGAATACTGCGGCTGGCCAGCAGTTGCTCGGGCTGACCCCAGCACAGTTCTCCTGAGCTACGACAAGCCTCCAGCAGGCTTCGCGAATAGCGGGGATGGATTGAATGGGGAAACCATTCCAGAACGGCCCAGTCGGCCTCTTTTTCCAGCCACAAAGCGGCTTCAAGGGGCACCAATTGAAGCGTCTCGAGTAGCAATTTACGAAGTTGGGAGGCACTGGTGGCCCTGGCCATAGCGGGCACCGACTCCAGCAGGCGTTTCAACTGACTTTGCTGGGTTCGGTCCAAGGCGGATTCGGTGTCGCTCCGCTGCAGAGCAAGGAAGGCCCGATTCCTGGCCGCTTCCGACCGTTGGTCGAGACGCGAGGCCACCTGCAGACTCTTGTGAATCCAGGGCAGCTCTAGGGTGCAGGGGTCCTGGCTGTAGGTTCCAGGAGCCTCCCGTGCGAAAGCCGCCGCATGGACCGTTCAGGTTGCGACAGACTTTTGCATAGCGTGGGAGCATCGACTCTCGACTCCCGGCGAGACGCTTTACTGGCTGCACTGTTGGACGGGGACGCGGGACAACTCCCCAGCTCTGATACTCTGTCGGTTCTCTTGAAGCAGCTTACCGATCATGGCCGCGTGGAGATCCCCTCAGAGCCTGAGAATATTCTGCAGCAGTGGATACGAGTTTTGGCCTCTGCCGGTGCCGTTCTAGATTGGGCCGACCAGGCTTCCGCGCGGGCCGAAGCACGCGTGGCTGCCCGCCTGGAACTGGCCGAGCACGGGTTGGGCCAACTGGAAAGCTGCGAGCCGGCAATTCCCATCCTGGAGCCCTGGCTCTACCTGGAATGGGCCCGACTGGAAGCCTTTCGCGGTCGCAACTTACGGGCCCAGGAGCGGGCAACCCAGGTCTTGCGTCACCGCCTGGCGACACGCTTTCCCGGCGTGATCCAGCGAACCTTGGAATTGCTTCGCTCAATGGACGAGCCGGAATATCGATTGGAAGAGTTAGAGCGGCCCTACCGGCCTTCCACGTTGGCCAATTGGCAGCGCCTGGTCAAGGTCCTGGCGCCGGTGCCGAAACTCCTTCAAGAGACGTGTGAGGAGAAGATCAAGCAATCCTGCGTGCTTTTTTTGGCCGACTTACTCGAGCCTCACCAGGTCTTCTGGCTGGAACAGATTTCTACCGATCTGGAGTGGGAGGCCATCGCCTACCAGGGACCTCCAGGGTTTGGTCTTTTCAGTTCCAATCTGTTAATGCAGGCTCTGGAGCATGGAGAACTAGTCACCGAGCCACAACAGTCCACGCCCTACGAAAGCCTGATTCTTTCCGAAGCCCGCGGTGTGATCATCGTGGTATTGCCCGGCAAGAAAGCCGCTATCTATCTCTCCCATCGCGAGTTCCTGGGGCGCTATCAGGCCGAAGATTTAGGGGTTCTGCGGCTGGTGGCACAATTGGCGGCCAGCCATTTTGAGACCCAACTGGTCCACCGGCAGCGCCTGGAGGCGGACCGCGAGACTCTGCGCCGACGTCAGTTGCTGGGCCAAATTCATGAAGAGATCGGCTTGGGTCTGGCCTGGCTCGATTCTCAGGGGATGGCCCACGGAGCCAATCCGGCCTACCTGCAGCATCACAAACGGGGTGAGTTGCCCATCTGGGAACAGCTTTGGGGCCCGGACCAGAGCCGAGCACGCAGCTGGTTTTCCGAGGCCCTGCGCAGTAGCGGTATTCAGTCAGAACTGTTCCGGTGTCCTGGCGACGGACTGGTGCTCTGGCAGGCCTACTACTTGGACGGAGAACCGGAGTCGGGTCATCGACTATGCGTTGTCCAGGACCTGACCGGGCACCACTGGGAAGAAAGTGTCACACTGTTGGAACGCGAACGCCACTGGCTCTCCGGCGACCTGCATGACGGTCCGGCCCAGTTGGCCGCTGCCGAAGCGCTCCGCGGACAGCCCGGCGCGCTGGCGTTGATCCGTGAATTGATAGACTGGCTGCGTTCGCCCCTGTATACCGACGATTTCCCGTCCGCCAGTTTTAGCAAATTGGTGGAGTACCATCTGCCCGAGGTGACCTTTGATTGGTCTTGTCCGCTTGACGATTGGAGCCCGCGCCTGCTGGTTTGCTACCGGGTTTTGCAGGACGTGCTGGAAAAGGTCAGCGACCGTCCGGCCGAACCTGGGGTGGGCCTGACCATCACCATTCAGGACGTGTGGAGAGTCTGCCTGGAGGGTGTCGACTGCGCAGAGTATCAGCCATCTCCGTCCATCCACCAGCGCCTGGAACTCTTTCAAGGCGAACTCCAAAGGTCCCAAGGCAAGCTGACCTGGACCTTGGGTTAAATTGGTAAATTGGGGGGACTTTGATACCCGGCTTCAAAGGTGTCAAAATCCCTCGAGGTGAGTGAGCAAGCCCTGATTGACGAACAATTGGTGCATCCACCGTAGCCGAGTCAAGATTGCCAATCGTCCGCTGACGGGACGAGAAAGTTCATCTATCTGGTCAAAACCGAGCCCCGTTTGGACGATTCGTGTGGGCGACTCACGATGGACCGGGCGCCGCAGACTGACTCTTGCCCAGGATAAGCATAATACTCCCGCTGATTTGTTCAGGGTTCCAAGCCCAGCTCACGCAGCCGGGCCTCCAGTCGGTCAGCCCTCTCCCGCTCGTGGTCAGCCCGCCGTTCCGCCTGCTCAGCCCGCTTCTCCGCTTGCTCGGCGCACCGGCGGTCCGACTGGGCACGCTCGTCCGCGGTTGGCAGCACTTGACCGTCCAGGTCAAACCAGCGCAACCAACCGTCCCTGACTCCCAATCGTAAGGGCAGACAACTACACGGATGCAGACCCTGCTCGTCCTCAGTACTGAAGTATGCTCGGCGGCGCAAGCAAAATCCCTCAAGCTTCGCGCTGTCAGTCTCGAAGAGGAAGTAATCTTTCATTTTCCACTGATCCCGATAGATCACAAACTTTTGACCGCGATCTTGACCCTCGGTGGCAGGGGAGAGTAGTTCTATCGCCAGGCTGGGATACAGTCCGCCTTCTTCCCACACTACCCACTTTTTCTGCCCCCGGCTTTGTCCGCCCATCACCACGTAGACATCCGGCCCCAGCCGCCTGGGCTTGGGATTTCCGCCCTTCCTGCCCGAGACTGAAGAGGGGGAATAGTAGACAAAGGAGTTACCGCCTACGAAAGCGTCGACGCTCTGTTGGCGGAGCCAGCGCTTGAGCGGCTCAATCAGGTAGATCGAGGCTTGCTCGCGATGAACTTCGTTGTCCAAGGGGATACCATCCTCATCCGGCAGATCATCCCCCCGCGGAAGGTCAGAAGGGTGTTCAAATTCCACATCCAGCATGGCCGCTACTTCGACGCTTCGGAGGCGCTTTCCCTGGAGAGCCCGGGTTTGATTGTCGGATGTCAACTGTTCTTACAACTGCGCCTGGCAATTGTCGCATTGCGACGCCGCCAAATGCATCAGTGTCAGGCTGTCCAATCCCAGACTGCACAGGCAACTCCTGCATCAGAGCCCGCACGCGATTCAAGGAGGTGGTCGTTGATTGGCTCATGGTTGGTTGCGGCATCTTGCGGCCGTAGGTGAATTTTCCAAGGTGGCCAGCTTCGTTTTCTCGGATGGTCAGCCCGGCCCAGTATCGTGAAAGAGAGGGGAAGCCAGGTTGCGGAAATATCGGCTGCATCAACACGACGCCGCAGGCCGGGCAAGTCATTGCAAATTCTTATTGGTGCCGCCGTCGAAATGCCACTGATTGTCTTCCAAGACCATGTGGAAGCGAAAGGGAAATGTTTGGACTTTCGATTTGCCTTGGCCAATTCTCTCGGTGGAGCGCAGCAGAACACTCAGGTCTGCAGTGTGGCCGGTCTGGCTTACAATTTTGCAGGATTCCAGGGATACCCAAATGTTGGCCGACCAGTTTGATTGAAATTCGGCCAGCGACTTGCCATCCTCCAGACCAAGCGAGATGGCCCGCTTACTCCGTAAAGCGTAGGCTTGCGCGAACTGGTCTGCGGAGATGTACTCGTAGTATTTGCGCAGAGCGGTGTCCGCGCCTGGAGGCGCTATATCGGGGGTATGGGTAATAATTTTGGGGGTTACCGGCACCGGGGGAGTCGTCGTTTTCGGTGCAAAGAAGGTGTAGAGAATCAAACCAATCAAGATGCAAAAGCTGGCCCAGATGACCGTCGCGCGTAGATGTTGCCTGCGCGCAACTACCTCTTCGGAGGGCTGCGTCAGCACCGCGCCTGGGCCACCTGAAGCTTTTTCGCGAGAGGCAGCCTGACGATAACATTGAACACAATAGAACTGATGTTGAAAGCGGGGAGCGATGGGCGCCTCCAGATGGTCGGCCTGCAAGGACCGCCATTCTAGTTCTTCCAGAGATTTGTCCATGTTCTTGGCGGCGCTCAGTTGAGTGTGATGACAATACCCTCGATAGTATATCGACCCGCCGCGCAGGGCTTGCCCGCAGCCGATGCAGTCGCCATAGAGGCAAGTAGGCGTCTTGTGAAACCAGTCAAAGTCCCACGGTTCGCACACTTCAGGCGGTTTGCCTTGGCGCAGGACCCAGACCTTTTCGATCCTTCCTTGACTCTCTGCGGCATCGTCTTGCCCACAACCCCAGCAGCGAACACGGTTTCCTTCAAATAGCATGGTTAAACTTCAGACGGAACCTGGTCTGGGAGTTCTTCTATCACTGCCTCTTCATTCTGATGCAAGAATACTTGGCCCGAGGCCGCGGCGGTTAACCATCGCATCAGGCTGCGGTCCAAGCCTCGCGCCGAGGTGGATTCGGAGGCTTGGGCCCAGTCTAAAATGATTTGGCGCGCGGCTGGCAAGGAGACTTCTGCAGGTAGAGGTCGACGTGCCTGGGATTTCCTCTCCTCAATAAGGTCGCCCAGAATTAACTCTAAAGTGTCCCGGTCCAGGCTCCGAAATGACACGATTCGGTCAATACGGTCCACGAAGGGTGCGCTAAAAATGCCTCCCAGATTTAGCAACTGAAGGCGCAGTTGTTCCTCGTCCAGGTCCATGTCCACCAGGTCCGTCAGGGCGTTCGAAGTCATTACGAAAATGCACTGCGAAAAGTCCACTCGCCTCCCCTGCGAGTCTTCACCCAATCCGTCCAGCACACTCAGCAAAGGGTCACCGAGTTCACTGTGGGCTTTCTCTATTTCGTCCAGGACCACCACGGAGTACGGCCGCATCATGACTTTGCTATAGAGCGTTGCGGTTTTTCCAAAGCCAACATAGCCAGGGTCGGCGCCCATAAAGCGGGTCTTGGCGCCTTCCCCTTTGTATTCTGACATGTTTTTGACGATTAGAGAGCCGCGGTCTTTCATGATCTCTTCGGCCAGGGCCATGGAGAGATGGGTTTTGCCGACGCCTGGTGGGCCAAGAAAGAGAAAGCGTCCCCTGGGACGGCGAGGGTCGGCCCAGCCGCATGCCTGTATAGAAAGCCAGGCCGTTACTGAGTTGACGACGGACTCTTGACCGCGGACCCGGAACGTAAGTCGCTGCGCGAGGTCCTGATAATAGCCGGGGCGATTTTCGTCGAGGTCGCTGATGGGAATCCCGGCCAAGTCGGAAAAGACCTTGGCAACATCCTGACCGTCCAGAATGGTTTTGTCAGCATCTACAGTCGTTTGCCGGTGATACACGGTTTCTGCTACAACGCGGCTCAGGAGTCGAAAGGCTTTTCTTGGTAGGCGATCACTCTTTTGATATTGTGTGGTAATTCGGACGGCTGCCCGCAGCGCGTCGTCACTCAGTTGCAACCCCATTTCCTGAGCCTGAGGGGAAAGAATCGACCTCGCACTGTCTTTCAGAATGGAAATGGTCGCTGCTTCATCGGGCTCACAGATCAGAACCTTGTCAAATCTAGAGTTCATGGCTTCATCGGCGGCGATAAATTTAGCGTATTCCTGGTCGGTTGTGGCACCAATACAGCGAAATATACCCATCGCCATAGGCGGTTTTAGAGCGGTGGCGATAATTCTGGCAGAGGCGTCGTCGCTATCGAGAAGAGTATGAATTTCGTCAAAGAATGGGATTACGGTGGGATTTTGTCTAAAAAAGTCCAGTAGCTCATTGAGTCGCTCTTCCAGCTCTCCGCGGCCTCCAGTCCCGGCTAACAAATGAGAGGGGGATATCGCCACCAGCGTCCAGTTGTCCATTTCGGAGGGAATCAGTGGCCTCGTTCTGCGCGCCACGTGAAAGGCAAGACCATTCACCAGGGCCGACTTTCCCACACCAGGCTCGCCCACTACCACTACGGAATAGCCCGAGGAACTGACGGTTACCACCAGGTGCTTGAGTTCGCGCTCGGCACCAACCAGGGGGCATGTCTGCCAGTATCCAGCCCTGGCCATGGCTGTAAGGTCTATGCCGAAGCCCAGTGGCTTGTAGGTGAAATCCCCTCTCTTTACGAGAACGGAGTCGGCCGAAGGCAGCGCGAGCAGGTCTTCTAGATGGAGACCTGCTCGTCGGAGTAACTCCACGGTCGCCGCTGAATCCGCGTCAATTTTTAGTTCGGAATTTAGACAGGTGGCCAGGAATACGACCGGACTGACACGCTCCGCTCCGCAGCGCCGGGCAAACTCGCAGGCCGCCGGGGCAAAGGCTTCCAGGTTTACCATCAGCTTGCCCGAGAGAGGTTTCTCCTCAGGTAATTCGTGGATTTTCAGGGCCAGGGCTGCGCGTAGTTGCGAGACACGTTCGCTGCCCAAAAGGCCCGCTACCCCATCGTTCTGCAAAAGTGCGTCGCATAGATGGGGCATACGCATGGGTTGGTGCTTTGATTCGGCCCGCGCAATCGCTTTGGTGATGCTTTGCACCAAAGCGGAGTTGGCTTGATTCTTTAGAAATAGTTCCAGACTATCGGACACGGCTAACCACCTCAAAAGTCAGGTCGCTGGTCAAGACGGGTGCTCGACCAGGCTCAGTCTCGTTTCCAAAAACCAGGGCCCGAGAGCCCAACTCTACGGCTGCCTGCTCCAGCCTGCTCCCGGCGGCCGGTTGAGCGGCTTTCAGGAACTCTTCGGCTTTGTCGGGGCTGGCAAAGAGAAATGCCTTTACCCTTTCCCTTCCGGCCCGGTCCGGCGTGAGGGTGGCTCCTTGTTCTGGAATTTGAACGGTCTGACCACTCACCACTCGCAATGGTTGACCGCTTCTGGGATATAGCAGGTTGAAGCCCCCTTCCGATCCCAGATTGACCACCACCAGGAAGCCGGGTTTCCCGATGTTGATTTTCAGTTCGACCGATTGACCAATCACCACCGTGTCTTTGTCGGGACTCACGGATACTTGCACGGCCTTGGCGTCTGGGACGTCGACCCCAAAGGCGTCCCAGGCTGTAGTGACAGGCCCACCCACTCCCAGGGAGAAGTCACCCCCAAGCTTGGTCTGCGAATGGTTGACGATGGTGCCTGTTCCGGCGCCGTTGAACACGGCAGCCTGCAGGCACTCGCTGGGAAATACCGGGTGCTGTCGGTCGCTCCCTAGCAGTGACACTTGACTGGCCACTTGAATCTGGACTCCTTGCCAGGTCAGGTTGGGAAAATTGTGCAGCGTTTTGCATAGAGTGGCACTGAAGAAGCCCGCCTGATGGCCTTCATAGCTTCCTTCAAGGGCTTCTTCGTTGTATCGGCAGGCACAGATATAGCGAATTTTATTGTGACTTACCCGGGGAAGCTGCTGAGCGCTGGCCAGCATTACATCCCGGGAAGCCGCTTCTTGGTGCGGCCGGTAGTAGCGGACCGTTTGTTCGGAAGGTCCATCTTTGGACCCGCGCGCTGCCGTGAAGCAAGCATCCAGGATTACAATTTTTTCCTGAGCGGGCAGTTGCAGCAAGGCGTGGTCCAATTCTTCCAAGGCCAGCGCACCCTGTAGGCGCCCCCCTGACTCGTTGGTATCCGCGCATAACAGAGTGGGCTCGGCGGGGCCGCTTCCATAGCCGCTGAAGTAGAAGACAACCTTTTCTTCTCGGCAACCGTGCAATAACTGGAGGATCTGTTGTTTGCTGGCTGCCGCATCCTCCAGTAGGGACACCTTCATTCCCCGCGAACGGCAGGACTCTGCGAAAGCCTGTGCGTCTCCGCAGGCCCCTAGCAGTCGCGGGGCCCTGGTCGTAGGGTATCGATTGACGCCCACCACAATGGCTCGATAATCGCCAGGGTCTGCCCCGGCCTGCGAATCGAGGAAGGCCAGGGGCAAGGGAATCAAGCTGGCCACGATAATAGATCGAATTTTCACACAGGCCAGTTCCGCTCATTCACGGTCGGCGCCTTTTCGTTTTTCAAACTCTGCCCGGCCGGCCAAGACCAGTTGACCACTTGGAGGGTTAGCTGAGCCTATCGGTCATTCAGTCCATCTGATTGGCGCTAGGATAGCGTCCCTCAAAATTCTAATCTGAGCAAAATATTTATGGAGGTGCATGGCTTTGAGCTTACCAGAATTCTTGGAGCGGTACAGCATTGACAGAGATCAGTTGAACCGGATTCGTAAGCGCGTCTTTGTAGTTGGTCGTTTCAATAATCGAGATACTAAGGCTGAGCCGCACGTGTTTCTGTTTACGAATCGCACGGATCTCTCGACTGAGTATGTGAAGAATTTTACCTCTGTCGCTTCTATGGATTATCGAAAATTTGTGGAGTTGCTCACTCCTAAGGTGGCCGAGCACGTTGACTACAATGGGCGTTTTCCCGCCCACCAGTTGATTGTGCCGCGAGGGCGCACTGTCAAGGATAGTGAGCAAGAAGCGGCCTACGTTATGGATACTTATAACTACTTTTTTCAGCGCGCTATTCTGACTTGCGAGCAAGAGGCAATGAAGGAGCCTCACTCCAATTTGCCTCGATTGCTAGAGAATAGTGAGGTGGATAGAGGGCGCACGATCCTGCAGCAAATTCGCAATAATCTGACAACGTTTTGCCTTTTTCAGAAGGATTCGCCGAAGATTGCCGACGCCATCGTAAAGTTGGTGGGCACCTGTGCTGGAGAGAATGGGTTGCCGCACTACGCTCAGGGCGCGCCCTTGCCTCCGGGATTTGTGGAGCGCCTGGTGGACTTTATTTTTCAAGAGGATCAGACGGCGCAGTTCTCGTGTGAGTCTATGGATTTTGGTCAGGGGGTTTGGAAGGCTCTGAAGCTGAGTCCACAGGCTCGCCAGAGTTTTAATGCCCTGGTTAGCGCCTATCGAGACGCCTTGGTGAACGACAATGTCAGTCACTATAATCACTTGATGTTTCGCGGGAAGACGCTGAGTCAGCACGCCCGCGAGTCGGTGGCTGGCGAGTTGACTGAGAAGTATCGCAAAGCCAGGGATGCCTACAACGGACTACGTCAAGTGTTGCGGTCCAAGGTGTTGCTTTCCATGGTCTTGGAGTGGCTGTTGCATTCGGCCTATGTGACCGTCGATGAGCAGCCTTCAGTCAACGACTATGAGCAGGATTCCAAGATTGAGACGGCCATTTTGGAAGGCGTAGCGGGTAAGATTGCCGCTCCCATTAAGCGGCCCACTCCAGAGGAGAGGCGTAAGTTTAGCAAGTCGCTGTCCGACAACTTTAAGACAATGATCACGGCCGTGACGGAGCCCAACGCGGCCAAGTCTGCCGAGTTGATTGCCAGGCTGCCCAACGAGCTCCAAGAGTTGGCTGAGAATCTGCGCAAGGACGAGGGGCGTCGTGCCTCTCTGAGCAAGGTTTCTGGAATCGAAATCGGCGACGACATGCAGAAGGCCTTTTTTGAGGCGACCAAGATGATTCTGCTCGATGTGATGTGCCCGGTGCTCTATCGGAGCCCGGCCATCAATTTGAGTGAACTCAAGCGCATGGTTCGACAGGAAACCATGTCCGCGTTCCTGACGGCAATCTTTTTGTCCGAGGGCAATGAGGAAGCCGTTCGAAAGATCGCTGAGAAGCATCTGGAATTCTTCGAGAGCAAAATCAACAAGAAGACCAAGGAAATTAAGGATGTTGGCCAGATCCAGTCGGTCTTGCTGACGGACTTTGTCGATTTACTTTGTGCCCCCGACCTCCAGCAAGAGCTTCAGGAAGGGATCAAGGTTCTCATGGAGTGTTTTGACTTGCGACAGGAGTTGCGCGCAGGAGAGAATGTTGCGGTGGCTCCGGTAGTGGTAATGCGCCCCCACGAGGGTCGCGATTTATTGAAGCAAACCAGCCCCGATCTTGAAATTGTGCGCGTCGCCGTAACGCGAAAGGTGGAGAAGACGGCCCGCGTGCAGGAAGGGATTGCTGCTGTTGCGGCTACTTCGTCTGCCAGGTCCGAGGCTGCTGGTGCGGCGCCTGCTATCGAGGAGGGTGCAGTGGCGACTCTGGTTGTGGAGCAGCCGGAAGTGGCGCCCAGTGGGGATGATGGGTCCGACCTGGATCAAAAGATCAGCTCCATTTTGTCTAAGATCGTGACCGAAGATCGGCGCGGCGCCACCCAGGATTCCACCAAGGAACTCCCCCTCTCTGATCGCGTCGGCGACCTGTTGCTCAACGACAATGACTTTGTCAAGGATCGATCAGAATCTCTCAAGAAGTTCGATAAGGTTCTTCACCTGATTTACTCGCGCTACGCTCAGCACAAGAATGACAAGCGGACTTTTCGCAATGCCGTAGAGCGGATGACTCTGCTGAGCCTGATCATTCAGTTTCAAGATGACCTGGCGCTGGGGGACAAGCGCAGCAATCTCTATCGATTGCTCATTGACATGGTGTTGCACCTGGATGCAGACAAGCCTGATCCTACGGAATTTTTGAGAGAGAAGTCTCTAACGCTGTATTTTGACGACGCCGACCTGGCCAATGGAGGCATCACCGAGCTGCGTCAACTACTGGAGATTCAGGCCATCCGAAGCCTGGGCAATGTAGAGGCTTTCGTGAGCGAGTTGCGGGGCGTGAAATACTTGCTGGATGCCGTCGGCGAGGACCCTACTGCCGAAGTGGTGGCTGTCAACGCAACCGCCGAGGAGTTTATGGCCTGGTTAAGGGCTGATAACTTGACTCCGGGGGGAGGAACGGGCCGTCTGAGGGCTGGACTGATGGTGACCGTGGCCAAGAATTCCGAGAAGACCATTCCTCCTGGCCTGGTTTATCTGACCGATAGCGCTTTTTCCCACAATGACAAAGAGAGTTGGGTGCGCAGCCTGGCTGACTTCCAGATGAGCGAGGCCAGCTTTAGCGTGGTCATTCCTCCGCTGCTCCTTTCTACCGGTTCGCAGGCCACCGATTGGAGGCGACAAGGCGAGAAAATCGCGGCTGCCGCGGTGGCTGCACCGGCGCCGGTCATTGTGCTAGGGCCAGCTCCCTTCTTGAATCGACCTGATGATGGGTTCAAGACCATCTTGCCTCCCGGCTACTTACTGTGCGCGCACTTCTTGGGCAGCAAAGACCAGAAGATTATTACCCCTCATCAGGCCTATCACAGCACCGGCAGAGCGCGCTCCATCGGCCGAGGGTCGGCCACAATGTATACCTCGCTGGAGCAGGTGATGTGGGGCGAGGGCACCGATGAAGAAAACTACTGTTTTGCCGCCGACTATTACCTCTATCTGTGCGCATACATTTGGGCTACGGCCATGAAGTTTGGCGGAGCTCTGCCTGACCGGGACGACTATTTTCGGCGCTATTTCTATCTGGAGAATGATGGCCTGCCCAAGGCTGACTACTCGACGACCAACTGTCTTGACAGGGCCGTGGTGGGCAGCAACGCCCAGGCCTTCTCCATGGACCAAGATGTATCGCTAGCAGGGCAGAAATTGGAGAGCCTCTCGGTGGCTTCCGACAAGACCTCCAATTTAGCCAATCAGCGCACCAAGCGTTGGACTTCTAAGAACATTCATTGGTTCAACTTGCTGCTCGAACGAGCCGGTCTGTAAAAGTAGAAAGGGAGTATTCGCAATGCCCGTAAAAGCAAAGTATGGAGATCACGAGTTTCTCAATGTCAAAGGCTACCGCATTTCGATGCAGATGGTGCCCGGCCAGGGCTTCGGCGGCCGATTTTACGTATACATTTATGAGGTTGTCGACGCGGTCAAGAGCCGCAAGCACGTTGATGTAGGCAAGGACGGCCTGGTGCCGCGGTTGGACCTGTCCATCAAGGGCGACAACCGGGACTATGAGTTCAAGAAGATGGACCTGTGGAGCGTAGAGACCGGTGTGACCCGGTCGGAGCGCTACCGTTTGCTGGAGTTTCGCTATGATCCTGAATTGACGGACCGAGGTGAAAAGGCGCCCGTCAAGCTCAGCAATACGGACAAAACTGAATTGAAGAAAGGCGCACTCCAGGACGACTATATGTATGCTCTGGGGGGCAGTGCTGAGCATTTGCTGGGTTGCGTAGGTCGCCAATGCGGGAACGAGGATAGCATCATCCGTTTTACAGGATTACGCAACCATCAGAATTCCTGGGTGGAGAAGATCATTGAGCTAAACGACCAGCAAGTGACTGAGTCCAACATGCTGATGCCCGAGTGGGAGGTGAAATTCTCGCGCAGAGCCCTGAAAATCGACCGCACCAACTTGCGTATGGTCCTGGCCGAGGAATCCTACGGAGACCTGCTTACCTACCCGATTCCATCGCTGGTGAATGTAGCCAGCAGGGACGTAGGGCAAGATCATGCGCGATTGAACATCCATACCATGACTCCCTGGGACCTGGCCGAGCATGATCAGCGACGAGGCTTTCAGGCGATTGCTAAGGAGCGTTCGTTGGAGACGGCCACCCTGTTGTTCCAGCAGGGCCACTACTATGACGTAGAACTCATTTAACGAGAGATGTCCGCACCGGTTGGGCTTCATGTGCAGTTTCATCCCGAAAAGGGGAAGAAGATATCCCTCCCATGCCGTTATATCGAGCTGGACCGGCGGCTGGGAGGGAGGGTGCGCTGGCGTTTCCTTGTCCATTCTCGTCTCAATGAAGACTCTAAGAAACTCCATCAGTTGGGCCTGGCTCTAGGATCGGGTCGGGTTTTCGTGGAGGCCACCTGGGACCAGGAGAAGCGCCTCGACGCGAAGTCGTTCCACGAGGTGAAGAACAAGGAGCAATACTTTCTGGTCAGCCATGAAGGAGCCAGGCTTGGGCCCTACGGGACCCGCGAAGAGTCCCATGCGGCCCTGAGAAAGTTGGAGCATCGGCCCGTCGTCCATCATCATCAATACAAGCTGGGACCCAAGGAGAAGGTATTAGTCACGGGGAGCCAGTGGCAAAGCGAGTTCAACCACTTGTTGGTCGAGGCTACCTCTACCTTGATTAAGGAAGAGGAGTTTAACGCTACGCTGCCGCGCTGGCGGGTGCATCACGTCGATAGCCTGGAAAAGCTGGTCAAGAAATTCAAGCACCTGGCTCTCATTCCCAATAACGGGGTCGGTAACCAGTTGCAGGAAATCAAATTTGGGGATAAGGCCTGGGCCAATCAGATCCAGGGTGGGATGTCAGACTGGGATTGGGTTCGCTCTTTGCTGTGGCATTATCAAGGCTTCACCCGAGATCTGGCCATGAAGCCGCTGATTTTGTCGGGGAGCGTTTCCGAAAGTCAGGAGACCAATGGCCGATGGATCTTCACTTGGGGGCGTCAGGAAACCTACAAGGCCCTGGGTGAAGTTTCTTCCCGTCGGCTGGACTGGGGCAAGGCGGAGCCGGCACACGATCACCCTCCCAAGTATCCCGATACCCAAGACTCCCACAGATCTGACGACAATGAGATAGACGACGAGATCTATCAAGGCCACGACCGAGCCCTGTTTGGTGGCAAGGCGCCAAAAGCGCGAAGCTATCATCTGCCGGGGGTTCCCATACCTCAGTCGGGGCAGGTTCGCCACCGGAGGGCTTTTTCGGAACAGGCTTGGAAGGACTGGCGGACCCGCGATGTTCCGCTCTTTACGGAGAAGGAGCAGGTGATGTGTTGGCGCGTGGTGGACAAACTCTACGACACGACATCACCCGATGTGCTTGGCTGGAACACCAAGGTGGAGTTTTTGCCCCCTAAGGCCATTGCGCCACAGGAGCAGCCGATGCTTCCACTATCCCGTTGGACCAGTCGTGGCAAGGTGTTGAAGCAATACCGTAAGGGCCCCTGGATCGAGCTGGAGATGCCTGCCTGTTTCAGCAAGCAGAACAAGAAAGAGAACATTGTCTATGCACGCCTGATGACGGCGCACGCCGGCAAGGACGGGACGGCTGGTTTGCACTTCATTCCAGAGCAGGGCACCAGGGTGGGAATCACCTGGTCTGGCCAGTTTGATGAATCCATTCTGTGTCTGGGCAATATCCGCATGAAGGAGACGGAGTATCCCCATCCCTCGTGTTGGATCGAGAGCGACTCTATCGGTCGCTTCAAGGATGTGCGCGTCAAGTCTATTGGCAAAACCGATATCGACAGCGACTGGCGAGTGGGAGTCAAGAAGCAGGCCTCGCTGGACAGTCTGAAGATGTTCACGGTGGCTGGCGAGGGAGTCCGGTCAGACTATAAGTCCGGTGTCAAGAACGTGGTTAAGGGTAAGTCTTCGGCTCCATGGCGCTCGGATGGGACTTTTAGTGAAATGTTGGGGAACCTGCCCGACCTGCTCAAAGAGTTGAAGATTGGCCTGAAGGACCTGAAGCGCCTGATGAAGGACGCTCCAGAAAAGCTCAAAGAATTGATGGCCAAACTGGACCAACTGAAACAGGCGTTGAAGGATTTCAAGAAGCTATGGAACGAGAATCAACAAGCGGCAAAAGAAGTTCTGCAGGCCTTGAAGCAAATTCCTGACACCCTGAAAGAAATGAGTCGAAATCTGCAGAAGATCCCCGATTCGTTGGATTCTCTTCATCAGACTTTGCAAAGCATCCCAGATTCTATCAAGGTCCTGGCTCAGTCGGTGAAGGGACTTCCCGATGAGGCCGCCAAGGCCATTTCGGAAACCGTCCAGGTGCTGACTCAAGGCGTTCCCGAAATCGTGAGGGAGAGTACGCAGGCCCTAAAAAATCTGCCTCCGCAGATTCTTAAAGAGGCTCTCGAAGCACTACCGGATAATGTGAAGACGATTCCTCAGACCATTCAGGCTCTGCCGGAATTGGTTGGCAATCTTCCCCCCAACATCGCCCGGGAGTTTGTGCAGCAACTGCCTCCTTCTCTGCAGAGCTTGCCCGCTGATGCAGCCAGTGTGCTCAAGGCGAGTACGGAAATGGGTGCCTCGCTTAAGCCCGAGTTGATGAAGCAGTTGCCGGCCAGTGTTCAAAAACTCCCCCGCGAGCTGGGTAAGTCTGCCGCTGGCGTAATGAAGGAGTTGCCCGATTTCTCTCGTCAAATGAGCGACATAGCAGGGAGAATGCCGGTGGCTCTGCCGGCTGCTGGCGGGTTAGCTCTGACTGAGCCCCCTGCGAGTCTGACCCAGCAGACGAGCCAACTCCTAGAGCAGCAGTCAGAGGGCCTGGTCTCGAAACTGCCCGTCGATCCCCAGGCAATGGTGGAAACAGCCAAGAAGGAAATCCCCACGCTGGGCAACCTGCGTCGTCCGCGCGGCCTGCCGCCGGGCCTCTGAGGCCTTCACCTTGCTATACCAAATCTGTATTTTAGCCACCATCGAAGGCCCGGATTCTCTGAAGGACTTTTTGAAAGCCCACGGCTTGTTCTCTAAAGTCTCGCTGGCCAATCGACTGCCGCTGGCACGCCTGGGGGTGGTGGACGGGCGGCCCACCTTGTGGTCGGCCGCCGCTCAAGACTTGATGGACCTGGTCTATTCGGGCGCGGAGGTCAGGGGCATCAGTTGTGCCCCGACGGCCACCTTGCAAAAGCTGAACGGTGCCTTTTTCATCTATGGTCAGCGCTTCGTGCAAGTGATTTACAATCCATTTGAATCGGACCCGGAGGTGGGCAAGCCTTATCTGCGAGATCCGGCCTATCGTAGGCGGCTGGTGGTTTTGCGCATGGGCACCCCTAACCAGGAATTTGAGCCCATCCTCGAGTTGGACCCCCCTGCTGCGGAGCCTCTGGTCATCAATCCCCAGCTCTTTGAACTGGAAGAAGGAGAGGCCCAGAATCTCTTTCGGGTATGTTCGAAAGTCGCCTTGCCGGATGCCTTTTTGTTGCCCCCAACCCTCAGTGAGGCTGCGCCAGAGAGCTACTTCAGCGAGGAGGAGCAAGAGCATCCCAGACTGGAAGTGCGACAGGAATTGCGCAGGATAGCTGACAGCGACTTGCCCTCTCCTGAGGAGCCCTGCCTGATGTCTTTGTGGAGAGTGTGCGATGAGCCACTTTTGAAAGATTTCCTGGTCGAGGGAAGCAGCTTAGAAATTACCGGTCCTGAAAGCGGACCGACTCTGACCCAGCTTCATTTGCACGCTTCCCATCCGATTTCGGAGTATCGGCGGCGCCTGATGCTGGAGCCAGAAAGCCTGCCTGGTCCGGCCTGGGTGCCGGTTTTTGCGCGATCCTTGAGGGAAGACATGGAAGATCTTTTGCCCGGAGGATTGGCTCTAAAGGTTACCCCGTCCGCCCGCGACTGGTTGGTCGGACCCACTCTACGCTCCGAGCAGCCGCCGGGCGATATCATCGGCAATTGGCACCGCTTGGAACAAATTAGCAAAGGTTTGGAGCGCGACGAACTTCAGAACTATTTGCACGGGCGAGTTCTTTGGCCTTCCCGCGACCGCAATCACGATATGGCCGAACGGCTTTTTATTAGCAACTTTTGTCGTTGCCCCTCTCGTGACGCCATGGTTCAGGAGGCCTGGCGACTGGCGCTGTGCGCCGATATTTTGCGCACCGGTTGCGAGTTCTCCGGACAGCGGTTGACGGTCAAGCGCCGCCTGGAGCTGTGGACTTCAGCAGGGTGGCCGCGCCTGTCCCGGCCCTTGGGCCGTGGACCCTGGATTTTGCAGCATCTGTCCTCGGACGGCCCGCTCGACGTTATGAAGTGGCGTTACCTGCTCCCTTTGGAGAGCCTGATCACCACCGGGGCGATGTTCAGGCTGGAACGGGGCTTCAATGCCTTGAACCGAGGATTTGTATTGTCTCGTTAGGAGGAAAGCCGTGGTTCCCAGTTGGTTTCGTGGTAAGGAAGTCGTCGCCGAGGACTTTCACCGTTTAGAGCAATACCTTTTGCGGCGTCACGCCTTCGAAGGTCCTGGCTACGGAGTGGAGAGTTTTCATCTGGAGGAATCGATCCAGGCTGAATTGGAGGGGAGTCTCTTTCGGCTCACCATTCGAGACGTACAAGGGGTTACGGATAAGGGCCAGCCGGTAGTGGTAGAGGACGAACTGACGGCCGAAGTGCGGGTGGCCGAACCACCTTTTGAGTTCGATCTGGAGATCGCCGTCAACCCGTTTGGATCAGCTCTTTTTGAGCACTTTCCCGAGGGCCCTCCCAAGTGCATTCTTCGTCTCAATGGCACGCCCGGAGATCTTGAGTTTGGGGGCGGGGTGCTCGACCTGGGAAGCTACTCCTACCGCCCCGAACTGGGTTTGCAGTGCTTGCATAGACCACGGGTGCGAAGATTGAACGCCATTTACCCTTTAGACAAGGTATGGGATGGATGGGTTCAGCCCTGGCGTGGGGCCCTGGAACAACGTTTGAATGCACTCAAGGGATGTACACCCGGGGCAACCTGGCGTGGGGTCGCCTGGACCCAGCACCTATCCGCACTGGCGTTGCGCTGGCCCACCATGCCTTTGCAGGAGTTGGTGGCAGAGGCGCAATTCCTGCGGGCTCTGGCAGACAGCGATCCGGGCCAACCGCTGGAGCCGATTCGACACCTTGCGGGACTGCCGGGCGCGCTGGAGGGTGATGATGTTCCGCGCTACCTGGCTGATTTGCTGGGGCTGCGCCTGCGACCTTTGGGTTTGGAAGCAGTGGCTCCGGTAGAGTCGGACTCGCCGACGGCCCCTCAACCCGACGTAAAATTGAAGTGGCTGCCTCCTGACACACTGCTGGCGCGCTTTGCCACCAGTCTTGATGGTAAGCGTGTCTCTCTGTGCATTCCTCGCAACTGCTCTCCGGCAGAGACCCTGGAAGTTCGCGGCGGGCCGGCAGTAGGAGGCTTTCGTGTCAAAGAAGAGCTGTCGGGGGAGCGCAAAGGCGAGCATATCGTCTACCCCATGCGGTCCACTCCTCGAGAGGGCGAGACCTTTCGCTTTTCTCCCGTTCACAAGGAAGCGGCCGACGGGGTCTACGTTACCTGGTGACCAGGTGGTCAATCCTACTGACCTGTCGGACATTTCTGAACTTTTCGAAAGGCGCTGTCCGGGTGAAAAAGAAAGTTGCTTGATCCTGTAACGCTTGCGGAGCCACATCTCGCATGATTAAAATATTTCGTCGTTGTTTTGCCCTTGGTCTGTTGCACATTCTGGTGCTTGCCGAGCCAGCCCCAGCCGAGCCCAACTACTGGGCTCTGGTGGTGGGGGTGGACAAATACGCCAGCAGCTCCGTGAGTTCCCTTAAATTTGCCGGGGCCGATGCCAGGCTGTTCGCGGATACCCTGGTGAAAAGCGTGAAGTATCCTGAGGCCAACGTATTCGTTTACACCACCGACGATAGCCGGCTGGATTGGCGACCTACGGCACCCAATTTGATCCATCGACTGGACTGGCTGAAAGCCAATGCGGGGCCGGATGACACTATCGTGTTTTTCTTTGCCGGCCACGGCATTTCTCAAGAGGGGGAAACCTACCTGTTGACCCAGGAGGCCGACAGCAGGTCCTCGGGTACGCTCATGTACACGTCGCTAAAGGCCGACTTTGTCTATCAACAATTGGGGCGTTCCAGGGCCAAGAATTCGCTGGTTTTACTCGATGCCTGCCGCAACGATCCCACCAACGGGGGACGCGGAGACAGCGATAACCGCCTCACTCCCGAGTTCTCGCGGTCGCTGGTCTTCAGCAACGAAGCCAGGCCTGCTGGTCTGGCGAGCCTGTCCCAAGAACGCAATCTGGCCACCCTGTTTGCCTGCAAAGAGGGGGAGCGATCCTATGAGTGGACGGAGAAGCAGCACGGTTTCTTTACTTACTTCTTGGTAGATGCTTTGCAGAAAGCGGCCGACAAAAACGGTAACATTACTTTGCAGTCAATCAGCGAGTATTTACAGACTCAAGTGCGCGAGACCTCGCTAAGGCACGCGAGTTCCCCGCAATCGCCCATGCTTCGATACGAGGGCCCTGGGCCTCAGAACTGGGTGCTGCGCCGCAGTAACGCCCCCTTGGGCGCCGCCCCGGTGGATCCGGCTGTACTGGAGCAGCGCTATCAGGCGGAGCGGGCTCAACGCCAGGCTGCCGAGGCGCGCGCCAGAATCGCCGAGGAAAACGCCGCCAGGTCAGAGAATCAAAAGCTTGAGTTGGAGCTGGATAACCGCAGCCTGCAGGCCCAAATGGCCCTGCTGGAAGTGCAGCGAAGGGCCGGCGTTGGGCAAAGTCAGGATGTGGAGAAACTCAAGCAGGAGCTAGAGTCGGCCAGGCAGTCTTTGAGCCAATGCAATCAAGCTCTGGCTCAGGCCGAGAGCCAGGCTGAGGCGGCCCGGAAAAAGCGCGACGAGGCCGAAGGTAGGGCTCAGCAGTTGACCCAGGCCGGCCAGAGTGTTGAAGCGGACAAGGCCCGTGCTGAAGCCAAAGAGAGTAACGTCGTTCTGTTGGCCGAGAAGGCCAGGGCCGAGGAGGCCCGGCGAATCCAGGTGGAAGCCGAGAACCAGGCCCTGCAGAAACGTTTGGCCCTGCTGGATGTAAAACCGTCTGGACAGCTCAAGGGCAATGAGGCAGCGGAAAAACTGCAGAAGGAACTGGAAGAGGTTCGCGAGGAGATGCAACTGGCGCGTCGTCAGAGTCAGGCCTCGGAAGCTCGCGCCAGAGCCGCTCGCCTGGAGCTGGAGGAGGCTGAGACCCGCCGTCAGGCCGCTCAAAGTATGGCCCAGGCCTCATCTGTGCGCGATACCGGCGACCCTGAAGCTCAAAAGGAAGTTGCCTTCCTGCGCGCTGAGGCGGAGAAGTATAAGCATTTGCTGGAGCAGGCTGAACGCGGCCGCCAGGAGGCCACCCAGGGCATCCTTTCGGCCGAGTCGGATTTGGCTAGCAGTCAGGCCCAATTTCAGAAGAAATGGAAGCGCGTGGGCGGCAGCAAGAACCCCAACGGCAAAGGCCGCTTGATGGATATTCTCAAAATCGACTCGGGCACGGAGGCGCAAGAACTGCCTCCTCCTCCGGCACACTAGCAGTCGTTGGGGCCCGCCAAAGTCAGTCGCTGTGTTCTTCCGTCTGCAACTTGGGATGCATAAATCCAGTTTCTCATTTTTGTCTCCAATCAGTCATTGATTATTGGCCATCTGGTCATTTCTAAGGTGACGCCGCCTTTGTTACCGTCGTGTCTATGGTTTTAAGAAAGCAGGAATTCTCTATGTTTCCCTCAATTTGGCGCCGCGCCGGTGGTCGGCTTACTTTGGCTGCCGTTTGCTTGCTGACTCCTGCCGTTTGTTACGGCCAAGAACTCCCACTGGAGTCCACCTCGACGCTGGGGCAGGCCAGCGGCCCCAGTTCCGTCCCCAGCACCAATCCGGAGAAGCCCGAGCGTACTCTGCGCGTGAATAAGTTTACCGTTCAGGGCGGTTCCTTGATCAAGCCCGAGGAGCTGGCGCCCATTTTGACGCCCTATGAGGGCAGGGATTTGAGCCTGAGGCAGATGAAGGAGGTGGCCGAACAGGTCACGGCCCTCTATCGGGCTCAGGGCTATCTACTCACCCACGCATTTGTGCCCAAGCAGGATTTTCGTGATGGTAGCGTGCGCATCGAGGTGGTCGAAGGCAAGATTGACAAAGTCACCGTGGAAGGTGCCGGCGGTTATTCCGAGGAGCTGATTAAGGACTATTTCCAAGGTTCGACGGAAGGTGGAGTTTTTCAGACCGACAAATTCCAACGTGGGATACTGCTGCTAAACGAGTTGCCGAATCTGAAGGTGACGGCCCACCTCAAGAGTTCCCAAGAAAAGGGCAAGGCCGATGTGGTTCTCAAGGCCGAAGAGGGCAAGAACTACCACTTCAACCTGGATTACAATAATTTCGGTTCTCCTATTACCGGTGAACACCGCTTCGGTGTCGGGTTTGACCTGGACAATATGGCCGGGGTGGGTGACTCCCTTTACCTAAGAAGCGTGATTTCTTTTGCGCCGGCAGGCAGTAACTTCTACAATATTGGCTATCGGACGCCGGTCAACACCAGTGGGACCTCTATTGGCGTAGATTACGCCAATGGTAGCTTCACAGCCGGCCGAGACTTTGCCATTCTGGACATTCGGGGACGTGCCAATATTTATACCGCCTCCGTTTCTCAAGCCTTGGACCGGTCTCTCGACTTTTCGTCCACGGTTGGTGCGGCCATCTCCTACAAAGACAGCGATAGCAGTCTTTTAGGCTTGCCTCAGGCCCGTGATCGCTATTGGGCCTCTCGCCTCAGTTGGCAGGGAGATTGGCGCGACCTGGATGGGCGCAGCCTGGCACAGGCCTCCTGGACCCAGGGTTTGGGGGGCATGGAGGCTGGCGATCCCCTGGCCAGTCGTTTGGGCGCGGCCAGCAACTTTTCCAAATTCAATCTCGATCTGGCGCGAGTTCAAACGATCGATGCCGGACTGTATGCTATCGCTCGTGGCACCGCCCAGTTTGCCTGGTCGCCGCTGTACACAGGCGAGCAGTTTGCTCTGGGAGGCCCGGACACGGTGCGAGGCTACCCTCAGGCGTCCTATCTGGGCGACACGGGGTATGTGTTGAGCGCGGAGCTACGATGGTCGCCCTTGGAAGACCCCGAAGTGCTCCAATTCGCGGCCTTTGTTGACCAGGGCGGCGTGACCAGGAGAAATGCCTTGCCCGGTGAGATAGGGTCGGTCAGCCTGACCGGTGCAGGAGTTGGACTTCGCTCCAATCTCAGTCCAGAAACTTCATTGCGACTGGATCTGGGTTTCCCCCTTTCCTCCGCCGACAACTTCAATAGTCAAAACCCTCTACTCTACGGGGCTGTGCGCACTCGCTTTTAGCTTTTCTACACAATTATAGGAGGAATCCCATGCGTAAATCGATCCGAATGACCCGAACCCTCGTAGGCACACTGACGCTGGCTGCGGCCCTGAGTGCGCCGCTCTGGGCTTTGCCGGAAGGACCCAGCGTAAGCAATGGCCAGGTTAACATCACCAACCCGGGGGCGGGACAGATGACGGTCCAGCAGTTGACGGATCGTGCCATCGTCAATTGGAACGGTTTCAGCATCAATGCCAATGAACTGGTGCGTTTCATTCAGCCGAGCCAGTTGTCAGCCATCCTTAATCGCGTCACCGGTCAGGACCCTTCGGTCATCCTGGGGGCTATGCAGGCTAACGGCAGAGTCTTCCTGATCAATCCGAACGGCATCCTGTTTGGCCGAGACGCAACCATCAATGTAGGTAGTCTTTTCGCCAGTACCCTCAATCTCACCGATACCGACTTTCTACAGGGGCGCTTTCGGCTGGATCAGACGGCCGGTCAAGCTCCTGCTGCTATTGTCAACGAGGGCCACTTAGAGATGGCCCCGGGAGGCTTTCTGGTGCTGGCTTCACCGCTCGTCTCCAATCAAGGGGTCATCCTGGCCACCACGGGCCAGGTCGCTCTGGCTGCCGGGTCGCACATGGAGGTCAATTTTGACGGCCAGGGTCTGATCAACCTGGCTCTCGACACCCCGTCCGCCACCCCCGGCACGGTGGCGATGAACAGCGGTATGGTCAACAACCTGGTGGGCAGCCTCCTAAGTCTGTCGTCAGCGGAGGACATTACCACCCTGGATGCATCCACCCAGTTGGCCGGCGCCGAGGGTCGCCTCATCAACTACGGAACCATCCGGGCCGACGGTGTCGCCGGCCAGGATGCCGGACGGGTAGTGCTCAACTCCACCGAAGGCACTTACTTGATGAATGGCAGCGTGGTTTCAGCCAACGGCGTGGGAGCCAACAGTAACGGTGGCACCGTGCTGGCCGTTTCGGAGAACTTCGCGGCTCTGGCTCCATCAGCTCGCCTGGAGGCGCACAGTGGGGACACGGGTGATGGCGGTTTCGTGGAATTCTCGGGTCACCAGAATTTTCAATTTGAGGGCCAGGTCGACCTTAATGCCCCCCAAGGTACTCCCGGAGCCTTCCTGTTGGACCCCACCAATCTTACTATCATCGCCGGCCCCGATGGCACTGGCGACCAGGACGTGCCTACTTTTAACAACGGGCGCAATTCAACAGGCCTGGCTAATCAGCCACTCAACACGATAACCAACAATTTCATCAACAGCACTCCCACAGGTGGCACGCTCATCCTGCAGGCGGACCAGAATATCGTGATCGATGCGCCGATCAATCCTGGCGAGGGAACGACCACTCGCTTCCTCGCTAGCAATGGTGATATCACCTCTACTGTTAATGCCGGGACCGTCTTAGGGTCTACGTTCAACCGAAACCTGGAATTTGTTGCCGGGCGTAACGTAACGATGACGGGTAGTAATAGTCCGGCGGGTGGGGCGTACATTGCCAATGGTGGGGCAATTACGGTTGTTGCAGGTAACGTGACCCAAGGGGATGTGACACTCAATACGACCTTGTCCGCAAATTTTGTTACTGTCGACTCCCGCAGGGGTGACATTCTGAATCCCCTTTTTGTGGGTATAGTTGCAACTGATATCGTGCTAGATGCCTCGGGCTCCATTGGTACATCCGTGGCTCCTGTCCTACTTGGTTCAGCTGATCGCGTTCAGGCGAATGCAGCGGCGGGTTCCGTGTTTCTACGCGGGGCAGCCACATCTCCCATCGTTGAGGTCAGAGGCGGCTCGGCCAACACTTTCTCGGTAGTCAGCCCAACCTCGCTCGGGTTTCAGGGCCAAGTCTTTGCTCCAACTGTCCGGCTGAGCGCTGCCCAAGACATTGTTCATGGTTCGACCGTTACAAATGACCTGATTCGATCCAATGACATTCAACTATCGTCTACCAATGGTCAAATTTCTAGTGTGACGACGGTCCCATTTAGTGGCACAAATACGCTGTTGTCTGCTCAGGCTGCCAGCGGAGTTTCCATAACACAAAATAGCGGTGATATGACCATCGGTGCTGCAGGTGTAAACGCTGGAAATGGCGCCTCCCTATTTGCCCCAAGTGGCAGCATTCTTGCAAATTCGGCATCCGGACGGGTTACAGGCCAGTCCGTCGGGTTGACCGCAAATCAGGTTGGCACAGCGGCCGACCCGGTAAGGACGTCCGGCAGCAGCCTCGGCTTGACAGGCTCCAACGTCTTCATTGATCACCAGGGCGCTGCCTCCATCAACCGACTGGCCGGCACCAACGCCAACAACAGTGTCGTCAGCATCTCGTCCAATGCAGATGTCACCATCGGCAACGTTTTCTCGCCGGCCCAAACGTTTAGCCTGACAACATCGGGTTCGATTTTGTCGGGAAGCCCAATTCCCATGGGGACCTCCCAAATCACGGCCAACACAGTGAATCTAACTGGTCAAACTGGGATCGGCACAGACTCCTCCCTTCACACGAATGCGCCCAGTCTGAATCTATCGGCCCCTAACGGTCGGGTGTCCGTGACCAACGACCAGGCCACCACGGTTGCCGCCCAGGCAGCAGCAGGAGTTGACCTGGTCAATCAGGGGGACATCACCATCGGGGCGGCCGGGGTCAATGGCGGAACGGGTGGTTCGAGGCTATTCGCTAGCAACGCCAACATCTTGGCTACGGCGGCTTCGGGTAGCGTCATCAATGCCGATTTGGCGGCCAACAACATTGGAACCACGACCAACCCGGTGAGAACGGGGGGAGCCAATGTGTTTGTCAACTCGCCGGGTCAGGTAAACCTTTCCCAAACCGGGCCTACGCGCCTTGTTGTCGACGAAGCTTTTGGAGCCAACGCCAATTCGCTGGTCACTGTGGCTTCTGACTCCACCGTGACGATCGGCAACAATTTCGCGACTCAGGGTGCCAACGGAATTGCTGGACTCAATATTACGTCCAGCGCCGGCACCATTGAGCAAGACCAGGCCTTTCCGTTTACCGTGCGAGCCACAGACATCAACTTGCAGGCGCCAGGGGGAATTGGGACGGTGGCCCCGATCCGGACGGCTGCAACCAATTTAAGCCTGGTGTCTTCTACGGGTTCGATCAGCGTGAGCGAGGCAGATGGGGCCAACTTGAGCGGTCAGGCAGGGGGAGACTTTACGGTGAACGCTGGCGGGGGCCTGACGATCTCTCGGGTGCAGGCAGGTGGCAACGTCAACCTGGATGTTCAGGGGGCAATTACGGGAGCCGGGTCGGGCACGAATATCCAGTCTGCCGCCGCTACTTTGACGGCTACAGATACGGTCGGCACCGCTGGCAGGCCGCTCATCACCCAGGTGCAGTCCCTGCAGGCAAGCGGTTCAAGTGGGGTGTTTGTGGATCAAACAGGGTCTCTTACAGCATCGGTCACCTCGACGGGGGGTCCCATTCGCCTGGCCGTTGATGAGGGGACGCTGACTATTGGGCTGCTGGCATCGGCAACGACACTGGATGTCGAAGTCTGTGGGGGCTCCATCCTGGATGGCAATGGCGACGGCCTCAATATTCAGTCTGGCGGGTCCACCACTTTGACGGCATCAGGCGTGATTGGCACGCAGCCTGATCCCATTGACGTAGTGGTGGGGTCAGGCTCGATGAGGGTGGCCGCCGGCAGTCAACTGAACGCTACCTCCATAGCCATCAACGGCATTGTTCCCAATGATCGTCTGGAGGTGTTCACCCCCCCCCCAGGCACCACTTGCTTCAGTAACACTCCACCCGGGGCGGTGATTTTCAACGGTCAGCCGACCCGTACGCCAGCCAGCAGTCGTGGATTGGATGCCGTGCAGACCCCCTTGATCAATCTATTCCCCCCTCCCTTCCTGGACAACCGGGGCAGGGTCATGGGCAGCTCGTTTATTCCCTTCTATACGTTGACTTTGGCCTTCTTGCTAGACGAGGACGAGTGGCTGAAGTTCCTGAACGAAACGGTCGTCTGGGAGTCCGACCCGGAAGAAACAAGCGATCTATAGTTGAATCCAAAAGGGGAGACCGCAAGGTCTCCCCTTTTGACCTTTTGCTATGCATCGACTTCGTTTCCTGATAGTCTCGCTTGTTTTGCTGACCGGGGTCGTTCGCTTGACCGAACCCCTGCACGACGGTGACCTCTTTTGGCACCTCGCGTATGCCCGTTGGATGTGGGCGCACGGCACTTTAATACCCGATCACACGGTCTTTTCATGGATGCCGACTCAGAACCATCTCATCTACTGTGCCTGGTTGGGCCAATTTGGCTTGCTCGCTGTTCTGGCCAGCCTTGGGCTGTATGGGCTCTTTGCGTTACGATATCTGGGTACGTGTTTAACGTCCCCACTTCGTCTATATGGCAGCGGCCTTATTTGAACTCTCGTGAATCTGATTGGCGATAACGCAAAAGGCGGCCGCAGGAGGTATGGAACCAGAGTTGCCCGGTGCCCAGCGATATGATTCAGGGATTGGGGCGGGCAGGTGCCAACTCGTCAGCGGCACCAGATAACAGCTCAATCGCCTCCTGAAGCAGGTCGACTCGAACTGTCCCTCTGATGGACTCCGGCAGGCTGGCCAGCCAGGCTTCGCATTCCGCTTGGACCGCGCGAATTTCCATTTCGATCTCCGCCACATCCAATGGACAAGTCGCCTTGGGCAATTTCGGCCGTGGTGGGCAGTCTAGTAGTGCTAATCGGGACCTGTAGGCCCGCACTCGTGCAGCAGCGTTGGCGTGGATTCGTTTTCTTCCCATTGGCAGGCTCCTAATTTCTGGGGTCAGGCTTTAAAGCGAGGTGCTTCAAGGTGCTCTGGCCGGCAACGCCAGAACTGGCTCGATCGGATTTCGAAGCGCTTGCCCTGCTAGGGCAAGAAAGGACTTGCCTTGTTGCATTGCGGTCGCGAACACGGTCAGCAGTGTGGCGTGTATTTGCGCTCCCTCTTCGGAGCGGTTACCTGCCGAAATTTTTCTTTGTAGCACTCCAGGCCGAAGTTGTCTCTCAGCACGATTGTTCGTCGGTTCGACTTCCACGTGATCGAGAAAGGCGAGCATGGCTTTGCGATGCTTCCTCATCCTATTTGCCAACCGGAGATTGTTTGGCTCCGTGATTTCCTCGCTAAGAAGGTCGTCCAGCAGGTGGTGTATTACGGACCGAGTCCCTTCGTAGATTTCGCCTGAAAGTTGGGGCTGGCTATGCTTGAGGTTTATTGCCATGGCCAGAATGGACTTGGCTTTCCGAGGAAATTCACCATGGTCTTCAGTCGACTTTTGGGCCGAGACGAGATGAAGGGCTCCCGCCTCGGCGGGCGATGGGGCTGGCGGTGGAATCTCCTTTCCATCTTGGGGTTTCTCCTGTTTCTCGGAGGGCAATTCCTTTGGCTTCATGTGCAGGACTTCCAAGTCCGATAAAGACTTCAGGAAATGGCCTACGCATTTGGCTTTCTTCGGGAACAGTGGCGAATCGTAGGTCGCCAGGCAATCGGTAATTAACCAGCCTGAATAGTTTGATCCCAACACCTCGATCAGAACCTTCTTGCCGCGCCCATAGCGGATCACGTAGACGGTCAGATGCTCGTTAGTGAAAACCCATAGCCAGGCGGACTTCGAGCAGATTCGCCAGCCTGTTTCATCAACGTGGAGCACATTGCAGGTTCGAAGTGCGGCTATCAAGCCCTGATACGTGGGTGCCAGGGCCAGGGTTAGGCGTCGAAGGGCATTCAGCACGCCAGCGGCCGATACAGAGAAGCCCAGAACCAGGCTGAAAAACAGCGCTATCTTCCTGAGCGGAGCCCCCAGTTGTGTGCGCATCAGGGCTGCCAATGCCACCACATTGTTACCCAGGGTTATCCCAGCAGCCCCATCAGCGTTGGATGGGTAGTCTGGATGTTTTGACCGATGCCGCACCTTGCATCGCGGGCACCTGCCAGACCACGTCACTACACGCGTGGTTGTCGGTGGTGGAACGGGAGGGGTGTCCACCACGAAACTCTCGTGTTCTTGGATGTCTTCCAGATCCAGGCCGCAATCGGGGCAATTGCAACCGAGCGGCGCTTCGACCTCGTCGCCCCAGGTCTCCGGCCTCGGTCGGTTGGAGGGTTTATGGTCCTTGGGGCGTCCAGACTTCTTGTGTTCGCTCTTCGGTATTCGGTTTTTTCGGCGAAAAGGAGCGGCCTGTCGCTTGCTCTCCCTTTGCGCCTCGCCCAGTTGTTCTTCCAAGACTTTAACTCGGGCGCTCAGTCGCTTATTGTCCTCTGAAAACTCTCTAATCTCTATCGACAGTCTCTCGTTTTCCGCGGCGCACCGCAGCGTCTCCGTAGATAGGCGGCTGAAAACTCTGCTGACCTTGAGCACCATCCATTGGGACGAGTCCAGGGCGGCTCGCAGGTCAATGGTTTCCTGTCGGAGTTGACGGTTTTCCTCAACGAGTTCCTCAACCCGTTCATCGCTGAGACGAGAATGCGCAGGGAGGACCTGAGGAACCGAGCCCATGTTGAATAGAGTTTCATGAGACGGCCGCCAGTACTAGCCATCAACATGAAAGATATCCCAACAAAGTCTGGATTTCGATTGGACGTTAAACACGTACATATCTGGCTGTGCTGGGCCTGGTTGTGGTCCACTACAAAGTGGCAAGGTGCCGATTTGGATGTCCCCCTGTTTTAGCCAGCGGTTTGGTCTTTCTCTGGCTCCTGGCCTCCTACTCCGGCACGGCCATCAAGCCAGAACTATTCTCCTTCGTTCTCTGGAATGGGCTGGTGATGCTTTGGGCTGACCAACTTCGTGTGGCCAATCCTCGGCGGTCCTTGACTCTGGCGCCCTGGCTGATGTTGGTCTGGGCCAACACGCACGGCGCCTTTTACTTTGGATTGCTGTTCTTGACCTGTTGCTGGATGGGTTCGTGCCTGGATAAGTCGGCCCCAGCAGGCGGCCTGAACTGGCGTTGGTTGGCGGCTTGCTGGGGCGCCACCCTGTTGACGCCCTATGGTTGGAACTACCATCTACAACAAGTCACCGAGCGGCTGCAGAGTGACGCCAACCAACTGGCTGTGGTCGCCTCAAGGCATTGGGAGCCCATCTACACGGCCACCAACCAGGCTTTGCACCTCTTCGAGTATTGGTCAGGCATGCTGGTGATAATGATTTTATTGGTTGGCCGCCTCTGGGGGCAGCGACCCACCTGGCAACTTGTGGCCCCCAACCTGGCGTTTGCCGGGTTGTCCTTAGTGCACATCAGGACCAACTATCTTTGGGCTCCCCTTTGGTTCTATACAATCCTGATTCTCTTGAAGCAGTATACCTGGTCCGGTCTGAGCTCGAAAAAATGGAATGCCCTCTTGGTCCTGCTGATAACTTTCTTGGCCGCCCGAACTTGCTGGGAGTGCTACACTCGCCCGTATCGAGGCCAGTTTTTGGGTCTCGGCCTGGGCTACTTAAATCCCCAGCGAGAAGTAGAATTTATCGAAACTCATCGTCAACTGGGGACGCGCCTGTACAATAGTTATGAGCACGGTGGCTATATCCTTTGGAAACTGGGTCCCGAGACCCAGGTGATGATGGATAGTCGGGCCTTCCCCTATCGGATTTGCTTCGGTGAATACCTGGCATTCGCCCAAGGACAGAACTTCAGCGAATTCACCGCCAAGTATCCCGCTGACGCGGCCCTCATCAGTTGGCGGGATCGGGAGTGTTTACGTCAGTTTATCCGTCATCCGTCCTGGCATTGCATCTTCACGGGTCCGGTGGGGGCGATTTTCTCCAGGACCAGACTTGACACAGAATCTGACCCGACTCGCTTTATGGGTATCTATAGCAGTGACCAGCTTCTGCAAGTCTTTGCCGGCCTGATGGACTTGGGCGACCTCAGGGCTGCAGAGGAGTTGATGGCGGGGGCCAAAGGGAGAATGGTGCTCGGACGGGACCAACTGGTCTTGCAGGCGCTGTCTCAGCATCTACAGGGCTTGCGCCAGATCGAGAGCAAGGATTACGCGGGCGCCCTCAACACGTTGGAGGAAGCGGCCCGCGCAGGGTTCTACGTGAATCACTCCCTTTTGGATGCCTTGCGAGACTGGAAAAGGCGACAGTAGTCTGCTACTGATCGATTTTCAAGGAGCTGTCCAGCGATTTTGCCTTGGCCAGGTCCTGGTCGGCACCGCTGCCGTCGCCCATGCGTTTGCGCAGCCACCCCCGGTCTCTATATCCGCGGGCGTTTCCGGGATCTAGCTCAAGCAATTTGTTGTAGTCAGCCAGGGCCGAGTTCAGGTCGTTCAACTGGGTATGGGCCACGGCTCGTATGTTGTAGGTGGACCCGGTGCTGGGATCGAGGCGGATGGCTTCGCTAAAGTCCGCCACGGCACCACGGTAGTCCAGAGTCTGAAATCGGCTTAAACCTCGGTAGAGAAAAGCGGGATTGTTGTTGGCGTCCTTCTGGATCTGTTGAGTGAAGTCGAGGATGGCCCCGGCATAATTGCCGGCCGAGTATTTGGAACGACCGGAACTCATGAAGTCCGTGCCGCCGGGAATGACGGGTGGCGTCGGCGAGGCTGAGCGCGAGACGGGGGCGCTGGCCACCATTGGGATGGCTGGCCCGGCATCGAGATGAACTTCGCGTTGCCAGGTTTGGCCAGCCAGCCCCACCTCGGCTTTGAAATCTGCAAATCCTCCAGCGGGCACCAGCAGCTCTCGAGTGACTACGTTTCCGGCTAGAATTTTGTCCACCTCCAGAGTCTGGACCGGGGTCCAGCCTCCTCCAGAACGGGCCGATACGGTAATGCTGATGGGGCCTTGGATAGTCAGTTTTCCCTCATTTTGCAGCCGGAGCCGCAGGGAAGCCTTGCCGGCTAAGGCCGGTTCTGCCTCCAAGGACGTGATGGCGATTTGGGCCTTCTCTTTGCTTTCCGGCAGTTCGCTGAGCCGTCCGGTGCGAAATTTCCAGTGGTCCACGGCCCGCTTCAATGTGAACTCGTCCCCAGGTTTGATCTCTCGAAAGACGCTCCCACCCACGATTTTCTTGGGGCCGGCCAGGTCCGACTCGTCTGACCATTCCACGACCGCAATCAGCGGGCGGGCGGCATTGTCAAATCCCAGGCGGACCATGTAGTCGGTTACTTTGGCATCGGCGGAGGAGAAGCGGACAATAGGCATCTGCTCCTGAGCCAACTGTGAATCCAGACCAATTCGACGCAGGCCGGCTGCCAGGTCGGCCGCTTCTTTGGCGCCGTCGGTGACCACCAGCAAGACTACCTTGGATACGAACTTTTTGGTGGGCTCAGGTGGGGGCGCAGCGGCCACCGAAATGGACAACCAGAGCAAAAGGAAGATGGGGCCGATGGGTAAGTTCATGGTTAAGGATCACCTTTTTCAGAATTTTTAGACTTGGACTGAAGCTCGAGGAATTTCTTTTCTGCCAGAGCCTCGGCTTCTACAGCGGCCTTCAGGCGCTCGTCAGCTTCGGCCCGATTACGTTTCAGGGCTCGGTCGGCGTCTGCTTGCACAGCCGCCAAAGCGTCGCTCACAAAGTTGGCAGGGCCCCTGGCCTTCTGATTTTGAAGTTCTTTGAGCTCGGCGTCCAGTTTGGCTCTTTCAGCCTCAAGTCGGAGGTGAATAGCCTCGGTGGCCTCCGCTTTGGCCTGGGCCAGGGCCAGGGCCTGGTCGGCGGCCCGTGATTGCTGACTTTTGGGTGCGGACTCGATGCTGGCGAGAACGGCTGCGGTGGCGTCTTGCCTGGCTTGATGATTGGGGTCGGGGGCTCGCTGGCCCGAGGCTAATCGCTGGTTCTCCGCCTCCAGACGGGCTTTTTCCGCTTCCCAGCGGGCTTTTTCGCTTTCCAGTCGGGCTTTTTCGATCTCCAGGCGGTTTCGATCTTGTTCGGCTCGAATCTGTGCCGCACGCGCTTCGGAGAGTTCTTTACTGGCGGACGAATTCGTATCCGAAGCCGCTCCCCGGGGGCGACCCGAGGCTAAAACCCATTGTTCTGGACCAGGCCCTTCGTAGCGCAGAGACGGACTTTGGGGACGTGCCAGTTCTCTTCCGGTTGAGGCCCGTACCTCTTTTTGAAGAAAAGTGGACAACGCGCCCAAGGTCACTTTACCAGAGGCGTCGGCCGACCCTTGCTTTAGCCCCTCCACCAGATAGTAGGTGAAGAAGCCGTGGTGCTTGGCGTGCCACTCGTAGGAGCGCTCGCCCATGCCACAAGCGAATAGAGTCGCCTGGCTCCTGTCCTGATTGGCCGGGGATGCCGGGTTGGTAGCCGGTTTCAGGACCAGAGACCGCGCAAACTGCTCCGAGAGGAGGTTGTTGCTGTCGCCGCGTCCACTGCTGGGGTCATTTCTGCAAGCGTCCAGCACCACCAGAGTCTTCTGGGCCCGGGTCTTGTTGAGGAATTCGTTGAGAGCCTTGATTCGAAGCGAGGTAAATTGAAGGGTATTGGGCGAGCGATTGTCTGCCTCCGCTGTGAGCAGGAACGAGTCCTCATCGGAAAGTGCGACTCCGTGACCGGCGAAGTAGAAGATCACCGTATCTTCGGGCTTCACGCACTGCCGGAGAGCGTCCAGTCGAAAGGCCAGGTTCGGGAGCAAGGGGCAGAGATCGGGTTCGGTGGCATCCGAGGTGAGTAGGAAAATATTGTTTTTGGGCACCCCGAGTATTTCGTAGAGGGCTTGTGAGAACAAACGGGCATCGGCGCCCGCGTAGGTCAGTTTGGTAATTTCCGGCCTCTGATAGTTATCAATGCCCACCACCAGAGCCCAGGTTTCGGCCTGAGCTGGCGTGGGGCGCAGGGCCACAAGACTTACGAGCAATGCGAGAACGGAACAGCGCTTCACCCCTGATGATTCTGCCCGGCATCCTTTTCAACTGTGGCCAGGTGGCTAGAATAATTGCCCTTTGGGTTGATTTTTTTGTCGCCGGGAAGCGGCCGCCGGGACTGGTTGAGGGCGATTATAGGAGGCAATCAATGAAAGGTTGCATTGCCCAATGAATCGTCTTCTCTCCATAGCCCTGGTCTTCATCGTGTTGGGTGCGAACTTGGCTCGAAGTGAGCAGCCCCACAAAGCCCTGACAGTGATCGATTTTCGGCAGGAACTGGGGCTCAGTGCGGACCAGGTTTTGCGCATCAAAGGTAGTCTGGCTTCACTGCGCAGGCAGATGAAGGAGTGCCAATCTCGGCGGGTTGCCCTTCAAGCCCAATTGAAACAGCTTCTGGAGGACTCGGCGCAGCTGGCCACCGTCCGTCTAAAGCTCGAGGAGATTGCGGTGCAACAAGTAGAGTCACAGATGGCCGACATCGCCACTGCTCGCACCATACGAGCCGTTCTTTCCCCAGATCAATTCAGGGCATGGCAGGAATTGCAGGTCAAGAATACGCCTTGACGTTTGGGGTGGGATAGTTGTACTAACCCCATGGTGCTCGTAAATGGGATTGCATCCCCCGGTTCCGACAATATCATCCACATGGACGATATTAGTCGAACCTTTTGGTTGATATTGACTCAATGGATAAATGCTAGACTCCTTTCAGTCAATCGGGTGATAGGGGTGGAACGATTCAGGCCACCCCGGCCCAAAAATAGGGGTGGTGTGATGTCCGAACGAACCGACTCAGGGTCCACGAAGGTATTTCTTGTCGATGAGCACAGACTGTTTCGCGACGGTCTGCGTGCTCTCTTGCTCATGGAGAACAGTCCGGTGCAGGTGGTGGGAGAGGCCAACAATGCCGAAGACGCACTCAGAGTATTAGACGGATTGGATTGCGATCTGGTGTCGCTCAGTGTCACCAGTATGGACTCAGGCATTTTGTCGATTCGTACATTGAGGCAACGATTTCCGAATCTGGGCATTTTGGTGCTGGCTTCAGAGGGCTCCAATCATGTATTGGAAGCCGTCCAGGAAGGGGCGGCGGGCTACCTTTCCAAGTCTGCCCTGATCTCTGATCTGGTGATAGCCGTTGAGACCGTGGGTAAAGGAGGGGCCTACATTCACCCGCGCGCCGCTGCCACGGTTTTGTCCAAAATCCGAGGCGGACGCAATGCTGCCAAGGGGGAACTGGATATGACGGACCGGGAGCGTGGCGTTTTAGAATTGCTTACCCAGGGTCAAAGCAATTCAGATATTGCCGAGCGACTCTATCTGTCGGCCAGCACGGTCAAGAGCACGCTTCGTTCACTGTTTGCCAAGTTGGGTGTAAATGACCGAACCCACCTTGTGGTCACGGCTATTTCTAAGGGACTGGTGTCGCCCCCGCCGCGACGCTCCGAGGAAGCTGTTTAGCCATCCCCAATTTACCGCTTTCGTCCCAGGCGGCTCGAAACCCCAAGATGTCACTGCGGGCCCCGGGCAGGGAGGTATAGCGGTAGGTTGTGCGGCATTCCCGAGGGCCGTCCGAGGCGGACCCGCCGCGCACCACATAGCGACCGGCTCGTGGCTCCTTCATGACGATGTCCGGATGGTAGGTGCGGAAGACCGTGTTGGTCCATTCCCTAAGTCCTGCGGCCATATTTTGGCACCCATAAGGGCTCGGTCCAGCGCCTCCGCTGTTCCACTTGGGCCCCCAGGGGTAGCGGCGGGCGGCGGGCCCACGGGCGGCCTTCTCCCATTCGCTCTCTTCTGGAAGTCTCAGGCCAGCCCAGCTACAGTAGGCCTGGGCGTCTACCAGGCTGACCTGACAGACCGGCGCCGAGTCGGCCGCAGTCGTGGCAGGTCCCCGGGGATGTTGCCAATCAGCCCCCTCTACTTTTTGCCAGTTTCCGTCACTCCAAGTCCAGCCCGTGCCTTCGCGCTCGGCCACGGTGATGTAAGCCTTAGCTGCAACAAAACGGCGAAATTGAGCCGTGGTGACCTCGCTCTGGCCAATATAGAATCCCTTGGATTCAATTTGTTGGGGGGGTAACTCGTCGATCTCCCCTTCGCAACTGCCGCGCCAGAACTTGCCTTCAGGAACGTATACAAGGATGCTCTGGTCTATGGGATTGACCTTGGCAGGTCGTGATTTCCCCTGCGTTGCAGCCGGACAGTCCTGAGTTGGCAAAGGTGGAGCTGGGCTCTGGCGACGGGCCCATTCGCTGACCAGGTAGTAGGCCACCGCATCTGGATCCAGTGTCAGGGGAGGGCGATTCAGGTTTGCTGAAATGGGCTTGCTGTTGGCGTCCACTGTGCCGGTGGTGGCCAGGGGGAGGTCGACCGATTCAAAGCCCAACTTTTGAATGGCGGGACGTTGTGGAAGCTGGTCCCAGGCGAGTACGGCCAGGGGCATAAGGGACCGGTCGATGTGAGCCTTGGCCCGCAGGCGCACCAGTGCCTCGGCCACCCGCTCAATGCCAGGCTCCTTGCTGGCTCGACCGGCCAGAATGATGCATGCCTGTCCCTCGGTGGGGCCCGCCGCCACAGGGGGTACAGCCCACAGCAAAGCAATGAGCCAGGTGCGATTTAGCGCCATATGGGGGGGCCCGGGGCTGGCCCTGGATCGGGCGCGGGCCAAGGAGCTGGAGCTGGCCCTGGGTCGGGCTCGGGCGAGTGCCTCACCGGGGGCGGTTTGGGCGCCGGTTTCGCCTTTAGAGTCATCGTCAAGCTGGTAGTATTGCCTGCTCGGATGGATACGGTTTCTCCTTTGTCCAGGTAGCCGTTGCGACTCAGGCGAATTTGGTGGGAACCCGGGTCTAGATGGGATAGCACCGCGTCGGTAGTTTGGCTCATTGCCTTGCCGTCCAGCCACACTTTGGCCTTACTGGGTATGGACCGCAGATTCAGTTGTCCCACGCTGGATCGCAGCGCGACGGAGACGGGCCGGTTCTGGTCGGTCCTGACGTAGATATACTGCTCCTCGGCAAAGTGGTGCTCGCTTTCGAAGTTCAGTTTGTGCTTGCCCTCGGCCAGCTTCACTTGGGTTCCGTTGCGCAAAGGTTCAGCGTAAGGAATGCCATCGATCTGCATGGTCAGCGAATCGGGCTTTACCGCAAAGGTCACCAGGCCAACTCCGGGTGTGGAGGTGGGTTCAACAGTATTCTTGGGTGTCAATGCGTAAAAGACTGAAGCCGCCACCAGGGTGGCCGCCAGACTCACGAGAAGATGCCAACTCGGGCGAGGTCTTGGGTTAGGGGTCAGAACCACGTTGGTCACGGGCCGAATGGGCGACTGTTCGGGGGTGATGTAGGAGGGTTCAGGAGAGCGTTCCTCGCGCTGGCGAGTCTCAATCTCCTGGTCCAGATCTTCCAAAATCATGGGCAGCTCGGCCAGCAGCCCGTCGGGCAACCCGGGTTCGCTCAGGATGGATTCGTAGAGCTGACGAGACTCCATAAACCGTCGTTGTTCGTAGAGCTTGCGAGCCCGCTCCATCTGGGCCTGGACTTGGGCGCGCAGTTGGCGTGCGGGTGCTGTCTGGGTTTTGGGGGCCTGAAAGCGTCCTGCATCTAACAGGGCGACTCGCCATTCCTCAAAGACGGGACAGACGTCCAGGCTGGGACTGTCAAAAGCTCTCCGGAAACAGCTAGCCACCTTGTCGCCCCAGCGCTCGCGCAGCGAGCTTTCCATGAGGTCGGCGCGTTCGCGGTCCTGCTGGGTCGAGAACGGCTCGAAAAAGGTTTCGCCCGCGGCCCGCTCTCGAACTCCAGGGTCCCACCAACTCAGGATTTCCGAGACCAGCAACGCGCCAGCAAATCGGTCCGACTTGGGGCCCCACGCGGTAGGGGCCGAGCTGAGGAAATGGGCATAGCCCGGTGACCCTCCGGGGGTTACGTCGGGGCGGTTGCGCTGAGTAGTAAAGACTCCTTCGATATCGACGAGTTCAATCGGGTACCTGGCTGTGCCGGAGAGCAATCCCGGAGTGATAAGATTGGCCCCCGAGAGGTCGGCGTGGGCGACCTTGCGCTGTTCCATCAGCACCAGCGTGTCAACCAGCGCCAGCGCCAGCGTCAGGCAGCGGTCAGGCGGTATTTCTTTGGCTGACAAAACAGTCTCTGTCCAGGTGGGCCCGTCGATCCAGGGCATTACCATGGCATAGACCAGGTCGTGAAAGCGGTTGACCAGTTCTGGACTATTGCGGCTGTGGAGAACGTCGAAGGCGCATACCTGCAGGCCGGGCACTCCAGACAGCCCGCGCAGGGCTTCGGCGACCTCTACCAGCGAAGGGTCGCGATAGGGAGGGTGGAAAATTTTGAGGGCAATCTTACTTGAGCCGTTGGTCAACTGAAAGACTTTGCCTGCTCGGCCTTCTTGCACAAAAGCCTGGCCTCTAACCGCCGGATGTTCGCACACGCGATAGAGTCCAGAACTCAACTGCAGTTCGGTATCGACGGCCGGATTAAATGCTCCATGGGTAATTGCCATCGTCGATTAGTCGTCCACTTTGCGCTTGAGCCAGTCGGGACCGGTAGCGGGAGACTTGGTCGTGGAATGGTTGGTTGCAGCGGGGCGTTGAGCTTCGCGCGGGGCCGTTGAGGTTAGGACAAGAATGGCTCCTTCGCGCACATTGGCTCCTTCCAGCGTCTCTTCTGGCTTTAGAATGTAGGAGCCTGGTTCAACCTTGAGGAACAGGCCGTTGTAGGCACGGTTTTTGCCTACGGGGTCAGACTGCCATTTCATGACCTGTAAAATAGACTCCACCAGCGAGGTTGCTGGCTGGTCGCAAGGCAATTCCAGGTCTACCCACATGTCTCGCCCTTCTCGGCGTACTGTCACCAGGCAACGGTCCGTGCTCATAGTTGGGATTTCCGCAGAGCCAGCGTAGGCACCCTGCGCTCATCAGGTCTGGAAATTGACCACTGGGACAAGGATAGTGGCCAAGTGGGCAAACAAAGGGCCCGACTGGATTGGGGAACTGCTGCCCTCCATGGATAAATTCAGGAGTATGTACCGTGTAAACCCAGACCATTTATTGCAGGTGGCCCAACAATTTAAGCGGGCCGGCTCCGAGACCCAGTCGATGCTGTATTCCCTGGAAGGATCCGTCAATGAACTCATGATGGAGTGGGAAGGTGGGGGAGCCCAGCGTTTTCACTCAGAGTTTCAACAGTGGTCTCATTTGGTGCAGCAAATCCAGCAAATGCTGGACGGAGTTGGACAGCAGTTGAGCGTGGCCGCCGATTCCTACCGACAAGCCGATCATTACTGATAGCATGTTTTTGAACTTTGAGAGCATGCACGCCATGGAGTCCCGTTTGACCCTGTGTGCCGACGAAAGTCGCACACGCATCGCCTACTTGAGGACATCTTTGCGCGGACTGCATGAAAGCTGGCAGAGCCCCACTTCCATCCATTTTCAGAGAGATTGTCATGAAGCCCTGGAGCGCTCGGAGAAAGCCTTGCTTGTGGCCCAGACCTTGGCCCTGCGGCTGAGTAACTTTCGTCAGCGGCTCGAATTGGCGCAGAGGGTATAGTGCCACCGTATTTGATATTTCAGCCGAGTCCGCGAATTCCGCCCCAGCTTCCGTCTGGAACGGTTGAGTTGTCGGGCCCCAGAGTCATCTCTCCACCCACCGCTGGGGGGCTCAAGGATCAAATCGTTGGCACGATGATGCCCAGTTTGATGAGCCTGACTGCCAGTTTGCTGATGTTTCGTCTGTCCAGGCCCTTGTCCCAAATGTGGTGGATGGGGGCCTCGGCGGGTATTTTTTCACTGGGGTATCCCGTCATCAATTTGATATTTCGTCACAACGCGAACCTCAAGAAGTATCGCGACGACCATACCTTGCGCAACGCCCAATATCGCACTCGAGTGCAGGAAATTGTGGCTCAGTTGGAGTCGTTCGCTGAGACCCAGCGAAATGCCAGGCTACTGTCGGATCCGGATTTCGCCGGATGTATGGCCCGGCTGGAGCGAATGGATGCGAGACTTTGGGAGCGCACTCCGGCAGACCCCGATTTCTTAATGGTGAGGATTGGCCTGGGCGAGGAGCCCCTCTGCGTGGATCTCAAGACCCCCGCTGTGGACGCTCGTCACGCTGCCGAAAGTCGTGATGATTCGGCCACTCTACTAAGTGACGCTTTGCGCGCCGTGGAAGTTTTTCGGCGCATCAATCGGACGCCAGTGCGCGTGCCCTTGATTCGTCAGGGCGGTCTGGCCATTGTAGGCCCCAATCGGCGTGAACTGCTGGCGAATTTGCACTCGCTGCAGCTTCAATTGGCGACCCACCATTCCCCTGCTGAAGTCAAATTGGTGAGTTTTTACGGGAATCACGAAGAAGGTGACTGGGTGCGCTGGCTGCCTCACACCTGGAACGATGACCGCAGTCGACGATATTTGGCCTCCGACCCGGCCTCCGTGAAGGAGTTGGGTGACTGGCTGGCCAGCGAAATTCATGTGCGGGCTGGCAAAGTTGGATTGCCTCGCTACATTGTCAGCGTCTATGAGAGTCGCTTGTTAGAGGGTCACGAAGTTTGGCCCAAGTTAATGCAGAGCGGACCCAGTTGTGGTATCTACCCCCTGTTGGTCAGTTTTTCGGCCGAAGAATTGCCCCGCGAGATTCGCAGTATCGTAACGCTGGGAAAGAATATGGGCGAGTTGGTGCTGCTTCAGGAGAAAGACACTTTTCGCACTCCGGTGGTGGCTGACCAGGTGCTGCCCGACCGAGCGGAGGCTTTCAGTCGCGCCATGGCACCACTGCGAATTGGGGCTGGACAGAAGCAAGAGGTACCTGTTCAGGCCTCCTTGCTAGACACTCTGGCGGTGCGAGATTTGCAGGACCTTCACGTGGCCGAGCGCTGGAAGACCTCCCCCGTCAACTCCATCGGAGTTAGCCTGGGTCTTAGCTATGGGAGTCGAGCTTTCTACTTCGATCTTCTCGAGGTAGGGCCTCACGGTCTGGTGGCCGGTATGCCGCGCTCTGGCAAAACGGAATTCCTGGTAACCTACCTGATTACTTTGGCCTCTCGACTGCACCCGGCTGAATTGTCTTTCATTTGTATTGACTACAAAGGTGGCGAAATTTTTCGACACCTCTACCAGTTGCCCCACCTGATTGCCACTCTGACCAACCTGGAAAGTGACGAAACCGCCGGTTACCTGACTCGTCGATGCCTCCTGGGTCTTCAGGCAGAGCTGCGCAGACGCCAGCGTCTTTTTCAGTCCGTCTCGAACGAGGATGAGAAGGTAAAGACCATCGCCGAATATCACTCGCTGCTTCGCCGGGGTAAGGCCAGCCAACCCCTGCCCCGATTGCTCATAGTGTGCGACGAGTATCGCGAGTTGATGACGCGGGACCCGGCCTTTGTGGATGGATTGGTGAGCGTGGCTGTAGTGGGCGCTTCACTGGGATTACATCTTCTTCTGGCGACTCAGAATCCAGAAGGAATCGTGACCTCCCAAATTGAGGCAACCGTGGGCTTTCGGATCTGCTTTCGTCTGGATCAGGAGTTTTCTCGCCCCTTTATTGGGAGTCCCGAACCGGGCCAAATTCCCACAGCGCTCAAAGGCCGCGGATTCTTCCGGGTGGGTGGAAGACCTCAATTGGAAGAGTTTCAGTCGGCCTACAGCGGCAGTCATCTCCTGAGCCAGGGGGACGCCGGTGATTTTCCGCCCATCGCCGAGGTCGCCATCGACGGCCGTCGCTCGCTGCTTGAGCCGGAACGCCTCCCGCAACTGGGTCAACCTCAGGTGGAGACCCTGGCCCAACTGATCATGGTGGCGACCAAAGAAGTCGGGGCGGAGCGCTTGCCTGGGCCCTGGCTGGCACCCCTGCGGACGACCCTGGACCTACCCGGCATTCGTCCCGCGCGTGGCTGGGATGGCAGTGCCTGGAAGGCTCACGGCGTGTGGCTTGCCCCTTGCTTGGGGCAGATCGACGAGCCGGCTTCACAAAGTCAGCCGCCCTATCTGTTGAATTTTCCTCAGGATGGCAATACCGGCGTTTATGGGAAGCCCGGTTCCGGATTGACCACCTGCCTGCGTACCCTGGCCCTATCCCTTTGCATGGACCACAGTCCGCTGGATGTGCACCTCTACATCGCCGACCTGGGCGGCGGCTCGCTGGGCGTGTTAAAAACTCTGCCTCATGTGGGCGATGTCATCTACGCTGACCAGGGCGATAAGTTGTCACGTCTACTCCGGTTTCTACTGGGAGTGCTGCAGCGCCGGAAAGTGACTTTTAGTCGGGCCGGCTGCACCACTCTAGAATCCTATCGAGAAGTCACGGGCGAGTCCACGCCGGCGATTTTCTTGCTGCTGGATAACTATGCCGCACTCACGAACGACTTCTCGGACTGTGAGGAGCCGCTCAACCGATTTGCTCAGGAGGGGAAGAGTCTTGGACTCTACTTCGTCTTTACCGTCAACAGCCCCAGTCTGGTGAAGTACAAATTGTCGGTGAATCTGGGCAATGCGATCGCACTACCTCTTTCCGACGCCCACGACCAGGTGATGGTGGTAGGCCGAGCCGAGGGACTATTGCCCATGAAGATCCCAGGTCGAGCCTTGATCAAAAGCACTCCGCCCTTGGAGATGCAGATTGCCCTGCCCACCACGGGTAATACCGACTCGGAGCGAGGACAAAATCTGACCTTGCTGATGGAGAAGATGCGCCAATGTTGGGCCGGGCCGTTGCCGCCAGCGGTGCCCATGTTGCCGGATGTGGTGACCTTGGAAACCCTGTTCAATATCGATGACCTGACCTGGGATATCAGCCCGACTCCGATGTTGACGTCGGTCCCCGTAGGCCTGACGGCTTTAGACGTGCTGCCTTTTGCCATGGACTTGCATGACGGTCCACACTTTCTAGTCAGCGGGGGCTACGCTTCCGGCAAGTCCACTTTTTTGAGAAGCTGGTTGCTGTCCCTGGCCGCCCATGTGCCCCCGCAGAAGTTGCGTGTGGTGCTGGTGGATTTTGGTCATGGACCCCTACAGACCTTGGAAGGTCTACCGCACGTAAGCCACTTTGTCAGTGACGATATGAAATTGGGGGACGTGCTTTCGGAACTGCAGGAGGAACAGAATCGCTGGAAACACTGGAAGGCCACCGAGGAAAAGTGCCGCGCGGGTGAATCTTGCCCTACTCAATGGCTGATTGTCCTGGATGACCTGGAGAGCTTTCTGCAGCAGGCGGGCATTCTGGCCAAGGGCAAGTTGCAGGAGTTGCTGAAGAAAGGGCGCTCAGGCGGGCTGTTTATGGTGACGGCCGGAAACACCGGAGACTTTTCCTCCAACAGCTTCGACCCTCTGGTCAAAACCCTGACCGGGAACAAGACGGGTGTTTTGCTGGGAACTCGAGAAGATCAGGGCCTCTTTGGCAGCCTGCGCCTGTTGGGCGACCAGGCCCCGTTGCGGGCCGGGGACGGATACTTTATGAAGCGCGGCCAGTTGGAGGGTCGATTCCGCGGGGCCACTCCAGACAAGGGAGTTTTCAGTCTGTTTGATTGGATTGAGCAGATCACCTGGAAGACAGCCTCCGAGGTGAGGAGTTGAACCAGGCACCCGCCGCTTACTCTCTACGCTGCAACAGTCAGGAAGTTGCCCTGCTTGGACGTCGAATGGGAGCTCGCACCTTGCTGGGTCTGCCTGATGCCGAACTTGACCAGGCCTGGTTGAGCCTGGCTCAGCTCGACGAGTTGGAAGCCAAATTGGAACGTCGTTCCTGTTTGGTAAACCACGCGGGCCGACTCCGCGTATCGCCCAACCTGGTTCCCCTATTGGGGCCCATGATGAACCCCACGGCCTGTCTGGGCCAGGGCTATCTGGATTGCGACAGCGCTCGTCACCTGGTGTACTACTGGCAGCCGCCCCATCTCGTTTCGATGCAGCGCCTGAATCACGAGGATTGGCGCATTGAACGCCTCTCCCAGATGACCGACTCCTGGCAGTCACTGGCGGCCTTCTGGAGGACTCCGGGGGCTGGCGAGTGCCAGCATCAACGCGTGCTTTTGCCGCAGCAGGTTTTCGATCTGGCCAAGTCCTGTCTGGACAATCACCAGAGCGAAGAGTTTGTCAAACAGTTGGGTGTCTGGCGAACGCCGCCGGAGGTGGCCGAGGCCCTGGCCGACACCCTGTTGGACCCCCTGGCTCAAGCCAGTTTGTGCGCCTTTGAGAGAGTTAGTGATGGCTGGGCCCTGGAAGGCTATTCCTTTCTGCGTGGGAGCCAGGGTTGGTGGCGGACTCGCGCTTGTCAGCGCAGCAAGGAGCCCTGGATTGAAATTTCCGAAGTGGGTGCTGAAGACGCAGGAGAGCGTGCCAGCAGCCTGCTCAAGAGGATGCTACGGTTATGATCCGTGTGCCCACTCAGGAGTTGAGTCAGTTGCGAAAACGAATGCAGGAGTGGGAATCCTGGCTGGGCTCACTTTTGCGGCTGGCCTCGGCTCAGGCCAGCCTGGGCCTGGCTCCGGCGATGCAGGACGAGTGCGACATTCTTCACAACCGAATTAAGCAGGCTCAGGAAATGACGGACGAGATGCTGGGACGGCTGAGCCAGACCGACGAATTGATGGAAGAAAGTGACGTCGCGGTGGGAAGGGCGTTGAATCAGTTGTTCTCGGAATTTTCCGTGTCTTTTGACACCTCCTGTTTGGAATCACTGCATCTGGCCGGAGTCGAGAATGACGTGAGTCGGTTGACCTTGGGAGGGGCGGTCTCGCGTCACGTGCTTCCGGGAGTTACGTCCCTGCAATGGCAGGCCCGTGAGGAGGACGTCGCCGATGGCATATGAGCGTCAGGCCACCGTGCAAAACCCGGCCCTGATTGTCTATTTGATAGATGTCAGCGCCTCCATGGCCAGCCCTTTGGGCGACCGCTCGCGAATTGAGGTGGTCAGCGAGGCTTTGCAGTCCACGATCAGTCAGATGCTGGCCCGATCCACCCGAGGTAGTTCTATTTTCCCGCGCTATCGAATTGCCATGTTTGCCTACAGTGATGCGGTCTATGACATCCTGGACGGGGTTCGATCCATCGAAGAATTGAAAGACGGTTTTCCCGAACTCACCACTCTGCGCACTACCCAGACCAGTAAGGCCTTTGTGGCCGCCGAGCGCCTGTTGAGGCAGGAGTGGGCCAAACTTCGCCAGGGCCCGGCCCCCTTGATCTGTCATTTGACCGATGGTGAGTATACCGGGGATGACCCCGAACCCGTAGCGCGAAACCTGCAGGCAATGTTGCTCCCAGATGGTGCGGCCTTGGTGGAAAATATCTACATTTCGGACGACATTTTGCCTGAGGCCATTGAGGATCCCTATAAGTGGTCGGGCATTTTTCCTTCCACCCGATTGGCCTCGGACTACGCTCGCAAGCTGCGAGATATGTCCAGCCCGCTTCCCGAGAGCTATCGATCCATGTTGACCAACTCGGGTTATGGCTTGGAACCGGGGTGCTTGATGCTTTTGCCTGGAACCAATCGTGAGTTGGTGGCTCTGGGTTATCAAATGTCGGCCTCTACAAGACTGTAAAGGAGAAACAAGTATGTCTCAATTGCGTTGCTCGCCTCAGCATCTACAGCAAGTAGGTCAGCTATTCAAGAACGCCTGCCAGCAGACTCAAGAGGTCTTTCGCCAACTGGCCAGTATGAGCCAGTCCTTACAGGGTGAGTGGCAGGGCCCCGCCAGCCAGCGCTTCCAGCAGGACTTTCAACAGCTCCAATCCCAATTGTATCGTTCGGCCAACATCCTGGAACAGATGGCCGGCTCCTTGCACCAGGCGGCCAGCCGTATGGCCGAGGCCGAGCATCGTGCTTCGGGTGGGTCGGGCCTGCTTCATAGTGGGATGGATGGCGGCGCCAGCATGGGGGGCGGTTTTGGAACCGAGTCCTCGGGAGCACCTCAGATGGGTGGGCCTCCTTCTGAGGCGACCACCTACACCCCTGTGCAGGACACGGCTGTGCCCGAGAGCCCACCCCCTTCGCAGCAGGAGGCTGCGGTGCCTGAAAATACTCCCTTACTGCACCAGGAGACGGCCCAAGTGGGCGCTCCCGTGGACCACGAGAGTGTTCAGGCAGCCCCCCTTTCGGCTTCGGCTCACGGGCCCTTGCTGGAGATCACCTCTTCCGACTCCACGGATGCGTCGGCTCAAGTTTTTGATGGGACGGGCAGTCCGGCCAGTGAGACGACCCTGGTTGTCTCTGGCGAACTGGTGGAAATGGGTGGCAAGGACGACAAGTTGTCGGCCTATTTCGACGCCGGCTCTCACGCGGACAATCAATCCGCTCCACCTGCTCAGGCTTTTGGCGGCAGTAGTAGCCCTCTGCTGGACCGGATTCATCCGTTTGTTCAGGGGGATGGCGACAATTGCGGAAAGACCAGTGTGGCGATGGCTATCAATGCGATCACCGGGTCCAAGCTTTCTGACTTCGATCTGCCGGAGGGTTGCTCTCTTCTGACCGAACTCAATCGCCACACTCAGGACACTGGACTGCAATGGAACGACGTCAATCTGAACCCGGACAACTGGCAGAAGATCGAGGCGGCGGTCGGCCAGGGATTGCCGGTAGTGGTGGGGTTGAACGGGGAGTTTTCTCACACCGGGCGAGGTCACGTGGTGACCATTGTTGGAATTGAAGGCGACAAGGTGACTTACGCAGACCCCGCGACGGGAACCTTTCGCGAAACCACTCGGCAGAGAATGCTGGACGCTGAGCAGTACCCTCAGGGCAGCTTCATCATGTATCCCAGCGCTTAGGACGAGACAATGCTAACCCATCGAGAACAAGGTGGCGCCAAGCTGCTGCTCTTTCGCGGCATCGCTTTCGAACGTCGAGGCGATCTTTACGCCGCGCTTGATTGTTATCGTGAGGCTCTCACGCAAGCAGCGGTGGGCACGGATGTGCATCAGGAATTGACGCAGATATTGACCTCTCTGCAAGGGCGTCTGGCTCAGCCTGGGGCTCGCGGCCCGCACTATGATAGCGGCGCCATGGGGGACCCGGAGCCAGAGTCTCACGAAGTGTTGCGTTGTTACGAACTCTACAAGGGCTCCTATCGAAGAAGTGACTGGAAGTCATCGCAGCAGGCTTTGGAGCTGTTGCTTCGCTATCGGCCCTTTTTCGTGCAAGATCAAAGACCGGCGTGGAAACTGCTGGAAGAGGTGCGCATACGTGCCAACACCCCCGAGGCGGCTCGAGGAATGCCCATCTGGGGCTGGGCTTTAATTGTAGCGCTCTTTCTGGTTACGGGCGTGGTGGTGTATCAGAACTTTGGTATTCGAACGAGACTGGGCACCGTGGGTGGCCCCCAGAGGACCCAGAATAGCCCCCCTGCGCCTGCCTACTACCCTGCCCCCAATCCTGCGCCGGCACCAGCGCCCGCTGTGGCCCCCGCACCTCAGCCGGCGGTGGGGCAGACTACCGCGCCTGCGCCCGCGCCCGCTAACAACGCGCGTATCGTCTTAAACTTGCCCAAGTCGGTGCCACTGGGCAAACAGATGAAGTTGATCCAGCAGGTAATCGGTCCCAACAGCAGCCTGCACCTGATGTGGACGGCCGAACGGGGAGCTGTGATAGAATTGCAGGGCGAAACCTTCTGGCGACCGCCGCCAGACGCCAAAGTGGGTGACCATATCCGTCTCACGGTTCAGGCCCAAGACTCCAGCGGCGGCCTCTCCGCCCCCATGCAGCACGAAGTCACGATTATCGCCAAATGAGGACTTTTGCTCCTGGTTTTTGGCAGCCGGCAATCCATCTCCATCGGTTGCAGTTCAAGCGAGACTGAGAAACTGAGCGCCAAAGGCTGCCGCGCAGCAGTTTACTCCAATGCAGTGCCCAACAGGCTCGAATGAAAATACTCAGATGATTACAGAAGTCTGACCAGTTGGTGCTTCCTTCGGGCCAAAATATGTCATACCCTGCCCGAATCACATCGAACACGGGGAAGGGTATTATGAAATCAAGAAACACATTAGCAACTGCCATTGTGGGACTTCTCTTAATTGGAGTCACCGGTTGCGGCAATCTGTCCGATGCTCCGAGTTTGCCGACGGCCAATCAGTCGTCGGTGACTAACGTTCCGGGTCCGCCACCTGTTCCGCTCAGCAAGGTCGAAGAAGTCGGTCAACTCATCTCGATGCCGGCTGGAGTAGCGAGCAAGGCCGCGAACAATAATGTAACGAGGTCCAGTTTAGCGGTATTTAATCCAAATATTTTGCCGGAGGCTGTTGGAGTTGGGGCAAAACGCGCAACGCAAATAGACCTGTTTGGTGACAAGTCGCTCGAGGTGGAGCTTGACCCCGCCTACGAATCGGGCGAGAATGCCCATTGCTGGACCGGGAAAGTGGTGGGGGATCCAGGGTCCGCGGTAGTAGTTGGCGAGTTTGAGGGGGCTTACGCAGGAATCATCACAACCAAAGATGCCAGTTATGGTTTCAGGCAGGTAGATGACGAGCACGTCCTCGTTGAACAGGGCTCAAAACTCAGCCTTTGCGGGCTTGAAGTGTCAGCAGATCAGAAGGACAAGTCTGATGAGTCGGGAAATGAGGCGGCCCCACCACCACCGCCGCTTACACCCGTAAGCTTTATAGACGTGTCTTTCGGGTATACCGGAGAACTGCTGCAGGCTCGTAGTCGTTCCTCTATCGGGGCTGTCGCCACAGCGGGGCTCAACTATATGAACTTGGCCTTAAGTAACAACCAGCTGACTTATCGAATGAGGCTGGCCAGTCTGATAAGGGTGGACAACTACGCTGAGACCGGAGTGGTTAACTCAGCAGTCTTGGACGATCTTTACAATGCCAAGCCGACTATAAATCCTCCAACCTATCGAAATGACGGCCTGGGTAATTTCGTTAAATCCTCCGACGCAGCTGGTGCCGATCTGGTATGCCTTTTGGTCAATAGGAGTTCCGGCAATGTGGGTATAGCCAAATTGCCCAAAACCGAAGGACAACTCTCACAGACTAGTGACTATCGATACACGGTGGTCTACTTGAACCATTGGGATGTCGTCAATACCATCGCACACGAGTTTGGTCACAACTTTGGCTGCCGTCATGAACGCAAAGAGGGCGAGCAGGGCACCGATCGAGTTCGCCCCTACGCTGCCGGTTTTCTTACTCCCAGTGGGCGCGGCGATATTATGACCTATGCTGGAAGTAAAGTCATACCGGCCTTCTCGAGCCCTAACATGGTGTTCGACGGAGAACGTTATGGAGCCAGTGACGCCGACAATAAAAGGGTCATCAATGATACCGCTACTTACATCGATGCCCACGGCGATTCTGCTAAATTCGCCCCGTTTTCCACCACTTTGCCTGCAGGTTGGACAATGTTCGCGATGCCTTTCTCACGTTTCAGCCATTTCAACCTCGACAAGCCGGGCGCTGTAAAGGCTGCCTGGGAATACCAAGCTGCAAGCGGAACCTACACCCAACAAGTTTTTTCGGGCGCCGGTTTTACCACCGATGATTTCCTTACCTTCCCCAAGAACTTCAAGGCCTGCTGGGTGTACTGCACTGAGCCGGTAAATCTGCAGGTCGACGGAAGTCATAGCTCCGGGGGCGGAGTCTTTTTGAATGGTGACTCGCCCATTGATCCCTACCTAGGAAAGGATATTTCTCAAGGTTGGAATATGGTCGGATGCCCGTTGCCTTACGATGTTGCAAGCACAGCGCTCGAGGCCTTCAACGTGCCCCTACCTACTGCGGTTGCCAATTCGCAGCTCGGTAATGGGGGCTGGATGTGGAACGGACAGAACTATGAATCCTTGAATTTTTCCAGCGGAAGCTTAGGAAGGTTCCGCGCCGCTTGGATATACGCATCTGCTAACGGCAAAATTCGGTATCGAACGCACTAGAGAGGTAGGGCGTTGCAAAACCCCCCCTTTGGGGGGTTTGCAACGCCTGCTGAATTGGGGAATTGTCCTTCCAATTCAGTTTGTTTTTTTTGGTCTAAGCCTTACCCACGAGGGCTATCTTTTTTCCCTTCCCGGGTCAAATATGGCCATGGCAAAGCCAAAGGGGTCGCGGGGAACACAACCAATTGGCCATCCAGACGAGATTGTATGGTAAGCGCGTGCCCAGAGGGTGTCTATCCTGCTTGGTGGTGCTTGGGTTACTGTGGAAGGTTGACCAGTGTGCCACCTACCACATGGAGCCAGCAAGTGGAACAAAATCGAGCATAGACTGTGAGCTTACGAAAGACGTGCTTGCTGCGGCCTGATATGGTGTTCCTGGGCGAAGGAAGCCCCGGACAATGGAAGGCGATAGCAATGTTCTAAAGAGGCTGGCCAGAGAACTCAACGCTTGGCGCAGCGAAAGTTCATCAATTCGGCCGATCTCGGTGCACATCTGGTCGGAGGCTGTTGAAGTTGCTCGACGTGCTGGAGTGGGGCCTGGTTCCAGAACACTTCGGCTGGACTACAGTAAACTCAAGAGTCTGACGCTCAAGGGCCCGAGCCGATGCTCAGTCCCGGCCCCGACATTCGTGGAGTTGCTCCCCCTGCCAGCCACGCTTTGGGAGATTGCGCTCTTGAAGTCGAGTCACCGCGTGGCGCACGCCTGCGGATTCAAATTCAAAATGCCACGTCGTCGGGGTTGGCCAAAGTGATTAGGGGGGAGTGAAACGACAGCTCACTCCGCACCAGATGAAGATTCTGGTGGCGGTGGAGCCGATCGATGGCCGAAAGGGAATCGATTCGCCGGCTCAGTTGTGCCGCGAGAGACGGCGGGAGGAGCAGTTTTCTGGAGCGGTCTTCCCGTTTCGGACCCGCAGCAAGACCTCCGTCATGGCGTTGGTCTACGACTTATGTGGACGTTATGTGGAGTTCCGGCCACTCACTGCAGTTATTGCCTGACTTTTGCAGGTGCTGACTCAATGGCGCTTGGTTCCAGTCCTCCTGGGATCTCGATTGCGGGGGCACCAGGAATGTTGAACTGCATGGGTCAAAGTACGAGGTCGCATGATCAGTCCCCCCTCTGTGCCAAGATGGGGTGAGACAGACCCCCTTCCGGTGCCGATTTGCTAGGGCCGTAGAGTAGCTCCGGCCGGTCGCCCGGCCGAAGCCCTCGCCAAATCCGTACTAGCCTTCTTGGGGTTCAAGATCTACACAAATTGCCCAAGTTTGAGCCAGATTTTCGTTTACGACTTTCTGAACCCCAAGAAGGCTAGTAAGTTGGACTGAAAGGCGGCGGAGCCGCCTCATTCAGGCGGTCAACCCGTATTTGCTAATGGTGACCGCAATAGCTCTGTCTAAAGCTTTCCAGGCGCGGCCGATGAGACTGCCGGCGGGGTCTGAGAAGTCCTGTTCGTCATAGGGAGCATGCTTGAGGATCTTGGAGTAAGACTTGCAGAATAACGATGCAACCCTGCGCCCTGTTGGAGTCACGTGGTATGAATGTCGTCCTTTTGGGCGCTCAACCAGCCCGTTGAGTCGGAGCCGCTTCAGATCGTGGGTCATCTGTCTTTGAGTGTAACCTTCGCCTACCAAGGGATTCACCCGGTTCCACAAGTCGCGATTTCGGAAACCAGCCACTACAGGGAAAAACCCACAGAGGCCTGTGAGAACTGCCATCACTCGCGGATCTCCATAGCGCAGGCTGGGGGTCCGGCGGCCCTCAACCATTCCAGGGAGAACAACATCAGCGAATGTTGAGGATTCCACCTGTGGATTGGAATTCAGACACTGGGCCTCGATCAAACGCCGATTTACGTTGCGACCTATTTCTCTGAGGGCGTCGAAGTTTTTCAACGCCTTCCCGAGCCCTACATCGTATGTGTCGTTGATGGTCAATTCGGTATGCAATGCCCTTCCGTGCTTGTAGTACTGCTTGATTTTCGAACTCTTGTAGTCTACATACACGCTGGGATCCACGCCGGTGGTAATCACTCGAGTCCGAAAGCGCCCGGGGGTTCTACGTGTAACTCGTCGATTGAAGGCCAGCTGGACACGGTCAGGCCGCCCCATGTCCAGGTTCTCGCGAATGAGCTCCTCGAAGAATTGCCGCCCATACCGCGGCTGGGTGAACACTTGAGTCAAACTGAACTCCATCTGCAAAATCGACAGGCGATAGGAGTAGAATTTTCGCTCATCAGTCGTGTATGGGTTTGGCAGCCTCTCGAGCCAGCGGTCGAAGAAGCCCTGAATATCATCGGCACTCAGTTGGTCGCTTAACGTTTGGAGACGCGCCGGCTCTGCGACGCTCCGGAAGCCGTTGTCCAATTCCTCGAAGATGATTCCTTCCCGCAATAGCCCACGCTTCACCCACTCGTGACCGTTGAGCCAGAGCCGCAT
>JADMJV010000059.1 GCA_018780265.1 bacterium
GGCTCATATCGAACGATCGCTGGGGTGGCTCATTTCGTCCGATCGCTGACAGCTGCTGGGCATGACCGAATGGCTGACGGAGACTTCGGTGTGCATAGGGGTTTATCAGGGAGCGGAGGGACGCCTGGCGGTGGTCAGTGCTTTCCCCGGCACGGTGGTCACCCTGACCGAGCACGGACTGAAGGTTCCCCTGGGCTGGAGCAGGATCGGCCCGGCCGGCGCGTCCGAATTGGTGCTGCGCTCACCGGTGGGGGAGAGCTTTTTGTGCGTTGTGCCGACCGAGCCTGCCGTTTTTCTCTCGACCACTGCCGCCACGGCGGTTGGCGAGGGGGTCAAGGTCTTTCAAGACGAATCTTCTCCCTGGAGGGCAGCCACCTGGCACACTCCAGAACGCACCTTCGCCCTGGTCTGTCCCGTCCAGGACTTTGCCGTAATGCTGGAGATGTTTCGCGACTACCTGGAGCTGCAGGCTGGCAGCGCCGGAGTGAGGTAGTTGGGGTGGACGCAGTGTCTTGATCGATTCGCATCGTGCTGACTGCCCGAACGGCCACCAAATTCCGACGATACGCATCTGACCCTGGGCTCATTCCGATCAAGGCCAAATTCGTTCGACTTCTTCTCGCCCGTCCGTGAGCGAGGGCAACTCCCCTGGTTGCGGGGATATCCAGGCGTTGGCAACTGCTTTGATTGCTGCTCCTTCATCGTCGCCATACTTATGCTCAAAGATATGTTTCCAGGTCAGATTGGGGGCTTTAGACTGTCGCTCTTCATCGATTTCGGATTCTTCCAGCAAACTCAGCAACCAATTTTCAATACTCCACGTCGGAACAGGCAATGCGATGGGTTCGCCCTTACTGCGCACGCGCTTGCCAGCTTCCTTCAAAGCCTCATCCATCTCCGTCTTCCGTTTGGATAGTTTCGCAGCGTCACCGTCGGGAACTGCGACTCCAATTCCACCGATTGAAGGGTCCTTTGCTCCCACCGGGTGCGAGATTACTTTGGGAATACTTTGGCCACTTCGATACCATCAATCACCAGGGCGGTCACATCGGAAACGAGTTGAAAACAGCATGTGCCAAGGGGCTGGACCTGTCGCGTGATCTAATTTGGGGAGGAGTCGGGGCCCAACTCGGACTGGAGCATGCTGATGAGGTCGTCGGGGCCCTTGAGGCAGTCGGGCAGGGCCCAGCCCACCAAGCCGTGGGCCACACTGCCGGCCAACTTGAGGGAGGCTACGGCGGTGTCGTGGGCCATGTTGTAGGTTTTTAGGGAGAGGCCCAGTTTGTGGTTTAGGACCATGCCCACCAGTTGGGCCTTGATGCCCTGCTTCAGCTTTTCGCCCAGCACATACTGACGATTGAGGGCCAGCACCCAGTGAACGGTGGACAGGGGAACTTTGCCCCCTTTTTGCGAGATGACCGCGAGCAGGCGAATGAAGCAGTCCATTTTCTTGGCCTTCAGGTTTTTGCCCTGAAGCTCGGGACCCGTCCAGATGGAATCCAGTTCCTGCAGGGTCAGTTTTGTGTTGGGGCCGTCGGAGTTAGGGAAGAAGCGGGCGTTGAGGCGCTCGAGAGCCTTGCGGTCGCTGTCTAGTTTGCCCAGCACGGTGAGCAGATCGAGAGCCCCCTCGCGCTCTTCGTTGCTGATCGGCACTGCCTGGCCAAAGTCCAGCATGGTGACCGTTTTGGTCTCTTCGTCGATCAGGACCTGACCGTCGTGAAAGTCGGGATTGGCAAAGTTGGGCCGCGGCGCCCACTGGTGCTCAGAATCCTGACCCTTGAGCAACTGAAACTCGACCTCGGCCATGTGGCGCATGGTTTTGCGATAGAGTTCGGGGTTGGTGTTGAGAACTTTGCGAGCGGTCTTGCCTTTGCCCTCTTCCATGAACAGGCCCAAGTTTTTGGCCTCAAAGGCGTCGATGCTTTTGACCGTCCACCCGTCGGCAAACTTGTGCTTGTAGGTCTGGTAGGCCTGATGCTGAACCTGGCGCGCCGCCTCCTTGTCGAATTCCAACTGAACCGACTCCTGAACGATTCCGATCAGGCCGCGCACAAAACCAAAATTGGCCGCGCCTTCGGGGGTTGCGGTGAGAGCGTCGACAAAGCGATGAAAGCGCTCAAAGTCGTAGCGGGTGGCTTCGACAATATCTTCACGCCCCAGCGACACCACTTCGCGCTTGCCCTTGCTCTCGTTGCGATAGCGAATGGCCACATTGACCGAGCCACTGCCGAGGGTCTTGTCGACCTGCAAGTCGGCCGGCCATTGGTCTCCGAAGCGGGTCTGAATCAAGCGCACCGTTTGGTAGTAGGTGAGAGGATTGGCGGCATCCTGGGCGCTCTCAAAGGTCTCGCGGAAGCGCTCAAACTGGCTGGTGAAGGCCAGATATTGCTTCATTTTGACCCCTGGCACCCCGTAGGAATCAAAGACCCGATTGAGGATGTCCGCTTCGGTGAGTTTCTTGTCCCCTTCGGCTTTGGGCTTGGAGGCCAGAACCATGGCCACGGCCAGGCTCTCGGCGTCGCCCTGGGAAAAGAGCACGGCCTGGATCATCGGCCGGGCCAGCTGGAGAAACTTGGGGTCGACGCCCTCCAACACAAAGCGCAGGATGGTGTCTTTGCCGCCCGGGCAGTTCATCAGGCCGGTGGGCCCGGCCAGGAAACTGTTGGCCACCATCACGCGCACGGCCGGTTGGGCCTCCATCAATTCTTGACGAGCACTTCGCAAGGCCTCGGCCACGGGGCCCAGACTTTGATTTTCGGTGGCCGACTCCAGGAAGGCCGGCATTTCATCGGCTCGTCCCATGATGTACTCAATGGTGGCCAACTGCTCGCCGGGCGTGTGATTGCGGGTTACTGCCACCAGGCCCGAGAGGCCAGCGATGGGGCCCTGCATGCGCTGGAGAAGGTCGACCGCACCGTCTGGTTGGGGTGGGAAGACCTGGTCCACGGTGCCCGGCTGCAGGCGGGCCTTTTCGGTCACGTCATCGCGAATCAAGGCGTAAACGGCGGGATATTGGGCCTTTAGAGCGTAGCTGGCGTCCAACTCCTGGGTTGCCTGGGTCAATTGGGAGATGGACATTTCTGGGGTAATGGGGCCTAAAATCTTTTGCATCAAAGCGTGGGTCTGCTCGGGTTTGAGCACGTCGAGCAGGTGGTCTTTGCCCAGCCATTCTTTGAGGTCCGCGATCTCCAGGCGGTCGAGTCGTTGAAATAGGGACTGGGCAAAGGCGCCCCGCGTCTCCTGGCGGGCCTGGATGGCCAGGGGGCTCAGTTCCACGGTGCGCTGAGCCAGATCCCAGAAGCGGTCTAACTCGGGAAGTTTGGCTTCTACGGCCATGAAGCCGTCCATCAAGAAGTTTCCGGCATCACTGCCCAAGGCCTCCAGGCCGAGGTCGGAGGATACGCTGCGCACCAGCCGGGAGCGTTCGACCGCCTGCTCGGCGCTTTCCAGCAGGCCCACCCACTGCTGCGGAGAGAGCTGCGAGGCTACCTGGAGGCTGGACGGGCTGTGCTGGCCGAGCATGGCAAGGTGCGACAAGGTTTGACGCCCTTCGGCGCAACTGATATAGCGCCCTACGGATTTTAGCGCATCGCAGCGGTCCTGATAGGCCTGACGTGCCAGTTGATAGTCCTCGGGAGAGGCGTAATGATCGATTTTGGGCTCAAATTCGCCCTGCTGGCGGCGCTGGTCGAGAGCCGCCAGGCGGGCGCTCGAGGTGTCGGGAAGGGCCTCGTCGCTGAGTTGGTAGCAGGTCATGAGCGACTGGCGCAGAGTCTCGCTGTAGGGGCTGACCGGGGGAGGGGTGAGGCTGGCCAGCAGTTGGTCGACGGGCATGGCAGCCAGGGTCTGAGCGGTAGCCCCCGTCCACTCGCGGCGAGCGCTGTGGGTGGGTAGTCGCAACTCGTGGGACCAATGGCGGCCCAGATATTCGAGGATTTCGGCCTTGTCCTGGGCCGGCCCGTTGCTGAGTGCGGCGCACAGGCGCCTTTCCAGTCCGGCCTCCAGTTCGCGAGGACGACCGTTGTCTTCGATCAGGCCGTGGCAGCTGCGCACTACATCTTGGAGCAGAGCCGGCAGTTGCTGGTCAAAGGAGGGGCTAAATGGCTGGCCTGCCTCCGAGGCAAACAGCTCTTGCAGGTAGGCCGAGAGCTTCAGGCTTTCAGTAAGGGGTGGACGCAGGCGCAGGCGCGCATTGTCTTCGCGCACCTCGTTGCTGGCCCGCTGAATCGGCTCCATGGCCTGGCGCAGCTGACAGGCAAAGTCGGCCGACTCGTGGTCGAGGCGGCGCAGGTCGTTGCACAACACCAGACCCTGGGGTAAGCCGCAATCGTCCAGGCGGGTGGCCAATTCTGGCGGCGACTGGCGCTGCAGGACTTCGACCGCGCCCTGGTTGAGGAGAGGGGCCAGTAGTTTTTTGTGGTTGCGCTGCAAGAAGAGCGGCAGCGCGTGTAAGTCGGGCTGTCCGTTCTCAGGCAGTCGCAGGTAGTTCTCGGCGCCCGATCGCAGCAGCGACTGCATGGGCCCGGGAGCGGCCACCAGGGGCGCCAGCACGGATTGAAAGGCTTGATTTTGCAACACCTGGGTCACCAGGGCCCGGTGCAGACTGGATCCTTGGGGCGAACTGAGACTTTGCAGCAACGGCTGGGGCTGCCAGCCTCCCGACTCCAGGTTGCCGGCCAGGAAGGCGCGGGCCTTGTCGAGAGTGGCAGCGGCCATGGACTCGGGCAAAAGGTCGCCCTGGAAGGCCAGCACCACTCGCAAAAAGCCATCCACCTGTTGCTGGGGCGTTTTGCCGGATTGTTGCAGTTGGTCGCAGAGCCCGAGCAGGGCTTCCTCCAGGTCGGCGGGACTGGGGCGCAGGGCTTTGAGCAGGGTGACCGGGGAAGGCGCAGACTGGGAGTTGAACATCCAGGCCGGGGTTTGATCCCCACTCAGGTCGTTGGCCAGGCGGTCCATGCCCTGCCGGAAAGCGGCAAAGTTTTCCAGTCGCGATTCGTACTCGCCCGGGGCCTGGGGAAAACGATCGCGGGGCAATAACTCGATGGGAGTGAGCGTGGCCGGCTCGCCGCTGCGTCGCAGTTGCTCGATTTGAGCTTGCAGAGCCGAAAACCTTACGCCTTCGTGCTCCTGCACTTGAGCCACGGCCTCTACGGCGATTTTTTGATCTTCGCCCGAGTAGTGAGGTCCGTACTTGGAATAGAGGGTGTTGAGGGACTTGAGCGCCCCTTGGGGGTTGAGATTGGCCTTGCACATGCGGGCCAGAGCGGCCGAGTCGATGGCCATTTGCTGCTCGCGAGAATCGACCCAGGAACGTCCTTTGCATTCCAGGGGCACTTCGTTGTTGGGATCGTGGGCGTGGTGCTGGAGGAGCTTCTCGACCTGGTTGGCCAGCACAAAGGCCAGCTCTTCGCGGGTCTCCAGTTGCTCTAGCAAGCCTTCGGTAACCACGATCCGATAGAGGGGCTGGTTGCCGGGCTCGGCCCCTAACCAGGTGCGCACGGGCCACTCCTGGCCGGGATGCTGGCTTTCCCACTCGAGTTCGCGGCGGTTGGAATCGTCGAGCGCGGCCTGGGGGATGGTGCCGCCGAAGAGTTCCACGCGGACGTCCAGGCCCTGGGCCTGGATCTCGTCGCCGGCCAACTGCTGGACGAGTTGCTCGAGGTAGGCCTTGGCAAATTTTTCGGGCTGGCCCACTTGGCCGCGGGGCGGCGTTTTGAGCAGGCCCAACTGGTTTTGATAGCGCTTTTCCCAGAGCTTGAGCTCTTGGGCATCGCTGGGGCTGAGCTGGGCGATGTCGCGGATGCTCTTCTTGGGCGGTGCGTCGGGCTTGAGGCTGGGGGCGGACAGATCACGAGAGCGCGGCTCGACCGGGGTTGAGGGCGGCAGGGGCGTGGTGCGCAGGGGATTTAGGTAGGGCGTGGTCATGGCTTGCTCCATTGCATTGTGGGGCATAGCGGTCGGTTGTAGGTGAGCAAAATTTGAACAGCTCAAGAGGCTGCCGAGATTGCCGAGAGGGCGGTCCCATCGATTCTGGGACGGTTCCACAACCAAATAAAAGAGTCGGCTGATTTACGAGGAGTTGGGGCTACCTTGCGGGCCCTTTCCCCAGGTGGCCTATCACGGCAATCAGGGCGGTATGTGGAGTTTGCGTCAGTTTGCCGAGCGGGAGTTGGTCCGGTTTCTGTTTAGCGATGAGGATCCGTCGG
>JADMJV010000038.1 GCA_018780265.1 bacterium
GGCCCTGATGCAGGCCGGTTTTTCTCAGGTCATGGCGCTGGGTGGCACACAGGGGGGGGGCTAGAGGGTAGACCAGTGGCGGTTGCCCGCCACCAGCCCCCCGTTGTAGCCTGACGTCTCCACTGTTCGACGCCATTTCTTCAGCATGCAGTGTTACTGCGACTGGGCGACCCCGCGCGGTGTCCTCGTTGCAAGGAGTCCTGCCCTCTCCAAGGGCTACGCAAGCGCATAAGTTATTCGGTCCTCTGGTCTACAATGCTGTAGGGAGAGAAGGCCCCACTTGGCCAGCTTTTGGTTGGGGATGCGATGGTTGTCATGTCGGCACCGACGCTTGAGTCGGAAAGACCGCATTCTCATTCGGACCCATTGGTCCAGTTGAGTGAACAACCCCGTTATCTCAGCGTTTCCGAAATATCTGGCCCATCCTCTTAGAACCGGGTTGAGCTTCTTGAGGACTGCTTCGACATTTATCCCTTGTTGGCGCCTTGTCAGCGTTCGAACGCGTTCTTTGAACCTATCTACGGATTTCTGGCGGACTCCAAGGCGGTATCGTCTAAGATGAAAGCCGAGGAACTCAAAGCCGGCGCGGAAATCCGTGAGACGAGTTTTCGTCTCATGGAGCGACAGCTTGAGTCCCTCAAGCACCTCCTTGATGTATTTCAGGGCTTCCGTGGCTTCCTTGGCTGAGCGGGTGAGGACTAGGAAATCGTCGGCATATCTGACAAATCGCCAGTCTCTACTCTCGATGGCCTTATCCAGGTTATCGAGAACGATATTTGCGATGAGGGGCGAGATGACGCCGCCCTGGGGACTTCCCTCAGTGGGGATGCAGATGATTCCATCCTCGCTCACTCCTGCTTTTAGGAAGGCTTGAATGAGTCTAAGGACCCGTCCGTCGGCGATTTTAGCGCAGACATGGGACATTACGACCTCGTGGTCGAGCTTGTCGAAGAAGGAGGCAATATCCGCATCAACCACATGGCGGAAGCCTTCCTTCCCGTCTTGCATCGCGGTCGCAATGGCGTGGTGGGCTTTGCGGCCAGGTCTGAACCCAAAGCTGCGAGGCGAGAAATCCGCTTCGTAGATAGGGGAGAGCACCTGATACACCGCTTGCTGACACACGCGATCAGTTACCGTGGGAACAGTCACAGCAAACTACACAGGAGAACAGCAGGCCTTCAGGATGGGTCACG
>JADMJV010000197.1 GCA_018780265.1 bacterium
CATTGACCAATAAAGGCTCTCGCCCCCAGTTGGCCTGAGGGGCACGGAAGATCCAAGCGGTGGGAAGGGTGGGCAGGCCTCGGAGTGATGGGAAGCACCCGGCACCTGCAGTGGTCGGGGGCTGTCCACGCTTTCCACGGCCCAGCATCCTGTGGGAAGGTCGGACGGCCCCCGGGGATTGACTATATGTTAGTCCATTTTTCCGTCGGGAGCCGTTCGAGCTTTCCACAGGCGCAGAGGATGGGGCCCGCTACTTGAGCTGCCCCATATGGGTGCCACATTGTGGCCCGACACGTAACCCCAGCCTGCCGGACTCGCAGGGGGTGACGGGGTGACGGGGTGACACCGACACGGAAATTCGCCCACTCTCAAACAATCCGGTTAAACGACTCTCAATTAAACTAGCGCGCGGCAGTTACCAATGAAAGTAGCCAGAAGTGTATTTGCTGAGAGGGCGTCTCATCCTCGCATCGCAGCAAACATAGCCGTTTTTCGCATAGCCTTCAAAGTAGGTTTCATTGTCGCCTGTTGCCGGACACGCTGGTATCGCAGGTAGGTATTCAGGAACCAGGTCCTTTAGATCTTCCAACGGAGCTCGACGTCGATTATTGTATTCGACTACTGCAAGGGTAATCGTGCCCAGATTTTTCTGGCAGGCTAAAGCACTGGAATGCGGCGAGAGCGAATCGGTTGTCACTTTGGAGGGCTCCGGTGATCACGTTTTTCGGGTGGGCGGGTGCGACCCGAAACCTGACCCATAACCCGCTCCAACGCCGGCAGAATGCACCAGTTGCGATGGGGCAGCCGTTAGCGACCTACTCGGCGGGGCGAATCCGCTCCAATAGGCGCTGCCCCTCACTCGCCAGATAACTTCCCACTTCGTCTACGTCCAGGTTGCCCAGCAAGCGTAACATCCGCATGTGGTTCAAGTAAGCTGGCTTGCGACAGTCCAGTAGCAACGCCCCCAAATACAATAAAGCGTCATCATCGTCAAAATCTGCCGATTTTTGAGCGGCCAGGTTGATCAGTATTTCGAGTGGGAATTTGCCAACCCTCATCAAAAAATAAAGGTCGACCGCGTCTTTTGGGTAGTCCTGGCCACGTTCAAAAAAGGCCATCAGCTTCTTGGCCGCCATATCCCGAAGCGACTCGACCGGTAGCCCGTCCACGGGGACCGGGGAATCAAGTCCTGGACTGTGGTCCAGAGCCAGGTCAACGAGGGTTGTTTGCTCCCCTTTAGAGTCAGCGACCTGGAACCTGATAAACGAACGTGCCTCTTTTACAATCTGGACGCTCAGCTGGTTGCGTTCGAGGGTCGCAATCAGCCTTTGAGCATCGCCGTGCAAGTCTGCATCAACATCATCGCGGGCGTGAGTATGCAGATCGATGTCCTCGGATAGGCGGTGTTGGAAATGGAATTCGGAAAGTGCGGTTCCGCCTGTGAAGTAATAGAGGTTATCCATTCCCGGCTGGACGGCACAAAGTGCTTCCAACACATCGACCTGAATTTGGGTGAGGACCTTAGGCACTTTCTGACCAAAACTCCAAGGCAGCTTCCAAGGAACGCCGTTTTTTGAAAGGCAACGAAACCTCTGGCAGGAGTTCCTTGAGTTCCTTCAGGCTGATGTATTTGCGGGCCTGTGCCCAGGGCAACTCTCTCAAAATGCGGGTCAAAACCCAACGTCTATCCGGCGAGGTGGGATCCTTGAGAAGGTCCAGAAATTCATTCGAATCGATTTGGTACTCCCAGACGATTGGTGGGACGCAAAGAACCGAGAGCTTTTCTATCGTTTCGTCGACCCAGCCGCCCGGCAGCTTTCCCTGCGCCCGACCGGCGCTAAGCGAATCGACCAAATGCTTCCGATACAGATCGTCCATCCCTGCGCGACTGCGAAGGCTGTGTAGCAAAGTCTTTTGGATAGCTTCGCTTACCTCGCCAGGTGGAGGAAAGGCTACCAGTAGCTCAGATAATGCCTTCCAGAATTCGCTCTTTTCCACACCTTCGGCTGTCGACCCGAGAACCTGGCCAAGAAAGAGAGCATGATCAGGCGTTCGGGTTGCCCAATGCAAAGCACCACGGGAGAATTTCTCCATTAACAAGCTGCTTTGAAGCTCGAAAGGAATCAATGGTCTTTCGTCCTGCGGCCATCGCTGAAAGGCTCGATAGATGACGTCGAGAGTTTCCGAGACGTTATAGGTGAAGAGCCGAGTCAGGAAGGAATTTAAATGGTGGCCGCTCAGAGGACTCCAACTAAGGCTAGTCGAGGGAGACTCCAAAATCGCGCCAAGCAGCGCGAGCCCCGACTGGGGGAAATGGGCTGTGACATGCGCGGCAACCCAGTCCCACTCGTCGCCAGGAATCGGCGCGATGCCTTTCATCAACCAACTAGCAAGGAGATCGCTAAGGGACTTGTCGGTGGCATGGACTGGCGACAATGCCTCGTGAGCAACCCGTAGGGCGAGGGGATAATCCTGTTGGTCGGGCCCAGCCACGGCCAGAAGAAAGTGCCTGAACTCGGAGGCTTCGACGTTCTCCCAGCCGCGAGGCCTCAGCCAGTTCAGGACACTTTCACCGAACTGCGGATACTGGTTAAGTAGAGACGTCAGCTTCTCTACACCGGTGGCGGTCGCGGTTAGACGAGAGAGCAACTCGATTTGATGGGCAGGCTCAGGCAGTCGCTTCTCGATTTCGGGCCAGGCATGGAGAGGGTCCGAGGCCTGGGCCAAATATACGCTCAAAAGGTTCAGTGGGGGTATGTCGCGGCGGGAGATTTCCTCCAACATCAGGGACAAAAGTTGACGGTGCCTATCCAGCCTGCCCAGCGCCGCCATTACAGCTGGAGCCCGCCCCTGTCCATTCAGCAGTTTCTTTACGAATGGCACTGGAAGATCGTTGAGTGTAGCCTTGAGCAATGCCGTTTCTGACTCGTTGAGGTCGAAATCATGACCGCTCGCGGAAGCGGAGTTCGAGAGCAATCGCTCAAGTGGACTTTGGCCGTCGAGCACCGCTGAAATGCCGTTCACGAGACTCTGGTCCGCCTCTCTCAGTGGCCGACCGGACAAGGATTTTAGCAACTCTTGAACGAGCGGTCCCTCCTGGCACTCTGCGGTCACGCGAGCTGACAGGAATTTCAGTAGGGTCGAGGTCGTGTCGGGGGTTAAGAGTTCAGCGTAGAGACGCGCCGAGCGCAAAAATATTGAAAATTGAGAGCCTTCGAGTAGATTCGAAATCACACTCCCGAACTGACTGAGCAGCCAAATATAGCTGTCGATAATGGCCTCGTACCCAGCACGCTGAGCGGCGTACGACCATTGACCGGGCTCGTACGTGGGCGCCTGCAAGATAACCCCAAGCGAGGGAAATTGTAGAGCGTGCAGCAACGCTTCCAAGACCGACTTTTTGACCTCGAAAGGCTCATTGGAAAATAGACTTTTGAGCCACTTGAAGCGATTGTCGAGAGCCAACGAATTCTGTGGAGAAATCGGGCGTAGGGCGCTGGCTAAGACTGCGGTCGCCTGGTTGGAATAGGTTTCATTCTTGGCGGCAGCCAGGCGAGAAATAAGAGTCAAGGCTGGCCCGGCAGTCTCTTCTACGGAGAGCAAATAGTCCAGGCTCCACACAATGTTGCGCCGCACGTCCCCCCCGACCCGAAGCAATTCATCGTGCGTCAACGGTGCCAACAATCGGTCCAGAGCGGCCATAATCAAGGATGGTCTGGTCCGGGCACTCAGCGGAAGAAGTCGACCACGTCGTTCTAGACTAGCAAGATCTTGAAACCATCCAGAGTTGCCCAGCCAGCTGTCCCACTCGGGCCGGTCAGGGCAGGACGCGAGTCGCTCCAGAAACGAAAACATCAAATTCTTTGGAAGCTCAGCCATAAGTTTCTCTACGGCACCGGCTGACCGCTCAAGCTCCTTGGCCATCAGCAGGTCGGCCAACACAGGAGGAGACACCCACCCGCTAGATCCTTCCACGCGGAGCCAGCCGGAAGCCTCCAGCTCACGCACGGGTGGCGAACCAGTTTGCCCGAGGATGTGCCCGACCTGCAAAGCTTCATCGTTAAGACGCAGTCGAGGAAAGAGAGACAGGATGTGCAGCCATCGCAAGGCTGGAGAATCCAGTGCTTGTTGCGCATCCTTCAGATACTCCTGACCGAGGATGATTCGCCAGTCCTTAATGCTCGAGCTAGCCACATTGTAAGGCCGAGTCGCCAGCGCCAATGCGCCAAGTGACCCCTGGCATTGGTGTGTCAACCAGAACTTGGTAGGCGGATCCAGGCGCGACCCAAGTTGATTCACCACCTCAATGCAATTGGACGGCCCCAGTGGCTGCAGAGAGAACTCCAATACCCGTCCATCACTGGCGAATTCACCGATCGATAAGCTCCGGGGCGTCCTTTGAGTAACCACCACCCGGGCTTGCGAACGGAGGGCGGCACGCAACCATGCCTCAAGTTCCGACGGCGGGGGTTCTTCGACCAAAACGACCAGGGGGTCAGATGGCTGGAGGCGCGCCAAAATCGAAGGGGAAAGTCCTGAACTTTCTTCGAGCACGAGGCTGTTTCGCCACCACGTGTTCAGAGTCTCGATAGCCAGCCTGGATTTGCCTCGGCCCTGCGGACCGTAGAGGACAGCCACACGGCCAGCCTGGCTGAGGTGACGGTATAGGTTTTCACGCTCTTCCTCGCGCCCCGCAAAGACTGCTGATTCTGGCAAGCCATATTCTTGAAAATGGCGGCGTCGATACAACTCCAGAGCGATTCCGGAGTTGTCCCAAAAAAAGCCTGCCAACAAAGCATTTTTGGCGTTGCAGTAGGCGGTCAACTCCGCTGCAGAGAGAATGTGGACATCTCCAGTCGAACTGGAGCCCTCAAGAATTGCCTCCCTGAGTCTGTCTTTCTCGCTTTTCGATGTTCTGCCAGCGCGGTTCTGGGTCAGGTCCAGGTTGGACACCACGATGAATCGTTTAGGCTCGCAGCCTGCCTTTTCGCTGGCTGCTCTCCAGGCACCCCGGAGTTCCTTCGCTAAGGCCCGTATATCGAGGTTGGCTTTCCATTTGTATTGCAGCCAGTTGAGGCCATCGCGAAGCAGGCTGGAGCCTGGCAGTCTCCTGGCTTCCTCAGATGTTAGAATGACTTTGCCGTCAATGCCCTGGTCTTTTACAAAGATTCTCCCGGTGAGCTGGGGGATGCTGCCGCAAGAGTAGGCCTCCCAGCCGATCACACAGTCGCCCAGGGCCGCCAATTTGGCTGGCCCGGCCCCGCCCCAACCAGAGGTGACAGCTTGGAACTGACTGGCAGTTAGTTCTTGACCGAAGGGGATAGTGGTCATAGGACAGTGTTCCCGTGGCTAGAAAGACAAACCTTCTCTGGCAATCCTCCACGTGACTGATGAGCAAAGGGGGGTCGCGCCCGCGAAAGTCCGGCAAGAGCGGAATCGTCTCGGAGACCGCGATGCATGTATGAGGCAACCGATGGCGGGTTGACATAGCGTATGTAGATTACGCCGAGCGTCACCTACCAGCCACATTCCAGGCCATTCAGAAAATTGGTAGCCTGGCAGCCCGGTTTACCGTGCCGGAGTGCAAGGCCGGGCTGTTAACGTCTCCAGCACCGGCCCCTGCCCCGGCACCACCACCCCCAGGAGGTGTCGGCACGGTACTCTTCTCGCCAGTCACCGATGGCAAACTGGACGAATTCGTGGTCAATGCTAACGGCTCTGTAATCGAGTTGGAATCAACGGCCCGATTGCAGTGGCCGTTGTGCCGGATGGGGATTTCCTTTACGTCATAAGTCCGGTTTTCAACACGTGCCTGGCGGGCTTCTCGATTGCCCCGGCCACAGGCGCGCTGACGCCGCTAGCCGGGTATCCTTTTACAGATCAAGGTCTGCTGGACCTGGCAAGCATCAAGTTGCCCTGATTTTAGTTGCCCTGGGCGGCGAGCCTTTGCGAGAACTAGAGTCCAGCAAGCCGCAGACCCCCTTGTCGCTGGCCAGTAGCATTTTCTGGTCCTGTAAGCCGGAGTCCCGCCCGCCTGCAGCTAATTGAGGACCTCGTAGATATTCTTGACATCGCCAAAATTGCGGTCCCCAACGAAAGACTCGCGCACCCAGGTCC
>JADMJV010000198.1 GCA_018780265.1 bacterium
GGCGCGAGCGCGACGGGCGCGCTCTCTAAGAAAGCGGGCGGGGCTTCCAGTGGCGGTGGAGGAGCCAATGCCTCGATGGGCGGGGCCACGCCTACCGGCTCCACCGGTGGGGCCAGCGAGATGGAAGGTGCCTCGACGTCCGGAACAGGAACGGGCTCGTGCAGGCCGTCGATCATGAGATTGTCATCCAGGAAGGAGAGCAGGTCGTCGTCATGACTCTCTGGCAGCGGAGAAATCTCAACTACGGGTGGGATCTGAACTGGAGCAGGTTCGAGCACCACCGGGGGGACGGCCTCGGGTGCTTCGGTGGCTGTGTCGGTGGCACTACCCTGCATGAATCTCTCCAGCATTTCAAAGGCATCCGTGCAATAGGGGTCGCTCTCCAGCAGGCGCTCCAGGCGTGACACTGCTTCCTGGGTGTCTCCCTCGTCGTAAAGACGCTGGGCCTCCATGGTGGAAGCCTTGGATGCAGCGGCCCGAATTTCGTAGTTGTCGGGAAATTGCATCAGGGCCAACTCGAACATTCCCATGAGCCAATCCGTGTCATAACGCGGATCGCAGGATTCATAGCAGCGCTGCACCCAGGACTCGACCATGGATTCGTCCATGTGGTCCATTTCGTTTTCTAGAGCCAATCGAATGTCTGCTGTCATCAGCACCTCGCTCAACAATTCCCCAACGCTGGTTCCAAGAAGGTCGGCTGTTCCCCTGCCATTGGCCGGAGATCTTAAGGGTTGGCCTGCAGGCCGATGGCACTGAGCATACGCCCGGTAACTCCCTGGTCGCGCCGCCAGGAGTAAAAAAGATCGGCCCGACAGCAACTGCACAGGGGGCACGAGCGAATATGCAAGGGGTCTATGCCGGCTCGGACCAGCCAGACTCGGTTGGCTTCGTGAAGATCAAGGTGCCATTTTTGCGAACGTTCCGCCATCCAGTTCTGCCGCCCATACTCGCGCAAGAATGCGTCGGCCACTTCCTGGCCCACCTCAAAACAACAGGAGGCGATGGCCGGACCCAGTCCCACCCGAATATTCTCGGGCCGGCTCTGAAACTCACCGGCCATGGCCTCCACCACCAGACGGGCGATGCCAGCCACAGTGCCTCGCCAGCCGGCGTGGGCCAGGCCCACCGCTCGGGCCACCGGATCGTGAAAGAAAATCGGGACACAATCGGCCGTGGTCAGCGACAGGCTGACCTGGGGATGATTGGTGATGCAGGCGTCGGCCTCCCAGGTTCGTTCCATCTCAGTCGGTGACTTGACATGGGCCACCTCAACGCCGTGATCCATTTGCAAATTTTGCACGATCGGGATGCCTAACCAGCGGCTGAATTGTTCCCGATTTGAAGCTACCAATTCCACGTCGTCGCCACTCATTCGCCCCAGATTGAGAGACTGATAAGGTCCACTGCTGACACCGCCGGGGCGGGTGCTGGTGGCGTGGGGAACGGTCCCCAAATGGGGGAAGGTGACCAGAAAGCCGGAACCGCGTTGTTCCAGCTCGTATTCGAGTAATTTCACAGTGGGACGGTTTCCTTGAAGCGTTGCTGGCGCGCCCGTTCGCTGTCGCGCAGCAAGCGTTCCTTGGGCCACGAACTGGCGATGTGGCTCCAGGGCAACACCTCGTCCGGGTCGCGCTGGCGATACAGTTCGTAGTCCAGGGAAATCCCCTCTTCGGCCAGCGCTCTCTGCCAGTTTTTGTAGCTGGGTTTGTGATAGACCTTCAGCAGCACTCGCCCCAGCCTGCGGTCGGCGCGCGCCTGCAAGCCCTCTAATATAGCCGTCTTGGGGACTTCTGGATTGACTTTGACCCCGCCCACTCGGGCCAGTTTGGCGCTTACCCGCTGCATCCGTTTCTCTGCCAGTTTCAAGGTGACCATCGGATTCCACTGGTAGGGGGTGAGCGGCTTGGGTACAAATAAGCCCAGACCCAGCGTGATGCGACCACCACCGCGGCCGCTGGATACCTGAATGCGTCGGGTGGCCTCGACCAGTTTGACCAGGGCGTCCATGTCCTCGTCCAGTTCGTTGGGCAATCCCACCATCGAATACATTTTGAGATTCTTGATTCCTTTGCGAAAGGCGCGTTCGGCCGCTTCGAAATACTGTTCGTCGCTGAATCTCTTGTTGATCGACTTGCGCAGTTCCTCAGAACCCGTCTCGGGGGCCAGTGTCATGCTTTTGGATCCGCCCCTGACCAGGGTCTCCAATATAGCGTCGGGCAACTTGTCCGCCCTCAGCGATGAAAAGGAAACCGACAGATCTTCCTGCATCAGCCGTTCGCATAAAGCCTCGATTTCTGGGTGGTTGCCCACGGTGGCCGAGATCAGGCCGACGCGCGGCTGATGCTGCTTCACGGTGGCAATGTCTTCCCACAGGCGCTCGAGGGGCTTCCAGCGCACCTTGGGGTAGGAGAAGCCCACCGTGCAAAACCGACAAATGTAGGGGCAGCCGCGCGAAACCTCCATCAGGAAGGTTTTGCCAAATTCGGTATCCTCGCTCAGGATCCACGATGAGCTGTTGATCTCTTCAAACTGGTCGCGTGATATGTAATTTTTGGCGATGGTGGCTGGCGCGCCCGGTAGGGGTTGCAGGCCCACAAAGCGTTCCCCTTCGTAGTTCGGCGTGTACAGCGAGGGAACGTAGAGGCCAGGCACCTGGGCCAACCCCATGAGCTGCTCGGGGCGAGGTAGATCGCGCAACCTGCGCATATGCACCACCAGTTCTTCGACCAGCCCCTCGGCCTCGCCAACCCCAAAGATATCCACAAAGTCGGCCAGTGGTTCGGGATTGAGCAGGGTGATGGCGCCCCCCACCAGCACCAGAGGATGCTGCTCGGTGCGGTCGCAACTGAGCAGTGGCAGTCCGGCCAGTTCCAGGATGCGCAATACGTTGCAGTAGTCGTTTTCGTAGGAACAACTCAGGGCAATCAGATCAAATTGTTCCAGCGGTTGCTGACTCTCCAGCGTAAACAGGTGGCGACCGTGGCGTTCGTATTCTTCCAGTTCGTCGGGATCGGGCAGAAAAAAGCGTTCACAGCTCACGCCGGGCGTCTGGTTGAGAATCCCGTAGACCACCTGCAGTCCCAGGTTGGACATGCCAACGTGGTAGGTGTTGGGATAACCCAGGGCTATACGCAGGTCGCCCCCATGCGGAGGCCGCAAGAGGGCGATTTCCTGCGCCAGACGTTGTTCGGCGCGAGCGATGAGTTTCCAAGACATTCCCGCCCATAGAAGCAGACTTCCGGGCGGAAAACAAGGTTAGCCTTTGGTTTTTACAAATCCCATGATCTTGCTGGAGCCGATTTCATAGGTGTTGCGCTTGACGCTATCGCTGCTGTTGCCTTCGATGGTGGTGATTTTGCCACCCTCGACCTTTTCCACGATACCGATGTGATCGCTGGTGCCGTCTGCTCCCCAGTCAAACAAAATGGCGTCGCCTGGCTTGGGTGTGGAGCCGCGCTCCATCCAGATTCCTTTTTCTTTGGCCCAGCGCACAATTTCGGGGCAGTAGTTGGGATTCTTGAGACCGGTGGTATCCAGGATCCCGGCGTCTTTGAGAATGTTGATGGCAAAAGCGGCGCACCAGGGTGTGGTGGCCGAGTTGATACCGCTCTTTTGAGTCACTTTATTGATCTCAGAGCTGTTGCTGTTTTCGTTCAGGCCCAACATCGAGCGCGCCTTGTCCAGGGCCCCCTGGGCCCCCGGACCGGCAGGCCCGCTGTCGGCCGACGAGCTATTGCTCGACGATGAGCTTCCTCTTCCGGCGTCGCTGATCATGCTGGAACCACCAGAGTTAGTGGCGCCTCCGCCCGAGTTGGCAGCGGCTCCGCCACCTCCCCCAACGGGTTGGGCCAGCATCAGTTGTAGCAGCATTCCGATCATGCTGGTGAGCATCTGATCTTGCATCATCAGCATCTGGAACATGGGATCCGAAGCATTGGCTCCGGGGACACTTTGCATAGGACTGAGTCTGTTGAGGGCGGCTCCTGCTCCGACTTGAGGAAGGGCCAGTGGACTGGCTCCGATAGTGTTTCCTTGGAGAGCGTTTAACGGGGCAAAGGGTTGCAAATGAGACCTCCTGTGCGTGCTAACCTAAAGGTAAGTCCTGGCGCAAGACCCTCGCATGCCTTGAATTGTTAAGCTTTTGTTGCCGTTGTTGCGGGCCTGCGTGTTTGTATGAACCGATCGTTCCAGGGATTCGTATGCCGAACAGGTATTGTGACGTACGATGGATTTTCAGCGCGTTTTACTGGCCGTTCTGGCTCTGGGTGTTCTGGTGGGGGACGCCTGGCAGGACCTGTATGCCTGGCAGCACCAGGCGATGACCGTCGCCCAGGCCGCCTCGGCGTGTGTGCGCACATCTCTTCTGCTGGCCACCGTGGGGGCCTTGATCCGCCCCACCAGAGCACTGTTGATCTTAGTCGTGATTGCACTGAGCATGGCTATGTTGCGGCGCGGCCTGTTTCTGGCCCCGGTTCTGTCGGTGCTCGATCCGAGCGGTCCCTTTCTGGCCATCTTTTTCAGCGGTCTCGACCTGGCTTTTCGACTGGCTCTGGCCGGCTGGGCTCTCAGTTGGCTGCGCCGTCCCCAGGACTCCCCGTGAAGCGGGCATCCCTTCTGGTTTGCCTGCTGTCCTTGCTGGAGCTCCACCGGGATATCGGCTTTATGCTGTTGGGTCAGGCCAACCTGAGCCTGGGGATGTCGCTCAAACTCAGCACCGGTACCGTGGCCACCGTGGGTTTGTGGAAGGGTTGGTTGGTGGGCTATGCCTGCCTGGTCGGCTGGTGTCTGCAGGGCATGTTGATGTCCGTAGGGGATTGGATGGGCCAGGGCCCAAACCTCATCAGTGCCTCTTCTCTGTTGGTTCGCACCCTGTTGCTGGGCTGGTTTGTGCAGCAGCGCATTGTTAGAAGGGAGGTTAAACAGCCTTGAAAAGACGTGGTTTGACTTTGATCGAATTGATGATCATCGTGGCCATCGTGGCCATCCTGGCGGCCATCTTCGTCCCCTGATTTTACGCAGCCCGCGCGCAGGGTCAGTTGACCGCCTGCAAGTCCAACTGCAAAAATATCGCCACCGCCCTTGAGATGTACGCCTCTGACAACAAAGGCCACTACCCCCAAGAGCCTGCTCTGCTGTTACGTGGCAACTACCTCAAGGTGGTTCCCAGTTGTCCTGCGGCCGGCAAGAATACCTATAGTGAGACCTATTTTGTGCAGTCCAAGCCCGACGACTTCACCTTTTACTGCAAGGGGGAGAATCACCGCAAAGCCTTCTCTAGCTATGCCGGCCCCAATGAGAATTTCCCCCAGTACAATGCCGTGCGAGGCCTGGTGGATCATCCCTGAATTCAGGTCACGCGCGGCTTACCCATTGGCTTGGATATCCAGCAGGGGGGCGATACCTGTGCGCATGCACCAGCTCCGAGACAAATTATCCCAAAGACTTATTGGTCGTAATACGCTGGTAAAAACCACCACCTTCAGGTGGAGGCTTTAGCGTAGCGCGCCCGTATAGATTTGCTTCGTGGCTGAATACAGGAAAGGCGCGCACTCCGTGTTCGCTATCCACCTGCACATCGTGTGGATTACGAAGTATCGTAAGGCCCTGCTGGAGGGCGCGGTAGGGCGTCGAGTTCGCGAGGTTGTCCGCGGAATTTGCGACGGCCTTGATGTGCAGATCCTCAAGGGGCATGTGTCGCTGGACCACGTGCATCTCATGTTGTCTGTCCCGCCAAAGGTTAAGATTAGCGAGCTCCTTCAGCGCTTGAAGGGACGGAGCGCTCACGTTTTGCTGGATGAGTTTGCGCATTTGAGGAAGGCGTTTTGGGGTCGGCATTTGTGGGCTCGAGGATACTTTTGTTGCAGCAGTGGCAACATTACCGATGACATGGTATAGGCATATATTGCGAACCAGTGCGTCGAGGAAGATGACGACTTTAAAGTGGAGGAGGGGGGTCCAATGGGCGGGACGGTCCCCCTCCATTTTAAGCCCGCGTTTTGCGGGTGACTCTCAGCCGGCTTTAGCCGGAACAGCGACCTTAGTGGCAATCTAAATTCAGGTGGTGGTGGCCCGCCCATCAATTTCATTGTTCC
>JADMJV010000188.1 GCA_018780265.1 bacterium
GAATCGGGTAGCCAGGGCCTCTCGGCCCCAGCTTCCACACCACCGTACGTACGGTTCCGTATAACGGCGGTTCACACAGAGGGCGAACCCTCTGCTGGGCGTTACCCCACAGGACGCTTAAGACGTTGGAATTCCTCGAGGAAGCTCGTCAGTCCGAAATTTCGTAACTTCTGATTTGGAAAGGCTAGATTCATGGCTGGAGCTTTCGCGTTCCACCAAGGGCCACGTCCATTTTGGACGGCTTTGCGAGCCGTCTCTTTGTTCAGACCTTGCTTCATCAGGTTCTTGACTCGTGTCTTCGGCTTTTTCCAGTGCCGCCAATAGATAGCCCGCACCCGCCGCCTAACCCACTCGTCGAGTCTTTGAAACGCGGCCTTAACATCGCAGACCTTGTAGTAACCCACCCATCCTCGAATTTTCGGGGACAGCCGTTTGAGCGTCTGAGGGATCGAGTTGCCACGTGCTGCTCTCAGCAATGGTTTCAACCCCTTTTTCACACGCTTTTCCCGGTCTGGAGCTACTCTTAGCCTCGGCAGACCCTTACCAATTATCGAATATCCTAGAAATTGTCTTTTCCCGTGCTCATCCACCGCGCTTTTCTGCTTGTTGACCCGGAGTCGAAGATGTTTCTCCAGGAATCTCGTGAGCGAGGCCATCAACCGTTCCCCCGCCCGCCTGGACCGCACATATACATTGCAGTCATCGGCGTAGCGACAAAACTTATGGCCTCGCTTTTCGAGTTCCTTATCCAAGTCATCAAGTAAAACATTGCTGAGGATTGGGGATAGCGGACCTCCCTGTGGCGTCCCCTCGATAGTCGGCGAAACCAACCCTTCTGAGAGAACGCCGGCTTTCAGGAAAAGCCGAATGAGTCGGAGTGCTCTTTTATCCTTTACCTTGCGCGCCACACGTGCCATAAGCACATCGTGGTTTACCAGGTCAAAGAACTTCTCGAGGTCCAGGTCTACGACCCAGCGATACCCTTCTACTACGTGATTCTTTGCAGCCAACACAGCATCGTGCGCGCCTTTTCTTGGCCTGAACCCAAAACTCCATTTGGAAAATCCCGGGTCAAAGACCTTAGTCAAAACCTGCAACATTGCCTGTTGGACCCATCGGTCACGTACCGAAGGAACAGTCACAGCAAACTACACAGGAGAACAGCAGGCCTTCAGGATGGGTCA
>JADMJV010000173.1 GCA_018780265.1 bacterium
TTCAGCTCCCCCGGAAAGTTGTGTGCTTATGCCGGATTGGTTCCCAAAGTGCACTCATCGGGCCAGAGTCACCGGACCGGAGGCATTACCAAGGCGGGTCGGCGGAGCCTGCGCTGGGCCATGGGCTTGGCCGCCATGAGTGCGAGTCGGGTGGACGACACATTGAAGCAATTCAAGGAAAAGCTCTCGGAGCGACGACCCAAAGCCGTGGCGATGACGGCCTGCGCCCGCAAAATCTTGGTGTCCGTGTGGCACGTCTGGTCGCGGAACACCCCCTACAAAGGGAGCGAGCAGCGACACGCCGCAAAGCTGAAAGACCTCGACCGAAAGCCGCGTCGCGCGAAAATGACCGCCAAAGTGGCAAAGGACGAGCCCGCAACTTAACCTGGGTTTTCGCCCCGACGGGCGCTCGACCCATACTTTGGGTGCGCCCAAAGTATGGGTCCCAACTTCTATGGCGTGGCTGCTCGCGGAGACTGTGTCATGTCACGCGGTGCCCGGCGCGCTCGCCCCCGCGAAAACCTCTGGGAAAAAGAAAAACCCGGCGTTCACTCAGAAATGAAAGCGAGTTATTGACCGGGCACTCCTGTTTACGCCATCGGCAAAAATTTTCTTGCCGACCTGGCGGTTTTTTGGCATGGCTTGCAAACGCTCCCCGGCCGGATGAAATCCTCGAGGCCGCACCAGCAATGGGTTTTGCAGACCGTATTTTTTGAATCGGCCCAGACATCACATAAGGCTCCATCCGGCTGGAGTGTTGCTGCGAGAGCAAAGCGCTCGAAGAAATGATTGCCGATGATGTCAGGAAATCTATCGTAAGGGAAACCTGAATGAAAATCCGCAGAACCATCGGTCTCGACATCCATCGAGACCGAATCTACGTGACGGAGTTGTCCATCTGGGACAACTCCTATAAGCAATACGAAATATCCACAAGAGAAAAGGACTTGGAAGCCTTTCTGGCCACTTTGGGAAAGGACGATCAGGTGGCATTGGAAGCCACGCGCGGCAGCAACTACTACGTCAGTCGACTGGCGCCGCTCGTAGCCGCGGTGTCGGTAGCCAATCCCGCCAAGTTGCAGTTTTTTAGCAAGAACGCCAAGAACGACCGCAACGACTCCTATTGCCTGGCCCTCTTGCTCGCGCTGGGTATGTTGCCCACAGTCTGGACGCCCGGCCCGGAAATCCAGCAGGATCGAGATCTCCTAAACTATCGATGCAGTCTGGTTCAGGACCAGATTCGCATCAAGAATCGGGTGAGAGCTCAAATGGCCGAGCACGGGATCGTTTGGGACGGGTCGGATATCCAGAGTGCCTGCGCTCAACGATTCATCCTGAAATTGAAGCACCGGCTGTCGCCGACGTCTCGAGAAGTGCTGACCAATCGGTTGGAACAACTCGAGCAAATCAAGCAGCGACTGCAGCGGCTCGAACCGGTTATCGAGGTCAGAGCCGCTCGTTGGCCAGAGGTGGCCTTGCTGATGACGATTCGTGGCATCAATGTGCTGACCGCGTTCACCATCATGGCCGTCATCGGGCGCATCGACCGCTTCGCCACGGCTGACAGCCTGGCCAACTACGCCGGCCTGATTCCCCGTCAACGCTCTTCCGCGGGCAAGTCGCGCAACGGTGGTATCACCAAGGCTGGCTCCAAAAAACTGCGATGGGCCCTGACAGAAGCGGTTCAGAGCCTGTGCAAAATGGATGGCCCTTTTCGCAACCTCTGCAAACGCCTGGAGCGCAAGAACAAAGGCAAAGGAATCGCCGCCACGGCCTGCGCCCGCAAGCTGTTGACGGCTATCTGGTGCATGCTCACCCGAGGTGAGAGCTTCCGTTACGCCGAGTCCACCCTCTCCGAGGACAAAGCCCAGCGCCGGGAGCGGCGCCTCAAAGCGGCCCATCCGTTCGTCGAAGAGCAAAAGAAGCGCCACGACCAGGTCATCCAGGGCCAACTCGCGCTGCTCCAGGCTCTCTCCTCGAGGCGCGCCCTGATGCCCATCCCTCGGCAGCTTGAGGCAACCTTTGGAAGGCTGATCACCAAAGCCACCGGGTAATATCCACCACATATTTTACGGACTCTCTACGATCTGCCGTCCATTCTCGCAAATGGCCGCCCTTCCGGTGAGAGTCTTGACTAGACGATTTCGTCGAGGATTTGGTAGGCGGTCTGCAGTTCGAAGTCCTTCACGGCGTCATCCACGTCAATGCTCGACACGCGGTGCTTGTGTAGGTAGGCGAAGAGTCGAGCCCGATGCAGCTTTCGGCGGAGATTCCAGGGTAGGCAGGCACTGTAGAGTCTCTTCACCAGGCCGGGGTGCAGCCAGCGAATGTCTGGGTGTTCCAGCAGGGTTGCCGGCCAGCGGTCCAGCGTCGAAGCCACGATGGGTACGCCGGGATTCTGGTTCATTACTTTCTCCAGCCAGCGGTCGCAAGTTTGTTGGCTAGTTCCGGCGAAATGGCTCAACGGTCGCCCGTCAGGGCCGAGTAGGACGGCTCGTTCAGCGTAGGGATTTCTGTCGGCAGCCACAAGCATCATTGGGCATCCTCCTCTCGCAGAAGGTGAAACTGCATTTCGCTGACGGCCTGCTGCAAGCAGGGCCCATCGATGAGGTCTTTTTTTGCGGATGCAGCGGCCAGCAGACACTTCTCGGCCAATCGATTGATGCGGCGTGGATTGCCCTGGGCGTGCTTCCAGATTTGTTCAGCAATGTCCGCCGGAAAGATCTGCCCCTTGAGGCCGGCCCAACGCAGACGTTTTTCCAGGTAGGGCTCTACTTCCTGAACTTTGAGAGGGCGCAGGTGGTAGCAAAGGCCCAGGCGCTCGCGCACCTCCTGGACCTCGTTCAAGCCCAACACCCTCAGAGTTTCAGGCTTCCCCATAAAGATCAGCAGGCAGGGCAGTTTGGAATCCAGGTCGTAATTCATCAAGGCTTTGAGAATGAGCCAGCCGATCGCGTTGAGATGGTGGGCGTCATCGATGAGCAATACCGGTAAGCGCCCCTGCTCATAGAGTTTTGCCAGGCACCCTTTGAGTAACTCCAGGCAGCGAGCGGGATTGTTAAACGGGATATGCTCGCCGAAACCCTGTAAGAATCCCTCTAGAAGCGGCCGGATAGGACTCTTGCCAGGCCCCACCAGTTGGTGACGGACCTCGAAGGAACTGCTCGCCAATCGTTTGCAGTAGGCCCGAATCAATGCCGTTTTTCCAGCGCCAGGCTCGGCGATGACCAACACGGGACTGCGTGCGTGGGTGGCCTGGTCCAGTCTCAGCGTTCCCTGTTGAAAAGACTGGAAAGGGAAGAAGGCTTCCGCGTCAATTTCCACGGAAAAAGGGTGTCGGCGCAATTGAAAGTGATCCACGATGAGGTCGTTCATGACGCGTCGGCCTCCTCGTCTGGCAACTGAATCAGGTTCACCTCTCGCTGAATTCGCTCTTGTTGGGCCTTCTCCAAGGAGTGCATGAAGCGCTCGGCAGCATCCGAAGATTTCTTGGAGACAGGCTGATCTCGGCGAGGCTTGGCTTTATGCACTAACTGGGTGGCGGTGGCCTCCACCAGCTTCTGTCCGTCGCGCCACAGGATGATGCGACTCAGGTCGCAGGGGTCATAGCGGACGATCACTTTCTGGTTGGCCAGGCTGAGGTCCACGAAGTAGTACCCCTTATAGAACTCGATTCGTCCCTGCGGCGATATCGTGCGCACGTCCCACTGCCAAAAGGACTCCTCCAGGACCTGGAGGGTGACTGGACGGTGCAATCGAGGCTGGTAGCGCTGCCGCGGAGTGGCCTTGTCCAAAGACTTATGAGGGCGATCATGATAGGTATCGAGCCAGGCCGCCGCCAGTCGGTTGAGTCGCTCAAAGGGCATGGGCGGAAGATTCTCGATTTCGTTGAGAAAGTTCCGGCGTAGAAACTGAAAAAAATTCTCCACTTTACCCTTCGACTGGGGGTGGTAAGGGGCGGAGTGGATTTTATGAATGCCCAACTGCGAGCAGGCCAGGGTGAAGCTGTGCCCGGAGTAAACCTTGCCGTTGTCGACCAGGATTCTGCGGGGTCGACCATGTTTAAGGATGGCCCGCTTCAAGGACGCCTCAATCACGGGAAATCTCTCGTCTGGAAACGCTTGAAGGTCAAGGACTAGGCGGGAATGGTCATCGATCCAGCAAACCCATTTGGCCTTCACCTCCTTGCCCTCATGGAGAGCCAGGGATCCATGAAGTATGTCCCCCTGCCAGAGATCGTCCGGATCGGCCGCCTCAAAGCTGAGGTAGGCATCCGATTTTTTCCGCAGAGGCTTGCCAACGCGGCGGAGGTGGCGGTCCAGGGTGGAGCGCGCCAGCAGGCCCTTCCACTCCGGCTTGCGCTCAAGCAGCATCTCAACCAGCGCGGCCACAGTGCGCCTGGGCTCCTCTTCAAGCAATTTCTGAGCAGCCTCAACAGCCTCTGCTGGCATAATCCGGCATCGCCCATTGTCATTACGCCTCTTGGCTACCAACCCGGGCAGGCAGTCCTTGGAGAAATTTGCACACCAGCGCCTCAAGGTGCGTTCAGACAACGTTATCAGGCCCCGCCACGGATGCTCGTGGGTTGTCGCCAATAGCCGGGATCTGATTTCCTGGCGTCTCGACTTCGAGAGAGTAGGGTCCATCAGGGGCGCTACCAACTGAAAACGAAAAGCTGCTTCCAGCATTTGCCGGTCCTGGCGGAACTTTGGATCCACCAAAATGGAGTTAGGGTCGAACAAGGTTCACCTCCGTATTAAGATGAATTCATTCTGACGAAATCTGGCCGGCAAAAAATTGGAAGTTGTGTTGGAGAGTCCCGAACCCAATGTTCATGGGGAAAGGAACGATGACAGCAACCGACGGTGAACCCCTTTCAGTGCCGTCCGCCACCGTGAACTCCGCTAGAAGCGTCCCGTACCCGCCTGATCGGCCCGGCGGAAGCTCAGAAATGCGCCTCGCCAGCAGCTTGAGTAAAATCCAGGGCTTTCTGAGGACCAAACCTCGCCTAAAATTGCGCGCAGAAGCAAGCCCCCGCGAAGGAGCTATGCCGCGCAGTAGCGCGTCATGAGAGAAAGCCGGGTCAGTTGAAGAATTCGAGAGGCAAAGGCAATTTTTAGCTCAAAGTAGCCCATCAACGCACGCGCCACCTTCCAGGTGTAGGCCTGCTCCGGTTTGGCGTGGCTACGATCTTCTCGGGTCGGGAGCCAGTTTGACGGCAAGAGCCGAAGTAGACGCTCACGAACGGGAATGCTGGTCAACTCAACATTCCAGCGTTGCACGGTTTCAAACGAAGGGCCATCCAACTCGACCAGATCGAACAGTTCCTTATCCTCAACACTGACGCCCTCTACAGCCATCTCCACCACGGCGGCGACATAGTGGAGGTAGCGGTGCAGAAAGGGCGGCAGCCACGACGTCGTGCCATGACCTGGAACCGGGCACATGAATCTGCAGATCGGGATTGCGTTCAGTCGCTTTCCATCCCAGCCCCTGGCAGCCCAACGCCAGTAAAAACCCCAAGGGTCAAGGTGTTACCGACACCCCTTTACTTTACAAGGGGGTGCGAGGATGCAACCTATGGCTAAATCTTGCCGATACTTCTTGACTTCCTCCGAATCTTGGCCTTCTCTGAAAGGGGTGCCGGGATTTGTGTTTTTGACAACTTACAATGCCACACCCTGAAGGCCCGCTCAAGTAGCGGGCCTTCTTTCTTCTTCGGGCTGCCGCAAGTTTGGCCGTGGAAAGCGTGGACAGCCTCCGACCCAAGTCAGTGCCGGGCGAGACTCCACGCTCCGAGGGCCTGTCCACCCTTACCACCGCTTGGATCTTGTGGGCCCCCTACGCCGACTGAGGCCTACACGCTTTGATGTATTCATGACAGAAAGCCGGACGCACTCACAGTCGCTTCCCTCGGCAAAATCCTAGCTGGCCGTCACTCAATTCGAGCAGAACCTGCCCACCACCGGCCATCTGGAGTTAGCTCCAATAACCTGGTTTCCCAGTAATTTTTGGATCATCTCCTGACAAGAAGGTCCGATGTCACTCGCGCGACGCAAGC
>JADMJV010000157.1 GCA_018780265.1 bacterium
AAGGACAGGCGCCCGCTCAGCCGAGTGCTCCGCAAGGACAGGTTCCCGCGCAGCCAGGGGCTCCGCAAGGACAGGCGCCCGCTCAGCCGAGTGCTCCGCAAGGACAGGTTCCCGCGCAGCCGAGTGCTCCGCAAGGACAGGTTCCCGCGCAGCCGGGTGCTCCGCAGGGACAGGTTCCCGCGCAGCCGGGTGCTCCGCAGGGACAGGCTCCGGCGCAGCCTGGGGCGGCACAGGGGCAGGCGCCCGCTCAGCCTGGTGCTCCGCAGGGACAGGCGCCCGCTCAGCCTGGTGCTCCGCAGGGACAGGCGCCCGCTCAGCCGGGTGCTCCGCAGGGCCAGGTTCCCGCTCAGCCGGGTGCTCCGCAGGGCCAGGTTCCCGCGCCGCCAGGGGCTCCGCAAGGACAGGCACCCGCGCAGCCAGGGGCTCCGCAAGTTCCCGCGCCGCCTGGAGTTCCGCAAGGACAGGCGCCCGCTCAGCCGGGTGCTCCGGAGGGACAGGCTCCGGCGCAGCCTGGGGCGCCACAGGGGCAGGCACCCGCGCAGCCAGGGGCTCCGCAGGGGCAGGCGCCTGCTCAGCCGAGTGCTCCGCAGGGACAGGCTCCGGCGCAGCCTGGGGCGCCACAGGGGCAGGCTCCTCCGGCCACGGTAGCGCCCAAGGATTCGGCTCCGGCGGTGCCTCCTGCTCAGGCGCCACAGGCCACGGCAGCGCCCAAGGATTCGGCTCTGGCGGCGGCTCCTGCTCAGGCGCCCCAGGCGACGGCCCCGCCGGCCACGGCAGCGCCCAAGGAATCGGCTCCGGCGGCGGCTCCTGCTCAGGCACCCCAGTCGACGGCCACGGCAGCGCCCAAGGATTCGGCTCCGGCGGTAGCTCCTGCTCAGGCACCCCAGGCGCCGGCCACGGCAGCGCCCAAGGATTCGGCTCCGGCGGTAGCTCCTGCTCAGGCACCCCAGTCGACGGCCACGGCAGCGCCCAAGGAATCGGCTCCGGCGGCGGCTCCTGCTCAGGCGCCTCAGGCGCCTCAGGCGGCCACAGCCGCGCCCAAGGAATCGGCTCCGGCGGTAGCTCCTGCTCAGGCACCCCAGGCGACGGCCACGGCAGCGCCCAAGGATTCGGCTGCGGCGGCGGCTCCTGCTCAGGCGCCCCAGGCGACGGCCCCGCCGGCCACGGCAGCG
>JADMJV010000013.1:0-95036 GCA_018780265.1 bacterium
CAATGTATAACATCGACCCGAAGGTGTCAAGGGGTTGGTGTGATGTTTACAATAAGTTTGTCATACAACGAACACGGACGGTTACACTGACCCCTATGCAAATCGATCTGCCCCAGCCGTACCGCCCCCAAGAAATTTGGGCCTTCCACGCCCGCGACAGCCAGGCATTAGCCGAAGACGTGGTGCCGGGTCGCATCCGCAAAGGTATTATGCTGCAAGGCGTGCCTACCATCGTGACAATCCACCTGGAAGGCAATCGGGCCCACGTCGAAGCCGACCCGGCCTTCGATCCTATCCAACTAGAAGAAATGGCCCGGCGCATGCTCGGGCTCACTATCGACCCGGTGCCCTTCGAGAAAGAAATGACTCAAGACTCTCAGTTGGGGCCCTTGATCAAGGAACGTCCCGGGCTGCGCATCGCCCAAACCGCCACCCCCTTCGAAGCCCTCAGTTGGGCCGTCATCGGGCAGCAGGTCAACCTCAATTTCGCCCTGGCCATGCGCCGCACATTCATTATCAAGGGCAACTGCCGCCACAGCACCGGTTTATGGTGCTACCCATGCGTCTCAGCCGCCGCCCGCATCGACCCGGCCTCCCTGCAAGCACAGAAATACTCAAGCGCCAAGGCCAACACGCTGGCCCAACTGGCCCGCCAAATCGACAATGGCCGCTTGATCCTCGACGCCCCCGAACTTCCCCAGCAGTTGCTGGCGGTCAAAGGGGTTGGTCCCTGGACCGTCCAGTATATGCAGTTGCGCGGCTACGGCCATCCCGACTGCTCCTTACACGGTGACTCGGCAGTTCGCAAGGCTATGCAAAAAGCGTTTGATCGCGAACTGGACGCACTCCAAGCCGAACAGTTGCTGGAACGTTACAAACCTTATCGGTCCCTGGCAGCCGCCCACTTTTGGGCAAGTCTGACCCCGCAGGAATCGTAAGTCACCGACCATTTCGCAGACCGCCAGACCACCCCGACAAACCTCCGCATTACAGGATGGCGCCCAACTCGCGAAGAAGTTTGGCGCATGCCAGTTTGGAGGGGACGACACCGCTCACTGTCTTCTCAGTCTGCAGTGCGGTGCCGGCCTCGGCTTTGTGGCCGCCGGACTATTTGTGCCCGCCGACAAACTGATGCGCGGCAGCCACCCTGGGTAGAAGTCAAGCCACCGGCCAGGAGGTCTACACCCTCATCGTGACAGTTCCTGAGTCCATCGCTCACTGCAGATTTCCGCCCTCCCCTACCTTGTCATGTCTGCTGGCCTGGAACTCCGCCCGGGCCAGCGTTGGCCAGATCAGCAAGGCGGTGGAACGAATCCTGGATACCGGCTGTCTTTATCTATGTTGTTGGGGTCAGGATTGCGAACGCGTCCACGACATCGCAGACTCAGTCGTGGTGGGCGATTGCTCGATGGAGCGTCCACGAGCCGATTTCCGAGGCCCTGGATTTCTTTCCCAATCTGGCAATCACCGACGACCAGCGCAGAACTGGCCGACAAATTCGTGGTCACTTCCGCAAGGGCCCGCGAGTAGTCTCAGGAAGGCCATCAGCTTGCGGGTCCTGGCCAGGACCCGCTCTATCCCGTCCCCTCCTAATGGCCCGTCGCCAAATAACTCAGGCACATTATTGATCAAACCCTGACCCAAGGAATCAGCCATGTCCTCGAGTCCCCTGATCAGACAGGGAGCCAACGACGAGACTCGGCAAACCGGACGGCATTGGCCAATCTGTCGGCTCTCAACTCTCGCCCAGTTGCTCCAGGATAGGCGCCACCAGCGCGGTGCTGTCTACGGGCAGATGAACGAAGTGCCGGGGCCCGGGTGGGCCACGCCGCCCTGACCACGGCCGAATACTTTCGAGACGACCAAAAGCAGAACGTATTGCTGCTGGTGGATAACATTTTTCGCTTTGTGCAGGCCGGCTCCGAGGTCTCGGGAGTGATGGGTCTCATCCCCTCGCGCCTCGGCTATCAGCCCACTTTGGCAAGCGAGCTGAGCGAATTGGAAGGGCGCATCTGCAGCACCGCAGACGGTTCGATCACCTCCATTCAGGCTGTTTATGTGCCCGCCGACGATTTCACCGACCCGGCCGCCGTGCACATTTTTGGCAACTGTCGGAGGTCACCGGTCGCCTTCTTGCGGGCGATCAAATATTTGTCCAACATTCGCAACGACGACAAGGATAGGCGCTTTCTGCCCAACTGGATCTGATAGCCGATACTCAGACCTCGGAGGCGAGCGATCAACGATCCATTTTACAGGGGACGTCTGGGCACTTTGGACGGTCCATTCCAGCAAGGAAGCCTCGTTGATGGCTGAGCCGGTAAGCTTGAGGAACTTCACCAACGAACGTGCCGCTGCCAACTTGTGGTCGCTAGATCTCTGGATGCAGGGCCCTGTGCAATGCTCTCGTTGGCGGGCCAACTCTACGACGCCCAGCCAGAGATGGCGGCAAATGAATGTCTCTCGATGCGGGTGAGGTTTCCCCGGTATCCGTGGGCTTCCTCCACTCGCCCCAGGAGCTGAGCCATTCCACTGCAAAGGGAATCGTATGAAACGTATTGCCATCGTGGGCGGGGGCATCGTCGGTGTGGCCACCGCCTATAGCCTGTCGCAAATCCGCCCCGACTGTAAAGTGACCTTGCTGGAAAAGGAAAGTCAGTTAGCCGCCCATCAAACCGGGCGCAACAGCGGAGTGATCCATTCCGGCATCTACTATCCGCCCGGATCGCTCAAAGCCCGCACCTGCCTGCACGGTCGCCAGTTGCTGGAAGAGTTTTGCCAGCAGCACGAGATTGAATGGAAGCGTTGCGGCAAAGTGATCGTGGCCACCCAACGCCAGCAACTGGAAGGCCTGCGCAAGCTGGAAGAACGGGGACTGGCCCACGGTCTAGCCGTACGCCGTCTGACGCGACCCCAATGGCAGCAGATCGAACCGGCCTGCACCGGTCTGGAGGCTCTGCACGTTCCCGAAACAGGTGTGGTCGACTACTCTCAGGTGGTCAACTCGTTGGCCGGTCAGGCCCAGCAGCGCGGCCTGGAGATCCGACTCAATACGCGCCTGTTCCGGGCTCAAGCGGGCCGCCTCTATACCTCGCAGGGAACTCTGGAGGTAGATGGCTGGATCAACTGCGCCGGCCTCTACTGCGACAAACTGGCGGCCAGCCCCGTGCACATCGTGCCCTTCCGCGGCGAATACTACAGACTGACGGCCGAGGCCGAAGACCTCTGTCGCACCCTGATCTACCCCGTGCCCGACCCCCGCTTCCCCTTTTTGGGCGTGCATCTCACCCGCCATGTCGACGGCAGCGTGGGGGCAGGCCCCAACGCGGTGCTGGCGCTGGGCCGAGAAAACTATGACGGGCGCACTTTTGACTGGGTCGAAGCCTGGGAAACGCTCACCTTTGCAGGCTTTCAAAAGCTGGCCCTGCGCTACTGGCGTATGGGCCTGGAAGAACAGCTGCGCAGCCTCTCCAAGAGGCTCTTCCTGCGATCCCTGCAACAACTCACCCCCGACCTGCGCCTGCACCACCTGGAACCGGCCCGCTCGGGCATTCGCGCCCAGGCTGTCCGCCCCGATGGCCAACTGGTCGACGACTTCCTGATTGAGCGGGGTCCCGGTGTGGTCCACGTGATCAACGCTCCCTCGCCAGCGGCCACGGCCAGTCTGGCCATCGCCGCCGAGGTGGTGCGACAACTGCTGGAGGTCATGTGAAAAGACTGCTACTTGTGCTGGCCCTCGCCAACGGCGCCCTGGCCGACGACCGCATCCAAATTGAGCAGGCCTACCGGCGCAGCCATCGAGCCATGGCCCTCAAGTATATCGACGGCGTCTTCTCCATTCAGAGCACTCATTACAAACTTATCGACCCGGAAGGGGTCCAACTCGATCAGGCGGTCCAGCGTGGCCGCCTGGAACACATGCTGAGCACAGCTCTGAAGGTGGAGGAAGAATCGAAAATCCTCACTTTTCGGCACTCGGGAAAGCGGGCCCACTGTCAGGTGCGCTACTGCACCCGGCTACGCCGGATTGACGCCAGTTCGCAAAAACCGATGGTAATCCAGATCGACACCGTCTGCGAGGACGACTGGAGTAAGGCCGGAAAAGACTGGCTGCTAGATCTGACCAAAGTCACCCACCAGGAAAGCCACAAGGTGAAGCCATGAAGAAGTTTCTCGTGGTACTGCTGCTGGGGGCCGTGCTGGGAGGACTGCTGGTGCTGGTCACCGTGGGCTACCTGCGCTATAGCGGTCGACCTACCGCTCCCCCCGCTGCCCTGACCGTCAATGGTCAGACGGTAGCCATGGCCGATTTCGAACGTCAACTCCAGGCCAGCGCAGGGTCGGCATTGCTGCGCCAATTGGTGGAGCAGAAGCTGATCGAGCAGGAGGCCGCCCGGCAGAAAATCACCCTGACCCCCGCCGAAAGCGAGTCTCTGGAGAAAACCCTCAAACCACTGCCCACCCCATTGCAGGCGGGTGCCCGCCAACAGGGCAGGGCGGCCCTGCTCGCCCAACACCTGTTACTGCAGGGAGTCAGCCAAAAGGAGCGGCAAGAGGTGTACGACTTCTATCGCCCCCAGTTGACCCAATATGAAATCTTCATCATCCTGGTGGCTACCCGCAAAGACGCCCGCGACGTGGCCCGCAGCCTGGAAGATGGGGTGGGGTTTAATCTGCTGGCCCAAAACTATTCCCTTGACCCCAGCCTGAAAGACGGCGGCCGGCTGGGCTTTCTCACCATGCCCCAGATCCGACGCTATATGGGCGAGGCGGCCGCCACCAGCGTGGCCCGCCTCAAGCCTCATCAGGTAGGGGGCGCCGTCTATTGCTCGCAAGGTCTGGTGGTTATCAAACTGGGAGAAGTCCGCTCTAGCTACGAGCAGCTCAAGCCCAGTATCGAAGCCATCCTGGCCGACTCCAAAAAAGTCGACCTGGTATACCGCCTCATGAGCAATGCCGAAGTCACCTCGCCTTTTCTGCAGGGTCCTCCCTCGGCCGTCCCCCAGGAAGAAGCCCGGGGCATCGTGCCTACCCCGGCCAGCCTGCCCAAACCCATCAATTGACACAAAATTGTAGCCCTGATAGTCTACAGCCATGAGTGTCACCATACGAATCACCGAAAGCATGCGTGATGTCCTCAAGCAAATCGCCAACCAACGAGGGGTCTCCATGCAGACGGTCTTGGAAACGGCCCTGCAAAACTATCGGCAGACCCTGCGCGTCGAAGAACTCAATCTGGCCTACGCCAGAATGTCCCCTGGGCAGACGGCCGACTATCAGCGAGAGTTGGAAAGCTGGGAACGAGCCACCTTGAGGGACGGCCTTGACCCCGAGGACATCGACTATTGAGACCTCGTCGGGGTGACGTGTGGCTGGCCGACCTGGACCCCGTCAAAGGGCACGAACAGGGCGGCCTGAGACCGATCGTAATCCTTTCGATCGATGAATTCAATGCAGGTCCGGGCAGCCTGGTCATAGTCATCCCCTTGACCAGCCGGGACCGCGGTATTCCCGCTCATGTCGTCATCGAACCTCCGGAGGGTGGCCTGGCTAAGACCAGCTATGCTCTGACGGAAGCCGTACGCTCCATTACCAAACAGCGTCTGGTGCGCCGCTGGGGAAGCCTTTCGCGCCAAACGATAATTACCGTCGAGGAATGGATCCGAACCCTGCTAGGTCTTTAGACGAATGGGTGAACGACACGGAGCCAGACTGACTCGACTCGTCTTGACAACTGGTCATCTCCGGGGGAAGTGCCTCCGAAGCGTCGAAGACATGTCAATGCTGGATGTAGAATTTGAGCGCCCTTCTGACCTGCCGCGAGGGGATGATCTGCCGGATGAGGATGGTATCCCCTTGGACAACGAGGTTCATCGCGAGCAAGCCTCGATCTATTTGATTGAGCCGCTCAAGCGCTGGCTCCGCCAACAGAACATCGAGGCTTTCGTGGGCGGCAATTCCTTTGTCTATTACCCGCCCTCTTCATCTTCGGCCAGGAAGGGCTCAAATCCCAAGCCCAGGCGGCTGGGGCCGGACGTTTACGTGGTGGTGGGCGGACGAAGCCGGGGGCAGAAAAAGTGGGTAGTGTGGGAAGAAGGCGGGCTCTATCCGAGCCTGGCGATTGAACTGCTCTCTCCATCTACCGAGGGTAAAGACCGCGGCCAAAAATTTGTAATCTACCGGGATCAGTGGAAAATGAAAGACTATTTCCTCTTCGAAAGCGACAGCGCGAAGCTTGAGGGATTTTGCTTGCGCCGCCGAGCTTACATCAGTACTCACGAGGACGAGCAGGGCCTACATCCTTGTAGTTGTCTACCCTTGCGATTGGGAGTCCGGGACGGTTGGTTGCGCTGGTTTGACCTGGATGGCCAAATGTTGCCTACTGCGGACGAGCGGGCTCAACTGGAGCGGCGCTGCGCCGAGCAAGCGGACCAGCGCGCTGAGCAGGCGGAGCAGCGGGCTGAGCGTGAGCGGGAGAGAGCTGACCGACTGGCGGCTCGGCTGCGTGAACTGGGCTTAGAACCCTGAAGAAATTACCCTGGCCTCAAAGGCCCAATGCCTTGAGGTAGCTGTCCTGGCGCACACACTGCTGATAACGCACATTTTCCAGCAGATCGGCAAAGGCCTGACGAGCCACCTCGCGACTGGGGCGCAATTTGCGCCGGGCCTCCCCGTCCAACCCAAGCCCATCGGCCCAGGCCACAATCTGCTCCCAATTTTTGGGAGTGGCGACCAGGGCCACGCAACTATCGGTCTTCATCTTCTTGTAGGGCCAGAAAAACCAGCCAACCTGGTGCTGCTCCAGCGTCCCACGAAACTGGGCCAGCCACTCGCGCGTATTCTCCCCCGACTCGGTCATGACCATGGGCACCCCGCGCTGCCGTTGCACGTCCAGATAGGTCTGGATTCCGGCCGGGCTGGGGTCGGCCCAGTAACGGTGAAAGGCCAGCACCAAACCCGAGTCCCAATCGCTGCCCAGCGCGCTAAAGTTGGTGGCCCATTCGGCCCCGTCCAAAAACAACAAATGGCGCCTGTCCACCTGACGGATGGACTGGCCCATACGCCGATAGGCCTTGTCCAGCTGCGGATGCAAAGGGGTGTAACCGGGCCAGTTGGGAATGGGCTCGTTGAGCAGCTCATAACCCAGCACCGTGGACCGATCGCGATAGCGTTGGGCCACCTCCTGCCAAAGCTGGGAGGCCAGCTGCAGGTCCTCTTCCGACTCAAAGAGCCAGGGGTAACTGGCCCCATCGTCGATATTGTCGCCCGTCTGACCGCCCGGGGCCGCGTGCAGGTCGGGCAGAACCCACAAATTGAGACGCTCGCACTCGTCTAGCAACCAGTCCAGCCGCTTGAGCTCGGCCGCATCGCGTAAAAACTTGTGGTGCAGCGGCACACGCACGGCGTTAAAGCCGGCCCCGGCAATCGCCTTCAGATCGTCCCGGGTCACAAAATTCTCGCGAAAACTCCGCCAAAACTGGCCACTCTCAGCCGGGCCCAGCAGTTCCAGCACCACCCGTTCGATCTGGCTGGGCGAGGTGGCCTTTTCAAAGCCGAACATATAGCCCTCGGGCACCCACCAGTTGCCCAGACAGATGCCCCGCAGCCGCACCGGCTGGCCGCTGGCGGTCACCAGCTGCGTTCCCTGTCGCTCCACCCACTCCGGGCAGGCCAGCACCGGCACAGCCAACAAGCCTAGAAATAGGAGAAGAAATCTCAGCAAGGCAGAACCCCTACGTGCCCTTGCTTTCCATACTTCAAGATTTTGGCGTCGCGGGTAGCTAACGTCAAACGGCCAACTCGGGCGGATGCCACCAGCATTCTATCGGCCGGGTCGCCGTGAAAATCGCCGGGCAAGTAGCTGGCCTCTACCGCCATCCGAGGAGCCAATTCCAGCAACGAAACTCGGGGCGCCTTGAGAGCCTTCTCAATCCAGTCGTTGCAAGGCATCGCTAAATGGATTCGCCCCCTGCTTGCAAGCATGCCGATTTCCCAGCAGGTGATAGGGGAGACGAGCAAAGAGCCTGCCCTTTCCAGTTCCGGTCTACTTTTGCTCAACTCGTCCGAGCCGATCATGAGCCAGTAAAAGACGTGGGTATCTAACAATAGATGCAACGCTACTGATTCTCAGCATCCCAAGCTTCGTCCAGAGGCTCCAAAATGTCACCGTGGACGCTACCTGTTCCGGCCATAAAGCCAAATGCCGCCGGAGGACTGGCCTCATACGGCACCAACTTGGCCACCGGTCGCCCCCGCTTGGTAATGACAATTTCGGTATGGCCTTCTTGTACACTGTCCATAATCTGTAAGCATTTAGCCTTAAAGTTGGCCGCTGAGATCGTCTTTTCCATGGTCACCTACCTGTGGTCATAATAACACAGCAGGAGTGTTCCAGGCACCCCGGTAGTCCCATGCTCATGCCTCGGCTTGGCCTGATCGGCGCGCTGACCTGGAATTTCTCCATCCGTTTGAGCGAGCTCCTCAGTCTGGGGAGGGAGCGTTGGTGGTGGCAGATGCACGCCGCCCTGCGCCGCGAATTTCGTGGTCTCAATCCCAACAAAATGGTGCTAAACATGCGCGGCCCCTACCACGTGGACTCGCTGGCCTATGGCGAAACGCCGGCCCTCTCCTTCCTCAAGATCCTGGACACCCTGCAGCTGCCGGCTGGTTCGCAAATTGTGGACCTGGGCTCGGGCCGCGGGGTCCCCTGCTTAACGGCCGCCGCCGCCCGTGGTTACAAGGCTCTGGGACTGGAGTATTTTGCCGTCTACACCGAGCGCGCCCAGCGCGTGGCCGAACGCCATGGCTGGCCGGCCCAATTTGTCAGTGGAAACTTTCTCAGGCGCCCCCTGCCGGCGGCCCAGCTCTACTTTATCTCGGCCACCGCCTTCCCCGAAGAACTGCGTCAACAACTGCTGGAGCTACTGCAACAGGTGCCTGCCGGCAGTTGGGTGGTTTGTCAGGACTGGGTGCTGGAAGCTCCTTTCGAACTCGATCGCATGCAACAGTTGCCGGTCAGTTGGGGCATTGCCAAGATCTGCTATCATAGGCGCCTACCATGAGACAATCGAGCGAGCACCACTTTACGACCGGCGACGGCGCCTCCCTGTTCTATCGGGCCTGGTTGCCCTCCACCCCGCCCCAACGGGCCCTTTTGCTTTTTCATCGCGGCCACGAACACTCGGCCCGCATGCAGCCCCTGGTGGATGGCCTGCAACTGGAAGACTACGCCATCTTCGCCTGGGACCAGCGCGGCTGTGGCCACAGTCCCGGACCGCGTGGCCACGCCCGCAGCCTGGCCCAACTCGAGCAAGACATGCAGGCCTTTCTCGATCACCTTTGTGAGCAACATTCCCTGCAACCCGAGAACATCGTGGTCATCGCCCACAGTGTGGCGGCCGTGGTGGCCGGCTTGTGGGCCGTGGACTACGCCCCCCGCCTGCGCGGACTGGTGCTGGCCACTCCCGCCCTGCACATCAAGCTGTATGTGCCGTTGGCCCGCCCGGCCCTGGCCCTGGCTCGGCGCCTGGGCCTGATGGAAAACGTGCAAAGCTATGTGCGCGGAGGCGCCCTCACCCACGACCGCGAGCAAGCCCGCCAATACGACCAGGACCCCCTGATCTCCCGACAGATCTCCAGCGACATGCTGCTCGACCTGCACCAGGGGGCCCGCCGCCTGCAACAGTGTGCGCCCAACCTGGACACGCCCACGCTGGTGCTCAGTTCGCGGGCCGACTGGGTGGTCAAGAATCTGCCCATCCGGCGCTTTTTCCGGGCCCTGCCCTCGCCCTACAAAGAGTCGCAGGTCTACCGCAACTTCTACCACGCCCTCTTTCACGAAAAAGACCGCCATCTGGTTTTTCAAGACGTGCGCGCCTTTGTGTTGCGCTGCTTCGAGCGGCCCGTCGACCGCTCCAGGCTGGCCCAGGCCGACCGCTACGGACTCTCGGCCGAACGCTACCGCTGGCACCAGGCCGGTCTGCCCTGGCTGCACCCCAAAAACTGGGTCATGATGAAATTGCGCCTGGCCCTCAAAAGCGTGGGTCGCATCAGCCAGGGAATGCGCATCGGCCTGCGCAGCGGCTTCAGTTCGGGGAGCAGCCTCGACTACGTCTACCAAAATCAGCCCGGCGGCTTCACGCCGCTGGGTCGTTGGCTGGACGCCGGCTACCTGGCAGCCATCGGCTGGGTGCGCGTGCGCCAACGGCGCGCCCATCTCATGCAACTGCTGGGCGAAGTGCTGCAAAACAACACCACTGTGCTCGATGTGGCCGGCGGCCCGGCCCGCTACCTAATCGACCTGCTGGCCCCCCGCCCCGACCTGAATGTGCGAGTACTGGTGCGCGATCGCGACCCGGCCGCACTCGAGGAAGGGCGACGTCTGGCCCGGCCCGACGCCCGCTTCGACTACGCTCAGAGCGACGCCCTCGACGCGCGCGCCCTGGCCGCTCAGGGTCCGGTCGACATCGCCATTGTCTCGGGCCTCTATGAATTGATCCCCGGCAACGGCCCGCTCACTCATTCCCTGCAGGGCCTGGCCGCCGCCGTGAAAAGCGGCGGCTACCTGATCTACACCAATCAGCCCTATCATCCCCAACTCGAATTGATCGCCGAAACGCTCACCCACGGCGACGGATCGCGCTGGGTCATGCGTTGCCGCAGCACCGCCGAAATGGACGAACTGGTTGCCCAGGCGGGATTTAAGAAGGTGAAAATGCTTATCGACGACGACGGCATCTTCTCGGTATCGCTGGCTCAAAAGCTGTGAAAGCGCGCCTGGCTCACCAGGCGGCGGTGTCGACCTGGCTTTCGATCTGGTTTCTGGCGGTCTACACCGGCTGCAACACCCTGGCCGCCTGGCGCCCCCACCAGGTGGGCAGCCTCTATTTTGAATGGGAGCGCCACTACCCCTTTGTGCCGGTGCTCATCATCCCTTACTGGTCCATGGATCTCTTCTTCTTCATGGCCGCTTTTCTGTGCAGCACCCACTTCCAACTCACCCAGCACGCCAAACGGATCACCGCCGCCATCGCCGTCGCCGGCTTCTTCTTTCTACTCTTTCCGCTCACACTGGCCTGGCCGCGCCCGGCTGTGCCCGGCCTGCTGGGCAAACTATTTGGCTCGCTCGAAGTCATGAACAACTTCTACAACTGCTGCCCCTCTTTGCACATCGTCTTGCGCACCTGTGTCTGGGAAGTGTTTGCCCTGGTTTTGCTGGGCTGGCCCCGACGTCTGATGGCCCTCTGGTTCTTTCTGATCAGCCTGTCCACGCTGCTTTGCTGGCAACACTACATCATCGACGTCTTCACCGGCCAGTTGCTGGGCCTGCTGTGCATCTACATGTTCCCCTCCACCCCCCTGCCATCCACCCGCGGCCTCAATAGCAACAACATCTTGGCCCGCCGCTACGGGGCCGGGGCCCTGATTTTGCTTGCCCTCTGTCTGGCCGGCTGGCCCCACGGCGTGGTGCTGCTCTGGCCCTTTCTCAGCCTGGCTCTGCTCAGCCTGGCCTACCTGGGTGGAGGCCCTTCCTGGCTGGGCAAAGTCAACGGCAGCCAACTCCACGCCGCCCGCTGGCTGCTTAACCCCTATCGCTGGGTGGCCGCCCTCACGGCACGCTATTTCACCGCCGGCCGCCGGCCCTATCGCGAAGTAGCCCCGGGCCTCTGGGTCGGGCGCCGTCTCAGCCAGCAGGAGGCACTGGCCATGCCGGCTCCGGCCGTACTCGATCTGACGGCCGAATATGACGAGGTGCCTGCCCTGCTGGCCCGAACCTACAAAAACATCCCCATCCTCGATCTGACAGCCCCATCTATGGATCAAATTCAGGAGGCGGTCGACTTTCTAAAGCAAAACCCTCACTGTTACGTGCACTGTGCCCTCGGCCTGGGGCGCGTGGCCGTGGTGGTGGCCGCCTTTTTCCTCAGCCAGGGCCACACCCTGGAGCAGGCCCTGGAGCGACTCGCTCCGGTCCATCTCAAGCCCGCACAGTATCAACGACTAAAGGAATTTGCCGCCCTGATCCAAACCACCCCTGCATGAAAAACACCCTGCTCGCTCTTCTCCTCACCCTGCCCCTGGCCGCCCAGCCGGTTGACATCGACAAACTGATGAGCCAGATGACGGTGGCCGAAAAATTTGGACAGATTCAGCAATATTCGGGCTTCGGCTTCACCACCGGTCCCACCGCCGCCGCCGAAGACGCCAAGCAAAAGGAGTTGATACGAGCCGGCAAAGTGGGCTCCATCCTCAATTGCGTGGGTGCCAAGGTCACCAACGAACTGCAGCGCGAAGCCGTCCAGCACTCCCGCCTGAAAATCCCAATTCTCTTTGGCTTTGACGTCATTCACGGGCATCGCACCGTGTTTCCCAGTCCGCTGGGCGAGTCGGCCAGCTTTGACCCCAAAGGCTGTGAAGAAACGGCCGCTGTTGCCGCCAAAGAATCCGCCGCCCAGGGAATCCGCTGGACCTTTGCCCCTATGGTCGATATTGCCCGCGACGCCCGCTGGGGGCGCATCGTGGAGGGGTCGGGCGAAGACCCCTACCTGGGCTGCGCCCTGGCCAGCGCCCGGGTGCGCGGCTTCCAGCGCGGTGGTAAATACGCCGCCTGCGCCAAGCACTGGGTGGCCTACGGCGCTGCCGAAGCCGGCCGTGACTACAACACCGTCGACGTTTCCGAGCGAACCCTGCGCGAAATCTACTTTCCGCCCTTCAAGGCCTGCGTAGACGCCGATGTAATGACCTTTATGACCTCCTTCAACGAGGTGAGCGGCCTGCCGTCCACAGCCAACCGCTTTGTGCTCACCGATGTACTGCGCAACGAATGGAAGTTTAAGGGCCTGGTGGTGTCCGACTATGAAGCCGTTGACGAACTGCGCCATCACGGCCTGGCCGCCGATGGCGCCGCTGCTGCCCTCGATTCCTTGAAGGCCGGTCTCGATATGGAGATGGTCAGCGAGCATATCGCCAAAAACGGACCCGCTCTGCTGGCCGCCAAGAAGATCACCATGGCCGAAGTCGACCAGGCGGTGCGCCGCATTCTCCTGATCAAGCAGAAACTGGGCCTCTTCGACAATCCCTTTACAGCGGAAGAACCTGAACAAAAGGTGCTCTTCGATCCCGCCCATCGCGCCCTGGCCCGCCGCTCGGCGGCCCGCTCGCTGGTGTTGCTCAAAAACGACCAGAAGGTGCTGCCCATTGCCCGTACTCTCAGCAATATCGCTGTGGTGGGGCCCTTGGGCAACAACCAGGAGGACATCATCGGGCCCTGGCACGGCGACGGCAAGAAGGATGAAGCCATCAGCCTGCTCACCGGATTGCGCAACAAGTTTCCCCAAGCCAAAGTCACCTTTGTGGCCGGCTGCGACATCAACAGCGATAAGCCCATCGACCGGGCCGCTCTCACCCAGACCCTGGCCGGGGCCGACATGATCATCGTAGCCGTGGGCGAAAGCGAACTCATGTCGGGCGAGGCCAAATCGCGCAGCCACATCGGACTGCCCGGCCAACAGGAAGCGCTGGTAAAAATGGTTCACGAGAGCGGCAAGCCCTATGTGGTCACCCTGATCCACGGGCGCCCCCTGGCGCTGGGTTGGCTGGCCGAAAAATGCCCCACTCTGCTGGAATGCTGGTTTCCCGGCTCGGAGGGGGGCAACGCCATCGCCGACGTGCTGGTGGGCGAGGTCAACCCGGGCGCCAAACTGCCCGTCAGTTTTCCGCGCAACGTGGGCCAGTGCCCTATTTACTACAATCACAAAAACACCGGTCGACCCGCCGACCTGCGCGACAGCTACGTCTCCAACTATATGGACGTGCCCAACAGCCCCCAGTTCAGCTTTGGCTATGGCCTTAGCTACACCACCTTCAAAATCAACGAGGTCAGCCTGTCGCGCAACAGCCTCAGCCCCAAAGACAGCCTGACCGTCAGCGCGAGTGTGCAAAATACCGGCTCGCTGGCCGGCGACGAAGTGGTCCAACTGTATATTCGTGACAAAGTAGCCAGCGTTACCCGACCGGTCCGCGAGCTGAAAGGTTTTGAACGGGTCAGCCTGGAGCCCGGCCAAAAGCGCCAGGTCACTTTCCAACTGGGACCCAAAGAACTGGGCTTCTACGACCGCTCCATGCAGTGGGCCGTGGAGCCGGGCGAATTTGAAGTATTTGTGGGCAATTCCAGCCTGGCCGAAAAGGCCGCCAGCTTCACCGTTCGCTAGTGGCCAATCCGTGGATGGTCCAGGCCGGCCCCAGCGCCTATCAACAGTTGCGCGAGCGTGGCTGGCAATGGGATGATTTCCAGGTGGTGTTGGGCGCTTCCGGGGGCCCGCGCTGGCTGGTGCTCAGCGCCGTCGACCGGCTGCTGGCTCGCCTTTTGGGCCAGCGCCCCGGGCCCATTCACCTGCTGGGCTCGTCCAGCGGAGCCTATCGCTTCTCGGCCTATATCCAGGACAACCCGGAACAGGCCCTGGCCGCCCTGGAAGAGACTTACATCGACGCCGATTGGTCGCCAGCTCGACCGCTGGGCCAGATCCGCCAGTCTGCCATAGGCATCGTGCGCAGCTTTCTGCAACGCCGCCCCCTGCAGCACCCCACCTTTCGTCTGCACATCAGCACCAGCCTGTGTCGCGGCTGGCTGGCCAGAGAACATCGACTGCCCCAAACGCTGGGCCTGCTGGCGGCCTGTGTACTGGCCGCCGTGGACCGCAAACACCTCAAATACCTGGTGCAGCGGGTCCTTTTCAGCGACCCTCGCCACCCCTTACCTTCTCACCTGGAAGACATGGCCTCGCTGCGCGCCCCCCTGACCGAGTCCAACCACTTCGAAGCCATCCTGGCCTCCGGGGCCATTCCTCTCCTGATCCCCGGCGAAAACTACGTGGCCCACGCCCCGCCCGGTTGCCTGCGCGACGGGGGACTGGTGGACTATCATTTTGACAGCATGCATTTTCATAACGACGGGCTCATTCTCTACCCCCACTTTGCCCACAGCCTCCTGCCCGGCTGGCTGGAGCGCTTTGGCCCGCGCCGCCCCGTGCCCCCGGCAGTACTCGATCGAATGGTGCTGCTTTCCCCCTCGCCCGAATTTATTGCCACCTTGCCGGGGGGCAAAATCCCTGACCGCAGCGACGCTTCCCAACTGGGACAACGAGAACGACGCCGTCTGTGGCGCGAAGCCGCCCAACGAGGCCAGCAATTGGCCGAAGCTCTGGACAAACACCGGTTTATGCAGGCTTTAAAACCCTTTTCCAGCTAACCAGGAATTGACCAATCCCGCTGAGAAGACCCGGCCACAAGGTTACAACATGGTCCAGATTCCTTCTTGAAATCTGTTGGATCCATGGTGTATAAAGAAGGACACGTTTATAAGCCGGCGAAGGCCGACTCAAAAGCACAGGAGTTGAGAAATGATATCTGCACAGCGCACCCTCAGTGGAATGATAATCTTCGGATTGCTTAACATGGCGGTTCCTATGGGACTTGCCGCAGACATTGCACTCCCGGCTACGCCCCAAGGCTCCTCGGTGACCGGCACTCTGATGTCGAGAGTGAGCGAAGACTCGGACTGGAAATCGGCCAGTATCGGGCAAGACGTCAAGTCTCAATGGTTCAAGACCGGACCTGAGTCAGAAGCCGTGATTGCCTTCGCCGGAGACGTGCATATGAGAATGTCGGCTAACACAGTCGTTCATGTGGAGTCGTCCAGCGAAGCTGGCCTGAAGGTGGATGTGCCTCAAGGCAATGTTTTGACGACGGTTCCCTCCTCTGGAAAGACCCCCGTTCAAGTCAATACACCGGCGGGCGTGGTCGGCTCATCCTCCGGGTCCTTTATTGTGAAAGTGGACAACAAAGACCACGTATCTCTCGAAGTCCTGGAGGGTGGCGCAAGGTTGACGGGTGAGAACGTCACCAGTCCTCAGTTGCCAGGTGCTCAACTCGCCACTCTCGAGGCCGTTCCGGGCCTGGTGGCCGCCGCTGGTGACCCGACCGACCAGGAGATCGATAATCAGTATGACTCGATCCCTGCTGACGCAAAGAATGCTATCGAACAGAAATATAAGGCCGACCTGGATAAACTCAGTGGCACTGCAAGGAAAAAATTCATCGTCGACAAGTTCAATGCGGGACAGCGTTTTACGGTTGATTCCGCTGGCAACGCAACGGAAGATAGCACAGGACTTTATGTCGCTGGGGGCGTTGCCCTGCTCGGTCTCATCATACTGCTGGCCTCTGGCAGCAGCGACACTCAGAGCAACGGTGGCAATGGGATCGCCGCCAGCTTTTAGCCTCTTCGATTCCTAACCGACTCTCTACCCTTGGGTGATACCAATTGCCCAAGGGTATTGTATTTTTTCAAAGTACATCTTTGCTGCCAGACGGGGACACGGCCGACTGGCGCTATCGAGATAAGGCAGACCTGGACTTTTTGTAAAGACGACTCAGACTTCACAGGGATGAGCAAGCCTGGCCCAGAAGTGCCCCGCATGCGAAGAACTCTTTTTCTCCTATTCATATCCTTCTCCGCGGTAGTGCAGGCCCACCCACTCGTGGGTGCTGCCGGGCGGGGTGACGCGGCGGCTGTCCGTTGCATGATCGAGTCTGGAGTGTGCACGGAAGTGCGCAACAACGTTGGCGTAACTGCCCTCCAGGTGGCTGTATATAACGGTCGGCTAGATGTGGTCGAATATCTGCTAAAAAGTGGGGCAGACATCAACGCTGTTGATAATTCGGGCTGGAATGCGTTTCATGTGGCCATTCTGGAAAATCGCGCGCCGATTCTTAACGCGCTCTTAAAAGACCCGCGCCTGGATGTCAATGCACCCGACTCTCACGGCGACACGCCTTTGATGAAATTTGCTCAGAGTGGCAACGCTGAAATGGTATCCCGCCTGCTGAAGATTGGAGCCAATGTGGGCGATGTTGACCGCTACGGGCAGACAGCCCTTGATTTGAGCACTGACGCCACGGTTCAAAAGTTACTGAAAGGACGAGGTGGCTCCTAGCTCAATCTCCTCGTCAAAATCGACGAGAAGAAGGTTGGTCTGGAAGTGCTGGACAAAAAAGACGCCCCCTCCGGGGCGTCTTTTTAGGTACCCATTAATTACCCTATCACACACACCAAGCCGCCGGCCATGGCCGGCCAACCCGTGAACAGCGCCCTGGACTTCTGGCGAGGCGAGGCACCTCACGCTTGAAGCAGTTGGCTGAGAGCGTGCTCCCGGCGTTGCTGATGGACCGGTTGGTCGGGTTGTAGCTCGGCGGCCGCCCCAAAAAAGTCGGCCGCCATCTGCCACTCTTCTCGATGGTTATACAGATATCCCAAGAACGAGTAGGTGAGGGGATTCGCCTGGTCGAGCTGCAAAGCGCGCAGCCACAACTGCTCGGCTTCCTCAAAGCGAGCCACCTGAAAAGCATGAAAGCCGGCAAAAGTCATCAAGTCGGCTCGCTCGGGGCAGGCGGCCAGCACCCGCCGGTAGTGCTCCAGGGCGCCCTCATGCTGGCCGGCCTCACCCAGAACCATGGCCCGCACATAGCTGGCAAAGATCGGTTCGCCCTCTTTTTTGGCCGGCAACTCTACCGGCTTGCCCTGGCCGATCTGCTCCAGAGCCCGGTCCCAGGGATCGTTTAAGTTGAGACCCACCCCGCCCTGGTCGGCCACACCGGCAGCACCTGTGGGCGGGCGACGCAACTGAAAATCACGGCTCAGCTCGCGCAAGCGCAAAGCACCGGGAACCACATCGTAATACTGGCGAGGGGGAAAGGCCACTTCTTCGCCCCGATAGACGCACTCGTCGGGCAGGCGCGTGCCGCTGGCCCGGTAGTGGCCAAAGACCCGGCACGAAAACGGGCGCTCGGCATAGACCCGGCACCCTTCGGGAGCCAGATTGGGACACACCTCAAAAAGGTAGACCCCGGAAGCATCGCGTTCGCGGCGGGCATAGCGGGCAAAGTTGCTGGCCACCTCGGCCCCGTGGCGCAACTCCAGCAACGACAACTCTAAATCGGTCACATTCTGCCGACTCAAACCGCCCGAAGTGCAACAGGTGCGACATGAGCCGCACAGGTTACCACTGGCCAGCGGGCGCGGGGCCAGCCGCGCATAGAGCTGTACCAGTTGCTCCTCGAGCGAGGCCAACTACCGTTTACCAGCCACCGCCTGTCGAGCCCGACCCGCCTCCGCCACTCGAGCCGCCGCCGCCCCCACCGCCACCACCGCTATTGTGGTTTTGGGCTTCTTCGCGTTCGCGGCGGCGCCGGGCAGCCTCGGCTTCTCCGGCCGCCACCATCGACAGATACTGGCTGTGCTCGCGCGACTCCACGCTGGAGGCTTCGCTTTCGGCCGATCGCGACTTGCTGACCGACTGGTCGGCATCACTCTTGGCCTCTTCATATTCCTTGTTGAGCATTTTCGAGCGTGCGCTGCTCAACTCACTCTCGGCGCTATTTAAGTAAGAGCGCGCCCCCGACAGATCGCTGGAGGAGACCGAATGGCTGACTCCGCCAAAGTCGGAGATGTAGGTGCTCCAACTCTTGCCCGACACCGAGTGAATCTCGGACTCGGCGCTGCGAATGGCCGACTCGGCCGAACTGATGGCCGAATTGGCCGCCGTAAAGGCCCGATGATCGCTGGAGATGGAGCCTTCGGCCTGAGTGCGCAAGTTCTCCACCACGCTCAGGGCCTGTTTGGCCGCGTAGGGGTCGGCCGGTTTGGCGCCAACCGCCGCTTTGGCTTTCTGCAACTCGGCCTGAGCCTGTTGCACCAGACTCTTGGCCTGATTGCGCACGTAGCTGTCGTTGGACTTGGTGGCCGTGCCGCCCAGTCGACCGGTCAGAGCGCTCAGCTCCTCTTCGGCCGCCTTCTGGTGATTGCCCAACACCTTCTCGGCTGTGGTGATGGCATCCAGGTTGGCCTGAGCCGTTTTGAGCTGGATATCGCTGTCGATCAACTGATCGCGCGAAGTCAGCAGATAAGCCCGTTCATAGTTGCCCTGGGCCTGGCTGTTGAGAGAGCCCGAAGTATCCAGCTCTTTGCCGGCCTCGGTCAGGTAGTCGGCCACGGTGTCCACCTTGCTGGTGCTGCTCTGGTGAACTTCGGCGGCCACGAGCTTCTGGGCCGTGGCTGCGTATGCCGACTTGATGCGCTCCAGCGAACCGGCATAGGTCTGACCGATGCTGGCCTCGATATTCTCCCGCCGCGAACGACGCTCTTCGGCCGTGGTGGTGTAGTTGCCCAGAGCCTCGCGGCTCTCCTTGACTAACTGGTGGGCCAGTTCGGTCTGCTGGCGGATATTCTGCAGATGAACTCCCGCCTGCTCAATATTGCCGGTGTCCAGGTTGGGTTTGATGGCGTCCCAATCCTTATGCGACTTGTCGGTCTGAGTGGTAGGATCGCGGTCCGGCTCACGCAGCACCTGGTCGGGCTTGCCGCCGGCAAACACGCCGGCCGCCTGCAGAGCCGAGGCCAGACCCTGTCGGGCCGTCTCCACATCGGATTCGGCCTCGCTGATCAACTTGGGCGAGACTTCGCGCCGCTCGGTGTCTTGCTCCACCACCGTCTCGACGCGGGCCTGCAAGGCCACAATGTCTTTCTGAATCTGGGACACCGCTTCCGCCACCGGCTGCTGAACAGCCTTTTCGCCAGTGCGATCCAGAGCCAGCGAAAACTCGTCCTTCTTAGAATGCGCCCAGGCTGTCTGCACCTGGTGGGGATGCAGGGCCTCGTCGGCCGACTTCAAGGCGGGCAGCAAATCCTGGCGAGCCTGCTGGCCCACGGCCACAATCTGACTGCCGTCTTGAGCCATGCGGCGAGAGGTATCGCCAAACTCTTCCCAAGCCCGAATGGGGTCCGACTGCTTGACTTCATTGCCTTTGGCAATCAGGCCCGGCTGAGTCTGGTCGCCCAAGACGGTGGGCAACAGGCGTTTGGTTACCGAGGGGGCCACAAAGAGGCCATCCTCTTTCCCCTGCTCTTGCAACTTCAGCGAATTCCCCTTAACCTGCTCAGCTTCGCCCTTGACCTGGGTCAGGTAGGTGCCCACTTCATGGGCTTTCTGCTGGATAGTGGTGACCAGTTTGTCGTTCCTGACCGCGCCCTGCTCCATCTGACTCAAAATGCCCATCATCGAATCCTCAAAGGGCTGAGCCGGCACACTGGCCAATATCTGCTCGCGCCAGCCCTCGGCGCGGCTGCCCTTGTCCAGCTCTGTCCGCTTGGAATCGCTGAGGTCATAGGGCAGCTTCTGATCCGGATTGGTCATCAAGTCGATGGCCTTGTCAAAGTTGCCCCGGAAGAACATGTTCTTGAGGCGCTGGCCCACACTCTTGCCGGCGATCAGGCTCTTGGCCTCGGCGATAAACTTCTCGCCGCCGCCCATGTGAGCCAACGTTTCGGCGGTACTGGCAATCAGTTCGTTGGCCAGCTTCTGGGTCATGCCTGTGTATTTGGAAATGTCGCCGTAGTCTTCCTCGTTCATAATGCGGATCAGCTCTTTGGACTTATCGCCCAGGGCGGCCAACTGGGTGTCGACCTCGCCTTCGGCCTCCTTCTTGCGCTTGCGGGCCACGTAATTGAGGGCGATGCCGGTCACCAGCGTGACCGCCGCCACCGCCGCCGAGCCATACTTTTTCACGTTCTCAATCGACTGGGTCTGGGACTTGGAGGCAGCCACCTTGTCTACAGCCGACTGAGACAGCTCCTTGGCCCGGTTCAGATGCTGCTGATAGTTGGGGTTGTTGGCATCGTAGCTGGCCTGAAACTGCCCTAAGGCGGCCTTGGCCTCGTCAATATTGCGACGAGCGGCCTGCGCCGGGCCGTTGTCCTCCAAACCGGGCAGTTGCTGTTCGGCCTGACTGATAAGCAATTGAGCTTGCTGAGCCACACCGGGCGCATTCTCAAAATTGCTGATGGCCTGTTCGTAGCCGGTGATGGATGTTTGCACCGATTTGGCGGTCTGCAGAGCCCCTGCAAAATCGCGATTATTGATCTGGGTTTGGGCCTGATCCAGGCGACTGCGCCAGCTGGCCACATCGGGCCGGCCCAATTCACCCCGATCTCCATGTTTTTTCTGGAATGCCGAGATCTTGGGCTCCACGTTGGTCAGGGCACCCCGCGCCGAAGTCAGCTGAGTCTGCGCGCCCTGCACAAAATTGTTGATATAGGTGGTCACCCCGCGGTCCACTTTATCCAGCACTCCGCGCAGGGCCGTGGGCACATCCTGACCGGCCTTGATGCCGTCGATGTAGGTGTTAAAGAGGTCACGATTTTGCAGCGTTTCACGATCCACAAAGTTGGCCTCGCCCACCCCGGCTTCGTCCAGCAGGTTCTCGGAGCGCATAAACATGCCGCGATCCTTGCCGGTGCGATTGATAAAGTTCTGATCGGTGACCTTAAAGTAGATCATGAAGACTTCGCCGTTTTTGTCGCCGGTACGCTCGTCCACATTGCTCTTGAAAGCGTCCGAATTGCCAATGCCGCGCGAGAGCACGTAGTCGTCACCCTTGACGTCGCTGCTCTGAGCGATGAGAACCACATAGGCATTGGGATGGTCTTTCATGACCTGCTCAAACTTGGCATAGTCGGCGGCGCTAAAGGATTGACCCTGGTACTGCGGATTGCCCACCACATAGATCTGGCGCCCGGCCTGGAACTGGTTGACCACTTCCTGCACATTGTTGACCCGAACCGGCGTCTGATCGCGCCCTGGCAAGGCGGCGCGCACGGCATCGGCCAGCGTCATTTGGCGCGTGGCCGCGTTTTGCGGAGTGACCTGCACCTGGGCCTGGCTGGTTTGAGCGTTGGCTGCACCGGCCAGACCCACCACCGCCGTCAGGGCCAGAGCGGTGCCCATGCCAACTTTGCGGGCCGTCTCGGCCAGACCGCCGTGGGATTTGACCTGGGGCTTTTCGGCGTTCTTCAGTTCGGCCGCCATCGAAGCCGGAGTCGCCGCGCGAAAGCCGGCTTCCTGACCACTCCAGTCCACCGCATCCTGAGGTTGAGTGGGAGCACTCTCCAAACCCTTACGGGCCAAGGCTGGCGCCCGGCTACCCAACAACGGGCTGGCACTCAATTTGTCAATCATGGGACTCCTCCAAGGAACGGTCGGTCTGTGTATTTCTGACAAACATACTACAAGTCCGCCCGGAAAAGATTCTAAAATCTACGTAAACAGAATCCTTTCAGGAGTATTTCAGCGATTTCGCCTACCTTTGATCCATGCAAATTCGCAGCCACGATCCCGGTGTGCCCAAGCGTACCGCCAAGCAATCTACTTCGGCGGCCGACATGATCGGCTTGGGGTCCAGCGCCTCCAACATCGACATCTATTTGGGCGGTGAAGAGTACCACAACATTGGCGAGCGCGACGCCGCCAAAATGCTGGGCTATTTTACTCAGGCCATGCAATCTCAGGGCTTCCCGTGGCGCCTGCAGGAGCCCACTCAAGAAGGATTGCAGGGTAAATTGACCGGCAAAAAGTCGCTCAGCGACCTGGACGCCCTGCGCCGCCTGCAAAAGGGCGAGGCCATCCTCTTCCAACCCATGCGCAACCTGCAGCTCGACCTCAGCTCCGACAGCCTGGGCGCCATCGCCGCCGCCGGCAGCATCGGCAGCGGTCAAGAGATGACTTCGATGACGCGACTGGCCACCATCACCAAAAACACGCGCGTCGCGCCCGGAAGTCAAGGGGTAGAGCTTCGCCACGGCGAGCCCGTCATCGTGAAGAACCTTTCTGAACTCAAACTGCTCTACCAAATGTACAACCCCGAAGAGAAGAGCAAGTCCAAGGATCCGGTGGCCAAAGCCGCCCACCAACTGTCCTACTTCAATCAGCAAGCCGGTGACTACGGCTGGCGCTTTTACCAAAAAGACAACAGCAACGACCTGGGCCGCGTGGCCAAAGCCTTCTATCGCAACTCCCTGCGCGGAGCGGCCATGGGCGTAGCCGTGGGGGCCATGGTGGGCCTGCCCGTAGGCATCATCACCCAATCGCTGCGCAACGGCCTCCTGGCCCTGGGCGCCGGCACCGCCGCCTTCAGCCTGTATAGCGGAGTGGAAGGGGCCCGCACCGCCGCCAAGGGCCGCCCCCTCAACACCGTGGAAGCCCTGGATACCGTGCTCAAAGGACAGCCCCTGGAAGTTCAAGAAACCCAAATGCGCGGCATCGGCGTGCCGGTAGCCGGCAAAATCAGCTGGTTCTCCGACCGCGGCAACGCTTCTACCATCACCGGCGCCCAGGAATTAGACACCTTTTTCTGGATGCAAAACCAGGCCGCCAAGCCCGAAGAAGAGCCCGCCCCCCCGCCACCGCCCAGCACCGTGTATATCGACAACAGCCAGCATCACTACCACCTGCCACATTTGCGGGGCTAACCTTTTCCAGGATTTTTTGCCCATATGGAGTAACCATACAATATGGTGCACCGAACCACACTGAGCTAGACGATCAGACGCGAACCGCCGCCCGCGAGCTTGCCTCCAAGCTACAAGTCTCCGTATCGGAGGCGATCCGGCGGGCCATACTGCAGTCCCACTCTCAGTTGCAAGGCATCTCACCTGATGACCAACGCAAACGTCTGCAAGCGCTTAGCCAACTGGCCAAGTCTTTTCAAGGATATGACCCCTCGGATGAACTAAAAGCCCTCCAAGAAGAGGACGGCTTCTGCACCCCATCCACCTCGACTCATGCTTCCTGATTACAGCCCTGACGGATCGGACTCAGCTTCTCAGGCTAGAAAGACTGGCCGGCAGCAGGCAACCAATCCGAATGAGTGCAGTGGCCTGGTATGAATTCGCTCGGGGACCGAGGCGCCCCGAACAACTGGCGGTAGCGCGCACCTTTCTACTTGACCAAGGGGTCATCCCCTTCACCGAGGATCTGGCCGAAGCAGTCGCCCAGCTTTTTCGTCAACTGGGCCCACCACGCCGCCGTAGTGCCGACATCGCAATTGCCGTTACAGCCATAGCCTGTGGCGCCAAACTGTTGACCCTCAACCCTGCCGATTTCAAAGACATCCCTGGACTCGAATTGCTCTAACCAAGATACAGCCAAGGAATCCCCTGAAGTAGCCAAGATACTGGCAAAAATTTCCCCGTCGGGCACCTGTAGGGTGGCAAGACTGCGCGATCATCGCCCATATGGCTCCCCCAAGGGAAGAGGGTTCCCATCCTCTGGCTCGGAAGCCCGTCACCATGTGTGGAATTTGTGGATTTGTAGGGGACGAAGGGGCCGCCAGCGACCCCACCACCCTGGCCCGCATGAATCAGGCCATCCGTCCCCGCGGCCCCGACGATGCCGGCTTCTTCTTGAAGGGGCCGGGGCGCGTCTCCGATCCGACTCCCCATCAGCCCGGCCCCGGCCTGGCCTGCGCTCTGGCCATGCGGCGGCTGTCCATTATCGATATCGCGGGCGGTGCCCAGCCCATGAGCGACGGCCGCTACTGGATTGTGTTCAACGGAGAGATTTACAATTTCGAATCGCTGCGCGCCCAACTGCAAAACGCCGGCTACACCTTTCAAACGCGCAGCGACACCGAAGTGGTGCTGCTGGCCTACCGCCACTTCGGGCCCGACTGTCTGCCCAAGCTGCGTGGCATGTTTGCCTTTGCCATCTGGGACTCGCAAGAAGAAAGCCTCTTTTTGGCCCGCGACCCCTTTGGCATCAAACCACTCTTCTTCACCCGTCTCGGCCCCCGGCTGATCTTTGGCAGCGAAATCAAGAGCCTGCTCTGCCACCCCGGGGTTGCCCGTCAACTCAACCACCAGGCGCTGCCCGACCTGCTCTCCTTTTTGTATGTGCCCGCCCCCAGTACGCTCTTTGCCGGCATCTACCAACTCGAACCCGGCAAGTTCTTGCGCTGGCAGGCCGGACAGACCCAAATTCACCAGTACTGGCCCACCTCCGAGCTGTTCCAGAACCAGGGCCCCCCACTGGGGCTGGAGGGCGTGCTGTCCGGCCTCACCGAATCGATCGAGGCCCACCTGATCAGCGACGTCCCCGTGGGTGCCTTTCTCAGCGGTGGCATCGACTCATCGTTGATCGTGGCCCTGGCCCGCCAAATCTTGGGCAAGCCCTTTCCCACCTTCTGCATCTCCTTTCCCGGCAGCGGCATGTACGACGAATCCCCCCACGCCCGGGCCGTGGCCCAACACGTAGGCACCGAGCACTACGAGCATCCGGTGGCCGCCGGCAGTGTCGAAAACCTGCCGCGCATCTTGCGCTTTCTCGACGAACCGCTGGCCAACGCCTCGGTTATGCCCAATTTCGAACTGGCCCAATTTGCCAGCAAGGTGTGCAAAGTGTGCCTGAGCGGCGTGGGCGGCGACGAACTCTTTGGCGGTTATCGCCGCTACATCGCCCACAACTACGCCGCCCCCTGGCTGCTGCTGCCGCGCTGGTTCCGCAACCACCTGTTACTGCCCCTGGTGCGCAAACTACCGGCCGGAGGCGGCTCGGGCTGGCAAGACAAGATCCGCCTGCTCGACAAATTCCTGGGCCCCCTCGACCTGCCCCGCGAAGAGCGCTACATCGCCTGGAACAGCCATTTCTCCGAATCCGAAAAGGCGCAACTGCTGGTCCATTCCGGCTCTACCCCCAGTTGCCAGCGCTTCCTACCCTTCTTTGAAGAGTCGCGAGGGCTGCCCTTTGGCGAGCAGGTCATGCATGTCGACGTGCGCTCGTACCTGCCCGGCGACAGCCTCTTTCTGGTCGACCGACTGACCATGGCCTCCTCGCTGGAGGCGCGCGTGCCCTTTACCGACCTGCGCATGCTGGAAGTAGCCCGGCGCGTGCCCCTGGCCCAAAAGACACAAGGCTCCAAAACCAAAGTCATCCTGCGCCAGGCCTGCGAAAAACTCTTGCCCAAAGGCATCATCGACCGTCCCAAGCAGGGCTTTGGCACTCCCGTCGACCTGTGGCTGCGCCGCGAACTGGCGTTTCTGCCCGGCCAACTGCTGCACCGCGACGTGGTTCACGAACGCGGCCTCTTCCGCCCTCAAGTCGTTTCGGCATTGGTGGCTCAACAAAAGGCCGGCGGCCGCGATGTCAGCCAGCACCTCTGGATCCTGCTCATGCTCGAACTCTGGCAGCGCATGTATATCGACAACGACTACAGTCAAAAGGGAGACATCACTTTCGCCGACCTGGGCCTGCGTCGCTAGCTACCGCGCGCTAATTTCATTGAGAGTCGTCCAACCGGGCTGTTTTGGCGACGGGGCGTAGTGGTGGTCCACACGGTCGGTTAAGTCCTCGCTCCGCTGACCGAATGGCACCTCCACCCACGGCCTCCGGAGGTCAGGTTGGCGCGTGATAGCCGAAACGAGATGCCAAGCCGCTGCTCTGTTGTTGGCTCACTTATCTCCCCATGACCCCATGGCCTCTCCTCTCAATGTCTCAAACTAGTAAATTTCGACAACGTCGCCCACGGATAGAGCCTGGTAGAGAATTTCCATATCGGAGTTGTCCAGGGCGATGCAGCCCAGCGTCCAATTGGGGTGGTTACCACCTCCGTGAATCCCCACTTGCCCACCCAGTCGGGTGCTCTGCGGCGGTTCGCTACGCCAGAACCAGCGCCATCGCGTCAGTTCTAACCAACTGAGACGACCCACCCAACGACCTTGCCAGGCCTCTTCGCGATTGGGATAGTCCAGGCCAAGCCAGCGGCCAAAGGGTCCCTCTGGAGCTTTGCTGCAAATGCGACGGAGACCCTCGGGAGTCTTTCCATCTCCCTCCTGGAGTTTGGTGCCTTGGGCGCTCCGGCTCAGAGCAATCTTCATGGTCATGTTGCGGAATTTCAGCCGACGGCCGGCCTTGTCAATGCTGACCACCGGTTCAGGCAGCGAAGCATGTGGAAGGGGAATCAAGCCCAGCCATAGGTAGCTGAGCAAGGCCAGGCCTGCTGTTTTCAACACCAGGCGGGTCCTTCGAGGAACCTTGGAGTTGGAGATCAAGCGCCAATCGTGCAGAACCGCGAAAGGTATCAGGACCAAAATCGCCAGAGCATAATACCACGGACAATCGCTCCACTGAGTCCAGAGTTGATCGAGCAAGAGCAAGAAAAGGGTCATCGTGACCATTACGCCCAAACTGTCGGGCCGGTTCAGACTATAGCGCCATGGCCTCGGGGCGCAGAGCCCAGCGGGTGCCCTGCGGGGTATCCTGGACGTCGACACCGGATTTGAGCAGGCGCTGGCGGATCTGATCGGCGCGCTGAAACTCCCGTTCCTCGCGGGCCTGCTCACGCAGGTCCAGCAGGGTTTGCACAAAGGGGGCGATGGGCTGACTGGGGTCTTGCAGGCCGCGCTGGGCGCTATCGCCGATCTGGGCCAGCAGGTTGCGAAATTGAGCGCGGGCCATCTGCCAGTGATGCACGTCGCTATCGCCGCTCCAGTCCACCAGCACCTGCTCAAAATCGAGCAAGGCCTGGGCCGCTCCCAGTCCGTCACTGTGGTGCAGCGCATAATCAAAGCGTTCGACCATGGGTTTTACGACCTCGGTGATCAGGCCCTGGGTGGTGGGGCCTGCCTGGGCTACGGGGGCGGTTGCCGCGGCGGGTTGGTCGGTAGTGCCGGGCTGGCGCAATTCTTGGAGTGAGCCGTGGTAACCGCTCTCAAAAAAGGTCGAACGCCCCTGCAAGCGCAGCGTAAAGCCGCCTTTGCCGTGGACTTCAAAGGTGTTGAGGGCAAGGTCGAGGATCACGGCGGTGTGCTCGTCCACGCCCCAAATCCACAGTCCGTCCTCCAGCTGGCTCTCCAGACGGGCCAGTCGGCGCTCGCCCAGGTAGCAAAAGCGAGTGTCGTGGTTGCCTCCGGTAGTGTTGTTGTAGTGGGGCAAGACCACGGCCGCAAAGCCCAACGCCGACAGAATCTCGAGTCCGGGCAACCAGTGAGGGTCGGCGCCCACTTTGTAAATCTCATAAACGGGCAGACACAGGGCCCCCACGGCGCAGGCGGCGGCGCTGGCAAAGATCACCACCGAGTCCTCCTGGTGCAGTTTGTCGATAAAAATCTGAGGCAGTTCTGACTTGGACCAGTGCAACTGGGTGTAGCTGGGACTGCCGGGACCGGCAAAAATCAAATTGCTGGAGCGAACCAGTGTGTAGCACAATTGTCGTTCTACCTCGGGCTGCTCGCTGCTGCGAAAGTGAGCCACATTTAGCTTTTGGTGCAGGCTCTGCTGGTAGAATTCCACCGTCTTGGCACTCAGGATATCGGCGTTCTCTTGAAAACCGTAGGGGGTGTCCAGCCAACAGCAGTGCGGGTTGGGCAGCGAGGCCAGCAGTTGACGATGTACGCCCACCAGGCTCGGGGCCGTTTCCCCCGAGCCCATCAGGACCAGCTTGCTCATCTTGGCAGGGGAACCCTGGTTGTGAGGCGCAGGCTGCGGCGTTTGGCCCGGTAAGCCACCCGTGCCTTACTTCCCAAGCACTCCGGTAGTTGACGGTGGCGCTGGCGCGGCACTGGTTTGGGCCGAGAGACGGTGGCCGGGCTCAGCAGTCGGAGAGCGGCCAGGCGGGCCAGTCCGGCCACCGCGAAGAGCAGGCCATAGTTGGGGACAAACCAGAGCAAGGTGGCGCCCAGGCTGGAGCCGAGCATGCCCGCCATGGTGTTAAAGATGGCAAAGCGGGTCAGCACGCTGGTGCGCTCGCTGGCCGGAATAGCCTCCAGGTAAACCAGCGTGTTGGCCAGTTCAAAGGCGGCCAGGCAGGCACCGGTGGCCGCCTGCAAGGCCAGGCACACCAACAGGTGAGAACCGGGCAGCAGCCACAGCATCGAAATGACTGCCAGACCCAGGCCGCTGCCGCGGTAGAGGCGATGCGGTCCCAATTTGTGGGCTATGCGGCCCAGGCGGGGCAACACCAGCACCTTGCTTAGAATCACGGCCGACATGCAAAGCATGGCGGCGCCGTAGCCCAGCAACTTCTGCTGGACCAAAAAGGCATACAGGAAGGGGGCGCCCAGTTGCATAGAAAGCTGAGCGCCCAGCACGTAGAGCAGAGGCTTGGCCTTGGGGTTGTCGCGGATTTTCTCAAACGACTGGCGGAAGCCCAGCACTCGATAGTTGGTGGGCAGGGGCAGCGGTTCGCTCTGGCGGGCCATGCAGTAAGCCCCCACCAGACGAGAACAGCCGGCCAGGGCAAAAAGCCCGCAAAAAATGGTGGAAAGGCTGAGGCTGGCCCGGTCGCCCTGACTCAGCACCCAGCTGGCGCCCATCATCGTGGCCCATTGGATAAAGGCGCACAAGGCGTTGCGTCGCGAGAAATAGCTGGCCCGCAAACTGACCGGCACGACACTGTCCATCCAGGTGTTCCAGGCCGGCCCCACCGACCAACCGGCCGCCCAATACAGGCTGACCAGGGCAAAGGTGGCCCACAGGGGCAGGGCCTGCAGCGCAGCACCCAGGGCCAGCACCAACAGGCACAGCCCCTGCATCATCACCATCACGACCGACCAGAGGCGCACGGAACCTACCCAGCGCAGCGCTGAGGGGGCCAGATTTTGCAAAACTGCGCCCAAAAACATGGGCACCGTGCTGATTTGACCGCTGGCCAGCGCCGATTGGCTGGCGGCCAGCACAAAAGCCGGCATGGTCTCTTGGGCAGCCCCCTGCATTACGCAGCAGGTGCCCCCTTCGCGGGTGATCCAGCGTAAGTCTTGACGCAGGCGGTTGGACATCGAGCCGAATAATACCCGTGAAAAACCGGGCTTAACCATCTCTTGACAGCGATCTTCAGCTGAGTTCACAGTGACAGCATATGCAAGATCGCTGGGCCATAGGTTACCGTCGTGGATCCTTTTCGCCGGATTGTCAGGATATCAGTTGGATTCACCCTCCCCCAGGGCGCATTTATGCTGACCCCTTTTTGACCATGCATGAGGGGCAACCGTGGGTCTTTTTTGAAGATTACGACGGCCAGCGCGGTCATATTTCGGCCAGTCCGCTTCAGGATTTTCAAGCCCGGCCGGCGCTGCGCTGCGACTGGCATCTTTCTTATCCTTTTTTGATCGAATGGGAGGATCAAGTTTTCTGTATCCCCGAGCAACACCAGGCCAATCAGGTGGCTCTCTATCGCTGTCTGACCTTTCCTGATCAGTGGAAAATCGAGGCAGTTTTGCTGGATGGGTTTGCCGGAGTCGATCCTACGGTAATTTGGTCTGACGGAAAATGGTGGATGTGGGTCGGCGACCAGCCTAGACGAGCTCGAGACAACACGTTTCTCTTCTATGCGCCGACTTTGACGGGTCCGTGGCGACAACATCGCCTCAGCCCCGCCATCACCCGAGTCGATCTGGCTCGTCCCGCAGGCCTGCCCTGGCAGGTTGAGGGACGCTGGATGCGGCCGGCGCAAAATCGCACAAAAACCTACGGGGGTGGCCTGGTGGTTTACGCGTTAGAGCGCTGGGACGAGAATCAATATCAAGAAACGGAATGGACGCGTTGGGACCCAAATCCCGCCTGGCCCTATCCCGACGGCCTGCACCACCTGTGCAGCCGAGATGGGTGGACGGTGTGGGACGCCAAACGCTTTGTGGAGGAACTGTAATGTCGGATATTCGCCTGGCCATTGTCGGAGTTGGCAACTGCGCAAGTTCATTAGTGCAGGGACTGGACTACTATAAGAACGGTGACCGCAGTGGGCTGATTCAGCAAGATATCGGTGGTTATCAGGTAGGCGATATTCGCGTTGTGGCTGCTTTCGATGTCGACGAGCGCAAAGTGGGCAAGCCGCTGGGCACAGCCTTGAAGTCGGCCCCCAACTGCACGCCCTGGTTTACTCGCGATTTGACCGGTGAAGGCGTAGTCGTGCAGATGGGCCCCATTTATGATGGTGTGGCTCCCCACATGGCCGAGTATGACGCCGACGTATCTTTCCGGCCTTCCCGCCAGGAGCCGGTGGATGTGGTTAAGGTGCTGCGCGAAAGTGGTGCCAACGTTTTGATCAATTATTTGCCGGTGGGTTCCGATCAGGCTGCCAAGTATTATGCCGGAGCCGCCCTCGAAGCTGGCGTGGCCATGGTCAATTGCATGCCCGTCTTCATCTCCTCTGACCCGGAATGGGCCGAGCGTTTTCGCTCCAAGGGGCTGCCCATCGTGGGTGACGATATCAAGTCCCAGCTGGGTGCGACCATTGTGCACCGCACCCTGGCCCAACTCTTCGCCGACCGTGGCATCACCGTCAAGCGCAGCTACCAGTTGAACACCGGTGGCAACACCGACTTTTTGAACATGCTCAGGCAGGAACGTCTTAAGTCCAAGCGCATTTCAAAGACCGAGGCGGTCTCTTCGGCCTTGCCCGACAACAAGTCGCAACTGCACATCGGTCCGTCCGACTACGTGCCCTGGCTGCAGGACAACAAGTGCTGCTTCTTGCGCATCGAAGGCGAAGGCTTTGCCGGTCAGCCCATCGAGCTCGAACTTCGCCTCTCGGTGATGGATTCGCCCAACAGCGCCGGTTGCGCGATGGACGCCATTCGCTACTGCGCGGCCGCCCGCGACCGCGGACTGGGTGGACCGCTCGAAGCGCCGTCGGCCTTCTTTATGAAGCGTCCGCCCGTGCAACTCACGCTGGAGGCTGCTCAGGCCGGTATGGAAACGCTGCTCCATCTGCCTGTGCTCAGCCCCGCCAAGGCTTAAGGACACAAGGGACAGGGCCGGGCGTGCCAGGGGGCCGCTCCGGCCTTGCCCACTATCGGCTGGCCTTTCAACTTGACGGAGTGAACCTGCAGTAAAGCCTGGATGGACTCATTTCCGCTGCTGTCTGGATAGGCACTCTGGGCCTCGGTAATGTTGCCGGCACCAAACTGGGCGCACGATTTGAGGTCCTGGGCCAGTTCGTATTCTTGGTCCCAAGGGTAGAAAAGCTCCTTGGCTCTGTCCGCGTCCTTGCAGGCTTTGTCCCACTGCTTTTGGGCCACGTAAAGACGTCCTCGCTCCAGACACAGACGGCCCAAACGTTGGCCATACATGACGGCGGCAAATTCGCCATCGGCTTTGAGACCGCGGTCAAAAAGTTCTTGGGCCTTGGCCGCATCACCGCGGCGAAGATAGACCATTCCCAGATAGCGTAAGGCCATAAGCTCTCCAGGTTCGCGGCTTAAAACCTGATTGCAGGTCAACAGGCAGCGGTCCAGATCTCCTTTCGCCCAGTCTCGTTCCAGTTGTCGGCAGGTTTCGGCGTAGCTGGGGTCCTCGGCGGGGGGCTGTTGGGGCCTATACAGGTAAGCCAGTCCAGAGACCAGCGCCAGCAAGAAGAGCAATTCAAAAAGATGGCGAGAGCTGCGCATAGTTACAGGGTAACCGAAGAGAGCTGAATCGGCAATGGAGGCTTTGCCGACCTGCACAGCAAAATCCCGAGCACCATGAGCGACCCGCAGCAGGATCTGGATACCTTACGCCAGCGCGTGGCCCAACTGGACCGCGAAATTTTGGAGAAAATCGCCGAACGCCTGCGCACCAGTCGCAGTATCGGTGAGGCCAAGCGGCGAGCCCAATTGCCCATTCGCGATTTCCGCGTGGAGGCCAGCGTAATGCAACGGGCCCGCACGGCCGCCCGCGAGTTGGGTTTTGACCCTGCCCTGGCCGAATCGGTGCTGGAATCGCTGATCGAAGCCGCCGTGCGCACTCAGGTTGAGAGCCAGCCCATAACTCAGCAGGGGGGTCATCAGCACATCTTGATTGTGGGCGGGGCCGGACGCATGGGGCGCTGGCTGCGCCAGTTTTTAGAGGGGCAGGGGCATACCGTTGAGACCTGTGACCCGGTGGACGGAGACTTTGCCAGCCTGGCTCAGGCCCAACAGCGTAACTGGGATACGGTGGTTCTTTCGACCCCGCTGGCTCTGCTGCCAGAGACGCTGCACGAGGCGCTGGAGCTGCCCGGCAAGCCCTTGGTTTTTGATATCGGCTCCCTCAAAAGCCATCTGGTCCAGCCCTTGAGACAGGCTGCTCAGGCCGGTCATCGGGTAGCCAGCCTTCACCCAATGTTTGCCCCTGGCACGGTGGTTCTGACGGGGCGCACTGTTTTGGTGTGTGACGCGGGCCAGGCGGATGCCACCGAGCAGGCTTGCCGACTTTTCCGCGATACCGCCGTCAGCCTGTGCCCCATCCCCCTTGAGCAGCACGATCAGGTCATGGGCGGCCTGTTGGGTTTGAGTCACACCGTCAATCTGCTCTTTGGCCAGGCTCTGCAACGACTGGGGCTCAGCTTTGAAAAGCTGGGCCCCATCGCCAGCACCACCTTTGCCAAGCAGGCCAGGACGGCGGCTGAAGTGGCCGCCGAAAACCCCGAACTCTACCACCAGATCCAGCACTTCAATCAGTGCACCCCTCAGGTCTACCAGGCCCTGGAGGAAGGTCTGGTGGCCATGCGTCAGGCCGCCCTGGACCCTGACGCGGAGACGTTCCTGAGCCTGATGGGGGAGTGCCGCCGCTACTTCTTTCCGGGTTAGAGGCCCGGCCGCTTGCCGTTAACAAACGGGGAGTTGCGGGGCCAGCACCTCGGCCAGACGGGGATTGGCCGCCAGGTAGTTGGCCGAGCGCAGATCCGCCTGTCGACCACGCAGGTCCCAAACCACGCCCTCGGCCTCTCGCACCAAAAGCATCCCGGCGGCCACGTCCCAGGGCTTGAGGTCGACCTCCCAAAAGGCATCCAGACGTCCGCAAGCCACATAGGCCAGGTCGAGAGATGCACAGCCACTGACACGCAGGCCATGGGATTGGGCTTGCAGGGCCTGACAAGACTGCCACTGGCTGGTCGGCTCGGGGGCAAATCCGGTGGCCAGCAGGGCCTGGGCGACACGTTCACAGGCGCTGACCTGCAGGCGGCGCGAACCGCACCAGGCTCCCTCGCCCCGTTGGGCCCAAAAAGTCTCTTTGAGGTAAGGATCATGGACCACAGCCAGATGGGCCACGCCCTCGCGGTAAAGCGCCAGTGAAATGGCCGAACGGGGCCAACCGTGAATAAAATTGGTGGTCCCGTCGAGAGGGTCGAGCCACCAGGTCCACTCCGACTCGCTGCCGCCCTCCTCTTCTCCCATTAATTGGCTGCCCGGCACCAAGTCGGTAAGGTAGCCACGAAAATTGCGCTCTATCTGCACATCCACGTCAGTAACCAGACCGGCGCCCGCCTTTTCTCGGACTTCGAAGGAGCGTGTCTCGAGCAACAGGTGTCCCTGCTGGCTTACAAAACCGAAGAGATCGGTTACATGGAGCGGCGCAGGCAACGGTCTCTCCCAACCTCGGCGAAGCCGAGCTTATGATAAAGTCCCAGCGCCTCGGGGCGAGTGTCATCGCAATATCCCCAGGCCGCTTCTTTGCAGCGGGAGAGGGCAAACTGGAGCAGTCGTCGTCCCATGCCGCAGCCACGACATTGGGGGTCCAGGGCAAACATGAAAATCTCGTCCCTTTTGAGCCACGCATAACCACGCAACTGACCGTCATGGTGGAGCAGCCAAAAATTTTGTGCCGGCGTATCCGGTTGCTGCAATTGGCTCAACAGGCGGTGTTCACTCCAGGCGCGCGCCGGATCGCTCTGCAAACCGGTATGTAGTGCGTGCCAGGCCGGTAAATCCTCCTTGCGAAAGGAGCGCACCTGCCAACCGCCTGGCCATTCGGGCGCCGGCGGAGGGGGTCCTTGGCGACGCAGGGAGTATAGGACCCGATGAGTTTTAAAGTGAGCTCTCTCCAGCCAGACAACTACCCGCGGGCGATCCCCATAGGCCCACACCTCCAGGCAGCCTTGGGCCTGCTGCAAGGAGGCCTGCAACAGCCATTGCCCCCAACCCTGACCGCGACACTGGGGATGCACCAGCAACTCGAGTTGATTGGGGCCCATCTGCACATAGGCCCGGCCCTCCTGATCCAGCCAGGCCCGAGCCAGTCCGCCCTGAACGGCCTGAATCAAGCCGTCATCCAGGTTGCGGCACTGATCTACCTGATAGCATTGCTCCGATAAAGTGCGAATCGCGGAGAGATTGGGCCGGTCTTGCCAGGAGAAAGTCTCCTCGAAAGGAACCCGCCCTGGCGTGTGGCGCTGGTACGAGAAACTGGGGGACATCGATCCCTCCCTCTGGATGAAAAGGGTTATGGACCACCCACGGCCCAGCCCTTTTCTAACCTGCACTTTTTTGCAACCCTGGGCCAAGTCCTTTGCGGGCCAGCTGCGTCTGGGCTGCTGGCAAGAGCGCGAACTGATTCTGCTTCACAAAACCGACACCCACTGGGAACTGCTGGGTGGTCAGGATGTGGCCGACCGGCTGGACGGCCTGGGCAGCAGCGCCGAGTTTTGGAGCGCTTTGCGTCTCGAAGCCTCGGGTTGGGAGGCACCGGTTTCCTTTCCCAACCTGGGCCCAGACTCATGGGCTTTGGCTCATCGTCAACCTCAGGACCGCCTGGAGGTTACCGACCAATCCCCCTACGTCACCCTGCATGGCAGTTTTGAGAGCTATCTGGAGGGATTGACCAAGAAACAGCGCCACGAACTGCGCCGCAAAATGCGACGCGCTGAAAGGCTGTGTGAACACGGCCTACACGTGACCCACGACGACGACCTGGAGACCTTTTTGCGGCTACATCGCCTGAGTTCTCCCGAGAAGGCCGAATTTATGGTCAAATCCGAGGCCTTTTTTCGCGACCTCACCGATTCGCTGCGCCAGGCGGACATGCTCCGCTTGAGTACCCTGTGGGACGGCAGCACGCCCATGGCCAGCATGTATCAAATCCGATTTGCCGGCTCCATCCATCTTTACAACTCGGGCTATCATCCCGACTACGCCGCCCTGGCTCCGGGCCTGGTTTTGTTGGGTTTTTGCCTCAAGAAGGCCTGTCTGGACGGGGTCCGTGAGTTTGATTTCCTGCGCGGCACCGAACGCTATAAGTACGACCTGGGCGGAGTAGACCGGCCGGTTTATCGGCTGACATGGGAGAAGCCTTGAGGCACCTGCTGCTCAGCTACCATACCTGCCCCACCGAACAGCCGGGTCAGCACCTGGCGGGTGGCATGAACGTATTGCTGACTGGCTATTTAAGCCACACCCAGGTGCCCACCGAGGTGGTTACGCGCAGTTTTGGCGACTATGAGCGAGAGCAACTCTCTCCTTGGGTTACCGTGCACCGGCTGCCCTGCCAGGCCAGGCTGCCCTGGACCCGCGAAACTGCCTGGCAGTGCCTGCCTCACTTTGAGCAAGTCCTGCAAGATTGGCTGGTGGGGCGCGATTTTGAGGTGGCCACCGCCCACTATTGGATGTCGGCCGCTTTGTTGCAGTCATTGAAACTTCCCGGGGGCATTATGTTTCACACATTGCAAGCCCAGAAAGGCAGTCCGCGCAACCACCTGGAGAACACCCGACTGGACTGGGAATCGCGCTTGATCGACCAATATCCAACCGCCTATCTGCACTGGCACGATCTTAACAACGCCCGGGGCCACTATCCCTGCCTGCGCGGAACGGTTGTGCGCGCCGGCGTCTCGGTGCAGAGCCATCAGCAGCCTCCGCCCGGGCCGCCCTTTATTTACGGCTGGGCGGCCCGCAACGACCCGATCAAAAATCTGGGCACAGCTCTCGATTGGTTGGCGGGGCAGCCCACCGGCACTCAATTGAGAGTGGCCGGCATGGAAGGTCCCACCTCGCCCGCCAATGTGCACTATTTGGGACCGCTGCGGCACAAGCAAATGGGCGAATTCTATGGCAGCATTCACCAGTTGCTTAACCTGAGCGCCTATGAAACCTATGGTCTGAGCATTCTGGAGGCGTTGGCCTGCGGGGCCGCCGTGGGGGTGCGCGATGACAGCGACTGGGCTCGGCGTTTGCGCCGCCTGCACCTGCCCTACCAGCCTGGAACCGTTTTCAATGAAGCCCAAAAAGCTGTGGCTCGGGGCCTGGCCGAGGCCCACAGTTGGCGCCGCGCGCTGCCTCGCTGGGACAACTGGCTAACCCATCTCAGACGGGCATAAGGACGCGGAAGCTAGTACCGTAGTTGGTCGGCGGCCATAGGCGCTGGCTTGATGCCAAAGGCCAGAGCGGTTTTATCCCATTCGGTAGAGAACGACCGTATCGTTGTCAGACTTTTCTGCCGTCCCCGCCTACAAGCATCACCCCTCCGTCCCTGCCCAGGTCCAGGCGGGTCAGAGAACTTGCTCCCCCTCGTCAGAACCAGGTTTCTATCGTCCTGCAGTCAGCCGATATTGCCCGTTGGGGGATAGCGGCAGTGAGGGAGCCTGGGCCGTGTGGGTGGCCCCGGTCAGACGACCCTCAGTTGACCCGGCGACGTCAGGGCTCCTCCTCGTAGCGAGAGTTGATCGGAACTCTCGTTGACGATACAGAGGCACCGGGCCACACAAAGACACCCATCGGGTCTATCCGATTTCCGTCGGCAAGGGTGAACTGGGTGCGGCCAATGCTATGCCAAAGTTATTGCCCCGATTGCTGTTTGGTTCTGGAAGACCTCCAAGGAGTAGGCCGCAGTGGATACCGATTTGCTCTCAACTTCACCGCCCTCGGCACCAATGGAGGGATTGCTCCAGAGGTGGCCGCCCGGCTGATCTTGGAGGCCACTCGGGAGTGGTACCGCCAGAACAGCCAGGCGCGCCCTCTGCATGTCGCCTTCAATCCCCCCGCCAGCATGTTTACGAGGCCTTCAAAGAGGACTTCCGCCGACAAAAACTGGATTTCCTGGAAATCGAGCGCGACCTTGCCTGAGAGAGGTCCCATTTAAACTGTGGCGCGGACGTGTGACTTTCCGGTCACCGCCGACACTGGCGTCACCAACGTGGAATTCCCTAACTTTCGCCACGATGAGGTCCGTCATCTCCTTGATAAGACCAGCTCACCGCTGGCGCAGGGGAAACTCGACTTGAACCGCTTGAAATCGAAGAAAATCTAAATCATTGGTGCTCACAATGGCGCCACATTCGAGGGCAAGTGCTGCCAGCTTCGCATCAGACATCAATGGGCCGACAACCTGTCCTTCCACAACGACCTGCCTGAAGAAAGCCCAAAAGTTCGCACCTGGAGAAATGGGTCTAACCTGGTCGTACTGAAACCAACTGTCGACGATCTCTACAGCCTCTCCGGACGACAACGGGCGGCGCAGGGCGCGGTGAGTGCTGATACGCAGAAAGGCGGAGACAGTGAGCCAGGGGATTCCTATCAGGCGGTCGGCTTCAAGTTGTTGGGTCCACCAGTCCAAGGCCGCGCAATGGTATTCGGAAGTGCTGTCGTGGACGTAGAGAAGCAGGTTCGCATCAATCAGCTTCAAGGCTGGTGGAGAGGTCCTTCCAGTTGCTCCAAGAGTTCTCCAATGTTGTCGTAGCTCAGTCCCTCGGGTAGACCCATAGGGTAGGTCTTCAGCTGGACGCCGACTTTTTTCGCTTTCGAATGCCTGACCTGGACTCCCAGGCGCAATATCTCGTTCAACACCACTTTAAAGGGCTTCCTCAGTTGTCGGGCCTGCGTTTGGATCGCTAAATAGAGATCATCGTCAAGCGTGACGGTAGTTCGCATGGCCCCATGCTAGCATCCGTGCTTTGAGTCGTCAAATTTTGATGACAACAAGCATCCAGTGGCGACCCCTCCAGCTGACCGTCGCCCAACTGCCGCCACAGACTGACATCCCGCTGTTTCTGCCGACAAAAGACTGGCCCTCGTGTTTGGGGGCAGAGGGCTGCTGAGTCATTCGGCCACCGATAGAGAGATGTTGGCGTCCTGTGGGGACTGTTCGGTTCAAACCCTGAAGTGGTTCCAGTCAGCCAGGAAGGGCGGGGATGCTATTGAGATGAGGGCTGATGGCCAATGGATGCCTCACTACCGGAAAATGACGCAAGCAACGTGAACCCTCTGTTTCGGGTTAGCCTGGCCTGCATTGCATCCTTTTATTTCGCACGATTGGCCTCGGGGTTGAGCCTGGCTCGCTCTCGGGCCCAGCGGAACAAAGCGGGGGCAATGTCCAGTCGCAGCACGTTGTTGTCTTCGCCGGTCTTAGTGGTTTGCTTTCTGGGCGAAGTAAGTTCCTTGGTTGGAGTTAAACACCAAGCAGCCCGAGAGGCGGGAATGCTCCAGGCGGTAAGCTGCCCATAAACCGGCAGTCCGGAAAGGTTGCGGAATAGCCGCGCACAAAATCACTTTCCCCGAGCTGACTCCAGAGCAGGTGCATACCACCCGCCTTTGACCTCCAGCACGATGAGCCCGCGAGGGTGGAGCAGAGAATCAGACCTGACCTCGATGGCCAGCGAGCTTAGCGGGGGACAGAATCGAGGGGCACGGTGGGTATTGGCGCGGTGAACCGGCTTCCTGTTATCCGGTCAGGCTTTACGGGATGTCTCGATATCTCTCAGCCCCTTCACCTTGATTCTAGGCGCTCGTCGACCACGTCGTCGACGAGCAGAACCGGTAAGACGGGAAAGGGTTGATAAGGCACAGCGCAACGCGGACATCCAGGCCATATCCGATTTTTTTGAGGGGTCGTCGTTAAGTTAACAGAAAGATGAATTCGAGGAGCCTCCGATGACTATTCAGACTCAGCAATCTGCACAGGCGCCAGTTCTCAAAGCCTTGAGTCCTGCCAAGAGCCATCAGGCTCCGGACGCCCCGAAAGACACGTTTGAACCCTCCAGCCCGGTCAGCGGTCTGATCGAAAACGTCGTTTTGGGAGCACTCCAGTTTGCCGCCCCGGCCGCCCTGGGCTCGTGGGCCGGCACTCCTGGAATTATCGGCGCTGGAGTTGTAGGAGCTGGCGCCGGAATGCTGGGGACCGCCAAAACAGTTTGTCTCCTCGGAGCGGGCGGGGCCGCTCTGGCATTGGCTGGCAGCGCCTTTGGAACGGAGGGCGTCATCGCCAGTGCCGCACTGGGTGCCCTGGTGGGCGGGGTCAGGTCCTGGCTGGACAATTAAGTCTCGCCGGGCGCAACCCCAAAAAGGTGCAAAACCAGGCGGTACCTGCGAATAAACAGCGAAACCTCCGTTGTAATTGAGGGGCGGGCCACCACCACCTGAAAGGTGGTGGATTCGGATTGCGACTACAGTCGCTGTGCCGGCTAAAGCCGGCTGAGAGTCACCCGCAACACGCGGGCTTAAGGTGGAGGGGGACCGTCCCGCCCCGTTGCCCCCCCTCCTCCACTTTAAAGTCGTCGTCTTCTTCGACGCACTGGTTCGCAATGGCAGGACTTCTTTATCGGCTGGCGCGGGGATGAGGATGACGGTCACGTGGCTCAGGCCATGGATCATTTGGCCTGAGGGGCTGGTTTCCAGACTCGTAGGGGGGTGAACGGTTACGTTGGAACGAATGCACTTCTTGAATCGGAGTGTTCCGTGAGAATTTGCTTTCGATGGTGTGTCCTGGCGTTGGTGCTTACCCAATGGATTTCAGCCAAACCCAGCAAAATGGAGCAGCAGGAGTTGGACCGTCATGGACTTTGTGTTGGAAGCGAATCCTTTCAGCAGTCGTTCCAACCCTATCTCCAGTCTGAGTATCCGCTGTTTATTACCAGTGACAGCCTGTTGAACGGATTTCACGTTTTGTTAGAAGAGAGCTTGCGAGCGGCCGAGATACGCAACGCCATTCTACTCAACCGATTGCTTAGTGAATGGCGTGAGAACCTGCCAAAGAAGCGAGGCGACTTCGCCGGGGATTCCGCCCTGATCGAGGCAGGCTACCAACGCGCGGCCTGGGTGTTGGAGATCGCTCAGCACTTGTCGTCGGGCACGGGTTCGCTCGATTCAGAGACGGCCCAGGAGCTGTCCCGCATCGAGCAGGCGGCGGGGAGGTCGCAATCTCCCACTCTCGGGCTGGACCTGGACTACCGTCGATTTGCGCCCACCGGCTTCTACGCTACGAACCCCGACCTGAGTTGTTACTACCGTGCCGTTCGCTGGCTGCAACTGGTGCCGTTCCGATGGGAACACGCGCAGGAATGGCTTGCGATGGAAATGATCCGGCGGGCCGCCAACCCCAGCCACGAGTCACTGAGTCTCTGGCAGGACTTTTGGGCGTTGATAGGTGAACCCGACAACCCCAGCGTCTTCGATGGTCCGACCTCTTACAACACTTTTGTGATTTGCGAGCAACGAGCTTCGGGGAAGTATCTTTGGACACGCTGGCAGGAGCGTGTCAACGACCAATTTCGGGACCTGCCTCAACTCAACGCCAGAGTTCTTCCGCCACGTGTGAGCCCGGACATGGAAGTGGCAAGCGAAATTCTAGCTGAGGGACGAATTCCCGATGGGAATGAGATCTGGCTCAGGTTACAAGCCACCAAGGGGGACGACCGCTCGCTCACTTCGTCCTACGTCAAAGTATTGAAGCATTTGTCCAACCCGCCTTCGGGCTGCCCGGACTTTATGCGAACCGAGTCTTGGAAGCGAAAATCCCAGCAGACGGTGTTAGCCGGCTGGGCTCAGCTTCTTCACTCCTGGGATTTGCACGGCAAGTTGGCGGTAAACTATGGATCGCTACAAGAGTCCGAACCTGGTTACGTGGAGCCAAATCCAGAATTCTTCGGGGCCATGGCGGAGCTGGTGGCCAGCACGGAGGCGATGCTGGAACCTGGGCTGGAACTGCCAGCGCAGCCCGAAATGGCCCGCGAGGTAAGGGGCCTCCTGGCCACATCGCCTAAGGACGAACTGTCGCTCTACCAAGAACCGTTCTTTTCCCTGGCGGGAACGCCGACGGAGAATTGCGCCGAGGCTTACCTCAAGTTGGCAGATCAACTCGACAAGACCGCAGTCGATCCGTCGGACTATCGGCGGGTCCTGAATCAGTCCGGGCGGGACCTTCGCACCTCGTGGCGCAATCTGGAAAGCCTGTGTCGACGACTGGAACTGCTCAGCATCAAACAACTCCACAAGCTTCCTCTGAATGATTCGGACCGACGGTTTGTAGCGGAATATGGTGAAAAGTTGGCCGGCGTTATGCTCTACGGGGGAAATGCGTATCTAACCCCGCTTGATGACGCTCCTCGAGTAGCCAGCTTTGCTCACATCCCTCAGACGGGGGAGACGCTACAGTGTGCGATTGGTCGACCCCGGGCCCTCTATGTAATGTATCCCGGCTTGCGAGGTCCCGTGTTGTGCCTGGGCGCCGTCTTGCCCTATTACGAGTTCCCCACAACTCGGCCGTTCCAGGACTCGGGTTGGAAAGAACACCTCGACCGGGTGAATCCGGCGCCTCAATTCTACTCGCGACCACAAGGGACGACCAGGGTGGATTCACAATAGACCGGTCAAAGAGAGTCCCGGTCAGCACGGCCTGGCGAGTCGGCCGGGTCGGCGGCCCAAAATACCGTGCGGGATATTCGCCCGCCCCGCCACCGTGGCAAAGCCCGTAAACCCCCCCCAGCCCTACCATCAGATCGCTGTCCAGGATAGGAGCGGTCATTAGGGCGGGAGAACTCTCCTCCTTGTCAACGTGAAGCCTGGTAGGCAATTGCTCACTGGCTACAGTAAGCTGAACTCTACCGCCGGAACTATTTCGTAATTCGGATAATTGAATACACAAGATTCAAGCGCGCCCTGGTGCGCAAGAAGGAGAGCAGTGTATGCAAAGTCAATCCGTCAAAGAGGTCTCGGATCGGGGCCTGGAACAAGTTCTGGCCAGCACCCCCGAATTGGTGCTGGTGGATTTTTGGGCGCCCTGGTGCGGCCCGTGTCGGAGCCTGGCTCCGCTGCTAGAGGAAGTAGGCCGGGCCTATCAGGGACGAGTGCAAGTGCTAAAAGTCAACATCGATAGCCACCAGGAGTGGGCAGGACGCCTGCGCGTGTCGGGGATACCGTCGCTGGTGTTCTTCCGCAAAGGTCGAGTGGTGGGTCGCATTGACGGCCTGCCTACGCCTCAACAACTGGTGCAGCACATCCAGGCGCTGGCCGCCTAAGCGCCGGTGAACTGCTCGGCCTGCTACGATCTGCTGCTCAGTCCACTGGAAAGGCGATTTTTATCGGCCTGTCGGTCGCGTCTGTGCGCTGGACTGAGCGGTCAGATCGTAGAGGCAGGGGCCGGCACGGGACTCAACTTCTCTCACTATGGCCAACACTGCCGAGTGCTGGCCATAGAGCCCGATGCCGCCATGCGAGAGCGAGCCTGCCAGCGAGCCAACTCGCACATCGAGGTGGTGGCCGGGCGAGCCGAGCAGATTCCGCTGCCTGCGCATTCGGTGGACCATTGGGTCGGCACGCTGGTGCTGTGTAGTGTGAATGAGGTGGCCGCCGTGCTGGCCGAGGCCCGGCGAGTGCTTAAGCCAGAGGGGCGCCTCCATTTGCTAGAACACGAACGGGGCAGCGCAGCCTGGGGTCGCGTCCACGACCTGCTGACGCCCGCCTGGAGTTGGTTGAGCGGTGGTTGCCACCTGAACCGACGACCTCGGCTGAGCCTGGAGGCGGCCGGTTTTGGCCTGGACAGCTGGGAAACCGTATTCCGTGTGGGCGGTTCGCCCTTTCAGATGGGGTCGGCCCGCTCGGTCTAATTCGGTGCTTCTATGCGAAAAATCCGACCATGTCGGGCGGGAATTGCCAACGGGGCCGCAAAGTGTGGTTGCCTGGTGGGCTTTGCGTCCCACGGGATTTGGTCGGAAGGAATGAATCTATGACTCAGCCTACTCGCACGGGGAACATTTTGGTTACGGGGTCGCTGGCCTACGACTACATAATGGATTTCCCGGGCCACTTCAAGGACCACATTCTGGCCGACAAACTCCACTGCATTAACATCTCTTTTCTGGTCGACAAGCTCAAAAAGCAGCGCGGCGGCTGTGCCGCCAACATCGCATACACACTGGCGCTCTTGGGCGAGCATCCGCGCATCGTGGCCGCCGCCGGACGCGACTTCAGCGAATACAGCGCCTGGCTCAGCGAGCAGGGGGTGGACGTCAGTGCCATCCACCGATCAGAAGACGAAGTCACGGCCACCTGCTTCATCACCACCGATCGAGCCGACAACCAGATTACCGGATTTTACGTGGGTGCTATGAGCAAGGCCCGCGACATCAGCCTGAAAGCCAGTGCCGGCTCCAACCCCCAGATCTGCGTAATTGCTCCCGATGACCCGGAGGCCATGCTGCGCCACGCGCAGGAGTGCCGCGAGGCAAAAATCCCCTTCGTCTATGACCCCTCTTTTCAAGTTACCGCCATGGAAGGCGACAAACTGTGGTCGGGAGCCCCGGGCGCTAAGGTGCTGGTGCTGAACGACTATGAATTCTCGGTTTTCTGCGAAAAGACTGGCAAATCCGAAGCCGAAATTCTGGCCGAGGTCGAGATACTGGTGGTCACGCTGGGCGAAAAAGGCAGTCGCATCACCACTCGCTCCGGCGACGTGGTGGAAGTGCCGGCCGCCAAAATCGAGGCAGTGGTCGACCCTACCGGCGCTGGCGATGCTTTTCGTGGCGGTCTCATCAGTGGCCTGGTGCGGGGCCTTCCGCTGCCCCTGTGCGGACGGCTGGGCAGCGTGGCCTCGGCCTACGTGGTGGAACGCTACGGCACCCAAAATCACGCTTATTCGCGAGCCGACTTCCAGGCACGCTATGAGCTGAACTTCGGCACCGCCGATCAGCCCCTCTTCCGCGACGCCAGCCTGGTCTAAGGACCGGCCAGGTCCTGCCAAAATCGGGTCCAGCCGGCCGGGTCGCCCCACGCTAAGTGAGGCAGCCCGGCTACGGCCTGGCCCAGGCTGGCTACCACCTGATTGATGGGCATGATGGGCGGGTGCTGGCGCACCACCTCGATTTTGAGGAACGGGGACGTTTTGCCACCCTCCACCAGCACCAGGTCCACCTGATTGGACAACCACTCCACCAGGGCCGTCCATTCTAGTTGACCGCGAATCTGCATCCCGCTGGGGGTGCTCAAGAGCGACCAGGCGCAGGCGGACAGTCGGGCCGTATCTTTCTGAGGCGGATCGTCAGCCAGGGGGTGGTGGCTGTGCTTGACCAGGCCTACCCGGTAGCCCTGCTCCTGCAAATAGGGCAGCCAGCTCTCCAACACCGTGGTCTTGCCCACCCCACTGCGGCCCACCAGGGAGAGAATCTTGGGGCCTACTTTAAGCAATCGAGCACCGCCTGATACAGGTCTTCGGGACGCTCAACCAGCCTCGTGGGGCGGGCGGCGCGCACTCTTTGGGGGCTGACCCAGCCATAGGTCACCCCCACGGTCCGCAAGCCGTTGTGCTGGCCGGCGTCGACGTCGAGTGGAGTGTCGCCGACCATGACCCCGGCCGTTGCCCCAAGCGCTCGCAGAGTGTGAGCCACCTTTTCGCGCTTCTCGGAACAGCCGTCTTCGCCGCCCTTAAAGTATTGAAAACACTCTTCCAACCCGGGTTCGGCGCCCAATCTTTTGCGAATGAGCAGTGACGAGGTGGTCGATACAATGGCCATAGGAGCCTGCTTGCTCCACTCGCGCAGATTTTGAGCCACTCCGGCGAAGAGCGGCGCTCGGGAGTAGTCCAACCATTGGTCCGCCCACACCTGAACCTCGCCAAACTCTTCGGGGGTAAAGCCCATCTCGTAGTAGTTCTCTTCCCAGCGCGGATCGTACCAATCCAAAAACTGCTCCACCGTCTGGATCGGAAAAGCCTTTTGCCAGCGTCGACAAGCTTCGCCATACAGCTGGTAGTAGAGCGACAGGGAATCGCACAAAACGCCGTCCCAGTCCAATAGAATCGCCTTCATTTCTCCTCCAACCGCCAGGATCCGTTGAGGCGGATCCGAACCCGCTTCAGGCGTGGAAAGCCTGAGCCTGATCGCCGTACGATATGCCGAAACAGACCGAATGGGAGTGGTCCATCATTCTCACTACCCGGTCTATTTTGAACAGGGCCGCACTGATTTTTTTGGTCAGCATCTTCAGCCCTACAACGAATTCGAAGCGCAGGGCATTTTGGCTCCTGTTCTGTCGTATCAGGTCGAGATCCTGGGCCGTGCCACCTACGGCGACACCCTGCACCTGACCACCCGGGCCGACTGGATGAAAGGAGTGCGCCTGCAGATGAGTTACGCGCTAAGTCAATCGGGCGGCCAGCAGGTGGCCATAGGCCACAGTCTGCACGCTCTGGTAGGGCCCAATGTACAGCCCGTTCATCCGCGCACCATGGGGCCTCTCTATGAAGAACTGCGCAAAGTATTTGGAAACCCCCGTGCCTAGTTTGCAGGACGATGAATTCTACATGGAAAACGGAAACTTTGTTCTCACCGAGCACTATCTGTGGCGTCGGGGTTACTGCTGCGGCAACGGCTGTCGGCACTGCCCCTTTGACTACCAGGCCGTGCCGGAGCGAACTCGCCAGGGCTTAGAACCGCCCCGGTTCTATTTTGGAAAGCATCCCGGAGGGGCCACCCCATGAAACGACTTCTTTGCCTGGCGGCACTCACTGCCAGCGTGGCGGCCGAACCCCAACTGTTCGTGCGCAATCAACCATTTGGCGGTCCGGTGCGCTGGTCGACCACGCGCACTCTGGCGCCACTGGACGGGCTGTTGGAGTCGCTGGGATGCAGCTGGCAGGTGGATCAGGGCAAGTTGCAGGTGGCCTGTAAAGGCAAGGGCGGTCCCAGCCTCAATCAGATTCTGCCCATCAGCCTGGAAGGCCGCCCCCTGCGCCTGGAGCAGCATATCCAGCAAGATCGTATTTTTGTGGATGTCGACCAGGTGGCCGAAGCCCTGCAGTGCACGTACCGTCGCAGTTCCGACGGGAACACCATGGACCTTTACGGCCCACTGCTTTCCCAGGGCTTGGGCGAAGGCGCTTTGCGGGGCAGCAGCGAGCAGCGCGACTTTCCCATTCAGATGCAGCAAGTTCAGTTGGCCCCGGAAGCTGGCCAGATCCGTGGCTACGTACGCATCAAAAACGAGGGCCAACAGGCTTTCAAGTGGGTACTGGTGCGAGTGGCCGTCTATGAGAAGAGCGGTAAACTGCTGGCTCGCTTCAGTGAACTGGTGCGCGATTTAAATCCCGGTCAGAACGGCTTTGTGCAGTTCCCCCGACTGGTCTGCGACAGCCAACAACCGGTCACACGTATCGAATTTGAAGCCCGCTAATATCGACTTGTAAAGGCAAAGGGGACAGGAAACGTTGAAAGCCGATCTAACACCGGAGCACATTATGCAGGTTGGCCTGGGCTTTATGGGCTCCAAGGCACTGCTCTCGGCCGTGGAGTTGGACCTGTTCACAGTGCTGGCCGCCCACCCGCTCACGGCCGCTCAGATCGGCGACCGACTGGCGCTACATCCTCGCGGACTTTATGACTTTCTCGATGTTCTGCTGTCGATGAAACTGCTTGAGCGCCAGGGCGATGGTCACCAGGCGCTCTACCAGAATACCCCAGAAACCGCCGCATTCCTGGACAAGAATTCACCCGCTTATGTGGGTGGTTTCCTGGAAATGGCCGGCTCCCGCCTCTATCCTTTTTGGGCGAATCTCAGCCAGGGCTTGCGCACTGGAGAGCCTCAAAATGAGATCAAGCATCAGGCAGGCCTCTTCGAAGTACTTTACTCCGATGAGCCGCGACTGGAGCAATTTCTGCGAGCCATGCAAGGCTTTCAGATGGGAAATTTCTTGATGCTGGCGGAGAAAATCAACTTCACGGGCCACCGGACATTCTGCGATGTAGGCGGAGCCAACGGCACATTGGCCAGCGTCATCGCACGCCGGCACCCCCACCTCAGTTGCATCTCCTTTGATCTTCCCATAGTCGCGCCGGTGGCTCGACGACACATCGAGGCAATGGGCGCCGACGCCAGAGTAGTGGTTCAGGAGGGCGACTTCTTCAAGGATCCCCTCCCGGAAGCCGATGTCGTGACCATGGGTAACATTCTCCACGATTGGGATGAGGATCAGAAGCAGGTCCTCATCCGAAAGGCCTATCAGGCCGTGCCCCCGGGTGGAATGTTCATCGCCATCGAGAACGTCATCGACGATGCTCGCCGCAGCAACACCGTTGGACTGCTGGTATCCCTCAACATGTTAATCGAGACGCGGGGAGGCTTCGACTACACCGGCGCTCAGTTCGCCGGTTGGTGCCAGGCCGCTGGTTTCCAGAAAATAGAGTTCATCCCCCTGACAGGTGCCACCAGCGCCGCCATTGCCTACAAATAAGAGTTCCCCTACTTGACGGCGCGCAGGCGAGCAGTTCCGCGCTGACTTACGTCTTTGCCTCGATGGCGTGCGATCAGATCCATGATCGTTCTGGCCAGGCGGTCCGGGTCGTGGCGAACCCAGTCGGTTTCGCTGAGCATGCTCGTGCCCACCCCCTCCACGCGCAAGGCCGCCAGTCTTTCAAGCTGAGGATCAACAGGGTGCGCCCCTTCAGCCCGATACTTGTCGGCCAATTTTTCGGGGTCGCCCAGATTGACCAGCACGTAGTCGATGCCCACATCGGCGTGTTTGAGCAGCGACTCCACGTGATCGGCGGCTCCCATTCCGTCGGTTTCGCCAGGCTGGGTCATCACGTTACACACATAGACCTTGGGCGCCGAAGAACGGCGAATAGCCTGGGCGATTTCCGGCACCAGCAAGTTGGGAATGACGCTGGTATAGAGGCTGCCCGGGCCAAGAAGAATGGCATCCGCGTTCTCCAGGGCCTGAATCACCTGCTTGGGCGGCTGAACTTCAGCGGGCTCCAGCGAAATGCGCTCGATGCGCGTCTCCACGGGATGCTTGGGGATGGCCGATTCGCCCGTGACCACACTGCCATCCGAGTAACAGGCGGTGAGGTTGACCGGACTGAGAGTGGCCGGCAGAACCTGGCCGCGCACTGCCAAAATCTGACTGGAGAGCTGAATGGCCACCTCAAAGTCACCCGCCAGATCGGTGAGAGCGGCCAGAAATAAGTTGCCGAAGGAATGGCCCTCCAAACCGCCCTGGGCGAAGCGATAGCTGAAGAGTTCTTTGAGCAGCGATTCATCGTCGGCCAGCGCCACCAGACAGTTACGCACGTCGCCGGGGGCCAGAATGCCTAACTCCTGACGCAACTTGCCCGAACTGCCGCCGTCGTCACTCACGGCAACCACGGCGGTGACATTGCTGGTGTAAGCCTTTAACCCGCGCAGCAGGGTGGAGAGGCCGGTGCCTCCACCGATGGCCACCAACTTTAAGCCCTGGTCCAGGTAGCGCCGGTCGTAGAGGACCTCGACCAGTTGTTTGCGAGGCTGAAAGGCAACCGCCGAACTGAGAATCTGGAAAAAGCGCCGCAGCGCAAAAACCACGATCCAAAGGCCAACGATCATCAAGGCTGTGCCTGTCAGCTTGGGAGGCACGGGCGGATCGCCCACCCAATGGCGCACCCGGACGGCCACAAAGTCGGCCGCCATAAGCAGACCCGCGGAAAATGAAATGCCGCCCACGGTGGCTAAAAACAGCCAGCGTTTGATACGCATCCCCGGGGCAAACCATTTTAACCATCGGGTCAGCTGGAGAGTCACTTAGATGGCGGCGACTCTCTGCTGTTCACGCTCCAGATCGCGGTGCTGGACGGTGATCGAGTAACCGGAGCGGCGCAAGTCTCGAGAAATTCGGTCGGCAATGGCGGTGGAACGATGTTGCCCGCCGGTGCAACCGATGGCCAGAGTCACTTGATGCTTCCCTTCCAGCTGATACTTGGGCAACAAAAACTGGAGCAAGCCCTCGACCCGCTCCAAAAACTCCTTGGCATCGGCCCGCTCCAACACAAACTTGGCCACCGGAGCATCCAGGCCGGTTAAGCGGCGCAGCTCGGGCACGTAGTAAGGATTGGCGATGAAGCGCACATCAAACACCAGATCAGCATCGGGCGGCAGACCGTGCTTGAAGCCGAAGCTGAGTACGTGAACCTGCACCTTGCCCGGGCTGGCCTCCAATTCCAACGTCTCGCGCAGCAGGCCCTGCAGTTGACTGGGGGTAAGGTTGGTGGTGTCGAGAATTTTGGTGGCCATACCGCGCAGACCCGCCAATTCGCGAGCTTCCTGCTGAATGGCCTGGAGCACTCCGCCCTGAGCGGTGAGCGGGTGCCGCCGGCGAGTTTCCGAAAAGCGCCGCACCAGCACCGCCTCGCTGGCCTCGAAGAAGATAATTTTGGGCTCAAAGCCCGTCGGCGGCAACTGATTGAGGGCTTCTTGCAGTTCGTGGAAAAAGCTACGCCCACGCACGTCGATCACCATGGCCAGTCGATTGACGCTAGAAGATGCGCACAGCTCGGCAAACTTAGGAATTAAGGCGGGAGGGAGGTTGTCAACGCAAAAGAAGCCCTCATCTTCGAGGCTTTTAACGGCCAGACTCTTGCCGGCTCCAGAAAGGCCGGTCAAAATCACAAATTTTTGTTGTTCCACAAGGCAGAGTTTCTGCATCACGCCCAGAAACCTTGCCGACCGTCGAGAAAGGACCCCCCGATGAAGTTCCCGCTCCTGTCTATACTCTTGGGATTCAGTCTGCTGAGCCCGCTGGCCGCCCAACCGGTGACCAACGATTTCCTGAGGGGGGAATATGGCGTGCTCAACGTGGGAGTGGCCAAAAACCTGACTCGCGAGTATTGCCGAGGGCCGCTCTACAAGGAAGAGATTCAGTATGTGGCGGGCAAAGCCCGAGATTACCTGGATTTTCGTCTGCAAAATCCGGTGGACGGCAAGCCGGCCATCGTTTTCGACATCGACGAGACCCTCCTCTCCAACTTTAGCTATATGGACGAAATGGACTTTGCCTACCAGACGACTCAATGGAACGCCTGGATCGATAAGGGTTTGGCCCCGCCCCTGGAGGCCGTGCGTGACCTTTACCGCTATGCTCGCGGCAAAGGCGTGGCGGTATTGCTGATCTCGCAACGAACTCAAATGCAGCGGGTGCAAACCGAAAACAACCTGCGCCAAGCCGGCTATGAGGACTGGACCGAACTGGTGCTCAAGGAGGCCGGCAGTAAACAGACGGCGGCGACCTTCAAATCCGAAAACCGCAAGCGGCTGGCCCAGGCCGGCTACAACATTCTGGTCAATATCGGGGACCAGGATAGCGACCTGCAGGGCGGTTACGCCGAGTCGATTTTCAAACTGCCCAACCCGATGTACTGGGTTCCTTAGCTGCCCAGGAACATGCCCGCCTGGCCCGAAGCGCCAACCTCGAAAAGGAAGGCAATCTGTGGAACCGGTCCTACGCAGTTTTCTCTTTTGTGAATCCGTCGTCCCCGCGCCCAGTGGCAAGATGAATTGTTACGGGCTTTTTTCGGACCTGTTTGCGACACAGTTCCCCTACACCCAGCCGCGCTTCTCGGTGCTGCTCAGTTGGGGCGGCGGACGCGGCTTTCAAGTGCAGGTGGTGAAGATGCTCAATCCGGCCAAGACAGCCCTGCTTCATCAGTCGCCGGAAATGTATTTCACCCTGGAAGACGAGTCTCAATCGGCCCACGTCCAGATCGACATGAACCAGATTGTGTTTACCGAATCGGGGTCCTACATTTTTCAAATCTTCCTGCACGGACGCCAGGTGGGTGAGCACCGCCTCAACGTGCACCAACTGTAACAAGTATTTTCCGGTCCCCTGTCGAAGCAGACTGCATGAACCACGACTACCTGCTCGCCTCTCGCTGGCAACGCTTTTGCGCCCTGCACGACCGCCTGGTGGGCTCGGTGGTGGTGGTGAAAGGCGCGCGCCGTACTCGGGAAGACGAAATGCCCGACGTAGGCTTCAGCCGCTTCTGAGTCCCTTAAGCGGGCTGCGTGTTTTAGAACTGGCCTCGATCCTGGCCGGCCCTTCGGTGGGCTTCTTCCTGGCAGAGCTGGGCGCCGATGTGGTCAAGGTGGAAAATCCCAGCCAGGGCGGTGACGCCACTCGCGGCTGGAAGTTGGCCGGCGAAGCGGCCGAGGACGGCCGCTGCGCCTACTTTTGCTCGGTCAACTGGGGCAAGCGTTCACTGGCCCTGGACTTGAAGCAACCTGAGCAACTGCAAACCCTTCACCGGATGCTGCCCAAAACCGACATTTTGCTGGCCAACTTTCGGCCCGGTCAGGCCGAGAAACTGGGGCTGCCCTGGCCTCATCCGCACACTCTGTACCCGCGACTGATCACCGGTTGGGTGACCGGCTACGGGCCCGCCAGCGCTCGCCCCGGATTTGACGTACTGGTTCAGGCCGAAGCCGGCTACATGGCCAGCAATGGGCCCACGGGCGGCCCCGCCTGCAGGCTGCCGGTAGCCTTCATCGACGTGCTCACCGCTCATCAACTCAAAGAAGGCCTGCTGGTGGCGCTGCTCGAGCGGGAACGGAGCGGCTGGGGCAAAGTGGTTGAAGTCTCCTTGTGGCGCACGGCGCTGGCTTCGTTGCTCAACCAGGCCACCAATTTCTTGATGACCGGCTACGACCCGCAACCCTCCGGCACCGAGCATCCCAATCTCTTTCCCTATGGCACTTTGCTCGACTGCCGGGACGGCCAACTGCTGGTGGCGGTAGGCACCGATAAGCAATTTGCCAGCCTGTGCCAATCTTTGGGTCAGCCCGAACTGGCCGAGGGGTATGCCCACAACTCGGTGCGCGTGAGCCGCCGCGAAGAACTGCGCCCCCGGCTCCAGGCTGCGGCCGCCGAGCGACTCAGCGCAGAGTTATTAGGCCGGTTGGAGCGCTGCGGAGTGCCGGCCGGACGCCTGCAAAGTGTTGGCCAGGCCCTGCATCAGGCCCAAGACCTGCTACAGGAGCAAGGCCTGGCCGGAATGCGTTCGCTGGCCTTCTCGGGCTGCCCTCGGCTGGACTTGCGCCCTCCGCCGCGATTGGGCGAGCACAGCCGGGAAGTGCTGACCGAGTGGCTGGGCTAATAGCGGTAAGGCAGTCCCCCATCGTTGCCCACAAATATACCACCTCGAACGAAGAACATCGGCTGTAGCGAGTTGAGGTCGTTGCCGGGCAGTTTGGAGCGTTCCGCGATCTGAGTCGACAAGTCGTTCAACTTTTGCATCGACTCCAGCTGCTCCTGACCCTGCTGAATATCGAAGATGGCCATGTCCAACTGGTCTGCCAGGGACGAACACTGCTGGTCCTTCTCCTGGCGCAAGCTGGTGGAGAGGTAGCGGATTTTGGCCAGCCTGGTAGCCAGACCGGCGGCGTCTGCATTGGCCTCGATGGCCTTGCTGAGAGAATCCACGGCCGCGCTGGCCAGGCGCATTTTCTGGCTGCGCCCCAAAAGGGGCCCCAGCATGATGCGCCATTGCGCGCACAACTGGTCTCGCTCCGCCGAACTGAGAGCGGGCCACCTTTTGCGCAGGCCGGCCCACTGTTGAGGCAGGCTGGCCAGTTGGGCGCGTTGCCCCGGGTTGAGGTCGGGGTAGAGGCCGCTGAGAACGCCCTCCAAGGTGGAGGCCATCGGCGCGGAGGGTATCGGTGAGGTGGTGGGATCGATGGTGAAGAGCAGCCATTCGCAAAAGGCCGCCAGTGACTGCTGGGTGAGGGGAGGCTCGCCGGCCACCACGATCTGCCCGGCGCCGGCTTGGGTGCGCTGCAGCCACTGACCAAGAAGGTCGGCAGGGCCCAGCAGCTGCGAGCGCATTTTCGGTCGCAACAAGCTACGTTGCTGGGGAAGAAGCGGGGCTAACTGATCGGCGTCGGCGCTCAGTTGCTGCAGCCGGGCCGGAGGCAACGAGGTCAATATTGGCGACAATTCCTGGCGTTGTCCATCGGTCAGGGGAACCTCGATGACCCACTCCAGCACATCGATCAGCCTGGCCAGGTCGGGTGGGGCCTGAGCCTGGACTGGAAGCATCACCACCAGCCAGGTCAGCAGCAGTGCCAACAGTCTCTGCGTAGTTCTATGCATAAAAGGTGGCGATGGCCTCCAGGGGCTTCTTATCAATCACGGGAACCTCCACTCCTTGGGCCGGATAGCCGACCACCAACAGTAAGAACGGTCTTTCTTGGGCGGGCCGCCCCAGCAGTTGACGCAAAAAGCCCATAGGACTGGGTGTGTGCGTCAAACAACAGAGCCCGCTCTGATGCAGTGCGGTGATCAACATTCCCGTGGCGATGCCCACCGACTCGCTGACATAATAGTTTTTGCGCTTCTTGCCTCCCGCGTCGTGCCCATGAGACTTGGAGAAGATGGCGATGAGGGCAGGGGCCTCCTGCAAGAAAGGCTTGTGCTCGTCCGTCCCGAGCGGCGCCAGTGCATCCAGCCACTCTTGAGGGGCCCGGCCGTGGTAAAAGGCCTGCTCCTCCTGCTCGGCCGCCTGGCGAATTTGCTGCTTGAGTTGGGCGTCGGTGATCACGGCGAAGTGCCAGGGCTGATGATTGGCCCCACTGGGGGCCGTGCCGGCGGCCAACAGGCACCACTCCAATACCCCCGCCGGAATGGGTCGCGGCGAGAAGCAGCGGATGGTGCGACGACGCTTCATCTGCTCATAAAACTGGCGGGCTCGTTGAACCATCTGGTCAGGCGGACTTTCGACGAAGTCCAGATAGGGAGTGAAGGGCATGGGCAAGGTTTCGGCCAGGAGGGCAATATCCCCTCATCGCGGACCGATTTCGCCTTGGTGAGGAGGCTTCCGTTCTTGGCCTGGGCCTTCTCCAACCTTAAACATTCTTGGCTGTGTCACCGACAATCAGACGGGAGGCTTCGCGGTGGTTGCCCAGAATGCCGTCCCCCGCTCCACCCCCGCGGTGGCCCTGGACCCCACACTGGAGCCGCACTCAGCAATACGGTGGAAACTTCGGTGACCAGTCCCATACCCTACTCTTATGCTAAATCATTACTCCGCGCCAGCGCCAGCGGTGGGCGGCGTAGCGAGTCACACAGACACCCACGACCGTGAGCACCAAACTCAAATTCAAGTGAGCCATGCGATGGGGGTGGAAGGTGGAATACCAACTGAGAAAGACTGACAGGGCACAACCCCAGATCAAGGCCACCTCCATGTAGAAACTCTTGCGAAGCATTGGCATGTCCCGATCGCCTCGGATCAGATCGCGCAAAACACCACCGCCGCCCGCCGTCGAAGCAGCCAACAACGGGCCCCACAACCAGAGAGGTTCACAACCTTTTTCCAGAGCGGCAACCACTCCCATCACCGTAAAAGCCGCCACCCCCAAAGTATCAAAAAAGTTGAGCAAGAGATTCTCTCCTACGTTGCTCTCCTCCACCCAAATTTTGCTGATAGGGTGTCTTGAGGCCAGTCGGAAGGCAAGAGCGGCTACCAGAGTCAGGATCGCCAGGGCCACCACTACGGTCGGATCGCGCATGAGCGCGACCGGTCGCCGGTCAGCCACCAGGTCCCGAATGAGGCCGCCGCCAACGGCCGGAGACGCGGCTATCAGAAAGGCACCCATCAGATTGTACCCTTCGCGATGGGCCAGTACCAGACCGCTCACCCCCGCCAATACGGAGCCAAGCAAGCCCATCAGTTGAAAAAGGTCGCTACGGGTAAGCAGGCCAAACATAGGAACGTAGAGATATTCGCGAACAATTTCCGCCGCGGCCCCTTCATGCTCCAGGCCCGACAAACTCCGGTTAAACTCCTCCACCTGGCGAATGGATACGGTCTTTTTAGAAAAGGCCACGTGGACTTCGTGGCCAGGAATATCCAGGGGCTTGCTGTCCAGGCTAAATTCCAGCGAGCCCTGGGCTACGGCGGCCAATCCGGCAATCTCGTCACTGAACACCAGATCGACCTGGCCCATGGCCAGGCGCTGAAAACTGTCGATTTCCTGGTCCGTATAGTGAACCTGCCCGACCAGCTTCGGATGCGTCAGTATCCGGCGAATCTCAGGTGGATAGTCAAATCCTCTCAAGGCGGCCAGGCGCCCGGGCTTGCTTAAAAGTTGCTGGAGCAACCTTTGGGGGTGGCGGGCGGGCGCCGCCTCGTCGCGACGCCAGAAAACGGCGTATTGCAGCTTGAAGTAGGGCTTCGAGTAAAACACCTTGTCGGCCATTGTCGGGTCGGGAAAGGCCAGACTTACAGCATCGAGTTGGCCTGACAAAAGCTGCTCGCGTTGCTGCTCGGGACTCAAGTCGATCGGGTCCAGCCGAATACCCTGACTTTGCAGAACCGCCCCAAGCAGCTCCGCTTCGAGGCCCCCCGCCCCCCCGTCTGAATTGCGGAATTGATAAGGGTAAAAGCGACCCCATCCCAATTTCAGGTCCTTCTGATAGGGCACCAGGTGCCGGTCAGCCCGGGTCTTCCAATGCAGGATCCAACTGCCCAGGAAAACGATCACAAGGCAGGCTAACAGAAAGGATAGAGTGGGGCGCATGCCGCCTGCGTTTGTTCGACAACCGGAAATTCCTGGCCAAGTCTTCAGAGTCCCGCGGTGCTGCCAAGGCGGGGCGATCTTCAGAGAACTTTAAGAGCCTTCGCATAGAATTCATTTTATGAACATCTCCGCCCACTCCTTGCAGGCCCGGCCATCGGTATTCCGCTCTCTGTCGCCGTTGCCCCCGCCAGCGCGGCCGCAAGAGTCTGGGGATACTGTGGTTTTGTCGGCCATTCCCTCCTCGATATCCGCAGCGGAAATCAAGGACCGTTCCGGTTTCGCTGTGGGAAAAGTGTTGCTGGGCCTGGGCGTGGGCGTCGCAGCAGTCATGCTCACGGGCTGCAACGCCCAACCCACTCCTGAGCAACCTATGCTGGCTTCCCAAAACCGCGGGGATTTTGGCGAGTATCGCGGTGATTTCACCGTTCAACATGGACGTGTGCAGGGCGATTTTGGCGAATATCGAGGAGACTATACGGCCACGCCCCAGGGCAACGGCACCCATGTGGTGGGAGATTTTGGCGAATATCGCGGCGACTTCACCGTTCAAAACGGACGCGTTCAGGGAGATTTTGGCGAATATCGAGGAGACTACAGCGTAGCTTCCGAGGGCGAAGGTTTTCGTGTTCGTGGTGACTTTGGCGAGTATCGTGGAGACTACACGATCAGTCCCAACGGCAACGTGACCCGTATCGCCGGGGACTTCGGCGAATATCGTGGGGACTTCACTGTGACCACCCAGGGGCAGACCACTCACGTAGCTGGCGATTTTGGCGAGTATCGCGGTGACTACACCATCACTCCCGAGGGCGAGGGCTTCCGCGTCAGTGGTGATTTTGGGGAATACCGAGGGGACTATGTTGTGGGCAAGGAAGCGGCCCAGGACACGGCTCTGCTCCATCCTCTGGGGGTTGGCAGCCTGATCAAGCCCGACAGCCCCTACGCCCCCATGCGCTGGCCTTCGGCCATGAAGGCCGAAAGCCCCAAAAACTAAGGACCGGTGCGGAATTGAGCCGGTGACGTCGAATCATCTAGAGCGATGCGGGCCTGGATTTCGGTCACTCTGGTGAGCGCCCTACTTCCTGTGCGGGGAGTGGTCGGCGCGGCTATTCTCGCGGGCTCTGTCTGGGAATAACCCTGTTGCTGGGGCCCGGCGCACTTCTGTTGACCTGGGCCGCCACCCGCGAAGCGTGTCAAGGCCTGATGGATGCTATCGTCGGCTCGGGGTAGTTGTTACTTTCCCTTCGTCAGGCGATGGGGGGTTTGAACTGGACAGTCACGTCTCGGGGCACAAGATGGGTAGTGGTGGCCAGGTAGTCCATCCGGACATATTTCAGGTATTCGGTCTTCGCGTCGCCGTCAGGCCAAAATTTTGCGGGGCTTGCTGCCTTCAGCCGGGCCGATGTATCCTTTTTTCTCCATCAAATAGATCAAGCGGCGAGCGCGTGCATAGCCCACCTTCAGTTCGGTCTGCAGTAAGGAAGCCGAGGCCTGCTGTCGGCGCAGCACCACCTGCAGGGCCTGCTCGACCAACTGGTCATCATCGCTGCCTTCTTCCTCGTCGCCGGCTTCCTCGGCCCCTTCACCCACCTTTAGTTGAATCAAATTGTTGGGGCTGGCCTGGGCGCGCCACCACTCCACCACTCGCAAAATCTCGTCATTGGTCACGAAACAGCCCTGCAAACGGCGCGGATCCGAGGCGTCCACCGGACAAAAGAGCATGTCGCCCTTGCCCAGCAACTGCTCTGCCCCACCCGTATCCAAAATCACGCGCGAATCCACCTGACTCGACACCGCAAAGGCGATGCGGCTGGGCACATTCACCTTGATCAAGCCGGTGATCACATCGGCCGAGGGGCGCTGTGTGGCGAGCACCAGGTGGATGCCGGCCGCGCGCGCTTTCTGGGCGATGCGGCAGATGGAAGTCTCCACCGATTTGCTGGCCACCATCATCAAATCGGCCAACTCGTCGATCAGTACCACCACCCAGGGCAGCGGATCGTCACAGCTCTCGTTGTATTCGTCCAGGTTGCGCACGCGTGCGGCGGCAAACAGGCCGTAGCGAAACTCCATCAATTCGACGATCTGATGCAATGCCAGGGCGGCCCGCTTGGGGTCGCAAATAATGGCCCCCTCGTTCTTGGCATCGCCGGCCCCTTTGGCCAGTGAAATCAGATGAGGAATCCCTTCATAGATCGACAGTTCGACCTGCTTGGGGTCGATCATCAACAACTGCAATTCGCGCGGGGTAAAGCGATACAGTAAACTCATAATGAGTCCGTTGACACACACCGATTTACCCGAGCCGGTAGTGCCCGCCACCAGCAAGTGAGGCATCTTCTGCAGAGCCGCAAAGGTGGGCGTGCCGCTCAGGTCCTTGCCCAGCGCGATGCTCATGCCTGTCGACTTGCGGAACTTGGGCGCCCCCAATATCTCACGCAGCACCACCAGTTCGGTCACCTCATTGGGAATCTCAATACCGATGGCGGACTTGCCCGGAATGGGCGCCTCGATACGCACCGCCTTGGCGGCCAGCGCCAGCGCGATATCGTTGGTGAGGGAGGTGAAGCGATTTACCTTCACGCCGCGGGCCGGTTGCAGCTCGTAGCGCGTCACCGTGGGCCCCTGCACAATGGCTAGCAGACTGGCCTGCACTCCAAAGCTGGCCAATGCATCCAGCAAGATCTGCGACTTGTCTTCGACCTGTGGACGGGTGTGACTGAGTGGAATCTCATCGAGCAAAGCCAGCGGCGGCAGCTTATAGCTGACCACCTTGGGCACCTCGACTCCGGGAAACAAGCGCAACTGACCGTCCGGATCGATATAAATCTCGGCGGGCTTCAGGGCGATCTCCACTTCCTGTGCCTCCGGCGCCACTTCCTCTGGCTCGGCGTCCTCAAATCGCTCTTCTTTCGCGAGCAACTCCTCTTCGAGGGATTCCTCCACCGACTCCTCCAGCAAAGGCTCCTCCAGCGGGGCCTCCACCACCGGCACAGGCTCAACCACAACGGGCTCTACCACAGGCGGCTCTACCGCCACAAAAGTGACCACTTCTGCGATCACCGGTTTTAGTGTCAGCGCCGCCGGGGGCGCCACCACTGGCTTGGCTTCTGGCGCCGCGGTTTCCAGCGGAAAGGCCGACGCTTTGGGAGCAGGCAGGGCCAGAGGTTCGGCCACGGCGGGCAATTCTTCATACGATTCCTGATCGGGCCGACGGGGCAGGCGAATCTCCGGTATCTTCACCGAAGCGGCCCAGCGCACTCCACTCTCCAGCGTATGAATGACCCTTCTGGCCGTATGGCGTACCACCGTGCTCAGAGGAATGCGGCACACGGACAGGGCACTGGCCACCAGCCCAAAGCCCGCCCCCATCCAGGAACCCATGGGGCCCACAAAGGAGACTACCATGCCGTCAAAAGCCCCACCCAGCAGTCCACCCTGAGCCCCCATTCGCTGCGAGAGCCAGACCATATCCAGCCACATCATGGTGGGCGCCCAGCTGAGCTGCAGGGGCCGCTTGCTGCGCGGCAACAGTAGATGCAAACCAAGACTGGCCGTCACTCCGGGCAACATCAGAGCGGAAATGCCAAAACTCTGGTAAAGCCCCGACCCCAACCAGGCTCCGGCCGCCCCCGTCCAGCCAGGGCTGGTCAGCGACACGAAGGTGAAAGGACTGGCCACAAAGGCCAGGCCCAGACCGGCCCAATGCCAGGAGTCGTCCCACCAGGAAGGCCCCTCCGCCCCCGGCATGGCCTCTAGCTTGGGCTTCTTTCGATCCTTCTTGGGCAGCTTGCGATCCCGCTTGATCTTTGGGGCCGCCTCATATTTGGCCGGCCTCTCTTCCGCATACTCTGCCGAATCCAGGGCAAAACTCATAGGCGGTCGAACTTTCGTTTGATAAATGAAAGTCCTTCAAGTTAGCGGGAAAGGCTTGTGCGCCAACACCTTTGCCCATGGGATACTTGAGCCGCCATCGTAGCGCCACGGCTTGACTTTGCTCAGGCTCACCCCACCTCGGCCATGGTCCGCCAGAGCCGGGATCGCCGAATACTGGTTGGCCAATCTGCAAGAACAGGTTCTGGAGGTTTGCACAAGCCCACGGCAATGCTTAGCCTTTACCCCGGGCCAAAAGGTTTCGTGCCTGGCTCTCCCGGTATCCAAGTTTTTCTTCCCAATCCTAATTTGCTCTCGAAACCAGGCCGATGGTGGGGCTTCGTCCACACTGCAGGCGGCCACCGCCTACACCGTTTGAATGGTGTTCAACTACTCGAATGTGAGACGAAAACCGCTGTCGGCCAAAAACAAGCCCCGATCCAGGCGGTGCGCTTGTTGCCATCGGGTAGTCCGTGATTACGTAGGCGGAGGCCAGGTCGGCGCCATAACGAGGACTATCTACCAAGGAGCAACCCGTGTCACTCCGGGCCCAACAGGCGAAAACGCAGGTAACCACTGGCATAAGCCAGGTCATAGACCAGTCCCCCCCAGCGTCCACCCAGCACGGCCCCCAGCAACCCACCCAGCCGACGTGTTATACGTGAAACAAAAGAGGGCCGGGCTTCAAAGCGGTCCACGTGCCCCTCGGGATTGTACAGCACGGTATCGGGAAAGTGTTTCTGGGCAAAAGCCGAGGAGTAGCCGTTGCGATAAGCCATTTTCCACAAGGCTTTCCAACTGGACGGCATGGGATGATAGTGCCACACCTGCGGCACAATTACGATACGCAGCCCGGCCTGGCGGTAGCGATGGCGCAATTCGGGGTCCACCCCCCGCAATATCTTGCCGTGAAACCCACCCAGTCGCTCCAACACGTCGCGCCGCGTGGCGCAACACTGCGTGGTCACCATATCGCTGTCCGTCAACACTTCCACCACGGGTGACTGAGAACGAGAAATTTCCTGGGCGCAGCGGCGCTGAAAGGGCGTAGAATCCAAAGGGAGCACCTGGGAGGTGCCGCTAAGCCCTATCTCGGGATTTTCCAGCGCCGCCACCAATTTTTCAATCACGTCGTCTGAGCCCAGGCGCACATCGTCATCCAAAAACACCAGATACGGGGACATGGTGCGGGCCACGCCCGTGTTGCGGGCATGCCCGTTGGGGGCCACCCCGCGCACCACCTCAATTTCGCGCGGCACCACGGTTTGACGCTGCAAGTCTTGCAGCAGTCCCTGCAGCGAGTCGTCGCGGCTGCGGTCTCCAGAGGGGATAATTACGGCGACGTCGGGCATAGACTCTCCTCCAAAAACCCTCGCCGCAATATGGACCGCGACGAGGGAAAGGCGCTCTGCGAAGTGATTTTGCGCTGGCCAAAGTCGCAACACAGCGTGGTTTCAAAGAGACTGGAGAGGTGCTGATGGACCAGCTGTGGCACCGGCTTGTGACTGAGCCTGGAGGTCAGAAACCGGCGCCAGCGCGGGATCGGTTTGCAGGCCAGCGGCAGGCCACTGCCGGACACGGTCAGTACATCCCCCTGAAGGATCCAGGTCACGGCCCCATACAGGCGCACCCAGTGAAGCTGGTGGTTAAGTTCCAGGTAGGCGATCCAGTCCGAAATGCGCGGGTCCACCAGCGCCGTGCGGGTGCTGTCGCGCCCGTCCCAGCAGTAGTTCTCGTCAAAGTTCTTCAGCGTCTGGCCGTCGTCAAACAGCAGCGGCACCAGGCCGGCGTAACGCGTATCGCAGAAAAACGGCGAACCATAGGGGGCAAACTCACCCGTGGTCGAGCAAGCAAAATAGCCATCGTCCCGCCGGCACACCAGCAGGGGACCCAAATCGACCGTCTCTGGCCCGGGAGCCTGGCCCTTGTCGCTGGCCGCCCCAAGGCGCTCGGCCATCAACAAGCAGGCGGCCGCATAGGCGTTGTAGTCAGGATTGTTAATGTAGATGTCCCAGTCCTTGCGCAGCCATTCGTTCCCGTTGAGGGCAGCCGGAATGTGCCCGTCGGGATCCTGAAATCTCTTCATGGTTTCCAGCACAGCTGCAGCCGCCCAGGCACAATGTGGGTCGTCAAAGAGGCGCGCCCCCAGGCGTAGGGCCAGATAGGCCGACCCATAGGCAAATAGAGTATTGCGCGAGCGCCCGTAAGGCACCAAAACCCCCTGCGGACTGACCAACTGGAGCAAAGCCTGCAATCCACGCCGCAAGGCCTGGCGATGCACGGCCTGGGGGCGAAAGCACTCGAGCAAGGCCAGCGTGGCGCAAATCTTAGCGTGATAGCAAACGGGCGTGGCCACGCCCACCGGGCTATCGGGGAAGAGCCCCGAAGGCAGTTGTTTTTGGATCACCGAGAAGTCTGGCACCAGTCGCCCCCGCAGAGTGCGCGTCAAGGCGCGAAACAGGGCCCAATTATTGGAAACCAGCGAACGGCCCTGATAGAGTGGCTTCTCCGACAGATCGGCCACACTCGCGGTTTCCGGTGCCAACTGCAGGATCAGGGCCTGGGCCAACGAGTCAAACTCTGACTCGGCCGGCCGCCCCAACGACACCTTCAGGGCCAGGGCCTGGGGCTGGGCCCAACCCAACAGAGAAAAGACCAGGGCCGCAAAACCGTCGGCATAGGTGCCCGCAACCAGATGGACAGAGTCGACCACGCGACCGCTTTCGGCCGATTGCCTGGTGCGTAGCCAGTTGGCGATGCCGGTGGCCAGTTGTAGGGGCACTACAACCAGTTCATAAGAGGCGCCATGTCGTCCAGCGTCGGGGCCACCACGGGCTCTTCGTAATCGCCCGAAGTGTAGTCGGACGGCTCGGCCAGATCCAACTCCGAGTGGTCTACATGCTGCAGGGCCTCTTCTTTGGTGATCCAGCCCACATCGAGCAGGCGGGAGAGGTGCCGACCCAGCGTTTGCATCCCCTCCTCACGCATAATGTGAAAGAGGCTGCTCGTATCGGCGGTGGCGATGGCCCGTTGCACGTCGGGCGTGCCCTCCAAAATCTCGAAGGCCGGAGCCTTGCCGCGCGAGTCGGCGCGATTGACCAGGTACTGGCACACCACCAGTTTGACCACGTGGCCCAGTCGCGCCAGCACCCTGGCATCGTCGGTATAGATGGCCCTGGTGTATTGCTCTACCGCATTGGCGCAGTTAGCGCCGTCGACCAGGGCGATCACCAGGCGACCCGCAGCTGCTTCTTGTATCAATGCATCGGCCGTTTCGCGGTCGGGAATGCCGCCCACAGCCAGGATGTCAGGGTCTTGATTGCGCGCCTGGCGAATGGCCTGGGCAAAACTTTGAGTGTCCACGCCCACTTCGCGTTGGATCAACGTTCCCTGACCGGGGGCGTGATAAATGTGGATCTGTGGCTCGATAGAAACGATACGAACCTTACGATTCTGGTTGATGTAGGAGAGCAAAGCGGCAAAGGTGTTGATTTTTCCGCAGCGGGGCCGACCCGTCAACAGCATCAAGCCCGAGGGTTCGCTCAGGAAGCGCTCCACCGCGCTCCCCGATAGCCCCAACTCGACCAGCTTGGGGATCTCGGTCAACACTTGCTGCAGCGAAGCCGCCGCACAGCCGCGATCCAGGTAGGCGTGCACACGAAAGCCACCCAACACGGCGTCTTGCATGGTAAAGTTGACTTCGCGCCCCTGGAACAGCAATCGACGCTGCTCAGGATTGAGCAACGACATGACCAAATGCGAACACTGCTCACGCGTCAAATTACCGCTACCGATATTGACCAACTCGTCCTGGATGCGCACCATGGGCGGACCGCCCGGGTTGAGATGCAGCAAATTGCCGCCGTTCTTCACGGCCACGCCCAACAACTGGGAAATATTGTATGCCAGTTGATTATGGGACGAATATCCCAGTTGCTGCTCCATAGACCCCAGCAGCCGCAGCAGCAGGTCGTTGGATCCTACCCCTTCCGGGGATTCACCCGCCAAGGTTAGTTACCGGCTGCCTCGGTGGCACTCTCTACCGTAAAACGAGGGCCCTCGTCGGGCGGAGCCGGAATGGCTTTGACCTGATGTGCATAGATCTCTTCCAGGGCTTGACTGACGGGCTTTTTCAATCCGTGCATCACGATCAAAGGACCGCTCCCGTCGTTGATCTGGCGGGCTCGCTTTAAGGCCAACGTAACCAGGGCAAACTTGTTGCCCACCCGCTGGTCATGCAACATCACGTCTAAATTCGGTTCAACCAACATGAATTTCTGGGGACCTCCGACTCGATTGTCTCTTTCTGTATATGTAGCCAAGAAAACATCTATTTGTATATGCTGCGCCGCCGCTTGTCAACCTGCCCGGGCGAAACCTGGCTGCTGCGGCGCCGCCATTGCCCTCCGTGGTCTCCAGGGTTGGAAAAATGTTCAGAGGTTCGGAAAGGCCATGGGAAACTCGCCAGTGCGCGCAGGCGTCCGCGAACTCGACCAAGGCCGTCAGGCCGCGCAAAAGTGGTTGACTTCTGCGAAAGACGACCACTGATTCCCATCATGCCGCCAAGGCCCTGGGCACCAGTTACACCACCCTCCACGGACGCCACATGCTCCAAGCTGTCAGAAATCGCCGCCGTGCTTCAGGCGTGGGAGCAGGCTCAGCCCAAGGAACGAGATTCCATGCATTCGAGTTTTAGCCTTTCTTAAGCACCTTGGCCCAGCCATCTTTGAGCGGCACGATTCGGTTGTATACGGCCCGTTCGGGCGTGGAGTCTTGATCCTTGATAAAGAACCCCTGGCGTTCAAACTGATAGCGGTCGCCCACTTGAGCTTCGGCCAGACTGAGCTCTAATCGTGCCTTCGGCAAGGTGATCAGCGACTCCGGGTTGATCAGTTCGCGGTAGTCCTGGTCTTTCACGTTGTCGGGCTGCTCCACCGTGAAGAGGGCGTCGTAGAGTCGGACCTCCGCCTCCAGTGACGTGGTGGCTTCCACCCAGTGCACGGTGCCTTTGACTTTGCGGGCCTCGCCACCGGCGCCGGATTTGGTTTCGGGGTCGTAGCTGCAGCGCACCTCGATCACGTTGCCCTGATCGTCTTTGACCACTTCCTCGCATTTGATGATATAGGCCCGTCGCAAGCGCACTTCGCCGCCAGGCTGGAGGCGGAAATACTTCTTGGGAGGATCTTCCATGAAGTCTTCCTGCTCAATGTAGAGTTCGCGCCCAAACGGCACCATGCGCGAGCCGGGCAGGCCCACGTCCTCCGGGAAATAGGGAGCTTCTAACTCCTCCAGCTTGCCTTCAGGATAGTTGGTCAGCACTACTTTCAGGGGGCGCAACACGCCCATCACCCGTTTGGCCTTGGTGTTCAGGTCGGCGCGCACGCATTCGGCCAGGTAAGTAAGCTCGGTCCACACTTCGCTTTTGGTCACGCCCACTTTTTCGCACAGATCGCGAATGGCTTCAGGTGTGTAGCCGCGGCGACGAATACCGGCGATAGTAGGCATGCGCGGGTCGTCCCAGCCCTGGACCACGTTGGTCATCACCATTTCGCGAAGTTTGCGCTTGCCCAGCATGGTGTAGTGCAGCTTGAGCTTGGAGAATTCGATTTGCTGGGGATGACAGGGCAGGCCCAATGCGTCCAAAAACCAGTCGTAGAGAGGGCGGTGGTTCTCAAACTCGAGCGTGCAGATCGAGTGGGTGATTCCCTCTAAAGAGTCGGAGATGCAGTGGGCATAGTCGTACATGGGGTAGATCGACCAGGCGTCCCCAGCCCGATGGTGGTGGGCTTTGCGGATGCGGTAGATGGCCGGATCGCGCAGATTGATGTTGGGCGAAGCCATATCGATCTTGGCGCGCAACGTGCGAGAACCGTCGCCAAACTCACCTTTGCGCATGCGTTCCAGCAAATCAAGATTTTCTTCGACACTGCGGCCCCGATTGGGGCTGTTACGGCCTGGTTCGGTGAGTGTGCCGCGATATTCCCTCACCTCATCGGCACTGAGGTCGCACACATAAGCCAGTCCTCCCTTTACCAGCTGCACCGCAAAATCATAAAACTGTTGAAAGTAATCGGCCGCGTGGAACTCCTTGTTTCCCCAATCGTAGCCCAGCCAGCGCACATCCCGCATAATGGCATCTACGTATTCCTTGTCCTCTTTGAGAGGATTGGTGTCGTCCATGCGCAGATGGCACACTCCGCCAAAGCTCTGAGCCAGACTGAAGTTGAGCCAGATCGACTTGGCGTGGCCAATGTGCAGATAGCCGTTGGGCTCGGGAGGAAAGCGGGTGACTACTGTTTTGTGTTTGCCACTCTGGATGTCTTCCTCAACAATTTGGCGGATGAAATTTACGGGTGGGGCGAGTTCTTCTGTTTGCATGGGTCGGCGGTTCGGCGCTTGCCAGACCAGCCCCTCCGCCTACATTCAGGTGTTCCAGCCAAAAAAGTCGCGCATTTCCAGGTACGTCTGGGGGTTAGAAAAAAGCAGACCGTGATTGCGGTGACTGCTGTCGCTGAGGTAGGTGGTTTTTTCGTCGCCCAGGCGCAAGCTGCGCGCAGTAACGGTACCGTCTCCCAGGTCAGGAATGAAATAGCGGCCCAGCGTAAATCTCGAATTGGATCCCAGCAACTTAAAGGCCTCCACTTGAGAGCGCTGGCTCTCCCAGCGGCTGTTCAGATCGCTGAGTTGCGGGTTAACGCTACCACCGCTCACGGGCAATAGCCAGCCCAGAGCCGGCCGGTCCTCTTGACTGAGAGGCTTGCGTGTCACCAACCAGTCGGTATCGTAGCCCCAGCGCTGCAGGTCGAGCAGCCCCAGTGAGGTGCGCGCCAGTGCCGACCCTTGATTGGGTGTGCCCAGCATCATAAACTTGCCGATGGCCTCGCCGCCCTGGTCCAGATAAACGCGAGTGGCCTGGCCACCCATACTGTAGCCGGTTACATCCACCTTGGGCTGGCCAGTCAGTTCGCAAATCGCTTCCAGCGAACGTTTCAGGTCCTGGACCGACTCGTGAGGCGGCGTGTTGGTGGCCGGGAAGACGGCCACAAAGACACGGCCGTCCGTGGTGGTGGGACGAATTTGCTGGGTGCAAGCCAGATCGGCAAAAAACTGACCGTTGCTCACGTAGTAAGCACGCCCCCCGTTGGCCCCATTCTCGGTCAATTTCTCCACCAGGTGGTCAAAGCGATTTTTGGGCGTGTGAAAGCCGGGCACCAATAAAATGGGACGCTGCAATCTAGAGGGCGGCAAGTCGCGCAGTTTGTAGGACGGCAAGGGGCTGTTGACGCTGCCCAGTTGGTCCCACCAACCAAAGCGTTGACCCAGTTTTTCCACGGCTTCCCCGCTTTTCGACACAGCCACGGCGATAGGCCCACACACGGCCATCAACAGGCTGGAGGTCAGTCCATCCCCGAACAACCGGGGCTCATAACTCAGCGATTTCCAGGCCACCTCGGGAGTGGGTCCGCCCCGCGGGCCCAATTCGACCTGATCAGGGGGCGCCGGGTCCGGTGGTTTGGGGCTGCGGCCGGGCAGGGGGGGACGCGACGGCGGGTTGGACTGAATCTTCACCCGCAGACTGTAGCAAAAAGCCGCCGAACTGACAAACCCTTGCTTGCTTTTGAAGGAACTTCAACGGGTTGGCTGCAACACTGGAGTATGCGAAAGTCGTTGTGGGCAGGCTCTCTGCTCTGGATGTTGTGGGGCTGCGCGCCTCTCCCCGATAGTTCCCCCACAGCTGGCGTGGCGGTTACCGCCTCGCCCAGGCCACCGGTCAGCGCCACCCCTTCGCAGAGCCCTGAGCCCGTGGTCAGCGCAACGCCCGGCCAACCCCGCCTGCCCGAGCCCGATCTGCCCGCCGCCGTGCTCAAGCCACTGCAGCCGGTGGCCGGACTCGAACCAAAAATGAAAGACACCGAAGTGTGGTGGGCCGACTCCGGGATCAGCGACAACCGACTGGGCTATTACGCCAGTCAAAAGGACGTGGCCGAAATCGAGGCCGAGTTGCTGCCCACTTTTACGGACAAGAAGGTCCCCTACATCGAAGGTGTGGGCCCGGTCTTTGACTTTGAGGGCAACCGCGTGTGCCTGATGAAAAGCACCGACACCAATCTGGAAGAACTGTTTGTTTTGGTACCGCTGGCCGACCCACCGGTGGTCCCCAAGAGTCTCCGTGCCCTCAAGTTGCCTAACATTTCGGCTCAGGCCCTCAAGGGCCACAAGACGCTGGTCATACTGGCCACTGGAAAGGGATTGGGCGAGCACGTGGATCACATGCTGGCTCAGGCCGGTCTGGTCATCACTCCTACCCCAACCCCAACCCCCTGATCTGGCGAGCAGGCAACAACCCGGTCACCTCTCGCCCTGACCCCAATGGCATAATGTAGGCGATGAAGATTCTCGCCGGTTCCCAGACCAATGCTCCCAAACGATTGCCCAAGCCGGCAGTCCCAAAGAAGCCCAATCCACTCCCACCGGATCCGCGTGACACGCTGATTTCCGGGGCCATGCTGGGCGTGGGTGGCTGGATGGCCGGGACCGCCTATCCCACCACCTATTTGCACGAATTGGGTCACAAAGTGGCTGTCAACGCGCTCTATCAAAATGCCAATCCCACCATTTCGGTGACTCCCTTTAAGGGAGGCGCAACGACCTGGAGTCCTGGCGGTGGCCTCTCGCCCCTGGGCCAAAAATTGGGCCATTCGGCCAGCCGCTCGGTAGTGGCCATGGCTGGAACGGCCATGGACGCTCTCAGCTCGGTGGCCTTGTTTGCGGCTGGCTACAAACTCAAGAAAAGCAACCCGGTGTTGGGCACTTCCATGATGTGCTTTTCCGCCATGAACATGCTCAACTCCACTTCGTATGCCGCCAGCGGCATCGGCAAGGCAGTCGCCTCCAAGCCAGGCCACGATTTCCTCACCCTTCAGGCCATGACCGGCCTGCCTTGCTGGGCCAGCGCCGTAATTGTGGCCAGCATCCTGCCTGCCACCTATCTGATCATGCGCAGCCTGGACAAGGACCCTGCCAAATAGAAAATATGGGGAAAGCTCATGGCTTTGGTAGAGCCCAAGCCAGGCGAAAACTGGGTCCCCCCATGGTTCTCGAGTCGTGGCTGCGGCCATGGGCACGGGTTTTCGAGGGCCCATCACTCCCGAGCAGAGTACCGACTTCTACACCAACGGCAACACGGTGGGCACCGCATCCATGTCGGGGGGAATGGCAATCTGGAGCAACCAGGCGGCGCTATCGAGGGATTTACGGGCAGCCGCAGGTGGTAGCCTATTTGTTTAACAGTAGAAGGTAGGCGGCGCCCGATAGCTCCACTTCCTCCCATGAGTTCGGCGAAGACGCATCTACGCGGCCCAGGGCCTGGTGGTTGGCCGAGTAGACCACCCCGCCGGTGGTAACCCGACCTACGGCATGGTGGCCGTAGGGTTGGTCGTGAACCTGTCCGTCCTGGTCCACGCGGCCCACTTGCTTCCAATTGGCATCAAAAACAATGCCGCGCTCATCCTTGTGACCGACTTCGCGACCTTGCGGCCCCAGGCTATAAATGCGACCGGTGGAGTCGGCTCGAGCCACAGGCGCATAGCTGTTGGTGGTGTTATGAATCTCTCCGTACATCAGGCCCTCAGACTACCCGGGCGGGCCCGTTCAAAAAGTTACCAGGTCGTATCATTCCGGTGATCCGATCATGACTTAATTCAAGAGAGAGTCTGTCTGGCAGGCTCGTTGGCAAGTCATACAGGGCGGCCGGCAGGTCACTCGCCTGATGACAGAGTTGCCAATTTTCCGCAAGCAACTCCTCGACCCGCTCACCGTTGAGACGAGAATGCGCAGGGAGGACCATCAGCCAGCTACTTGACCTACGAAGCTCTTTACTAACTCAGGAGATTCCAAAAGCTGGAGAAGTCGGCTCGCACTTCCCGTAGGTGTGCGATTTCCTTGCTCCCAGCTTTGGATTGTTTTGGGGGACACTACCAACAATTTTGCAAAAGCAGATTGGCTGAAATGAAGTTTTAGACGAAGGTTTCGTATCTGCTCGGGGGTTAGTTTCTTTGGAGGGTCGGGAATTCTAACCGATGTAGTCTTCAGGTTGATCTCTCCACGAGCATAACGAAGACCATCGTCGAGAGCTCTTTCGAGTCGTTCAAACAAGGCGGGGCGCTCTTTCTTCACAGCTAACTTCCTTTCCGTCTAAGTTCTTCAGTTCTGATGAGCTCAACGAGCTGAGATAATTTCTTTCTTTGGTCGGTGCTCAGGTCGTCTGCTTCGTCCTTGTCGTAGACGTCCAAAATGTAGATTTTACAGACCTCTAGTATGTGCAAGTAGAGGATGCGTAAGCCCCCCCGCTTGCCTTTGCCTCGTCGGGCATCAGGCCATCGTACCTTTCGCAATCCACCTGTTCCTTGTAAGACGTCACCTGCTTGATGATTCTTCATAAGGAAAGTTTGGAATTTGTGGTAATGCTCGTCGGTAGGAAAGTAGTCCGCCAAATCCTCAGTAAATCCCACCATTTCTACGAAGAGAAGGTTCATCGCCCCAGTATCCCACATTGTGAGATACTGGGACAAGTGGGTCTGAGTGCGAGATCGGGCGCCAGGATTCGAGCAGTTTCGCAACCCTATCTTCTTGGGCAGCGTAACCATCATATGCCGGTAGTCCCCTTCGGGCAGCTTCTCGGCCAGACAATGTCTCAGGACCTCGACCCTGCGATTGACACAGAAGAGGCAAACCTTGGTTTTGCAGAAAATGGAACCTCTATATGAATTTTACGAAGAGGCATACACATGGATGAGAAAGATGACAGTGCATCTCGTTGGCTAGAGAAACGCTGTCTCGCCCTAAACGACCAGTCCGATTTTTGCTGGAGTATTTCGGGTTGGACCCCTTCAGGCTCAAGGTTTGACTTGGATTATGATCACCCGTGGATAGGCCTGGACAAACTGGACACAGAAGACAAACTCTGCCTCCTTGACAGCCTACAAAATTTAGCTATGCGAACCCGTGAAGCGTTGGACAATCTTGCAAAACATCTTCCAATCGGGAAAGAGCCATTTTCACGCAACTTAAAAGCTATCCGTGAACAGCGTGAAATGGTGCTGGTGGGGAGCGGCGCGGAGGCCATCTTCGTTGTGGATTGGCAATACGTTGCCAGCCGAATGGACATGACAATCCGTGAACTATGGTCTTGGGAGTCTGGCGTCACGGAACCAACCTTGAATCAACTGAGAAGACTGGCCCAGGTGCTAGGTGTTACCGCCGACGACTTGCTGAACGAGACTGACGAAGAGCCAGAGGATGACCATGAAGACGAAGACTGGGCCGAGGATGACGATGCCGACGAAGACGACGACGTGCCTGGAAGGAAGCTTGTAAAGCCAAGGAAACCGAAGAATTGACCCGCTCACCAACAACGAGTCGATAGGCACTTTAAGCCCGTGCTCCGGAACAAGCCTGCTAGAGATGACGTAATTGAGAGGCGCGCTACCACCGCCCTTTAGGCGGTGGGTTCACCTTTTGCGACGAGAGTCGCCCGCAAAACGCGGGCTTAAGATGGAGGAGGACCGTCCCGCCCCGTTGGCCCCCCTCCTGCTCAGATCAGCCCACCGGGTGAGGGTTGCGGCGCACATATTCGACCAGGCGGGGCAGCACCCGGCGAATGTCCGGACACACCACCCCCGACCCCTCCAGGGCTAGAGTGGTGTTGTCGCACAAATAGTGAGTGGGATGCACAAAATAGTCGACCATGGCCGGTGTAAAGCCCGACAACTTGGAGACGACCTTCAGGTGATGCAAGGCTGCCTTGGCCACGCTCAGGGGCAAGGGCACATGGATGATTTTGCGGTGAGTCACGCGGCCCAACTCACTGACCATCTCTTCCACCGTGACAGGATTGGGGTCGCTCAGTTGATAAACGGTCCCGGGGTGGCCAGCGTGGAGGCTCAAATAGGTGAGCGCGTCCAGCACATAATCCTGGGTGACCAGATTGATACGGGTCACGCTGGGATCCCCGATGCGGGGCAAAATGGACAGCCAGGGAAAGCGCAACAGCCACTTGATGACGGGATAAGGACCGTCGTATTTGAGGGTGGCCCCACTGCGCGAGTCGCCCACCACCACCGAGGGCCGGTAGATCACCCAGGGAAGTTGGGATTTCTGCACTTCGACTTCGGCCAGAAATTTGGTTTCTTCGTAGTAATTGTTGAACCGTTGTCCCTTGTCCAGGTCGGTTTCGCGAAAAGGGCCGGTGTAGCGGCCACTGACATAGCAGGTGCTGATATAGTGTAGTTTCTCCAGCTTGGGACAGTGCTGGGCATAGCGAAGCACATTCTGAGTGCCGTCCACGTTGATGCGCAGGCCCAGCGACCGATCCACACCCAGATCGTAGAGTGCTGCGAAATGGAAAATTTCGTTGGGGTCCAACGGCTTCTCCAGTCCCAGACCGGGCCGGGTAATATCGCCTGCGATCAGGTGGACGCGGGGATGCAAGGCCGGGTCCAGGCTCTGCAGGCGTTGACGTGCCGTTTCTAAGAAGCGCGCCTCCACCAAACATTGGACCTGACTGTCGGGCCGCTGTAGCAAAATGCGCGGCAATAGATTACTGGCCAAAAAGCCCGGAAAGCCCGTTAACAATAAACTGCTCATGAAGGGGCCCTTCCCGACCAGGGCAGACGTACCCTGGCGGCGAAGCCTGCCCCATGAGTTCTGACATTAATCCCAGCCTGTATATTGAGAAAGTCTGTCTGGCCACCGACGAGGTTCTGCCTGAAGAGATCACCCCCGAGCAACTGCTGGTCACCCACTACCGCGATTATCATATGGTCGACACCTATGCACGCTCTTTGACGGGATGGCTGGTGCGCAGTACCGGCGACGAAGAAAAGGCGCGCGGCATTATGCGAAAGATTCGCCAGTTGGGCCAGTCCACTTCTAATATTGTGGCCAGAGCATTGGGCAAAGACCCAGAAAACGTGTCCAAGGCTCTCTTCGGCTTAAAGAAGCGTGACTTCTATTTCCGCTTCAAGCGTCACCCCTTCGATGCCGCAGAGATTCATGATAAGATCGTCAAACTCAAGCAAGAGGCCAAAGACAAGGCCAAGAATCACAAGATTCGCATTTTGCTTACGGGTGGCAGCGGATTTGTGGGCAAAGAAATCCTTTTTCAGGCCGCCAAAATCCCCGAAATCGCTGAAGTCATCGTACTGATTCGCCCCAAGACGGTACGCCACAAGGTCACAGGCGAGGTGCTCTCGCACCAGAGCGTGGAAGACCGGGGCGCTGAGCTACTCAAGGAATTGTGGCTGGAAGGCAACACCAAGTTCCGCTTTATCGATGGCGATATCGAAAAGCCCAATATGGGCATTGCGCAAGCCGAACTGGACAAACTGGGCGGAATCGTCACCCACGTCATCCATTGTGCCGCCAGCGTGGCCTTTGACGATCCGTACCCGGACTCGTTCCGGGCCAACGTTGAGGGGAGTCAGAATGCCCTCAAATTTTCGCTCGCGCTACAACAGGCCAAGGACAGCCCCTTTGTCGCGCACGTGTCGGTGGAGACGTCCTATATCCACGGCAAACAGACTCGCCAACTGGCGAGGGAAGACGAAGTCGTCTTCCCTCGCAATTTCTACAACAACTACTACGAATTGACCAAAGCCATGGCTTCGTTGGAGACCGAGCGATTTATGCTTGAACATGGCCTGCGAGTGGTCCAGTTGTGCCCGGCCATCGTGATCGGTGAAGGCCGAACCGGCAACAACCGAGGCGATCAAAAAGTGGTCAATGCCCCCGTCAACGCCTGGGGGCGTGCTCGCAAAGTTCTCAAGGAAAGCCAGGGAGATTGGGTGCGCCGATCTCAGGCCGAGGTGCTGTTTCGTATGGCCCGCATTTTTCCGGGCGACCCCTCGGCCGAATTGAATCTGATTCCCGTCGATTGGGTGGCTCGCGGAATCGTCAGCGCCACTTTGCACCCCGAGTGCGTGGGCGAGCGGATCCACCTGGCCACCGACAACCGCATTACGGCTGCCCAAATGATGAAAGTCATTCGCCGCGAATTGCGTGTCCAGATTTCCTTGTCCGAGCCCACCCTGAACCGCAACCTGCACCTGCCGGTGATCACCAAAGTCCTGACCGGCCTCAAGCAGAAGAAAGTGGCCAACGCTCTCGGCAAGCTGGGCAGCATCTTCGGCGGCTACAGCGAATGGGGCCAGCCCGTCCATCAGGTGGGCAACGACATCGACTTGCTTGGGCTGCCCTTGCCTCGACCCAACACCGAACTGGCCTTTCGCATGCTATGCAGGCACAACAAGCATGTGCAGGATTTTGGTCAGGTGCGCGACGTTCTCGAACTGTCACGGCGAGAGAAGCTGTGGACCGAATTCATCGACGAGATTGAGGCGGAAACCGGGGAGCCGGCAGCCAGTCTGCACTCCAAAGAGTTTTTCCGCCGCTTTTGCGCCGCCTTCGACCGTGGTACGTTTACCCGCTTGAAACCTGCAGTTGCAAACAAGGAACCCGAACCGTCCGGCCGAAACGGTTAACATGCCCAGCCCTCAGAGTTTGCTGGTCAGTCTGGCAATTCGCCGCCTGGTCAAGGATCGCAGCCACAGAGAAGAAGTCGACGTCCCTTACGTGCGCTACTGGGTCAATCGTTTAATGCTGCCCTTGCTGCCGCATCTCTCGATCAATTTCAAGCCCTTTCACGAGGCCGGTCTGAAGGGCGAATGGGTTCGTTCGCGCTCGTCGCACAACGAGCGAGTGGTGCTGTATCTGCATGGCGGGGGCTATTTCTTCTGCTCACCGCGTACTCACCGCCCGGTTACTTCGGCGCTGGCCAGCCAATTGGGCGGACGCACTCTGGCCCTGCAATACCGATTGGCCCCGGAGCACCCTTATCCGGCCGCCCTCAACGACGCCGTGGCCGCCTATCGCTGGTTGCTCGACCAGGGCACCTCGCCTCGCCATATCGCCATCGCTGGCGACTCGGCCGGCGGGGGGCTGGCCTTGACCACCCTGGTCACTTTGCGCAATCAGGGCTTGCCGATGCCATCGGCCTGCGTGCTGTTCTCTCCCTGGACCGACATGGCCGCCACCGGCGCCTCCCTCGATCACAACAACCTCAACTGCGCCATGTTCTCAGCTGCCGGTATCCGGGCCGCCCGGATGCTTTATGTCGGCCAGGACGACCCCTACAATCCCTTAATTTCTCCGCTCTACGCCGACCTTTCCGGCCTGCCCCCCACGCTGCTCCACGTCAGTGACAACGAGGTTTTGCTCGACGACTCCACCCGCCTGGCCCACCGCGCTCGCGAGGCCGGTGTGGATATCGATTTTAAGGTGTGGACCGACCAGCCCCACACCTGGCAACTCTTTCATCGGCTAATTCCCGAAGGTAAAGCCTCTCTGTTAGAGGCGACCCATTTCCTGAGTCGACATTTTGCCGCGAGTTGGGACGGTCTCGACCTGCCCTACAGCATGCCATAGCCATGGCTCGCATTCGTCGCAGTCAAACCATGAGCCGGGCCGATGCCGCCTGGCTGCACATGGAAGACCCCACTAACCTGATGATGATTTCGGCCCTCTTTACCTTTAAGGGCAAGCTGGACCCCGGGCGATTTCGCGACCTGCTGGAAAATCGGCTGCTCCCCTACGACCGCTTCAAAATGCGGGTGGGCTACCCGAAGATCGGAGTGGGCAGGCCGCTCTGGAAGCAGTACCGTCACTTTGACCTGGACAACCATCTCGAATTCCACACTCTGGAAGCCCCCGGCGATGAACCAGCGCTGATGAAGTTGGTCAGCGATTTGATGAGCACCCCGCTCGATCGCGAGGTATCCCTATGGAAGTTTCACGTGGTCCACGGTTTTGGCGCCGGCAGTGCCTTAATCTGCCGCATTCACCACGCCATCGCTGACGGCATCGCCCTGTTGCGGGTCTTGCTTAGCCTGACGGAAAGCGAGGCGCAGGGCGACGATCTCTTAGAGGCTCCCAACCGCAGCAGCGCTGCCCTGGCCAATAAGGGCAGTCTGACAGTGATTCCCAGCAAATTGATCGACGTGGCCCGAGGCTACGGCACAGTCGCCAGCGATCTGGGCAAACTCCTCATTGAAGCCGAACCCAACAGCCCTTTCCGAGGGCCCCTGGGGGTAGCCAAGCAGGCGGCCTGCACGGGCCGCATTTGCCTGGACTCCATCAAGGAGGCTCGCCTGCGGGCCGGATGTACCGTCAACGACGTGTTGATGGCCGCCGTGGCCGGGGGTTTGCGTCGCCATTATCAACGTATCCAGGGCGACCCCGCGCGCAATGTCAATCTGCGCGCCATGATCCCCGTCGACTTGCGCAAGCCTGGCAAAGAACAGGCGCTGGGCAACCGTTTTGGACTGGTCTTCCTGGGATTACCGGTGGGTCTGGATTCGCCCAACCACCGTTTGGCCGAAGTGCAAAAGCGCATGAACGCCCTAAAACGTTCGCCTCAGGCGGTTGTGGTTTTAGGTCTACTTGCAGCGGTGGGCTCCATCCCGTCCGAGATGCAGCAGCACATTGTCGATCTCTTTGCTTCCAAAGGCACGGCCGTGGTCAGCAACGTCCCCGGTCCCCGCGCACCCATGTCGCTGGCCGGCGAATCTATCGACAGTCTTATGTTCTGGGTGCCCCAATCCGGTCGTCTGGGACTGGGCGTTTCGGTGATGAGCTATGCTGGCAAAGTAAAGTTTGGGGTAGCCGCGGACGCCGGCCTGCCCGTCCAAGCGCAGGGATTGGCCTACGACATCGAAGCCGCCCTCGAAGAACTGATACAGGCCCTGTAGGAGGAACCCTCAATGGAGGCGATCACGAGACCAGCCCTGGACGGCTGGCTTGAAGACTTGAAGCGAAATCTGCCCGCCTGGCAAAATACCAGCCTGGAGAAACGCTTGAGCTATCTGCGCCAACTGCGCAAGGACTGCCATCGGTTGGCGGCCCGCTGGGCAGAAACGTGTTGCCAAATCAAAGGAGTCGACCCCAAATCTCAACTGGCCGGTGAGGAATGGGCCATAGGTCCCATGATTACGCTGCGAAATCTACGCCTGCTGGAGCGCCAACTGCAAACTCCGCTGCGCGAAGGCAGCCGCGTGGTGCGCAGCCTGCCCGCCGATAGCTGGGACGTGCTTCAATGGCCTATTTTAAAGGGCGAAACCTGGAGCGACCCTGACCAGCCCCCGGCCTTGCCCGTACGCGGCAAGGTGGGTTTGGTTCTTGGAGCTGGCAATGTTTCCTCGATCGGAGCCACCGACGTCCTCTACAAAATGTTCATGGAAGATCAGGTGGTCCTGCTCAAGATGAACCCGGTCCATGACCCCCTCGGGCCGGTCTTGGAAGAAGTTTTTCAGTGCTTGATTCAGGACGGTTTTTTGCGCATCGTATGCGGCGGGGCCGACGAAGGCAGCCTGGCCTGCAGCCACCCCAAGGTGGAAGCGCTCCACGTGACCGGATCGCATCATACCTATGCGGCCATTCGGCGGGTGGCCAATGACCGACCCATCACCTCCGAATTAGGTTGCGTCTCGCCGGTCATCGTGGCCCCCGGCCGCTGGAGCGCCCGCCAGTTGAGCTATCAGGCTCGCCACGTGGCCGGAATGTTGACCACCAACGCCGGCTTCAACTGCAACGCCGCTCAGATACTGGTGACCAGCAGTCAATGGCCGCAACGCGAGGCTTTCCTGGCCGAGGTACGACGTGCCCTTTCCAAGGTACCTGCCCGACCTGCTTACTACCCGGGGGCGCTTGATCGTCACGCCAACATTGTGCGTAGCAATCCTCAGGCCGAGCAGTTGGGCCCCCCCGCGCCTGGGGCGGTGTGCTGGACGCTGGTGCCAGGCCTCAGCCCCGACGAAGATCATCCTGGCTTCCGGGAAGAAGCTTTTTGCGGCGTGCTCTACGAAGTGGCCCTGGACGTGCCCTACACCGAGTTTTTGTTGCGGGCCGCCGACTTTGTCAACGAGAAGCTGTGGGGCAACCTTTCCTGCTCCATCTTGATCAGCCGCGAAGGTCAGCGCACCCAACCCTGGCGGCGGGCTCTGGAAAACCTGAAATACGGGGCCGTGGGCATCAACATCTGGCCAGGACTGATCTTTGCCCTGGTCAACCTGCCCTGGGGCGCCTACCCTGGCAATACCCCCGAGGATATTCAGTCAGGCACGGGCTTTGTGCACAACACGGCCAATGTCGGGTCGGTGCAGAAAACCGTTCTCTATGCGCCCTTCTACACCCCCATCCGCATGCCGTGGCAGGCGGGCTTTGCGCGCTTTCTAGGGCTGGCCCGCGCTCTCACCGACTTCGAATACCACCCCAGTCTCAAAAACGTCCTCAAGGCCCACTGGGAGGCCTTGCGCGGCGGTCTGGGGATGTAGATCCCTAAATCTCAGCCAGACAGGGGTCTGCGGAGCGCCCTCCAGTTCATCCTGCTCCTCCCAGCGCAACCGACCCAGGAACGGTTCCGGCGGACCGTGAGGTATTCCAAAATAGTCACACAGTGCGCAATAGGCGGGGGATTGCAGAATGGGAAATTGGCGCATCGCCTCCGGCCAACCAGCCAGCATTTGCAGCCCATCGACCGATGGTGCAAAGCCATAGAAGTCCCAGGCCCCACACAGACGGTGAATATAGTCGGCCTGATCCTCGAGAGCCGACAGAGTGTCGGGAAGTTCGGCCTCGTCCAAGTCCGGATAAAGGCTGTGATCAATCGCCATCCCTGCGCTCCTCAACAAAACCCCGAATCAACTCTCGGGTTGCGCGCGCCTGTTCACGCTCCGAGTCATCCAGAATAGTGGCTAGCGGCCGTCGAGCTTCCAGGGCGTTCAAGTATTTCAGAATATTAGCTCGGCCCAATTTTACGGAAAAATCAGGATTCTTCTCCTGCCACAGACTCCAGCAATCCCGGGCTGCCAGAAGCCCCTTGCGCAAGACGGCCGCGATATCTAAGAAGTCTCTCGGCGCTCCACGCTGAACCAGAGCCGTCATCTTGTTGGCAATGTTCTCGCGCAGTGACTCCATTTGCAATCGTCCCCAAGGGCTGGGCAGAGGAGGCTCAAGTCTGCGAGATTTTCGCGCGATTTGAAAGGCAAAGACCGTCTTGGCGCTTCGCTTGAGATCCCAACTTTCGTAACCCGATTGGGCTCGATGAAAAACTTCCAGACCGTGACGATCGGCTACGTTGGCCACCACCCGGGAAATCGCCTCACGACAAGCCTCGTTTTCTTTAGGCCACCTGGCATCAATATCGTTCGTTTGGCGATGAGGCGAATAGTGCCAGAGCGCAATCCCTCCGCCGATTTCGATACCGCCAGCGGCTTCTTCTTCGCCTAACAGAGTCAGCAGTTCCATGGCCAGAGGAGATTGTTCCACGCTCCCTCAGGTTCTTGTTTTGTGGTCTTTGCCCCTATACAGATTTGGGTATGGATTTGCGGCGGGCCCACCAGTGCAGCAGTGCCACGCTCAGTTCATAGCTCAAGCGGGGAACCAGCAGTAGCAGCAGCAGAATCTGAAAAAAGCGGGTCATGAAGCCCAGCACCCAGTCGTAGCACCAGTTGGCCAATTGGGGTTCGACGTATTTCTGGCAGCCCACCTCAGCCACTTCCCGCAGACTGGCCTGATGACAGCCGGGCGCCGGGCGGCTGCAAATCTCTTCGCGGATGGCCTGCACATAGACCAGTCGACTCTCGACATCACAATGCAAATACCAGCCGATCATTCGGCGCACGGCAAAGTCAGCCATCCAGGCAGCTTTCGGCTGATTTTTCAGAGGGGGCACCAACTTCACCGCCAGCGGCTTCTGACAGGCGCTCAGCAGAGTTGGGAAGAGCACCTGGGTGGGGATGCCCTTTTCAGGGTCCACTTTGGCCAACTCCGAGGGCGCCGAACTTTGCCAGACCAGAACCACCAACTGCAAAGCGGCGCGCTGGCTCACTTGCGGGGTCAGGCGTTGATGCAGCACAGCGCGATAACAACCCTGGGCGCATCCCCACACCAGCCCAACCGCGATCAAACAGGTGGGGATGGCCGACCACCAGGTAAGCCACCAACACCAGCGCAGCAGTGGCATCGAAAAGAACAGCCAGCGCGGCACCGGCGGACTGCCCTGGTCGAGTCGGTCCAGGCTTTGGCGTGGATACGCCCAGCGTGCGCTGGCCCAGGCCACTGGCAGTCCCAAAAGAAGTCCCAGCAGCCCCCCCAGTCCCAACCAAAGGCCAAAAAAGGACAGCTCCGAGAGGGCGTAACTCAAGAACCCCACCATGCCGTGCCAGAAATCGCGCACCGCCAATGGTTCGAGCGGGCCCGGACTACACCTGTTCAGTACCTTTTCAGGCCGGAGCGATACAGTGCTGCTATGAAAATTGCCAGTCACGCGCCGATCCTTCAGGCTCTCAACGGGGCCCGCCCACCTGTCTGTGTGGCACAAAACACAACCGCCAATCCGGGAGACCAGGTAAACCTGTCAGGGAGCAGCACCCTTAACAGTAAACAGGAGAACGCGCGTCGCTTTCAATTGGACGGCCCGGCCCGTCAGGCCCTCCGGGTGGCCAGCCCGGCCACCCCGTTTCTGGCCACGGTACTCTTCCTGAGCGACTTGGATGGCACCTGGCTGTCGCCCAACAAGGAAAACCGTGAGGCCCTCGATGTAGGAGTGCAGCAGCTCAAGCAAGAGGCCGCCGAACAGGGTGTCGACCTGCAATTTGGTTACATCAGCGCCCGTCCTCTCCCCCGCATCCATCAAGAAGACTTGCCCGAGGCCGATTGGACGGTGGCCAGCAACGGCGGCTATGTCTACGATAGGGAGGCTGCCCTGGGCGAGGGGGTTCCGGCCCAGGATTGGGAAGCCCACAAACGGACGTTTGGCTTCAACGCCGACCGAGCCTTTGAAGTAGCCCACGAACTGCTAGGCGATCCCAAGTTTTCCGGGCTGGAGGTCTCCTCAGTGGGCAAGGTGGTCAATAATCCCGCAGCCGATGCCTGCAAAGAGATCGCGACTCTTTGTATTCACAACGATTCCATACAGTTGGCCGCCGACGAGGGTCCCGCCCAACTGCAAGCAGACGCTTTCGAGGCGCCTTCTCAGGTCGAGGAATTTGCCCGCCAGCTCACCCAGCGGCTGCAAGAGGAAGGAGCCAGGTTTGAACAGTCGCCCGTCTACCCGTTCCACGGAAAGCCCTACACGATGTTCGACCTGGCCTGCGTGGACAAGGGTGACGCCATTGAGTATTTGAGAGAAAAAGAAAACCTGAAGCACGACCACATCATTATCGCCGGGGACGGGGGCAACGACATCGCCATGATGCTCAACCCTGAAGGTGAGGACGACGGTCGCCGAGCCATTGTTGTGGGGCCCAATAGCAGCTTGCGTCAGGCCGCTCAGCAGGTAGAAAAGGCCATCATTCAAGACGCCGAGCAGGATTGCAGCCTGGCGGTGCTGGACGGATTACGTCAACATGTGGAGGAGATCATTCATCAGGTAACCGTCTAAAGGTTGACAGCCCGGGTCCTCATGCATATTATTGTGCGGCTGGGGCCCATAGCTCAGCGGTGAGAGCAGCTGGCTCATAACCGGTTGGTCGCTGGTTCAAATCCAGCTGGGCCCAATTCTAAACAAAATACCACCGTGGCCCGGTGGTCTAGCGGTCAGGACGTCTGCCTTTCACGCAGAAGATCACGGGTTCGAACCCCGTCCGGGTCACCATCAGCCGAGAGCAATCTCGGCTGTTTTTACGGGCGCATAGCTCAGTTGGTTAGAGCATCTGCCTTACAAGCAGAGGGTCGGGGGTTCAAGTCCCTCTGCGCCCACCAAATGAAACCCTTGAGAAATCAGGGGTTTCTTCATTTGGAGGGCCGATCCCGTGGGCATCAAAAGATGTTTGAGGTGCGTTAGTTGGCCTGAAAGTTGAATGCTACTGCCGTAATCTTGTGCCTACAATAGTCTATGGACCGATTTTTCACACGTTTTTCAGAAGGTCCTGAATGTCCGTTCGTTCTGGAAAGCGCTCGGCCAGTTGCCGCAACATCCCTCGCGCCTGTTCTGGCTTGCCCAGTTCCTGCATGGTCTGGGCGACTTCCAGAGCCCATTCGCCGCTGGCTGGATCGACCAGAAAGTCATCGAAGGAGTCATCTGGGAGCAGTTCTGGGAGCAGTTCGTTGACCAGCAGCAAGGCTTCTACCGCTTCCCACTTGTGGGTGGCTGGATAATTCGCTCTTTCGGGTCTGACCATAAAGTCGGGGTGGCTGGCCAACCATTCTTCGAAGGCCCGATCAGCTAACGCATCACGGAAGGCTTCGGGGGAGCGGTGCCAGCCCAAGACCAGGCCACTGATCACCCACCAACTGTAAACCTGATCAAACTCGGGAATGTGTGGAGCCAGAGATGGGGCCTTTTCTTCCTGCATGGCCTGGGTGAGATTTTCCATGAAAGACATGGAAGGCCAGGGCCAGCGAGCATCCCCTAACAGGCCGCACCAGAGGGGCACCCATTGTGCGCAGTTTTCAGGCATTTGCTGACTCCAGCGGTGCATCAGAAAATCCAGCACGGGGTGCTCGAGAATCCAACGGCCGTGCGGCAAAATCTCCATCGTGTAGCGGATACGCTGCTCTTGGGCCTCACTGGTGCAGGGCTCCAGCAGCCAGTCCGCCACTTGACGCAGCACAGGTTGAGTCACGACTACGGGAGTGGTTTCCCCAATAATGTGCGACAACTCCACGCGACTGGGCACCCGCAACGTCTCGGCCCTGAGCAACTGCTGGGCCCAATCGTCGAAAGCTCGCAATTTCTCTTGCAGCGGCTCGGGCGCCAGCAGAGTGCGTCGCTCCCAGGCCATCTCCAGATAGTCCACACTGACCAACTTGAGGCCCTCGGCGGCCTTCTTCTTTGCGCTCTTCTTTTTTGCCATGGCGGAACGGTGCGCAGCCGACGCCCCAAATCCTTCGCCAAATCAGGTTCTTTTGAGGCCTATCCGATACTCAGTAGAGCATGCATGCAATGGGTCTCCAATTGGCACAACGCTGGGCGCAAAATTTCCCGCGCTGGGATGGAAATGGCGATGGCCACATAGAACCCCGCGAACTCTACACTCAGGTCGGTTTGGCTCAGGCCAGTGCCGACGATGCCGCGGCACTGGCCACTCTGTATCGGGAAGTTCTGCACGAATCCCGCGGCTTGGAACAGATGCCCTCTGTGGACAAGTCCCGCCTCAAGGCCTACCTGCTTACCCTCGGGAGTCGCGGCATGGATCTGGCTTTCACGCATTTTCAGGCCAAAATTGCCGGTCTGGGCCAAACCCTGGCCCAGGGGTCGGCCCCTAGTTGCGCGCTGGTCTCCAGCAGTTATGCCCTCATGCAAAGGGAGCCTGATGCTTTGCGGAATATGGTTTCCCATAGGGAAAGGGGTCTGCAAGTCAAGTTTCCTGGCGAGTCAGAGGCTATCTTGGTGACCGCCCTCAGCGATACCGAAAAGGCCCTGCATACTCCGGGCCTGGAGGCGATAGAGAAAGCCTGGGGCCTGCACGAGGATCCCCAGACTCTGGCCCCCATCGCCAGCGCGCGTGGCAACGGGGTGGACCGGGTTATCACCGCCCTCACCGGAAATCCGGCCCAAACCCAACTGTTGCCCAACGCCAAGGTCTTTGATTACCTGAACGCCGTCATCCAGAAGAAACGCCCCGGAGCCCCGGCCCTGACCCCGCCTCCCATAGACCCTCTTTTGCACGATATGGAGCGAGCCCTGGCCGGGCAGGCCATTGTGGTCACGGGCACCTGGAAAGAGGTGGGCCTGGCCGGTCTCGAGCGCGACCACGCCTACACGGTCATCGCCTGTGACCCGGCTCAGCAGACCCTTCGCCTGCGCAATCCTCACGGTCAGGGCGAGCCCGGCCAAGATGGGCTCGACGATGGCATCTTTAGCCTGAGTGTCCAGGACTACCTGAGCAACTTCAACTCGGTGACCATCGAGCAGCGCCGAATAAACCGGGGCCCCAGGCCTTCGATTGCACAAATCCGTCTCACCGGCTCGGGACGACGGACACCTACCACAGTGACCAGTGCCCCAGCCACAGGACCTGGACGCAAATCAACAAATTGGTGAGACCGTGGGCCAGTACCGCTTCGCCCAGACTGCCTCCTTTGCGCACCAGTTGGCCATAGATCAGGCCGGCTAAAAAGGCCGCCAGAGCATCTTGATGCAGCATCCCAAAGGCCAGCGAGGAGAGCAGCCAGGCTTTCCAGCCCACCTGATCGGGCTGGACCTGCTCAAAATAGCTGCTCTGCAGACGGCGCATCAGGTAGCCGCGAAAGGCCAGTTCCTCGACCAGAGGCACGATCAGCGACGAACCCAGAAGGCGCACGGCCACCCAGGCCCAGGCCAGCCCGGGAGAGAGCATGCCCCACACCATGGGAGCCGGTCCGCCGGGCACCAGCATCACCCACAGGATATATACGATGACGCCCGACAGCACCGCCCGCAGGCTGACAAAACGTCCCAGCATTCCAGGATAGTGATGCCACCACGGTCCCAGCGCCCCCAGCGCCAGCACGATCCGCAGGGGGTAGAGCAGGGGGAATCCCGTCGAGAAGGCGCTGCCCAGCATGGTCCCCAGCAAAATCGCCAGCAATGGCAGTAAATAAACGGCCGCCGGGTAGGCCTGGGGCTCACGGGATTCCGCTGCGGAGGTGTCCGGAAGGAACCATCCGGCCTGCTCCACAGCCATGACCAGCATGCCGGAAGTGGCCACAAAGGCCAGCCAACCTGCCTGCGAATGAAACCCTTTCATGGCCAGGTCTGCCGAAAAGCTGGTCCCGATCACCACCAGTGTGGCAATGCGCAACCCATTGATCACCCAGGTCAGGGCCCAACCGAAAGGCAACAACAGCAGGGCCAGTGGAAAGCTCAAATCGGCTCGGCGCAACCACAAAAAGGTCAGCGTAAAAAGGGAGACCAGGCCCAGGCCTTCGTATCCCGAGCAACCCGGTTCGATCAAGATCTGAAAGGTGCCGGTTCCCAGGGTGTAGTTGGCATAGGAAACCATCACATCGTCATAAATGCCCAGCAGCAGCAGGTGGGCCAGGTAGAGTGTTCCGTCTGCCAGAGGATGCCACAACCAGTTACTGACATGAATAACACCCAAGGACAGCCCCGCCAAGAGCAGGGCTATGGCCAGCCAGGGACTGTGCATGCGCAGCCAGGACCACCAGCGTGCAGGCGCCAGGATGGCTCCCGCCCAGGTGCCCGCGAAAACCAACAAAAGGGGGCTCCAGGCGACCAATTTCCAGGCTGGGGCGGACCCCTGCAGCCCATTCTCCAACGGGTGGAGCAGACCGACCGTCGCCGCAAAGACAAGCCCATGCAATAGCCCCCGGCGCCAACGCCAGGGACCGAGATGAAGCGGCCCCAATCTGGAGGCCTGCAGGTGATAAAGAAAAAGAGCAAAGGCGAGAAAACTGAAGGTCAAGTGGTAGAGCGGAATGCGCAGCAAGGCACGGATCTCGGTGCGCAGGGCATAGTTACGGACCGCCAAATACTCTGACTCGATAAAGAGCACGGCCACCCAGGCCAACACTCCCATTCCCTTTTGGTTGGCTGCGGTCATGATTTTCATCGGCGGTTGCTTCGATAAATCAGGAACTCGACGACCAGCAGGTTCAAGGTCCAACCCAACCAGGCAACCACCCGGTAGAGGTCCATGGGGCGGGGGTGGAATAGCAACACCAGCAGGTATTTCCAGGCCCTCAGAGTTATCGCGGACAGGGCCAGCGAAAAACTGCGCAGCATCCATTGTTGATGAGCCCGCACCTGTCGCCGGGCAATTCGGATCATGGCCATGATCGTAAAGAACACCCACAAGACGGCCAGCAGGCAAAAGGCGACGCGAGAGCTGAGGCCCCCATTGGCGTAGATCCCAAGAATCAGGCCGGAAGGGCCGGCCACAAAGATGGTGACGAGAGCATAAAGCCAGCCGGCCCGTCGATGCAACCAGGGAAGCCGGCGGCGCAAGCGGGTGGAGAACTGGGTGTAGCCGGCCAGCAAAACCAGAATGGCGCTAAAAGCGTGCAAGAAAAAGGCCACTCGGTAATGCAGCAGGTGAGTGTAGTCTTGCTTTATGGCCAGAAAAGCCACATCGTAGCGTATGGGCACATACTGGAGGGTGATTTCCAGCATCAGCCAGACGGTATAAGAGTATACCGCCGCCACGGCCAGCCACAGCACCGTCGTGATTTTTCCCAGAGTTGACAACTTTTCGAAGTGCGGTGGGCTGTTACCTTGTCGGCGTTCAGGTACAACTGGCTCGGACTGGCACCAAGACAGGCGTGCGGTTCGACATCCTCTGACAAGAGGGGCCGGCTTGAAGGGGGTGAAGGGAATCTTTTCGAGCGATTTGTGACTGGGCTCACATTCTCGAAAGGCTCGGCCCGCTAAGGTGGGGAGCACTTAACGATAACATAGAAAGAAGGATTTTGTGAATCGTCCTCGTCGACTTGCGGTACTCTGTTGTGGTCTGCTGGCATTAGGAATCGTAGGCTGTCAGCGCTCCGGGGGGGGTCTGGAAAAAGAGCTACCTCAGGAACTTCTCGATGTGCTGCCTATCGGCGAAAAGCGCCCGGTGGAGGTAGTGCTGGCCTCCCCTCAGGGGGAGATCGAGAAGCTGGATCAGGCCCAGTCCATTGTCATGTCCTTCAATCAGCCTATGGTCCCTTTGCGGCCGGTTTCCACCGATCTCAGTGTCGACTTTGTGGAGATTTCTCCCAAGCTCGAAGGTCGCTTTCGCTGGAAGGGCACGGCCACGCTGGTCTTTGAGCCCAAAGTGAAACTGCCCTTCGCCAGTCGCTTTAAAGTGACCGTGAAGAAGGGTCTGAAATCCTGGTCCGGACAGGAACTGGCCAAGGACTACACCTTCCAATTTTTGACTCCCACCGCCGCCATGGAGCAGTGTATGCCCATGGAAGGCTCTGAAATGCAGGGAATGGACGACCCCATCTACCTGCATTTCAACCAGCCCGTCAGACCTCAAGATGTCGAGAAATCCCTCAAGCTTCAGCAAGGGAACGATACCTTTGAAGTAGAGGTGCGCGGCTATACCGAGGAAGACCGCAAAGCCGAGGGCCGGGCTGCCGACGCCCAGGACGCTTACCAACTACCTCGCGAAAAAGGTCTGGTAGTAGGCCCGGTCGAGAACGCCGTGGTGGTCACTCCAAAAAAACTTTTGCGAGCCGGTCAGTACACCACCGTAGTCATCCTCAGTGGTTTGAAAAGCCCCGGCGGACCCGAGGTCACCAGTTCGGAACGCACTTTTAGTTTCACCACCCGACGCCCCTTCGCTCTGGCCAACACCTCGCGCAAGGAAGACCCGGAAAGCGGTCTCTACGCAGAATTTACTACGCCGGTTTCGCCGGCCACGCTGCACAAGGCAGTAACCATAGAGCCGCCCATCAAGCTGCCTGATTTTGCCACCGATGACGACTACACCACCTCCACCGTCTACCTCGGAGGCTCGCTCAAGCCCAACACCACCTACAAAATCCGCTTCAATGACAGCCTGATCGACCGCTACGGGGCCAAACTCAACGGTCCCAATGAATTGGTGGTCAAGACCGGCGATTACAGTTCCATGCTGCTGGGACCGGAAGGGTCCGGCGTGCTTGAGCTGCAGGGCAGTCAAAAAATCCCCTATGGTGTGCGCAATCTCTCCAATCTGACGGCCTCGCTGCGCAAATTGACCCCCACCGAAATGATCGCCCTGCAGGGCAAAGACAACGCCTTCTACTCCTCCGAGGCTTTCACGCCCCCGGGCGGCTATACCAGAACGATCGAACTGGGGGGGTCAAAGCGGCGCAACGAGGTGGAGCAACGCGACCTGGTCATGCCCGGCGGCGGTCTTTACTACGTGCAGACTTCGGGTGGCTCCAACCGGCAAAAGGCGTTGGTTTCTGTCTCCGACATCGGTGTGACGGCCAAATACGCCGCCGAAAACCTGCTGATTTACGCCACCACTCTCAAAGACGCCAACCCCGTGCCCAATGCGGCCGTGCAACTCTACGACAAGCAGGGCAAATTGCTCTGGAGCGGCACTACCAATGCCGAAGGGTTCTGTCAGGCGCCGGGTTGGAGCGCGCTGGGTCTGGCCAAAACCGAGGACTGGAGTCCGCCGGATCTGTGGGCTTTTGTCAAAAGCGGAGCCTCCGAATCGTTTGTACACAGCCAGGGCTACAACAGCGTGGGGCCCTGGGCTTTTGACCTGGACTATAATTCGGATCAGCACGCTCGTCGCTTCCAATCTTTCTCTTTCAGCGAACGCGGCGTCTACCGACCCGGTGAGACTGTCCAGTTGAAGGGCTCGTTGCGCGAGTTAAGCGAAGGTAGCTGGAAGCTCCCCCAAGTAGAGAAGGTCTACTACAAAGTGACCGACAGCCGCGACCGTGAGGTCACCAAAGGCGAACTGCCCGTCAACCGATTTGGCGGCTATGATCAGAGCCTGGCGCTAAAGCCTGGCGCCGTCACCGGTTTCTACCGCGTGGAATACCACTTGCCCAACGCTCTGGAAAAGAGCCTCAAATGGAAGGATCCGCTGACTACGGTGGCCTTTCAGGTGGAGGCTTTCCGGCCGGCCCAATTTGAGGTGACCGTAACCAGTGCCAAGCCTTTCTATGTGATGGGCGACAAAGCGCAGCTTGACGTAAAGGGCTGGTATCTGTTCGGAGCGCCCATGAACGACCGCCCTCTCTCCTGGGTGGCCCGCTTGGAGCCGTCCAGCTTGCGACCGGAGGGTTTTGAGGGTTTTGACTTCGGACTGCATTGGGATTCCGAATCTCAGGACGAATCGAAGGAACTGACTACCGGTAAAGAAACGCTGGATGCGCAAGGCCTGGCCCATCCCAACGTAGCTTTGGAAAAGATCCCGTTCCGAGGCAGCGCCAACCTGGTTTTCGAAGGCACCGCCACCGCGCCCAATCGCCAAAGCCTGTCAGGAAGGAAGTCCATCCCCGTCTATCGCGGTGAATACCAACTGGGTGTGCGCAACGAAACCAGTTTCTGCCAGGCCGGCAAGCCGCACAAGGTGCAGGTCATCGCCGTGCGCCCCGACGGTGAAACCCAGCAGGGCGTAACGGTCAGGTTGGAACTGTTGCGTCGCCAATGGAATTCGGTACGCAAGGCGGATGAATCGGGTGGCTATCGCTGGATCAGTGAAGTCAAAGATGAACCCGTTTCCGACAAAGAGATCCGGACTTCGACGTCACCTGTCGACCTGGATCTGAGCCCGCCTAAGGCCGGCTACTACGTGGTCAGGGCCAGTTCTAAGGACGACAGAGGCAACTCGATCGTCAGCGAAAGCGGCTTTTATGCCAGCGGCATTGACTATGTGGCCTGGGGACGTCTGGAAGGTGACAACATTGAGTTGGTCACCGACAAGAAGAAATACAAGCCTGGCGAAACCGCGACCATCCTGGTCAAGTCGCCCTATGAAAAGACTCGGGCCCTGGTCACCCTGGAACGCGAACATGTGATGGATCGCTTTGTGGTGGAGTTGACAGGAACGGCACCCACCATTCAAGTTCCGCTGACCTCCCGGCATCTGCCCAACGTGTATGTCTCGATCATGCTTCTGCAGGGGCGCAACCCCAAGCAAGAGTTTGGCCCGGATGGTCAAGACCTGAGCAAGCCGGGGTTTAAGATCGGCTATGCAAACCTGCTGGTCGAACCGGAAGAGAAACGGCTCCAGGTCAAAGTCAAAACCGACAAGGAAAAATACGCCCCTGGCGACGAGGTGGTGGCCGATATCCAGGTCACCGACTCCAGTGGGACCGGAGTGGAATCAGAAATCTGTCTGGCCGTGCCCGATCAAGGTGTGCTGGCCCTGACAGGCTACACTTTGCCAGACTGGTTTTCGGTCTTTTATGGACCTCGCCCCCTGTCGGTCACTACCTGCGAAACGCGTATGGACGTGATCGGGCAGCGAGCCTATGGAACCAAAGGGGCCAATGCCGGTGGCGGCGGTGGCTTTGATGCCGCCGAGGGACGCGACGACTTCCGCTATACCGCCTACTGGAACCCCAGTCTGACCAGTGATTCGCAAGGAAAGGCTCAGGCTCGCTTTAAACTGCCCGACAATCTGACCACTTTCCGCGTCATGGCCATGGCTCAGACGGGCACTTCCAAATTCGGGTCGGCCGAGAGCAAATTCGAGGTACAGAAGCCTCTCTTGTTGCAGCCTTCCACGCCCGACTTCGCCCGCGTGGGGGACGATTTCCAGGCCGGCGTGGTGGTGCGCAATAACAGTGGCGACAATCTGTCCGTCAAAGTGACCGCCAATCCGCAGGGGCTGAGCCTGAGTGGCGAGGCCTCCCAGTCGCTCGATCTGGCGGCCGGTAAAGAGAAAGAGGTGCTCTTTCACTTCAAAGCCGACAAACTCAATCAGGCCAAGTTCAACTTCAGCGCCGAGGGGGGCAGCTATCAAGACGCCCTGACCCTGCCTCTCAGCGTCGAGCAACCAGTCACCTTTGAGAACGTCAGCACCAGCGGCTCCACCACCCAGTCAGCCGCCGTGGAGATGGTGGTTCCTTCTCCTATGGCGGCGGGTACTGGTGTGCTCAGACTGTTTTTGTCGAGCAGTGCGCTGGTCGGACTGGAAGGTCCCCTTAAAGAACTGCAGGACTGCATCTACTACGGATTGGAGCCACGTCTGAGCAAGATTCGCGGCGCTCTGGCCGGTCGCGACCTGGCTCAGGCCCTCGATCAGGACCAGCAAGAGGCACCGCTGGAGACCTGGGTTGCCGACCTGAATACCTACATGGTGGGAGAAAAGGGCTTTGCCTCCTACGACACCCTGGACGCCGACCCGTATCTGACGGCCTATACCCTGGAAACGCTCTACCTGGCCAAGAAAGCCGGAGTCAAATTTGATGGTAAGCTGATCGACGCCGCCCGAGCCTACCTAAAAGACTACCTGAACAACCCTCAGACCTACAGCGAGTACATGCAGCCCTCGGAAGTGCGTCTGGTGCGGTGCTTTGCCCTCTACGCCCTCAGCTTGGGCGAATTCGACGGACTGTCGTATTTCAACAACCTGCTCAGAAGTCGTCTCGACCTGTCGACAGAAGCCCGCGTTTACCTGTTGTTGGCCGGTCGTCGCCTGGGGGCCAGCGCCACCGACCTGGCTTTGCTCGAGCAAGATCTGGTCAATGCCAGCAAGGTCGAAGCGGCCACGGTTCACTTTAAAGACCCCAAAGCGGCTAAAACCCGGTGGACCTTCGCCAGCGACAACAAACTGACAGCTCTGGCTCTGGAAGCCTTGCTGGAAGCCCCCAAAGGCTACCCTCAAGCGGGTAAAGTGGTGGCCTGGCTGATGGAAGCACGTTCCAAGGAAGGCGACTGGGGAGACACTCACGACAACGCCCGCGTGATGGAGGCACTCTATCACTACTTCAAGGCCCAAGAAAAGGATCGGCCCAACTTTGAAGCGACCGCTTTTGTCGGCAAAGAACAGGTCCAGAAAGCCTCCTTCCTGGGTCGCCAGCTCAAAGTTGAAAAGTCCAGCACACCTATCGTCAGTAGCATCGAGAGATTGGCGGTGGGCCTCAAGAAGGTTGGGCCGGGGCGACTTTACTACGAAATGCGGCTGAGCTACGCCGCCGCCAAAGAACCACCCGCTCGGGACGAAGGTCTGGCCGTGCTCAAGAAGATCTCCACTCTTAAGGGGGACAGCTTCCCAGCCCAACTCAAGGCGGGCGAAACCTACATGGTGACGCTCACGGTGGTTTCGCCGCAAGACCGTCGCTTCGTGGTGGTCAACGACCCGGTTCCGGCCGGCTGCGAGGTAGTTCAGACCCAGTTTGAAACGGAGAGTGCAGAAATGCAGCGGATTCTATCGATGGCTCAGTCCAAGCTGCGCAACGCAACCTTCGTTCACTTTGAAAAATACCCCGACCATGTGGCCCTCTTTGCCGATGGGTTACAGGCCGGCGAGCACACCTTCCAGTATCTGGTGCGGGCCAATCAGCCGGGAAAATTCACGATGCCGGCCACCAAGGCCGAGGAGATCTATCACCCGGAGGTCTTTGGCACCACCATGAGCCGGGTGGTTGACATCAAATAGCATGCGTGTCAATCTTCGTCGTTGGGCCAAGGGGCTCGCAGGGCTGTCGCTGACGGGCGCAGCCCTTTTTTTTGCCCCCCCCTGGCCGGCCGAGCTGAGCGATTTGAAACGAAGCTTCAACCTGCGGCTGCTCGACCGCCGGGGGAAACTGCTACGCGTCGTGGCCTCGGCTGACTCAGGAGTGCAGCACCGGCTGAGCCTGGATCAGATCAGCTCGGTTCTAATTCAAGCCACGCTGGCCTCGGAAGACCAGCGCTTCTACGCTCATCCCGGTATCGATCCCATTTCCATCGGGCGAGCTGCCAACCGCAACTGGCAGGCCGGCCGAGTGGTGGAGGGCGGATCCACCCTGACCCAGCAACTGGTGCGCATGCTGCGGCCCCCTTCGGACCGCGGTTGGAAAGTCAAAATGGGAGAAAGCTATTGGGCCCTGCGTCTGGAACGTCGCTACAGCAAACGCGAAATTCTGGAGGCCTACCTCAACCTGGCCCCCTACGGACTGCAGACCTGCGGCGTCGAAGCGGCGGCGCAACTCTACTTCAACAAGCCCGCCAGCCAGCTCTCCCTGGCCGAAAGCACTTTTTTGGCCGTCCTGCCGCGCGCCCCCGAATCGTTCCTCCCCTACCAAAATGCCGATGAGATTGTCGTTTACCAAAAGGGCCTGCTGGGGCGCATGGTGGCGCTGGGGATGATCTCGGTGCAGGAACAACGGCGGGCGCTGGCAGAGCCCCTACGCTTGCGTCCCCTGGACTCAACCTGGGAATCCGGCCACTTTTGCGACTACCTGCTGACCCGCCTGCCGCCCCAGAGCCGCGGCGATATCCAGACCACCCTGGATTTGAGCCTGCAACACGATGTAGAAGGCATCCTGGCTGTCCACCTCAAGCGACTCTACTCGCGCGGCGTAAGCAATGGCGCGGTGGTGGTCTTGGACGTTGCCAGCGGCGAAATATTGGCCATGGTGGGCTCGACAGACTACCAAAAGGGCCAGTTCAATGCCTGCCTGTCCGGGCGGCAGGCTGGCTCCACCTTAAAGCCCTTTACCTACGCCCTGGCCCTGGAGCGCGACTATACGGCCGCCTCGATCTTGCCGGACCTGAATCTCTATCCCAGCCAGTTGCTCAAGAGCTTCATTCCGCGCAACTACGACGAGCGATTCCACGGGCCGGTGCGCCTGCGCGAAGCACTGGCCTGCTCCTACAATGTGCCGGTAGTGCGCGTGCTGGAAAGAGTCGGTGTGGAATCGCTGCTGCAGCGCTTGCGGGCATTGGGTTTTGGGAGGCTCACCCAATCGGCTCAATTTTATGGTTTAGGCCTGACGCTCGGAGGCGGCGAAGTTTCCCTGTTGGAATTGGCCCGAGCTTATCGATGCCTGGCTCGCCATGGTCGCTATGGCCCGGAACGGGCCTGGTCAGAGCAGCCCTCCGCCCGGGAAAAAACGGTGTTAGACCCACCCGTAGCTGCCCTCATTACCGACATACTCAAAGACCCGCAGGCCCGGGCACCTGCCTTTGGACTTCATGGACCTCTTAACCTGGCCTTCGAATGCGCCGCCAAAACCGGAACGAGCAAAGGTTACCGGGACAACTGGACGGTGGGCTATACTCCGCTCTATGTGGTGGCCTGCTGGGTGGGCAACTTCGACGGTAGCTCGATGCGCAACGGTGTCTCCGGCGTAACCGGCGCGGCCCCGGTTTTCCACGATGTCATGAGCGCCCTTGTCCAACGAGACGGAGGTTCGCCAGCCTTTACCCGACCGCCAGGCTTACGCCAATGGAAGGTGTGCGAGGCTTCGGGCCAACGGCCCGGACCCAATTGCCCCCACCCTATTCAGGAATGGTTTTTAGAGCGCAAGCCACAGCCCGAGACGTGTAGCATGCATGAACGTTTCACCCTGAACGGCAAAGAACAGGTTTTTTGCCGCTATCCCCCCCTCTACCGGGCCTGGGCCCTGGCTCAAGGGATCCCTCAACCTCCGGCCCGAGCCAGTCCTACCAGCACCGAGGTCTCCATTGCCTTTCCTGACAACGGTGCCGTATTTCGCCTGGACCAAAACCTGCGGGCCGACTACCAGCGGCTACACCTACGCGTGACCGTGCCCGATTGGTGCACTAAAGTTGAATGGCAAGTTGGAGAAACAAAGTTGACCTCGAACCAAAAACCCTTTGACCAATGGTGGCCGCTCCAATCCGGAGGCTACCTGGTGCAAGCCGTGGCTATGGGGCCGGGTCGACAGCAATCCAGCCCCAGCATCCACATCGTGGTGCGCTGACTCAGGGATGGTCCAGATAGTTTAAGATGGCGGGGGTATAGAGCGAATTGACCCCCGCTACCCGTTGACGTAACTCGCCAAAATTTTGCTGACGACGCAACTGAGCCGCGTGATACTGAAAGTACTGCTGGACGGGAAAGGTCTCCCACAGATTTTCACTGTGTTCATAGATGCGGATGACCCGGTCCGTGGTTGCCAGCGTGACCTGAGGTTGCACCGCCAGGGCTAAAATAGCCTGGCGACGAGCGTGTACGTCTTTATCCGTCTCCATCACCTGAACCAAAAACTGTTCCGCTTTTTCGCGAGTAGACGCGTCCAGTGCTGGGCTGCAGGCCGCCACGCTCAAAATGGCCACCGCTTCCTTATGGGGCAGGGATGAGTAGTTGATCATGATGTATTGGGCCAGAGGCATGATCTTTGCTGTGTGCACACCCAGTGCCGAGAAGACGCAATGGCAGTCTTCATGATTGATGCGCGCCAGGCTCTGGTCGTCGATCCCGCGCGCATAGGCCACGCCCTCGCGATTGGGCCCAAGCACCTTGACGATACCGGCCTGGTTGCCGATCATCAATCGTTTTAGTTCGGTTTTGAGAGTGCCAAAACCGGCTTCTTCTGGGGGGCCTTCAGAGGCGGCCGGCGTGATGGCCTT
>JADMJV010000013.1:95046-101406 GCA_018780265.1 bacterium
CGGCCAGGAACTGGATGGCGCCGTCGAGGAGGGCCGGCGTGATGGCCTTGGCGGGCGTAGCGGGGGGGGCGACAGCAGGTAAGTGAGCCTGGGCAGGCGCGACCTGAGCAGGAGTGACGGGCGTGCCCGGCGTGGGCGCAGCGGTGGCACTGACGGCCAATAGAAGAGCGAGCGAACAAACCTTCAATCTCATGGTAAACTCCTAACCGGCGTCATGCTTGGGAGGACGCTTCCATTATTGCGACCAAAAGTTGAACATTCATTTTGCTTAACGTGAACTTTTCGCAATTTTGTTCGATTCCAGAGGAAGCCTGGTTGTGTACTGCCACGCCTTGCTTACGCAGGAAGCCCTGACGGCAAACAAGAACAGCCCGCCATGTCTGCCGTAGGCACCTCCGTCCCCCGCAAAGAAGTCAACGAGAAGTTGACCGGTCGCTCCAAGTATTTGGACGACTTGAAGATCCCCGGCATGCTACACGGAGTGACCGTGCGCAGCCCCATCGCCCGAGGGCGCTTGAAAGCAGTGCGCTACCCGGCCGGAGTGCCCTGGGACGAGTTCACCATCGTCACGGCTCAGGACATTCCCGGGGCCAATGTGGTCAAGCTCATTCTGGAAGACCAGCCCATTCTGGCTGGCTCAGTGATCAATCACCCGGAAGAAGCCATTTTGCTGCTGGCCCATCCCGACCGGGCCATGGCCGAAGAGGGCCGGCGCCGCATTGAACTGGAGTTTGAGGAGGATGAGCCGCTCTTTGACATGCTGGCCAGCCTCAACCAGGAACGGATTATCTGGGGGCAGGACAACATTCTTAAGAAGATCGATATCGTCAAAGGCGATGTCGATGCCGTCTGGAGCCAGGCTGCCCATATCGTCGAGGGCGAGTATTGGACAGGCGCATCCGAGCAACTCTATATCGAAAACAACGGCATGATGGCTCAGGTGCAGCCCGATGGCTCGGTCACCGTGTGGGGCTCCATGCAATGCCCTTACTATGTTCTGCCGGCTGTTTGTCACGCTCTCGGTCGCACGCCCGAGCAGGTCCAGATTATCCAATGTGAGACCGGAGGGGGCTTTGGCGGCAAGGAAGAGTATCCGTCCATCATCGCCTGTCACGCCGCTTTGCTGGCCCTGAAGTCGGGCAAACCGGTCAAGATCGCCTACGACCGTGAAGAGGATATGGCCGCCACTACCAAGAGGCATCCTTCCTACACCTGTCACCGCACAGCGGTGGACAAAGACGGTAAGCTGCTGGCCATGGAAATCGAATTCATCCTGGATGGTGGCGCCTATGCCACGCTCTCCTCGGTGGTGCTGTCGCGCGGGTCCATTCACGCCAGTGGTCCGTATTTTGTGCCCAACGTGCGTATCAAGGCCAGGGCGGTGGCGACCAATCATCCTCCCCACGGCGCTTACCGCGGCTTTGGCAATCCTCAGAGTCTTTTCGCGGTCGAGCGTCATCTCAACAAAGTGGCCGCCAGGGTGGGTATAAGCCCCGAAGAGTTGCGCCGTCGCAATTTTTTGAAGGACGGCCTGACTACGGCCACCGGCCAAATCGTGCGCGACGGGGTAGACCTCAATGCTTTGATGGAGCGGGCTTTCAAAAGCACCGATTACCATGCTAAGTGCCAGCGTTTTGTCGAGGAGAACCGAACTTCCAGCCTCAAGAAGGGGATAGGCTTTGCCGTCTTTCACCACGGCTCCGGCTTTACCGGTATCGGCGAAACCAAAATGGCCTCCATCGCCGGCGTGCAGGCCACCGACCAGGGCAAGGTACGAGTACTGGCAGCCAGCACCGAGATCGGTCAGGGTGCTCGCACGGTCTTTTCTCAGATCGTGGCCGATGCTCTTCAGTTACCCTACGAAATGATCGAGGTGGCTCAGCCCGATACTCGTCAGGTGCCCAACTCTGGACCCACAGTGGCCTCACGCACCTGCATGGTGGTGGGCAAACTGGTCGAGACAGCGGCTCTGGGCGTCAAGCAGGCGCTGGTGCAACAGGCAGGTCTGGCTGTGCCTTACACGGGCGAGGAATTTAGCGCGGCCATCCTGCGCTATCTCCAGCGCTATCCAGACCTCAAGGTGTACAGTCAGTATCACACCCCGCCCACCATTCACTGGAACGAGGAGACCTATCAGGGCGACGCCTACGGAGCTTACGGTTGGGCCGTTTACGTGGCCGAGGTCAGTTATGATCCGATCTGCTACGAGGCCAAAGTGGATCACTTTTTGGCCTTGCAGGACGTGGGCAAGGTGCTCCACCCGGTGCTGGCCGAGGGCCAGGTTGAAGGGGGCGTGGCCCAGGGCGTGGGCTGGGCGCTGAGCGAAGAAGTGGTCTGGAAAAACGGCCACATGATCAACAATCAGATGACCAACTACATTATGCCTACGGCTGTGGATCTGCCTCGCATTGAGGTGCTGTTTCACGAGGCTCCCTACGCGGGCGGTCCGCAAGGCGCCAAGGGCGTGGGAGAAATGCCCATCGATGGCCCCGCCCCGGCCATTCTCAATGCCTTAAGTCAGGCTTTGGGTCTGGAATTTGACCGCGTGCCGGCCACGCCGGAGACTATCATGAAGACGGTGGATGGCGCCCGTGCAAATTAACCTGACCGTCAATGGCACTGCGCATCAAGTGGATGTGCACCCTATGGAGCGACTGTTGGACGTGTTGCGCGTCAAACTGGACTGTACCGGCTGTAAGGAGGGTTGCGGCGAGGGCGAATGTGGCAGTTGCTCGGTCTTTCTTAACGGCAATCTGGTCAACAGTTGCCTGGTGCCCGCTCTGCAGGCCGATGGAGCCGAGGTGCGCACCGTGGAGGGGCTGGAGCACGACCCGCTGGGTCAGCGTCTACAGGCCGGCTTTCGCGAGTGTGGGGGCGCGCAGTGCGGCATCTGCACTCCTGGCATGTTGCTGGCCGCCCATCATCTGCTCCAGCACAATCCCACACCTACGCTGGAAGAAGTGCGCGTGGGGCTGAGCGGCAACCTGTGCCGGTGTACCGGATACATGAAAATCTATGATTCCGTGCTCAAGGCGGCCGAGAGTTGATGCGCGCTTTTCTGCCTCAATACAACTTGCAGCGCCCCGTCAGCCTGGCCGAGGGGCTTCAACTTTTGCACGATCAGCCCGGTCGTTTCCGCCCTTTTGCCGGTGGCACCGACCTGATGGTGCTCTTCAACGCCGGCAAACTACCCGCCGGGGATTTTCTGGACATCAGCCGTTTTGAGGAACTAAAAGGCATTGAGGTCAGCGACAGCGAGGTGCGTCTGGGGGCACTGGTAACCTACCAGGAGATTCTCCACCACCCGGTCCTCCAAGACGAATTTCCCAATCTGGTGCAGGCGGCCTTCTGGACCGGTGCGGCCGCCATTCAAAATCGGGGCACACTGGGAGGAAATGCGGCCAATGCTTCGCCCGCCGCCGACACTCCGCCGGCGCTGTTGAGCTACGGCGCCCGCATCGAGTTGGTCAGCGGCCAGGGCCGACGCAGCCTGGATTACTCGAGCTTTCATCTGGACTACAAGAAGACCGCTCTGCGGCCGGACGAGCTGATCGCAGCCCTGATTGTGCCTCGGCCCACTCAACCTCGTTTTCACTACTATCGAAAGGTCGGCACACGCAAGGCCCAGGCCATCTCCAAGGTGTGTCTGGCGGCCTGTGCGGATGGCGGACGGGTACGCCTGGGCTTTGGGGCGGTGGCGCCGGTCCCGGCGGCCTGCCCCCAACTGTCGGATGTATTAACCCGGTTGGGGCGCAATCCCCTCCAAGCCGAAGTCCGCCAGGCTCTTCACCAGGAGGTCACTCCCATCGACGATATTCGCTCCAATCGCGAGTATCGCCGGCGTGTGGCGGAGAACTTGCTGGATCAGATGTGGTCCGAGTATCTGAAGTGGTCACCTTAAACCACCTTCCCAGCGAATCCACAGCCAGCCCCCTCTGGCAACCAGCCTACACACTCTATGGCGGGGCCCACCTGTTTCGTGCGGAAACTCACGACAAGATGCTCCTTCTGGCCGGAAAATGGTTGAAAGAGTATCCCTGGCTCAATGAATCGGCCAAAAAACGGGTAGAAAAACGACTGGCTCAACCTCTGGACGACTTGCGCATCGATTTTGAAGACGGCTACGGCCGTCGCTCTGACGCAGAAGAGGATGCCCACGCTCAGGCCGTGGGTCTGGCTCTGCCGCAAGTTCTTGAACCCCGTCGCTGCGGGATTCGCCTCAAGCCCATCACCCGGACCTGGGCCCCTCGCGCTTTGCGCACCCTGCAGCTGGCCCTGGAGCACCTGCGGGTGTGGCCGCGCGGTTTCTGTATCACTTTGCCCAAGCTGGAGGATCCCGCTCAGGTGCATTTTGTGATTCAAAATCTTGAGCAACTGGAAGGTGGTCGCGGGCCGCTGCCGCTGGAGTTGATGATCGAATCGCCACTGGGCCTGCGCCGCCTGGATTCGTTGCTGGTGGCGGCCGGCTCACGGGCGCGAGGGGTCCACTTTGGTCCTTACGATTTTCTGGCCAGTTGCGATATCAGTCAGGGGGACCGCCACCATCCCGTGAACCGCCAGGCCCGTATTCAACTGCTGTTGGCCCTGAACGGCCGGGGGGTAGAGTTGGCTGACGGTCCCACGGGCGTGTTGCCCTTGCCGCTGTATAAGTCACCTCTGCCAGCCCAGGTGAGCGACAACCACAAGGCCGTGCGTTCGGCCTGGGAGTTGCACAAAGAGCATGTTCTGAAGTCTCTCGATCAGGGTTATCGCCAGAGCTGGCTGCTGCATCCCTCACAACTCATCAGTCTGTATGCTGCCCTGATGGAGGCTGTGGAAAAGGCTTTGCCGCCTGCCCAGGAGAGGCTTGTGGCTTATTGGAAAGGGCTGGGCCAGGCGCGGGCCAGCGGCGGAGACTTTGACGACCGGGCCACGGCCCGCCAATGGACGGCGGTGCTGGTGCAGGCTTTAGAACTGGGCCTGACCAGCGAGGCTCAATTGTTGCATCTCCTCCCCCCCCAGTGGAGAGAGATTTGAAAAAAAGGTTTAAGTCGCTCTGAAATAGTCCATTACTACCCGATATCGGGATGACCAGGGTCTCCCGAGGCCAGCCCGGGTTGGCCATAATCTCCGGCGTGTCGCCAATCGGACAGGCCTGCCGGGAAGGACGAAGGGAAATAGGGTGAAGAAATTTCGTAGAATTCTCGCTCTCACTGTCCTCTTGGCAGTCAGTCTGATGACACTGGCCATGGCGGATGAAAAGTCAGAGATTTTAGTTGACTCGGCCCGCAATGCGGCCATCAAGGTCAAGACTTCTGAGAGCGCCGACGGTATGTCCGGCACTTTCAACGTAGGTGGAGACGTCGTCAAAGGACTGGTGTCCGGCCTGGTTGACCTCAAATTCAGCCCTGAAGTGGCCAAGCAATTGGCCGATATGCAGGGCGCCATCTACTACAACATGACGGAAACGATGGAAATCGTGGGCAATCTGGATATGCCCGTTCCGCCCGACGCCGGCAAAGACCTGAGCAAACTCAGTGCTAACATGGAATCGGTTGCTAGCGGTTCTAAGGCTTATGGCAAAGGTGACTTCAACGTCGAAGCCAAGTCTCAGGAGAAAATGCCGTCCGTCAATATCGACGCTTCGGCCAAAGGCAACAGCAAAGACTTCGACGGCAAGTTGACCTTCGACGTCGATGCCGAAGAGGCAGCCGCGAACATTCCGTTCAAGGCTTTCAACTTCGCTATCACCGAAAAGGACGCTTCGACCACTCTGTCGGTCGGGGCCTCGGTGGACGCTGCCTCGCCTCAGGCGCAGAACCTGAAGCAGATGGGTCAGAATCCTGACGCCATCAAGCAGGCCATCACGCAGCAGTTTGGCACGGCCGGCGTCACGGTCGAGAACGTCGACATCGGCGAATACAAAGAAGAGGGTGGCCTGGCCTCGGCCAAGCTGAGCATCACCATCAAAGACTGGCGCAACGTCGTCAAGACCAACCTGCCGATGATGGCTGGTGGGGGTCAGTTTGACGCCGAGAAAGTCAAGTCGGCTGTGACCCAGATGCTGGAAGCCAAGTTTGACAACATCGCTTTCAACCTCAAAGTCGAAGGCAAGATGGTCAAGGGCGACCTGACCGGAAAAATCACCAACACCCACAAACTGGCCCTGGGTTATTACGAGCTGGCTTCGATGGTCACCGAGACTCAGTTGAAAGACATGGGCGGCAGTGACGACCCCGGCAAGCGTTTCTTGCTGGCCTATCAGACGGTTGCTATGGAAGAGGCTCAAAAAGCCATCCAGGCCATGATCGACGCCAATATGGGTTTCGACTTCAAGGGCAAGGTCAACGGCAAAGCGGCCACGCTGATCGGCGTGTTTTT
>JADMJV010000013.1:101416-204896 GCA_018780265.1 bacterium
AAAGTTGCCGGCGAGGGCGAAGACAAGAAGACGGTCAAAGCCACGGGAGACTTCAATGTTGAATTCTCCAACTACGCAGCCTATATCACCAAGGCACAGGCAGCCAATTTGCCCACCGCCAAGAACGCTGCTTTCAAGTTTGTGCTGGGCATGGCCGGCCAGGGTCGCCTGACCGGTTCGGTTTACGCCTCCAGCGATGCCAACGTGATCAACTACTACAAGAAGATTCTTCTGGCGGCCGCCAAAAAGGGCGGAGCTCCTGAAGAGGCTCTGGCTACCGCTGAGAAGGTGGAACTGAAGTCCTCGGCTGGCGCCGTGGCCATCACCAAGGACGGTCTCAAGGGCGCCAACTATCTGGAGAGCAACGATCTCAGCCCCATTTTCAAGGCTGTCATTGCCGGCGCTTCGGGTGGCAAGTTTCAGGGTGACCTGACTGGCTTCTCGGTGAACGGTAAAACCGAAGGCGACAAGCTGAACATCGACGCCATGATCAACTTCAGCAAGTTTATGGAAGGCAAGTCGGCCGACGAAATCAAGTCGGCCCTCGACGCCCCCAGCAGCGCCACCGTAAAGGAAGGCGCCAAGCCCGAAGAAGTCAAGCTGGTGGCCGTAACCAAGCCCGAAGTGGCCATGCCAGATTCGCTCAAGAGCGTGGCTGCGGATGGCAAGAAACTTACCGCGAGCAGCCCGATGGCCGCTCTCGGCGGTGCCATGGGCGGCGCTGGCGGCAACAGTATGCTCTACATCCTGGGTGGCCTGGCCGCCGTGGGTGTGGTCGGTGTGGGCGTAGCCGCGGGTCGCAAGAAGGGCTAAACTCTTCGCGCGCTCGACCGAAAAAGGCCTCGCAGGGGAACCTGCGGGGCCTTTTTTCGTGAAGAGGGCCTGCCTGACGGAGCGGGAAGATTCGGGCCCATGAAACGGTGCGCCTTTTTACTCAGCCTCTGGGCCCTGGCTTGCGGGGTTTGGAGCGAGGCCGTGGCCATCGGCCCCGGCCGCCATCCGTCGCTGGTTCGGGATGCTCAGGGCCGACTCTATGTGGCCTATGAGAATCGCGGTGACATTGTGCTGCGCTCCAGCGACGACGCCGGTCAGACCTGGTGTGACCCGCGCGAAGTCTGTAAGACCGAGGCGCCCTCGCAGGCACCCTGCCTGCAGGTCGAGTCGGATGGCAGTTTGGATGTGGTCTGGCAGGAAGGCAAAGACATCTGCTTCAGTCGCAGTCCGCAAGGAATCGGGCCTTTCAGCGCCCCGCTCAACCTGTCTCAGGCGCCGGGTCAGGCTCAAGAGCCAGCCCTGGCCTGCGGCCCGGAGGATGCCCTTCACGTGGTCTGGATTGACGACCGCCCCAACCCCAAGAGCCCGGATGTGTATTACAGCTACAGCCTCAACCGGGCACAATCCTGGACGGTCCCGGCCAACCTGTCTCGCACGCCCGGGGTGTGCAGCCGTCCCAGCCTGGGCGTGAGTGGTGACCGGATGCTGCACGTGGCCTGGTTGGATACCACCTCTGGAGAAACCCGACCGGATGTTTTCGCGGTACACGGATCGCAAGACAGCTTTTCGCGTCCCGAAAATGTCAGCAACACCCCGGGCCTCTCCCAGTCTCCCCAAGTTGTGGTCACTCCGCGGGGAAGGGTCTATCTGGTCTGGGCAGACAACTCTCGCACCAAGCAGGTTTGGGACATCTACGGCGCCCATTCTGACGACGGCGGACTCTTCACGCAACCTCGATTTTTCGACACCCCCGGGGATTCGCTCGACCCTTCACTCACTGCCGAGGGAGAGAACCGAATCGCTCTGGTCTGGTCGGACGCCAGCGCCAATCGTCAGGCCCCCGACATTTTTCTGGCCCAGTCGATGGACGGCGCCACCACACATACCTTGCCGAAGAATATCAGTCGTACGGCCGGGGTTTCACGCTTTCCCAAAGCCGCCATCGTTCAGGACCAGATCGTGGTCATCTGGGAGGAGTTGGAGAAAGACAGTTACGCCCTTAAGGTGGCCCGGGAACCGGTGGCCCGCAAGCCTGGTCGGCCCAACGTCAGCGGTGGCAAATACTGATGTTGCGTAGGGTGGGCTGGCTGCTGATGCTGAGCCTGAGGTGCTGGGCACAAGAGCCTGCGCCGACAGTCTCGCCCACTCCACCTCCTACTCAGGAGGCCCTGCCCAGTCAGGTGGCGGTGCCGGCCGAAGAGGATGATGGACTGGAAATCCATGGGTTTCTTCAATCCAGTTACAGCGCCGGCTTCAACCGACCCGGCGATGGTCGCAATCTCTATCACGGTTACGACGAAGAAACCGACCGTCTGCGCCTGGACATACTCGACCTCGATCTGCAGTATCGCATGGACCAACCGGATCACACGGGGTTCCGCGTAGAGTTGACGACCGGTGGCAGCATGCCGCGGGTGGACGCGGCGGGAGGCCTCTTTCGCGACGCTTACACCGGCTACAGTAATACCGACTTTGACATTCGCCAGGCCTTTGTGTCCCATACCTTAGAGAATGGCCTGCGGGTGGATGTGGGTAAGTTTGCCAGCCACCTGGGTTATGAGATCATGGATGGAGTGGATGGTCGCAATCCCAACGCCACCCGAGCTCTGGCCTTTACTTACTCCCCATTTACGTTGACCGGCATCAAGGTCAGTTACCCCGTGAGCGAAACCCTCTCGCTGATGGGCCTGGTGGTGCTGGGGGGAGATCTCTTTCAGGATACCAATCAGTCGCTCTCGGTAGGAGCCCAGGTGAACTACCATCCCACCGAGGATTTCTCGGTGGTGGCCAATGTCTTTCAAGGACCCGAGCAGATTCGCAACGATTTCAATCAGCGTCTTTTGCTGGAACTGGTGGCCAGCTACCGAATCTCTCCCACCTTTACTCTGGGTCTGCAGGCAATGACCGGCACCGAGCAGGGGTTGGCGCCCCTTGGGGGCACAGCCAATTGGAACTCGCTGGGGTTTTACTGGTTGACCCGTTTTTCCGATCAGTTCTCACTTAACTTACGTCAGGAGTGGTTTAACGACCCGCTGGGAGTGCGGATTGTGCCCGGCGCCCATGTCAGCGGCCTGACTCTGACCCCGGAATATCGCATTACCGAGGACTGGGTGGTGCGCATGGACTTTCGTTTCGATAGCGCCGACCAGGCCGTCTTTGACAAGGGCGGCAGACTGGTCAAGCAGCAAAATACCTTTTTCTTGGGTCAAAGCTACCGCTTTTAGAGGCTTTCACCCCCCGGCGATGGCGCCCACCACCACTGGTGGGTGCCCGTCACCCCCTCATAGGTGAACTGGTTGCCTACGGCCTCCCACCCTGCACGTCCCACTGCTGGCGTTTGGCGTTGGAAGTAAGGATAAAGGCGCCTTTTCGAGTGCCTACCAATACGCGAATCTTGCTCATTGGAGAGGACACTCCGTGCAGGTGCCCCTGGTCCTGCCTGCTCAGCCTGAGGCAACAAAAATTTAACGTAGTGGCTGTTCCAAGATTCGCGGAAGCTGCCCCACAAAATACAGCGGCAGCGAGAGAAGGTTGTATTTCACCACTTTTACGCCATCCGGGGTGGCCACAGAATGAGCCACTTCCTGTCGCTGTGGTAAACCTCCGTAAAAGCGAACCCCGACTTTACTGCCTTTTTCTGAGACGAACTGCATCAGCGATTTCAGACTGCCGGATTTTCCAGCCTTCACTTCCAGGGGTACGACCTGCTCATCGTGCTGAACCACGAAATCAACCTCGGCGTTGCTCCGTGGATTTTCCCGCAGCCAGTAAAACAGCTCAGGTGCCCGGGTGCCTCCAGAGAGATCGGCCAGATGCTGAGCAATGAATTGCTCCGCCTGGGGCCCTTCGTGAATAAGCTGGGGCTCTCTAAATCGGTCCGAGTGTGAGGATAGATTTAGAAGGCGATTCAAGAAACCGATATCGAGGCAATAGAGCTTGAAAATTTGCCGATTGACTTGGGCTCCGAGCGGAATCCCCGAACACGACGATCCCCACACGGGTAATACCAGGCGTGCGTTCGAGAGCAATTCAATGGCCTTTTTCACGTCCACTGATTTGTGATGAGGTGAAAGGTGGGCGTACTTGATCTTGCACCCAATGTCTGCAGGAACGCTTTTGAGGACTGTCTGCAAAAGTAACAACTGGCTGTGTTTGGCATATTTTGAAAAATCATCTTGGTACGAAGAAACTACCTCTTCGAGCACTTGTTGGGCTGCGCGAAGGCTTCTCGTTTTGACAAACTGCGCCACCACCTCCGGCAATCCGCCTGTAAAAAAGTAGTTGCGAAGGTGCCCGCTGATCCGCTCGTGCAGGTTCGCAGAGAATTCCTCGCCGAGCCTGAAGCTTCGGAGTCGATTTAAAGCAAGCGACTCATCGAATGCCTCGAGGAATTCCTCGAAATTCATAGGATACATGTGCCCATAGCGAACCCGACCCACGGGCATCGAAAATTCGTGGTCGCTTAAGGTGAATTCCAAGAGAGAACCTGCCGCCACCACCGCCTGGGCGGGAAGTTCTTCATAAAAATAACGGAGGGCCGCTATAGCTGATGGAGTTGCTTGAATCTCGTCTAAGAACAGCAGGGATTTTTGGGAAGAGATTTCGACGCCCAGAGTCCCCGAGATTTCGGCGAGAATCTTGCCCACATTCTTGGTCGCAAAGACAGCCTCCAGGTGGAGGTGTCTGTCAAGATTGATCTCAAACAGTTGGAGGTTCTGGCTCTCGGCAAAATTACGAACCGAAAAAGACTTACCGACTTGACGAGCGCCCCTCACCACAAGTGGCTTTCGCCTATCGGAAAAAAACCAGTCAGTCAGTAGATGGGAGAAGGATCGGTTCAATACATATACCCCTTGTTTTGGCCAGGAAAACGGTAAAACAACAGGGTTGTTTTGTCAAGCCTTAACCCTGGCGCGCTCGCCAGGCGGAGGCGTCACTGACCAGGCCATCGTAGAGTCCCTGATAACGCGGGTCGCCGTAGCGCAAGGACTCGGGATGAAACTGATAGCCTTGCTGGGTGGGGTTGTCTTTCACTTGAAAGCCCTCCACCATACCGTCCAGACCCCAGGCGGTGACTTCTAACTGGGGACTGAGGTCCTTCACTCCCTGATGATGCACGGTGTTGACGGAGTCAAGTTCTCCGACCAGCGCATGCACGTTGGATCCGGGCTCGGTCACAATCAACTGAACCCCATCGTGGCGGGCTACATAGTCTCTCCGGCTGGCCTCGGGACGGTGGTTGACCGGGGTTCCGTATTTGGCCTCGAAGCCTTCACGGGGCTTGAATTCGGTAGGGATATCCTGAATCAGAGTGCCGCCTAAGGCCACATTGGTGATCTGAAAACCGCGGCAGTGACCCAGGAAAGGCATTCCACTGGCGTGGGCGTCGCGAATCAGGCCGATTTCGAGGTCGTCAAAGGCCGGGTCGGGTTCTTTGGGGTCCATGCCGGGACCGATCTCCTCGCCGTAATTCTTGGGGTGTACATCGATGCCTCCGGGAATGGCCAGGGCGTCAAACTCTTTGGGGGGAGCACCCACGTAGACCAGTTTGGGAAGACCGCCAGCGTCCATAATGGCATCGGCAATTTCCAACACATCATCCTCCAACTGGGTGGGGCGCCAACTGCGCTCGGTGGGAATGGCCACCACCGCTTTGTGCTCCCCCTGGGTGCGTTTCTCCCAAAGGTCTTCGAGTTGGCCCGCGACCTGGTCGATCGAGGCACCGGCGGGGATATTCACGGCCGGGTGGGGGATGGCTGGATTGCTCCAGGACGGTCGGATTTGCATGTCCCGAGTGTAAGGGCGGGCTCTCAAAAATCGGTGAAATCAGGAAGTGTAAACTTCTTCCACCTGCTGGGCCAGTCGGCGCCAGTCGTATTGTCGCCACTGCTGCTCGCCCCAGTTGCGCAGGCGCTCCACTTCGCTGACGTCGGTGAGCAGTCGGGTCAATAACTGAGCCAGGGCGGCATCATCGTCGACGGGGAAAATCAGGGAGTCGGACTGTTCTTTAAGGACTTCCCGATAACCAGGATTGTCGGCCGCTACCGGCGGGGTGCCGCAGGCCATGGCTTCGGTGAGCACAATCCCAAAGCTCTCGCCCCCGGTGGAGGGGGCCACCAGCAGGCGGGCGCGGCGCAGCAGGGCCCATTTTTCGGGCTCGCTGACTTCGCCCAAGAACTCCACCTGCAAGCCGGAGGCCTGCTCTTGCAATTGGGCGCGCAGGTAGCCGTCCCCGGCCACCCATAAGGGCGGGGCCTCAGAACCCAGCCGGGAGAGAGCGCGCAGCAAAGTGGCCAGGCCCTTGCGCGGCTCCAGACGCCCCACGAAGAGCAGGGCCTGGCGCTCGCCTTCGGGAGGGAGCGGATCAGGGACAAGCAGTCCGTTGGGAATCAGGTGAAAGCTGCCGGGACGAAGGTGGCAGCCGGCCAGAGGCGAGACGGCGATTACCTGGCGCAACCACAATTTGCGCAGCAGGGCGCTGGCCATGGGCATGATGCGCCGCGCCCAGGCGGGCGTATTGGGGCCGGCGGCATCGTGAAACGTGGCCACTTTGGGGCCCCGAAAGAGAGCGGCCAACTGAAAGGGGAAGAGCGGATTCCAGAGGGTGTGAAAGTGCATGACATCGTAGCCTCGCCCGGCTACCTGGGCTACCTGGCGCCAGGGGGCCCAGGTCACGTCGATCTGGGTGCCGCCGAAAGCCATCATCCGCGACCGGCCGCAGCCCACCAGGGGCAGTCCCTCGATGGAGCCGTCGGGATTGGGCCCGATCACTTCGACCTGGTGACCTCGCTCTTGCAGGGCCAGGCCCAGACCGACAATGTGGCTGCGCACCCCGCCGGGCCGGTCCAGGTCGTAGGGGCAGACCAGGGCGATTTTCACACCTGCTCCCAGGGGCTGGGAGTGGGGTAATAGCCGTCTAGAAAGCTCTGTACCAGGGCCACCACTTCTGGATTGGGCTGGTCGCCCTGATCGTCGTTGAGGCAGATCAGGGGAGGGCGACGCTGCTGGATTTTGGCCAGCAAACGTTGTTGGCGAGCTGCATCGTTGGTGATTTTGTGAAAGGCAACCTGGCGCAGGGCGGTCCAAAAGGGAACGGCTCGGCGCTTTTTGGTGTGAGCCAGCAGGTAGTAGCGATAGGCCCGCTCGATGCGGTAGTTCCAATCCTGGCGAAACCGGCAGGCTAAAGTGCGCTGATAGAGGTCCGCAAAGCGCTCGTTGGTGCGCTGATAGCTGGTTTTATCAATCCAGAGGGGAGTGTGCTCGGTGAATCCCAACGAGATGCCCCCCTGGCGAACGCGCCAGGGAAACCGTTCCCCTACCAGGGTGCCAAATACGCGGATTCGCCCGGCCTTGTCTACAAACAGGTCGGTGTCAACGGGGGCCCCCAGCATAAAGTCGTCATTGAAGTAGACAAAGGGATCCGAGCAGGGCAAGTGGTGCAACTGGCTCTCGATGGTCATGTTGCTAAAGGTGGGAAGGGCGGTGAGATCGCTAAAAAACTCATCGTGATGCACCAGGCGCAGGTCGGGATGGTCCAGCTTGAGCCAGGGTGGAACCTGGGGGCGACAGGTGACCACAAAAATGCGCCCGATCCAGGAGGCGCCAAACTGAGCCAACGAGCGCAGGCTGTAGCGCATCATTTGATAAGAGTCGCGAAAGCGCTCCGGGTTAAGGTCGGGCTTTTCAGTCGAGTATTGGCGCAGCAGATCCCAATAGTGAGGGTTGCCGCCATCGACCCAGGTATAGACTACATCCACTTTCATGCCCGGGTGCTTTACGCCCCGGCCAGGAACTCCTAGGAGTGACCAGAAGCTGCCGCTGTGAAACTGCTCTGGGTCAAGGCCTGGCGCGATCTGTGGCACAATTTGTCGGCTTTCATCGCCTCGATATTGATGATGGCCCTGGCCATCGCGCTGCTGGTAGGATTTTCCTCGGCTTACTTCAACCTGGGCGAGTCGGCCAGCCTCACCTATCAGCGTCTCGGCTTTTTGGACGCCAGCTTCTTTTTGCGCAGTGCCCCACCCAGCCTCCCGGACCGTGTGCGCGCCCTGCCTTTCGTGGCAGCCGCCGAAGGCAGGGCCGGGGTGTCGGTGCGCATTCAGTTGCCGGCCGGCGAAAAAGCTCACGGCTGGGTCCTGGGCGTGCCCGTTGATCGGCTGCTTACGGTGAATCAACTGTTGGTACAGCGCGGGGGCAAACTGCGCAACGGTCGCGGCGAGTGTTTGTTGGAACGGCGTTTCGCCGAAGCCCACGGCTTTGAGGTGGGCGACCAGCTCAACCTGGAGCGAGGCCAGGATCAGCAGCGCTTTCGCATTGTGGGGCTGGTTTGCAGTCCGGAATATTTGTGGCTCACCCCCGACCGTCTCGACCCGCGCCCGGCCGCGCGCCGTTTTGGGGTTGTCTTTGTGAGCCACGCCGATCTGGCTAGCTTAAGCGGCAGCAGTGACATCGGTGAGGTCCATGTGCGTTGGAAAGCGGGCTACGACCCGCTCACCTCACTTCACGAAGTTGAACGATTGCTGGCCGGCCATATCGAGGGTCCGGGACATGACCGCTCCCAACAGGCTTCCCACTCGCTGCTGGAGCGCGATCGGGCGGCCTTTGCCGGCATCGCCTCGGTCTTTCCCGCCGCCCTGCTGGCCTTGAGCGGACTGATGCTGTTTCTCACTCTGTGGCAGTTGATCCATCAGCAGCGCAAGCAGATTGGCATTTTGATTTGCCAGGGACTCTCGCCCCACTGGGTGGCCGCTCACTATCTGGCCATCTCTCTCTTTGTGGCCGTGGCCAGTTCGATTTTGGGCAGCCTGGTCGGCCCCTGGCTGGCCCATTGGGCCACCGGCTACTACGTGAACACGCTGGGCCTGCCCTTTGTGAGCGAGGCAGTGCGTCCGGCCAGTCTGCTCGTCGGCTGGGGGGTTGCCCTGACGCTGGCCGCCCTGTCTGCGGCCGCCTCGCTGCGCCATCTGCTCAATACTCCGCCGCTGCAATTGCTGCGCAGCGAATTTCAGGCCACGGCGCAAATGCCAGGATTTTTGCGCTGGCTGCCCATGGGTCTCAGCTATCGCTGGCTCTTCCCCCTGCGCAACCTGCTGCGCCAGCCCGGGCGCAGCCTCACCATGGTGGCCGGAGTTGCCATGTCCAATGGGCTACTGCTGATGACCCTGGCCATGCTGGACAGCCAGCGTTCCACGCTGGATTTTTTGCTCACTAAGGTGCACCGCTACGACCTGCAGGTGGATCTGGAGAGGTTGAGCGTGTCTTCGGCGCGTCCCTCTGTAGCCGCCTGGCCTGAGGTAGAGCGCGTCGAAGAGGTTCTGCGCGTTCCGGCCACGGTATTTCACGGCACTCGCTATCTTGAGCGGGGCCTGTGGGGACTGGCTCCCGACGCCCGCTTGCTGTGCCTGTTTGATTCGAACCTGCAACCCATCCGGGCCGGGTCTGACCTGTTGATGTCGCCCCTGCAACATCGAATCCTGGGAGTTCATCCCGGATCGCGCGTGGAGGCCGAAATCCCCAACGGCGAAGCTCATCCATTCCGACACGCCGTGCCGGTGGGGCGCACCCTCTACGAGCCCATTCAAGGCCCCCCCAAGATCGATCTGCGCGCTTTACAGCGCCTCAATATGCGCAGCATCAACAGCCCCCGCGAAGTGATCAACATTTTGCTGATCAAAGTGCGCCCCGACCAGTTGGGCGAAGTCCGGCGCAAACTCTATCAGGACAAACGAGTGCGCGAGGTGATCACCCTCAAGCAACTGCGCGAAGACATCAACGACCTGCTCAAGCTGGCTCTGGCATATATCAGCCTCATGCTAGGCTGCGCCGGGCTGATTTCGCTGGCTCTGGTGCATGCCTGCACCACCATGAATCTCAGTGAGCGCCGCGCCGAGGTGGCCTGCATGCTGGTCCAGGGGGTGCGCCAAAGCGATCTTTTCCGACTGTTGCTGGGCGAAGCCCTATACCTGTGGGTAATGGGCCTGGCTTTGGGCATCCCCGCCGGCTACGCAGCCGGCGATTGGCTGCTGGGTCACTATCAGTCGGACCTGATCGATTTGCGCTTGCAACTGTTGCCCGGCACGGTGGTGGCCACCGCCGTGGCCGGCCTGATCGTGACTTTGCTGGCCAGTCTGCGCTCGATTTATCAGTTGCTGCAGATCCCCCTGGCCGAAGCCACCCGCAGCCCCGACTAGTCTTCGGGCCAGGGAGTGTCCACCTTGGTGCCGCCCGAGCGACCGCAGGCCAGGTCAAGCCTGGCCAGCGACAGGAAGTAGTCGTAGTAGGCCTGGACTTCGGCCAGTTGGGTTTCGTAGTAGTCGTTCTGGGCCTGACGCACGGCATAGGTGTTGGTCATGCCGGCCTTGTATTGAGCCTGCGCAATCCGCAACGAGTCCTTGGCTTGTTTCACCCTCAACTGCTCGGAGGTGTGGGTCTCCACAGCCACCTGAAGATCCCGGTAAGCGTCGCGTACTTCCAGTTCGACCAAACGGCGCTTTTCTTGAATCAAAGCCAGATTGCGGTCGCGCACCGCGCGGGCGGCTTCGGCCAGATGGGCCGCTTTGCCGCCGTCGGCAAATTGCCAGTTGACTTCAAAGCCCCCCCGATATTGGGGCCCGGTCAGGATTTGAGTACCCTGGGAAACCCCGGCCGCGCCCAACAAGACGCTGATATAGGGCGAGTTATCCAGTTCGCCGGCTTCGATGGCTTTGAGACTGGCCTGCAACTGGTAGTCCAGGGCGATCAGAGCCGGGCGTTGGCTCAGCGCTTCGCTCAAACATTTGTCCAGGTCGGGCAGTTGATCTACTGGCAATTTGGGGGGGTCCAGTTGAAGCGGAGTGGTCATGGCCAATCCCAACAATTGATTGAGTTCTTGCTGGCTCTTGAAGTAAGCCGCCTGTTTCCTCTGCACCATTAACTCGGCCTGGGAGACGGGCAATTCGGCGGAAAAAACGTCTCCGCGTGGGGCCATGCCCACCTGATAGCGCACCTGGGCCTGGCGCAACTGCTGTTTGGTAAGTTGCACCTGCTGTTGGGCTACGGCGATGTCCCCCTGACGAGTGAGGGTGGCCAGGTAGCTCCGGCGCACCTGAAAATAGAGCTCTTGCCAGTCCACCTGGGCTTGCAGAGCCTGCTGTCGGGCCATCGACTTGCCTTGATCGATGGCCGCCATGATTCGACCCCCGTCGTAAATCAACTGGCGGAACTCCAGGCGGATGGGCGAGAGCACGTAGTCACTGCGGAAACTGCCGGTCTCGGAAACCGGAATAGGGGGCCCCTGCAGCCCCAGCAGCGCCTGGGGACGTGCCGGGGCGGCGGTGACTTCCGTCTTGGCCAGTGCCTCGCGCACAGTGGCCAGCGAGGACGCGACCTTGGGATTGTTGGCCAGAGCCAGCAGTGGAGCGGTCTCATAAGAAAGAGCCTGGGCGGCCTGGCTATCCTGGGCGGGCACAGCCGGGGGCGCCGGTAACGACCCTGCTGGCAGGCTCGGCAGAGGCGGAGGTGAGCCAATGGCCGGAGGGGTGGGGATGGCCAGCCCCTGTGCGGCCAGAGCCCACATCATCAGCCATTTCTTCACGCCAACTGCTCCACCGGCATGGGGTTCGCGTTGCGCTCATCGGCCACGATTTTACCATCAGCCATACGAATAACCCGCGAGGCCACCGGAGTGTAAGCCAGATTGTGGGTCACCAGCAACACCGTTTTCCCCCGCCGGTTGGCTTCGGAAAAGAGACCCAGCACCTGTTTTCCGGTGCGGGCATCGAGATTGCCAGTGGGTTCGTCGCCCAGCAATACGGGCGGGTCCTTGACCATAGCTCGGGCGATGGCCACGCGCTGCTGTTCACCGCCACTCAATTGATGAGGAAAATGGCCGGAGCGCGCCTCCAGACCTACGGCCGCCAGGCAGCCACGAATGTCGCCCCCCCCGCTGACCATCTCGGCCACCAGTTCTACATTCTCCCAGGCAGTCAGGTTGGGGATCAAGTGATGAAACTGAAAAACCAGACCCACCTTGCGGCGTCGGTATTCCAGCAGTTTGGCCGCCGAAAATTTGGCGATGTCCTCACCTTCTACCAGCACACTGCCGGTGCTGGGTATATCGATGCCGGCTATCAAATTGAGCAGGGTGGTCTTGCCCGATCCGCTGGGGCCCACAAAAAAGATCATCTCGCCCGCCTGGATGTCCAGATCGATGGGCGTCAGGGCCTGCACCTCGTGGCCGCCCAGGAGGTAGCGGCGGCTCACTTGACGCAACTGGATTTGGGGGGCGCTCATCGGCGAACCTTGACGGGCGTGCTGTCGGCCAGGCCGTCGCCCCCTTCCACCACCACTTCGGCGCCTTCGCCGAGACCACCGCGAATTTCGGCGCGGTCCCCGGAAACGGCTCCCAGTTGAACCTCGACCCGCACCAGCTTACCAGCGTTGACGGTATATACGTAGTCTTTGCCCTGATCGCGCAGCAGGGCGGCGCGGGGCACACTGAGCGCCTCGTGGGCCAGGCCCACCTGACCTTCCACATCGGCTTCCAATCCGGATCTCAGTTCGGCCACTTTCTCGGTCAGGTCCACGCGAATCTTCAATACCTTATGGTCGCTGGGTCCCTGAGGGCGGGCTTCCAGCGAGGGGGCCACCTGGACCACCTTGCCGGCGAAGCTCTTACCGGGTAGCGAAGTCAGCAATACGCGCACCGGTTGGCCTACGGCCACGTGGACGGCGTCTTGCTCGTCCACATCGGCCTCGACCCAGTAGGGGCCATGGGTCACCACCGACAGGACTACGGTGGAGCCGCCCACCATTTCACCGGCGTGGAAGTGGAGCTGGGAGACCACCCCGGCGCTGGGCGAGAGCACGCGACGCCGCTCCACCAGATAGCGCTGTCGGGACAGGACCGCCTGCAGGCGCTCTACTTCGGCCTGGGAGGCCTGAACACGGTGGGTCAACAGTAATTCTTCTTGTTCTTTGCGGCGAGCCAGGTCGGCCCCCAGAGCGGCATGCTGCTGCTTGACCTGAAGTCGGGCCAACTCTTCGGGCCGGGCGCCCTTGCGTTGAGCCTGTATTTCAGCCTGGGCTTCGCGATAGCTGCTCTGGTCCTGTCGATACTGGCTTTCGGCCGTTTCCAGATCCGATGTAGAGGCGATCTCCTCTGCAAAGAGCTGGCGCTGGCGCCGCCATTCTTGCTCGGAGGCGGCCGCTTTGAGTTGGGCCTGGCGCGCCGTTTCACGCAGCTTCTGGCGTTCTTCCAGGGTAGCTCCGGCCCGGCTTTCTTGCAGCGTCAGGGCGGCCACCTGCTGCTCGTTTAGCGATTGCTGGAGCTGAATCGAAGTCTGCTGTTGACGAATTCCCAGCAGAGCCAGGTTCTCATTGGCTTTGGTGCTGGCCGAATGTAGTTCAGCCTGGGCCGATCGCAAGATTTGACGCGCTTCCTGGTCGTCGATCTGGAAGAGTAGCTGGCCTTTCTGCACAGGCTGATTCAACTCTACCGGTAGATCCGAGATCAGGCCGGAATCCGGGGCGCTGATGCGAATGGTTTTGGAAACTACGTGGCCCGAAGCCACATAGCGAATCGACATATCAGCTTTTTCCAGCCGGCCCAGGCGGACCTCAGCCTGGGAACCTGTAGGACCCCCGCCACAGGCGGACGCAGCCAGCGCCAACGCGAAAATTATTCTATTCTGCCGCACCGAGCACCCGTTCGACTCGTTGCCAGGCCGTCCTCTTCAAAGGGGAGAGAAGCTGGAATGCGAAGCTGGCCGCGTGTTTGTGCGGCGTCAACCGTTATGGTTTTGGTTCTGGCTGGGCTGGTGCGCCCTGGGTTTATCCTTGGCGGTGCGCAGTTGGCGAGCCACCGACCTCAATCCGCCGCCCGTTCACCCGCTCCCCGAGTGCTCTCCCTGCCTTTCGGGCAACGGCCGGCGCCTGGCCTATGAGGTGCCCCGACCCGATTCACCGTTTACGGATCTGTGCGTGGTTGACCTGGCGAGCGGGCGGTCCAAAATATTGGGGCGGGAACACAACGAGAGCAGTCAGCAGCCGAGCCTGGACGAAAGCGGCCGCAAACTGGCCTTTGCCAGTTTCGCCAGTGACTGGGTGAGCGATGACAGCAACAGCGTCAGCGATGTTTTTCTCTACGACCTGGACGGCGATCAGGTAGAGCGCTTGCTTCCGCCCGAGCCCACGCCCGGAGTATCCTCATCGTACCGGCCCAGTCTTTCGCGCGATGGCAAGCAGGTGGCCTTTCTTAGCTATGGGGTGCCCGATTCGGGCACTATCCGAGGTCGCAACGTGTGCCTATGGACACGCACCGACAAGGGTCCTCAGGTCAAAGTCGTCCCGGACACTTTTCGCGGCCGTGGACCGGTTCTGGGGCCCGCCAGTTTCTCGCCGGCGGGTGACCGGTTGGCCTTCAGTGCCTTTACCTACGACATGTTGCCCCAACTGCGGCCCATCCATTATGACCTCTATCTGGTCCGCCTTCGCCCCCAGGCTCCCTGGCCCCCCGCTGAGCCTTCGATTCCCGAGCGCATGGCTCAGGGATTGGGACAGGTCACCAAATGGGCCTGGGATTCGCCCCGCCTCAGACCCATGTGGCCGGTGGCTTTGCTCAGCCACCAACCGGATGGCGGCCCGGCCAACGCCAATAGCCTGGAAGCGGTGCTGCTCGACAAAGAATGCATCTTCACCTCGCTGGCCGACAATCTGGTGGTCGACGATCACAATGACTGCCACGACCTCTTCGTACGTTCGCTGACCGGCCAGGGAAAAATCGAGCGACTCACGCCGGCTGGCAACGATTCCAGTTTCGAACCGGCCGCCTCGCGCGACGGTCGCTGGGTGGTATTTACCAGCTACGCCACCAACCTGGTGGCGGGCGATGGCAATGAGAACAGCGACCTGTTTTTGTTGGATCGCCACAGCCAGCGCCTGACTTGCCTTACTTTGGGAGGGGACGGCCCCAGTCATAGCCCCTGCATGTCCGGCGACGGAAGTCGCATTGCCTTTGTTAGCGAAGCCACCAATCTCACCGCTCAACCCGGCGGGCGAGTTTATCTGTGGACGCGGGGCCAACCGCTGCGAAGGTTGCCATGAGAGCGGTATGGCTGGCGATGCTGGTCTATGCAGTGGTGGTGGGCGCTCTCAGCCTCAATCGCTTTGCCGAGGGCCTGTGCAGTACTTTTGACCTGGGAATTCACGATCAGGCAGTGTGGCTGGTTTATCAAGGGGTCAACCCCTTTCTAACCAGCCGCGGTCTCCAGGTGCAGGCCGATCACTTCAGCCCCATGGCCTACCTGCTGGCGCCCCTCTATTTTTTGTGGGATGACCCGCGCGCACTGCTGGTGTTTCAGACGGTGTGGCTGGCGAGCGGCGCGCTGCCAGTCTATGGACTGGCCCGCAAGCACCTGCGCAGCGCCGGACTGGCCCAGGCGGCGGCGGTGCTCTATTTGTGCCAGCCCTGCCTGATGTTTGCCAACTTTTTTGACTTTCATTTCTCTACGTTGCTCTCCACCCCGCTGCTGTGGGCCTGCTATGCGCTGGAATACCAGCAGCGGCACGCCTACTACGCGGCCCTGCTGACCGCCCTGTGCTGCTCTGAGACGGCCCCGATGAGCTTGCTGGGGCTGATTCCGCTGGCCTATCTCAAGTCGGGGTGGAAGCGGGCGTTGGTGACCGCTCTCCTGGCCGGGGGCGGTCTGGCTCTTTCGTTGAGCGTGATTCGCTGGCACAACCACGGGCAGGCCACCCAGTACACCAATTTATATGCTCACTACGGTTCCAGTGGCGCCCAGGTGGTCAGCCGCGTGCTGTTGCACCCGTGGGACGCCTGGACTCAGTTGAACACTTCGCTCAATCGCAAGTATCTATTGCAGATGCTGGGACCGGTGGCTTTCTTGCCGGTGTTGGGACCGCTGGAAATGTTGCCGGCGGCCCCGGTTTTGGCGGGAAACTTGTTGAGTTGGCGGGAGTCCCAGCACACCATCAAATTTCACTATATGGCCGGTATTTTGCCCTTCTTAATGTGGGCGATGGTGGTGGGGCTGGCTCGACTGGAGAAGCGCCAATCCCCTCGTCGGCTGGGCTGGCTGCTGGTGATCAGTTGCTTCGTGGGTCTATTGGTGGGCCCGCTGCACCCGGAAGAATGGACCGATTTTCAGCCCCAGCGACGCCAGGCCCTGGCCGATCTGCAGCGACTGTTGCCCAAAGACGCCTCGTTGATGCTGGAGAATACCTTGGGGGGCCCGTTCAGCCATCGCCGTTTCGCCTACCTGTTTCCCAACCCTGTGCAACAGGCGGCCTGGGGCAGTCGCCGTCAGGCTCTGGTGGACCAGACCTGCCTGGGGCTGGACCCGGCTCAGCCGGGTGCCTGGCGTAGGGCCTTGCAGCGAGCCCCGGTCGACTACATTGTCTCGGAGCCGGGAGTCCTCGGTGACTTTCCCACCTTGCGACCGGACCGCGCCTATATGCTGGGGGAAACCTGCGCCTGCTCCAGCTACTCGCTGGTCTATGCGGCCAATGGGGTGGTAGTCTTTGCCCGCGCCCGGGGCCAGGGCCGTCGCCGCCCTCCCCGGGTCTTGCCGGCTTCGGACTGGCACGCCTGGCAAGACCACCTGCTCTACTACTAGACTATTTAGGGCCCACAAACTAAGACCAATGCCCTAAAAACTCGCTCCAACTCGCCCTGACTCACCACCCCGATTCGGCCTTCCAGGCGTTCTTTGCTGATGGTCATCACTTGTTCGCACTTGGCGAAGGAGTCAACCTTGAGGCCACTGTCGCTGGTGGCCATCAGTTGAACGTGAGAAGGAACGGCCCGCCCCTGACTGCTCACCGTGACCACGATGGTGTTGGGGTAACGGGGGTTTTCATGGGCTGTGTCTGTCTGAACAACCAGTGCCGGTCGGCGTCCAGCCTGCTCGGAGCCCCGGCCTGGAGTCCGCACCGATGTGCCTCCTTTCGGGTCGACGGGAAAGAAAGTTACAGCGCCTTAATTTTCATGGATTAGTGGGACAGGCGCTTGAAATAACGGCGAATCGAGTCGGCCAACTCGCGTTGCCCGCCCGTAACCATGGTGGGCAGGCCGCGTTGTTCCACGGCTGCCTGATGGCTTTGCCAAACCTCGGACAGGGGACGTCCCCGCACACTGTAGATGGCTTTGTGGGCGGGGTCAAAGGAGGTTACTCCGGCGTGGGTGGTGGTGGTCACCCAGCTTCCATCGCCAAACTCGCTGACAAAGTCCACCTGTGAACCAAAGAAAATGCCTACATAGTGAACAGCCCAGGCGTCGGCCTGGGGGTGGGAAAATCCGCGCAATACCCACCCGGGCATGAATTTACAACTGAGCGGACCCAGGGATTGAAAGCCCAATCGGGCAAAGGCCTGGCTGATTTCCTGACAACACTGGCGGTGCAACGATTCGATCCATCCCCCGCCGTGACCGATGACCGCCCTTTGCGTCAATTGAACGGCCAGACCTGGAAACAGGTTCACAGCCAGAGCCAACTGCTGAGTTAGCGGGTTGCTGTCAAACCGCATGCATCATGCTCCTTCAGTTGCCGTCGCATAGCCAACCTTTCGAGAAAAGCAAGAGGGCCACCCCTCAGGATGGCCCTCTTTTGACGATAGGTTTGGGCCGGCTTAGATGACCGAAGGCGCAATAAATACGCAGGCCGGGCCGTTCATTTGGGTATTCGCTCCGATGATGGTGCGCTGTGGAGCCACGTTGCCAGTGTCGAGTCGGTTAAACACATTGACGTTGTTGTTGGTGAAATTGCTCTGAAAGAGCAAATTGTTGAACAGGAACATTCCGCGGGGGTCACCGACATTGGTGGCTGCACCGGTGATGGTTCGGATGGGAGCCACATTGCCGGTAGCGCCGGGAGCGAAAGCCAGCACAGACCCGGCCGTATCGGTGAAAATTTCGTTGGCCGTAACCAGCATACCCACGGGAACCGCAAGCGTGGTGATGTCGGGGTTGGCGTCGGCACCGATGTTGGTGGTGGGAGCCACATCACCGTTGGTCAGCACGGGGAAGCCCAGCACACGGTTGTTGGCCGATGAGGCGGCAAAGACCACGTTATTGAAGATCGACAGGTTGCGCGGACCGCTGAGCAGGGTGTTGCCGCCAGCGATGGTGCGGAGCGGCGCGACGTTGCCGTTGGCGTTGATGTTGAACACCGAAATCGTCGCCGGTGCGAAGTTCGATACGTAAATTTCATTGTTGAGAATGGCGACACCGCGAGCGTCGGTCAGGCCGGTCAGGGCCCCGGAGATGGTGCGCTTGGGGGCGACATTCCCGCGAGCGTGCAGATTGAAGACGGTTACCGAGCCGTTGCCGTTGGAGACAAACAACTCCTGTCCGCTTACCGTGATCTGGCTGGGCGCAGACAACTTGGTGTTGTTGCCAGCGTAGGAGCCCAGTGGGGTCACATCGCCGTTAGCGGCCGGGTCAAAAACCGTGACAGTGTTGCCGGTCAGGTTGCTGACAAAGAGTCGGTCGGTGAAGGGGTTGACCGTCACCGTAGCGGTATCGGAGATTCCTCCGATGGTGGCTGTAATAGTGGCGGTACCCGGCAATTCTCCGGTGGCCAGGCCGCCGGCCGCAACCGTCACCAGATTGGAGTTGCTGCTGACAAAGGTGGCCAGTGAAGCCCCGTTTACAATCTGCCCGTTGCTGAGCGTGGCTGTCAGAGAGAACTGCACGGTTTGGGCCGCGTTTAGAGTGCTGGTTTTGGGAGAAAGGACGAAGGAGGTCACCGTCGGGGTGGCGGCGATAGGGTCGAAGCCAACCACTCCGCCGCCAGTTCCGCCTGCGGTGCCACAACCGACTAGTACGCCTAGCGTCAACAGTACGGCTATCAAGTATAAGTGAGCTGATCTCAAGATCGTAAGCCCCTCAATGCTAAAAATTTGGCGGCTCACATTCCCGCGAGGTACAGGCCACCGAGAGCTTGGCCAAGTTTGCGATGCACGCATTACCTCCTGCTATTTTGGGGGAAAAGCCTTGTAACCCAGGTGCAACAGGGCTGGGCCATCATTGTTGCATGATGGAAATGTATCTCCGACAAATGATTGAGAGCGCCTCGCGGATGAGCCTGGAAACGCTGAGAGTGCAACATGAGTTACAGGTAGCCGCCCTGAGCCAGCAGATTCGCAGCCTGGAATCCCAACTGGAGTTTCTCCAGCAAGCCCAAGGGTAAGCCTGGCCAAGCACGAACCGCCCCGACATGTCTGTTTCCATGTCGGGCCGCTATCGGGGCCAACTTAAAGTAGAACTGCAGCACGGACCCTCCGGGGCCACTCTCAACACGGCCGCACCGGTCGACAACAACGGCGACGGAAGTTCTTTTTCACCCACCGACATGGTGGCGGCGGCGCTGGGCGCCTGTATGCTGACCATTGTAGCTATGGTGGCCGAGCGGGATGGACTGGATGTGTCCAGCCTATCCTTTGAATGCGAAAAACATATGCAGACCGATCCTCGCCGCATCGGGGCCGTGCCCATTCGACTGCATATGCCGCCGGGTCTCAACGCCAGCCAGAAGGCCAGGCTGGAGCGAGCTGCCCTGACATGTCCTGTTCATCACAGCTTGTTGCCCGAAATCGACAAAACGGTAACCTTTCTCTACCCCGATTAGGACCGCCATGCACCCCCTGCATCTGGAAGGGAAATGGCGGTTACAGGCGCACGGACGCTCCCTGGTGCTCCCCAAGCAGGCTGGCGAGAAAGCCAGTCACGTATGGCTCAAGGGCTTTTTGTGGTATCTTTACCTGCCCCAGTTTCCTCTTGCTCAAGTAGAGAAGCCCATCGGCCATCGTTTCAAGCCGGACGTGGTGGCATTTGCCGAAACCTGTCACCGCTATCCGGCTCAATTGCCGGTTTTTTGGGCGGAGGCCGGTCAGGTCACCCTGCAAAAATTGGAAACTCTATTTCGACAATTTCCGGCCACTCATTTCGCCATCGCCAAATGGGGCAACTTGGGCCCCTGGTCAGAGCTGCTGCGTAAAAGTGTGGTGCTGTCCCGGAGGCGAGCTCCGGTGGATCTGCTTTTTTTTCCCGAGGATTCCTTGGAGCGCTTCGTGACGGGCTCGGGGGAGATTCAGTTAGAGTTGGAGCAAGTGTTGGTGCTACGTCTTTAGTGTGTCGGCGATCCACTGCTGGCCCTCAGGCTCGGCCACCAGTGCTTTATGATTGAGGTGAAGCACGGCCCTGGCCTGGATGTTTTCGGTACTGGGCATATGCAAGGCCGAATCAACAAAGAGCAGGCCGTCGCTGGGCCCGGTATTTTCGTTCATCATGCCGGCTATATTTGGATTGTCTCCAGCCAGCAAAGAAACCTGAACTTTGGGGTCAATTTTAGCCTGGTTGAGCCGCTCGATGTAGTGTCCGCCCTGGGCGATGTAGTGGTCGATCCCTTTGGACTCGCTCACAAAGCCCGGACCGCCATGGTAGGTCGTATAAGAATCCTGTTCCCAAAACGCGATGGGGTACTTGCTGTCCCAGCGAGCTAAAAGCTGGTCCTGGCCCGGCCAGCAATCGGTTTTCTCGTTGGAATAGGAGCGGTCGGTGGTGTCCATGGGGAAAACGCCCATCACTTTGGTGCTGTGCCAGGACATGGGCGCATTGAGAAAGGGGCTATCGCTGGAGCTGAGCAGGGCCAGATTGCTGGAAGCGTGGCGGAAAGTGGTGTCCAGACCGCCATTGGCGGCGCCCACCAGCACCAGCTTGCGCACGTCGCCGCGATAAGGCGTCATCCAATCCTCGCGCAAGTCACTGACGTAGGCGCGAGCAGGAGCGCCTCCTTTGGAGTGAGCTACCAGATCGACCTGTTCTTTACCCGTCAACTGTTTCACCCGATCGATGCAGTTGGCCATTTGCTCGGCCCAGACAAAATTGTCGTCGTGGGGATGGGCGAAACTGACGGCATAGACGTCGAAGCCTTGCTCTCGCAGGCGCTGGGGCAGCCCCTCGTCACTGCCGTTCTCGTGTGGATCCCACCAGAAGTCCCCGGTTTTATTGGCCCCATGCACCAGGACCACGGGCTGTGCTTGTTGCTTTGATCCGGCCGACGGGGGGCCGGCGTAGTGGAGAAGCACCGAGCCCGAATGAGGTTTATCGCTGCCAAAAGCGGCCACGATTTCGGGATTTCGTTGGGCACCGCGCGGGCCGAAGTCAGACTGCTTAAAATGAGGATCGGAGTCGAAGAGGTGCTCGGTCCATTCCCATTTGCTGCTGGGAAATCGTCCTTTAACTTCCAGGCCATTGTGGCCGGCGGGCAGGGGGACAGGCGGGGAAGCGGAGAGTTCGAAGCGATCCACTACCATGGATTCGGGCACCACAGAAGCAGGCTTTGTGGACTTCTGGCCCAGGAGAATAGAGCCAATGGCGCCTAACTTCACCAATCCGACTCTCCCCTCAACACTTCGATAGCCCATACTATAGCACCCCCCTCAAACATTTGTGAAACCAAAGTTGTTAACTCACCTCCGGCTCGGGGTATGCTGTGGAATGCGAAATCGGTTGATTGCCTGGTTGTTGACCCTGGTCATGCTGTGCCCCCTGGTCGGGTGGGCTCAGCCGGAGCCCTTTGACCCCCAGTCCATGCAACAGGTGATGGAAGCGCTGGTCTCCTCCAAAGTGACTCCAAGCGTATCGGTGGCCGTGGTGCACAAGGGGCAGGTTGTCTTTGTGCGGGCCCTGGGTAGCGCCGACCAGGAGCGGCAGGTGGCTGCCACGGCCCGCACCCCTTATCGCATTGGATCTACTACGAAAATGTTCACCGCGCTGGCCGTCATGCAACTGGTTGAGCAGGGAAAGTTGTCTTTGGACGACACTCTGTCAAGCTTTCAGTCGGACTTTCCCAACGCCTCCCAGATCAGCGTGAAGCAGTTGCTGCAGCATCGCAGCGGAATCCCCAACTACCTAGATCAGGCGCTGAGTGATGGCCGTGCCTTGCAGCCTACCACGCCACAGGAGATAGTGGCCTCGGTGGCCAAATTGGCCAGCCTGTCCCCCCCTGGCAGCAAATACTCTTATAGCAACACCAACTACGTGCTGCTAGGCCTGATGGTGGAGAAATTGGCGGGCATGCCGCTTCATCAGTATTTTGCCAGCAAGCTATTTCAACCGGCTGGACTGAAGGAGACCGGCACCGAGGTTTCGGCGCAGAGCCCGGCGCTGGCGGTGGGCTATCAGGGGACGAGCCCGCAAAACCCGGGCCACCTCTCCTGGTACTATGCCTGTGGTGACCTCAGTTCTACGGCCGAGGACCTGGCCAGGTTTGATGTGGCCCTGATGGACGGTCAAATCGTCAAGCCGGCCACGCTGGCCATGATGCAGGCGCAGGCGTTGCCCACGGGGGCGGGGCTATCGCTCTATGGACTGGGATTGCAGGTCAATCCGATCGGCGATCTGACTCTGGCCGGACATCACGGGGGTGTGCCTGGCTTTGAAGCCGATGACGAGATGGTTCTGCAGGACCGATTTGCCGTGATTGCGCTGGGCAACGACTTCAACTTTCCCACCAGCCGCATTCTTTCCGTGGCTTTAGCCGGGTGTTACCCTCAGCAGATGCGGCAATTGCAAGCCCTACAGGTCCAACATGCAGCCGCGCGCCTGGAGCGGGAGCAGCCCCGACTTACCGCTCGCTTTACGGTCTTTACGCAAAGCCTTTTGACCGGCGCCCCCGGAGAACTCCCCGGCGATTTGACGGAGGCCCTCAAGGCCGGCCTTAATCCTTCTGTGGTGCAGGTACTACGCGCCACATACGCTGACTTGGGCCAGTTCGAGTCGCTTCAGTTTGTAGACGACGACGAAGTGGCCGGCTTGGCCCGTTATCACTATGTGGCCGTCTTCAGCCAGGGCAAGAAGCCGATGACTTTCTTGCTCGATGCTCAGAACAAACTGGCCGGTTTTCAGACACAGTAGCATGGCACTCCACGTGCTCGAGGGAGGCTGGCATTCTACTTTCGGACCAGTTAGGGGTCGCCCAGCAGAGTGTTCACCGGGAAAAGGTAGCAAGGCATGTGAAGCAGTTCAATCACGTCGCCAGGACCTCGTTGAAACCGATCACCATAGTCGTCGCCCTGAGGATCGCGGTGGACTTCGACCACCCTGTCGCGCACGTTCACAATCCAGTATTCTGGAATGCCGGCACGCGCATAGAGCTTGAGTTTCTCGCCGCGATCATAGGAAAGTGACGTGTTGGAGACTTCCAGCACGAAGGGAACTATGGTGGGGTGAGTGCCGCGCGGGGGCAGTTGGTCTTTTGGAAGTAACGACAGGTCGGGTTCCAGTTCGCTACGCTGACTCAGGCGCAGGGACAGTTGAATCCGGACCAGGTGAGTCGAGCCGAAGTGTTCGGAGAAGATATTGTTGCACCAGGCCAGGGCATCTGAATGCTTGGGGTCGTGAGGACTCATCGGGACGATCTCTCCTTCAACCAGCTCCACGCGCTCATCGGGGGCCAAAATACCGGCGTCGATCAATCGATAGAGTTCGTCCACGGTGAAGAGCCGCGGGCAGCGATTTAGCAGCAAGGTCATGGAATTGAGTATAGCCCAACGGCTAGTTCTTCAGCAAATGTCCGAAGGCTTCGCACAGAGGGGCATCTTCTTTACCTGAACTTGGCGTAGTCACTTGGGGGCTACGTTACGGTACCTACCGGGGGACATTTCTCCAGCAAGCCCTACGTTACCGGAGGTTCATTCCATCCCGCGCATAGCCCCCTCAAAAACGACTATCAGCAAGAGCCCGTCACGCGGGGCCGCCATCCAGCCGTGGAAGGTCTGGACGATCCCAATCGGTTTCGTCGCCCACAACGACAAGTGGGATGCTGGGCTCCCGCAGCCTGACCTCTACCTCTGCCTATGCCGGCTGGGACCACAAATCTGGTTTATTCAGGACAAAGAACTGGTGGGCATCCGTTACATCTCCGTCGTGCCCGAACCTGCAGATCGCGCGGACTGTGCAGGCCAGAATCAGGGCCACCGGGGACAGCGGCGCTGGCAATGACAAAGACCACGAAGAGAAAGAGAATCCCGGCCTATTTGGGTGGTGTCAGCCACTGCCCTTGGGCTTTTGGGGCGCTTTTTTGATCACCTTGGCAGATTTGGCGGTGCCGGTGCGGGCTTTTCCGGCCGCAGGTGGCGTGGCGGGAGCTGCCACTTTGGCCGGCTCTGCAGGCTTGGCTGCCGCTACAGGGGCGGCCGGTGCCTCAGCTTTGGCGGGGGCCGCCTGCGTGCGGGCCGGGGGTGGGGTGCTGGCCACGGTGTGCTCCACGATGCGTTGCATGGCCTCGCTCAAGGCGCCCATCAGATGGGTCATTTTGTCCAGGCGGTCTTCCATATCGGCAATGCGCATTTCGACGGCCATCACCTGTTTGGAGATGCGAGCCACGTCGCTACGCTTGGGGAATTCGAGCGAATCGAGGAACTGTCCGGTGTTGTTGCGCATCTGTTTTTGCCAGGACAGGGCCCAATCCAGATAGGACGACGAGGCGGCGGCGAAAGCGTCGGAGCCCACCACCTCTTTGGTCATCTTGCCCCAACCGTCCATCATCAGTTCTTGCCACTGACGGGTCATGGCTTCTAAATCGATACCGGGGGTGGCTCCATTCTCGGACATCTTTACCTCCAACATATGTTAAACTCCAATTTGTTCGCGTTGCGCTGGCTTAGTCTTGCTGGGCGTACCAGTGGCAGGCCTGTGGCCATACTTTCTTGAGCGATCCTCGGCTCACCGACAGGCCGATGTGACCGCTGTCGGCCAGCAGGGGCGTGGCGTTGGCAAAGGGCCCGTACTCGATGCAGGTAGTTTCGGGCGGAACCAAATGGTCGGACTTGCCGGCGATAAGCAATACCGGACAGGCGATCTTTTTCAGGTCCACCGTGCGCCCTCCCAACTGGAGACGGCCTTCGATGAGTTGATTTTCTTTGAAACAGGTGTGACAGAATTCGGCGTAAACGGCGCCAGGCATGGAGACGTTGTCGTTGACCCACTGGTCCATGGCCAGGTAGTTGTCCAGGAATTCCGGGTCGTCCAGGTTGTCATACAGGTGCTGCATTCGCTTTGGCTTGGAATCGACGATCAGCAGGGAATAACCGTCGAAGGACCAGGCTGGCGCCATGCCCCAGGCCTCTACGATTTTGCGGCTGTCGAAGCGATCGGGATGGGTTCCCCATTTGTAGAGCAGTTGTTGGCTGCGGAAATTGAGGGGGGTGCCCAGCAGAGTGAGGGTCTTCACCTTGTCTGGATAGAGGGCTGTATACATGGCCGCCAGGCAACCGCCCATGCAATAGCCCAGTAAGTGCAACTGAGGGACCTCGGCGTGTTCGCAGACCCGGCGCACCGCGGTGCGCAGGAACAGGCTGACGTAGTCGTTCAATTCGTTGTGCTGATCCATCGGGGTGGGACGACCCCAATCGAGCAGGTAGACTTCGTGGCCGGCCTGGACCAGATGCTCAATGACACTGCGACCGGGCTGCAAGTCCAGCACCGACGGGCGGTTGACCAGCGAATAGACCAGCAAAATCGGGGTCTTAAAGCGAGCGGGTTGGCTGCGCTGGTAGCGATACAGGCACAGATTGTCGCGCTGATAAATCAGTTCACGCGGCGAACAGCCGATTTCGACCTGAATGCCCCCGGTCATCACTTTGTTGAACAGGGCCATTCGCTCTGGTCGGTGGGTAGCTTGCTTTTTACTCATGATGCTCCTCGAGCGGGTTTATGGGAACCAACGTAACCCCCGGCGGTTGCAGCCGAGTTGCCAGCGTTCATTTTTTTGCCTTTACCAGCAATTTCAGGCCAGAGAACTTGCCGCCCCCCGGTTTTAACGGGATCGCTTCGGTGCTGGCCTCCCCCTGTCCCGGCTTGCGGGCCCGCACAATCATGTGGCGGGCCCGGCGGGTGGATTCAAACTCAATCTCCAGGGAAAAATGTCCCGGTCGGGGGTGTTTTAGCTTCACCCATTCGTAGGTCTGTTGGTAGGGGATGTCAGGCAGATCCACGGTCACCTGCACATCGCCCAGGGCGGGATACGGTTCCACCTCTACCGAGCCTTCCACCACGAGTTTCAACGGGTTGAGGTCGGGAGTGGCCAGGCGAGCGGCGGAGTTATCGGTGCTGCCTTGTGTGGGTGTCTTCCAACCCGCGAGCATCCAGATCAAGCCCACTACCGCCAGCGTCCCCATCCCTGCGCGCACTGCTGTGGCCGGAAGCATGGCCTGGACGCTCTGACTAAGGCTGGGCTGAAATTCGCGGGGTTGGGCTGGACCTGAGTGATAGCGGGCGGTGGCCGGGCGGGTATGGACTTTGACGGCCGCTTCAGCCAGTTCGGCAACTTCGCGCAACTCAATAATGGTGTAGCCACGCTTGAGGGCTACGTCGCGAGCATCGGCCAGGCTACCGGCCTCCAAGGTGCCCTTGCGCACTTTGCCCTCGGCATCACTCACTTGAAAGTAAAAGCGACCCATGGCGTTAGATTTGTCAGGATGGCAAGATCTCCTCGAGAATATGGCCGAACAAACGTTCCGCAGGATTTGCGCCTGGTCTTGAAAATAAATCAACACAAACTGGGCTAGGACTTCAAGTGTTCCTTAAACGACTCGAACTTTATGGCTTCAAGACCTTCTCGCAGAAGACCGAGATTGAGTTTACGCGCGGTTTTTTGGCTGTGGTGGGTCCCAACGGCAGCGGCAAGAGCAATCTGACGGACGCCATTCGTTTTTGCTTGGGCGAACACAGCGTCAAGGCCATGCGCGCCACCAAGTTGGACGAACTGGTGTTTGCTGGCACCCCCACTCGCAAGGGTGCCCCTTACGCAGAGGTAACGGCCATTTTTGACAATAGCGACCAGGTGCTGCCCCTTGATTTGCCAGAGGTAGCCATTACGCGCCGCCTGGAAGCCGACGGCGACAGCAAGTTTTTTATTAACCGGACCGCCTGCCGCCTGCGTGATATTCACGAATTGTTGATGGGCAGCGGGGTGGGTCCGGGCAGCTTTTCGGTGTTGGGCGGCAAAGAGGTGGATCAAGTCCTTTCGACCGACCCCAAAGAGCGTCGCAATATGCTGGAGGAGACGGCGGGGGTCAATCGCTACAAATTTCGCAAGCGCGAAGCCCAGCGCCGCCTGGAGAAGACGGCCGGCAATCTAACGCGTCTGCACGACATTTTGCGTGAGTTGGAACTACAACTGGAGGAGAGCGAGAAGCAGCTGGAGCGGTATCGCAAGTACCGCGAAGCCCAGGTAGAGCTGAAGGCGCTGGAACTGGAGCTGGCCATTCAGGAATGGAGCCGCCTGCAGCAACAGATCGAGGAATTGCGAGCCAAACTGGCCCGCGCCCAGCAGCAAGTAGCTGAGATGGAGCAACTTTCCGAAGAAGCCCGGCTGGCCCTGGAGCAGGCCTCGATTGAAAAGCGCCGACGCGATGCCCAACGCGAAAAGTCTTTGGGCGAGTGCGCCGAGCTACGCGAGAAGGCCAGCGTTACGCGGGCGAATCTGGAGTCACTGGTCAAACGGCGTGGCGAATTGCAGCATTCGGCTCAAAACGCTCAGCAACGCCTGGATTCGGCCCAGCAGCGCATGGAAGATTGTGAGCGCGAATGGGAGGCGGTTCGTCAGAACCTGCCCCAAAATGAGGCGCAGCTTGAGCAGGCCCAGCAGAGGTTGGCTCAGGCTCGCCTCGACAAAGAACAGCTGCCGCTGCAGGGACACAGTCCGCACGCTCAGCTGCGTCAGCGCCTGGCGGTAGTAGAAAAGGAACAGCACCAGGGGCTGGGCCGGCGCGAGACCTTACGGGCCCGTCAAGAGTCGGACGACTACCGCATTTTGGAGCTGATCGAGCAGCGTGAGCAGGTGCGTAAGCAGGTGGTGGAGTCGGCGGACCAGTCTGACCTGGACCCCGAATTAGTGGAGCAACTGCAAGAGGCGGCCTCCCTGACGGCTCAGGTGGAGACCGAGAAGAAGCAGTTGGAGCAGAGCTTGCTGGAGGTCCAGCAGCAGCATCGCCAGTTGGAAAATCAGCGACGCCCCCTGGTCAGTCGGCTGGCCGAACTGGAAGCCTTGCTGGAAGACGGCAGCGGCCTGCCGCCGGCCGTGCGTGCGGTGCTGCAATGGAAAGACCCCGGTATGCTGGGTCTGCTGGGCCAACTGGTCAAGGTTCCGTCGGGCCTGGAGCAGGCTTTTGAGGCAGCCCTGGGTGGGCACGTCAACGATATTGTCACGCGTGATCGTAAGGTGGCCTCGGGGCTGATCGAACGCCTCAAGCAAGAACGGATTGGCCGGGTAACCTTCTGGCCTCTCGATCTGGAACGCATGCCCCCGCCGCCGCCCCAACTGCCCGATCGTCGAGGAGTGGTGGGATTAGCCCTGGAGCTGCTCAACTATCCGCGCGAAATCGAGAGCGTGCTCAGCGAGATGCTGGGGCGAACCGTGATTATGGAAGATATGCCCACCGCCCTTCAGCTCTATGACCGCTGCCGGGGCCGCCGTCCTCATCTGGTTACCAAGCAGGGCGAATACCTCAATCCCTCGGGTGCCTTGACGGGCGGGGCCAGTCGTCAGAATCAGTCGGGTCTTTTGTCGCGGCGACGCCTTTTAGACGAAGCTCGTCAGCAACTGCAGAAGCAGGAGATCGAGGTGCAGCGCTGCCGCGATCGCGAGGAAAGTCTTGTGCAACAGCGCCTGCAGGCCGACCAGACCCTGCAGGCCGCCCGCGAGGCCTTTCGTTCCCTCAAGGCCGAACTGGCCGACCAGGAGGCCGAGGGCAAGCGTAAGGGACAGGACCGTGAGCGCCTCCAACGCAGCCTGGTCAAAGCCGAAGAAGAACTGAAGATGCTTCAGCAGCGCTCCCAGGCCGCCGATCTGGAACTCGACGAGCTCGAAGAGCAACTGGCCGCCTGGGCTACCGAGCGCGGCCAACTGGAAGAGCAACTTACCCAGTTTCAAGAGGAGGAAGCCCGCCTCCAGGTGCTGCGGCAGGAGTTGCAGAGCCGGCTAAGCGATTGCGAACTGGACTTTGAACGCCGACGCCAGGCGCAGCAGCAACTGGAGAGTGAGCAGACGCGTTTGCAGCAGCGTCGCCAGGAGTTGATCGACGATCAGCAACAGGCGGGCCAGGAAGCCAAACGTTGCCAGCGTCTGCTGGGCGGTATGGAGAGCGAGGGCGAGCAACTGAAAAGTTCGCTGGAGCAGTTGGAGAGCGATCTGGATCAGCGCCAACAAGAACTGGAGCGACTGCGCCTGGAGAACCTGGAGCGAGAAGCGGCCTGGACGGCCCTGGCCGAGCAGGTGCGCCAACTCGACGAGGATTTGCGCGCCCGGCAGGCCCAACACACCAAGATCGAAATTGAGTTGGCCGGCCTGGAAGCGCGCCGCGAGGAAGCGCTGGAGCGCCTGGGGGACATTCCCGAAGGGGAGGAAGTCAAGCCCACCAACCCCATGACTCCAGTCGAACTGGAGAAGGCCAAGCAGCGCGCCAGCCGCCTGCGAAACTTCCTGGAAAATTTCGGCTCGGTCAATCTGGGCGCTCAAGAGGATCACGAGCGGCTGCAGGTGCGCCATGACGAACTCAAGGACCAGATTGCCGACCTGGAGGAAGGGGCCGACAGCCTGCGCGCCATTATGGCCGAACTGGACGCCATTACCGTTGTTCAGTTCAAAGAAGCCTTTGACAAGGTCAACGAGACCTTTGGGCGCTGCTTCACCGACCTTTTTCAGGGCGGCACGGCTCGCCTGGAGCTTTGCAATCCAGACGACATGCTTGACTCCGGTGTGGAGATTGTGGCCTGCCCACCAGGCAAGCGCCTGCAAAATCTCACCCTTCTTTCCAGTGGTGAGCGGGCCTTGTCAGCCATGGCTTTCTTGCTCTCGCTGCTGACCGTGAAGCCCAGCCCGATTGTGATTTTGGACGAACTGGATGCCCCTCTCGACGATTCCAATGTGGAGCGGGTGGCCTCGCGCCTGGGAGGCTTTTCGTCATCGTCTCAGTTCTTGGTTATCACCCACAACCGCAAAACGATGGAGTTTGCCGATCGGCTCTATGGGGTCACGATGGAAGAACCCGGGGTGAGTCGAATCCTGTCTGTGAAGCTGAGCCAGGATGGCAGCTACGCACCGACTAAAGAAGCTCAAGAGGTATACGCCTGATGTCTAAATTGCTGCCCCTACTGTCGCGTAAGTTTGTGTTGATGGTCAGCTTGCCCAAAAACGATCCCAAGCTGGCTGTGGCGGCTGTAGAGTCGGGAGCCCAGTGCTTGAAGGTTCACATCAACTGCCGCCACTTCGCCAGCGGAACCACTTTTCGACCCTGGAAGCACGAGCGTGACGCCATTGTAGAGGTGCTCCAGGCGGTTGAGGTGCCGGTGGGCATTGTGACCGGCGAGGAGAATCAGCCCGGAGCTGACGATTTGGCCGATATTCAGAGTCAGCGCTTTGACTTTTGGGATCTCTTTGCCAAGTTTACCCCACCCGGTCATCTCAAGCTCAATATGGGGCGGATGGTGGCCGTGGACAGCCAGTGGACTCCCGATCTAATGAAGGCGCTGGAGCAGATCGGCATTCAGATTATCGAAGGTTCGATTGTGCCCAAGGACGAGTATCGCACTCCTTTGAATCTGGTCGACCTGGCCAACTATTTGAGATTGGCAAAGTCCAGCAATATGCCGGTATTGATTCCCACTCAGAAGGCTGTGCAGCCTCACGAAGTCGGCTATTTACAGCGAGTGGGTGCAGCCGGACTGACGATTGGGGCCGTGGTTACGGGTTTGGACGAAGCCAGCCTGCGCACGGCTACTTCACAATTTGCAGCAGCCATTGCCGAACTGCCCAATAACCCATGAAGCCGTGGCTGCTGATACCGCTGGATGACCGCCCGTGCTGCTGGCAGTTTCCCCAACGGTTGGCGCCGCTGCGCGTGCCGCCCCGCGAATTGCTGGGCAATTTTCAGACGCCTGGCGATTCCGACGCCATCTTGGACTGGCTGGAGGCCGAGGCTCCCGGGGCCGCCGGGGCGGTGGTGGCCCTGGACATGATCAGTTGGGGCGGTTTGGTTGCCAGCCGTCACCCTACGGGCGACCTGAAAGTGGCCCGCGCCCGTCTACAACGCCTGTGGGCCATCCGTCGCCAACACCCCTTCAAGTTGTTGGCCTTTCAGACCATTTTACGCAATGCCCCCACCCAGGTTCGCCCGGAAGACGCCGCCTTTGCCGAGTTGATTGTGGAGTTTTCTCAAGACCCTGACAACGAAGAATTGCGTCAGCGGATTCCGGCCCAATTGCTTCACGAATACATGCGAGTGCGCCAGCGCAACCTGAGGATTTATCGCGACCTGGCCCAGAATTCGTGGGAGATGGACTACCTGGTCTACGCCCTGGACGACAGCAAGACGGCCGGCTGGAATCTGCAGGAACTGGCCTCGCTGGGCGAGGTGCATTCGCTGCCCGGTACCGACGAAACGGCCCTGCTATTGCTGTGCCGGGCCCTGGCCAAACAGCGTCGGCTGCAACTGGACTGGTCCCATCCCGACCTGCCCGATCTGCAGGGCATGTATGAGGACCGACCGGTCGGGGCGGTGGTGGAGGCCCAGATGCTGGCGGCCGACCTGGAGCAGGGGCCGTCTACGCATCAATTGTGGCTTTATGGACGGCCCGAGCGGTTGCAAAGGGAAGCCCGCAATCAAGAAGCGGCTGAAGTGGATGCTGTTTGGCTGGAGCATTTGACAATGGCTCTGGCGGCCGGGGCCCGCATCGTGCTGGTCGATTTGACTTTCGCCAACGGAGGTGACCTGAGCCTGGGACAGGCCCTGAATATGCGTGGATTGTGGCCCCAACTGGCCGGTTATTCAGCCTGGAATACTCTGGGCAACCGGGTGGGCACCGCCTTGGCCTGTCTGGCCCTGGAGCCCTCGCCCCACTTTTTGGCCGAGCGAATCGCCGACGACCTGCTCTATCAGGCTGATTTTCGCTGGCGGGCCGCTCAGATGCTGGGGCATCCTGGCTTGACTCTGAGCGAACACGAAGTGGCCCGGGTGGAGAAGGAGATCTTTCCGGCTTTGCAAGAGCGCCTGGCCGGTTACCTTCCCGGCCGGATCCTGCTGAGTCTCCCCTGGAAGCGCCTTTTTGAGGTTGAGGTGGTGTCCCTCTAGAGGCCGCAGGAAAGGCTTTTTGCCGACCGAACAGGCTTAGCTCATGTTTGACGCCTTTATGACCGCCGACGGGTTGGTTACGTTGGCCACTTTGTCGGTTTTAGAGGTCATTTTGGGCATCGACAATCTGGTCTTCATCGCTATTTTGGTGGCTCGTTTGGAGCCCGAGAAGCAGCCGGCCGCTCGGCGTTTGGGTTTGGGCCTGGCCATGATCACGCGCTGCATGCTGCTGGCCGGCATGTCGTTTCTGGCCCACCTCACCCGCGAAACTGGCTTGAGCGTTCCCTTTACCGGTCACGCCCTCACCTTTCGGGATATTGTGCTGCTGGGGGGCGGGTTTTTCTTACTCTATAAGGCCACCAAAGAGATTCACGAGAAGCTGGAAGAAGAGGACGAGGAAATGGCGCCGCCGGCGCACGCCAGTTTTTTCAAGATCATTTGCCAGATCGTTGTGATCGACATTATCTTTTCGCTGGACTCCGTGATTACGGCCATCGGCATCGCGGATGACCTGGAGATTATGATCGCGGCGGTGATCCTGGCCGTCATGGTGATGATTATTTTTTCCGGCCCGATCAGTAACTTCATCAATCGCCACCCTTCCATCAAGATGTTGGCGCTGAGCTTCCTGATATTGATCGGGTGCATGCTGGTGGCTGAGGGAACGGGCCAACACATCAACAAAGGCTATATCTACTTTGCCATGTTCTTCTCACTTACCGTGGAGTCGCTCAATCTGGTGACAAAGCGCAAACAACGCGCGAAACGGGATGCCCGACGCCAGGCTCTGGATTCGGATTAGTTGACCCCTCAGGGGACGCACACCAGCACGATATTGTTGGATGCGCCAGATGTGACAATGCTGCCGTCGGGTTGGACCGAGTAGCTCTGACCTGGGGGCAGGCCATGGCTGCCACGCAACTCGCCCCAGACCGACAATAGCAGCAGAACCAGTAAACAAAATCTTGAGAGCACGGCTTCGTCCAGGTATCCCTTCTCCAGTGTAACTAGCGCCCAGTTTAAGCCAGCCTGCTGAAAAATCTTCGAAATGCCGCGTCAGAACAGACGCGCCGGGTGCCCTCATCTCGGTCGAGTAGGGCCGTGCCCGATTGCCACTACGCTGGAAACAATTGCCACTGCAGTGGAAACTCTTGGTTTGGCCCTTGCCCTGCTTTTCACGGTTCCATCAGGTGCAGATCTTTGAAGTGACTGCGATAGAAGCCCAGGTCTCGGCTGAGCAAGCGATCGGCGTGATGGAGCGCGTGGGCCGCAATCATGAAGTCCGCTACCATCCTTTCCCGGCCGCCCTTTCGGTGGCGCAGGTAGTGGCGCCAGCGCTGTCCCGCGTCGTGAGCCGCTGTCAATGACATAGGAAGCAAAGCTATGCTGACGCTTCTCAGGAAATTCTCCATGTCACTCAAAACAGGGAACTGGGCGCCAAGTTCAGAGGCAACAACATCGACAACCACCAGCGAGCCTTCTTGAGTCGCCTGGTGAAGTAGAGAGAGGCTGGCGGCCTGATGGCCCACATCGGGCAGCAGAACGTCGAGCAGGATATTGGTGTCTACCGCCGTTATCACTTGTGTCCCCGCATCTGCCTCACGATTTCGTCACTCTCTCCGGGCTGACCCAGGTAGCCAGCCCACTTCAAGAATGGATTCTCCATCACCGACTTCACGATCACCAGGCGACCATTTTCCTCGTAAAACTCCACTTCCGTCCCATCGTCGATGCCGGTGCGCTCGCGAAGCTCTTTGGGGATTGTGACCTGGCCTCGCCGTGTAACTTTCATCTTTGAAAATCCTATCGTAAATTCCTACGCCAAGATCCTATCAAGACTCCAAGGGCTTGTCAAAGGCGAACCACCGCACCTTGACCCCTTGACTTCATGATGCTATCCTCATCTTGATGAGAACCACATTAGATATCGACGATGATGTGCTAAATCTCGCTCGCAGCTTGGCTCGCGCTCAGAGGGTAAGCGTTGGTCGAGCTCTCTCCGGGCTGGCTCGCAAGGGGCTAAATTCGAGTCTCACCGAGGGGCTTGACGAGGAAGAGGGCATCCCCGTGTTCCGGGTTTCCGCCCAGGCCTCTCCGCTTACGCCTGAAATGGTTAAAGAAGCCGACCTGTATTGAAAAGACCATTTTTACTGGACGTGAATGCCCTGATCGCTTTGGCCTGGCCAAATCACAGCCATCACCGGGACGCCCTGGCCTGGTTTAAGGATGCAAAAAGGGATGGGTGGGCCACCTGTCCTCTGACGCAAAGTGCCTTCGTTAGAATTTCGTCCAATCAGCGAATTGTTCCTGAAGCTCGTTCTCCCCAGGCGGCCATGGAAGGGTTGGCCAGTTTAGTGGCGCTTTCGGGTCATCGTTTCCTCGAAGACAACGTATCCATCCTCAGCGCCACCGAATTCTCGCGAGAACGGTTGCTCGGGCACAATCAAGTAAGCGATGCTCATCTGCTGGCTCTGGCAATCCGGCAGGGCCACGTGCTGGCGACGTTCGACTTGGGGCTCCGCGAACTCATTGCCGAGGAGCGTAACAAAGAATGGGTGCTGCTGATTCCCCGAAAGGCCTGAAGTAGTGGTGCTGTGGTGGGCGCTTAGGACCGGCGATACCTCTCGATTTTAGAAGGGTCGCGGGTCAAGATTTTCAGGGTCAGCCCGTCCAGTTTGAGAATGACGTAGGAAAAACCGAACCAGCGGGCTTTCACCTGCACATCAGAGATCCGGTCCCGGGGGATCAGCAGCGTGGGGTGGCCTATTCGCAGCAGCACAAAAACCCCCAGGCGGAGGGCGTCCGGGTAGAGTTGGTACCAGAGAGCGTTGTTGGAAGGGCGGATCTAGGGGCCCGCGGTCGGACCAGACGATGATGTGCTAAATGTCGCTCGCAGCTTGGCGGGCGCTCAGAGGGTAAGCGTTGATACCGGCGGGATTCCCCAAGTCTGAACGATTTTCTCAGCGGCCCAGCCGTAAACGCTCCGTCGCCAGTTCCTGAGCCAATTTTGATACAAGCGCCTCTTGATCGGTCAGGTCTTTTTGCCCTTTGAGGAGCAGTTCTTTATCCAGGCGAGTATTCTGCTCTATCCCCTCATCACTCATGCGGCGGGCCTTGAGATCTGCCACTTTGCGCTGATACTCCACGACTTTATTCATGCTGAAATGCATATTGCTGAAGCATTCATACCGGGCATTCATCAGTTTGTCCAGCGTCGTCTTGTATGCTGAAGCCTCGGGGGGGGCGGAAATTTTATGCACATCCGCCACCGCCACAGACCAGATTTTTGCAAGCTGCTCCGAGCACAGGGAACCGGTGACGGGGTCGCCTGGCGCGGCCTGCATCCGCTGCACCCAACGAACGGAATCCAAATCTGCGCTTCGTAGGCGAGCATCGGTCTGATCCATATAGGCACCCAGACCGACTTGCGCCCAGGCAGCCCAGACCACCAGGAGAAGGATTGCTAAACAGCGTTTCATGCCTGCGAGCTTGGACGGCCGGACCGGGTTTCCTATCGACGGCTCCTGGACGTTACAGGTAGCCCGACTCAAGCAGTTGACAGTCTGGTGCTCCATTGCCGCTGCCCTGTACTCCTCCTCGATTTCGAAGACCCGGCCTCGCGCGTCCCGATCGGCACTTCGGGCTCCACCCGTAGGGCAATCCCTATGGAAGGATCCTTTTGGCAGAGGTGAAGAGAGGGCGACGTTTTGAAAAGCCTCAATACGCGGATTGAGGCCTATCGTTTGACTTTGGGTCACCCGGTGGAAGCCTCCAAACTCCCCTGTTCCCTGAAAAGCCAGACGCGGGACGTCGACCTGTGTCTTCGAAGAATCCTTGATGTGGGGACCCATTGGCTTTTTTGGAACTTGAGGCACTTTGCACCGACGACTCTCGGCATGGGCAGTGGCCAGGCCATTACACGAACCTGGTCACGATTTGATTTTCTCTTCAAGAGCATGGGTTAAATCTGTCCTGCCGCGGCGAAGTTCTGGGCGTCGCGAAAGGCTTTCTCAACCAAACCCGCTATCCAGTTTCGCTTATGATTTACCGAAGCTCTCGGAGACGCATCTCAAGATAAACTGATGAAGAGGAGACAATGTTGGGTCTGACGACAGGAGTGGACGAAAAATCAGCGGCGGATCCATCAGGTGTAGCTCGGCCCAGGCGTTCAGACTCTTGACACTACTGACAAAGCTCTCTATACTTCGCAAGCGGTTCCGCAAGGAACCGAGCTGTGGTTCTCCGCAGCAGCTGTAGACAGCAGGAGCTTAGCTTAATTCGCAATTTTGCGAACCTGCCGAGGCCGAGTTGTGACTGATCTTACGATCTGTTGTTCTCCTCGTCTTTTGCCGCCTACGGCGCTGCAGGGTTATCCCAGCCCAGTTAGAGGAGAAACAAATTATGCTGACACACGAGCAAGCGCAAAAGCGCAAGACAGAGTCGATTGATACTCTGCGAGCTTGCTTGGAGCGTTCCAGCATTGCGATCCTCACCGACTACCGTGGCCCCGCCAACGGCTTGACCGTGAAGCAAGTCACAGAGTTGCGCGGCAAGCTGCGCAGCAAAAACGGTGAGTATCGGGTGGTCAAGAACACCTTGACGCTGCGGGTGGCCAAAGAGTTGGGAGTCGAAGGTCTCGAACCCTATCTTGAAGGTCCCACCGCCATCGCCTTCGGTTACGATGATCCCGCTGGGATCGCCAAGACCGTGCTGGATTATTCGAATGAGAACAAGGCAACTTCACTTCCCGCTGTAAAAGCCGCCGTGCTTGATGGTGTGTTGCTGAAACCAGAGCAGATCAAAGCTCTGGCCGACCTCCCGTCGCGGGAAGTCATGATGGCCATGTTGATGGGACTCATTCTGGCTCCTCATCGCCACATCTTGGGTGTGATGAACGCCCCCGGTCGCCAGGTGGCCACCGTGATCGATGCCTGGCGCCAAAAACAAGAGGGCGGTTCAGAGGGCTAACCTGCTCTTTGTCACCCCCTAGACCCCCGAAGTCAGGATAAGGGGGGGCTAACGCGCCTCCCCCTTAGACCCCCCAAGTCAGGATAAGGGGGGGCTAACGCGCCTCCCCCTTAGACCCCCCACTATAGGAGAACAATCATGGCGAAAGTAGAAAAAGATCAGCTCATCGACGCGATCTGCAATCTGACCCTCCTCGAGGCCGCTGACATCGTCAAGGCCCTCGAAGAAAAGCTCGGCGTGTCAGCCGCTGCCCCCGTGGCTGTGGCTGCTGCCGGTCCCGCTGTTGCGGCTGCCCCGGTGGAAGAGAAGACGGAATTCACGGTGGAGCTGACCAATGCCGGCCCCAACAAGATTCAGGTCATCAAAGTGGTGCGCGCTGTCACCAACCTGGGCTTGAAAGAAGCCAAGGACCTGGTAGAAGCTGCCCCGGCTGCCGTCAAGGAGAACATCACCAAAGACGAAGCCGAGAAAGTCAAGAAAGAACTGGAAGAGCAAGGCGCTACCGTTACCCTCAAGTAAGGTCGCCCGCACTTCGGTCATTAGAACGGCCCCTGCTGACGTGGGGGCTGTTTTTCATGGAGCCAGGGGGTTGCCGTTCTCAGAGGAAAAAAGTCCACCGTCATGTTCCGCTTGTTCTCTCTGATGGATGTAGATCGCGACATCTTGAGCAATCTAAAAGCGCCAGGAGGCAAGAGGGCGCCCACCGCGCTGGTCGAATAGCCGATCATGGAACTGCCCGGACGCATGCAGGTCGAACGCAAGCTCGCCTGCCCCCTTTGCCGTAAACTGCTTCCCGACTTCACCGCCCAGGAGATTTTGGAAAGTGACCAGTATCCTCTGCGCTGTGGGGAATGTCGGCGCGTGGTGGAGCTTCCGCCAGAGTATGTGGAGAGTGTCCGCCGCAGCCAAGCCGAGACATGAGCTTACAGGGCGACGCGAAAATCCTCGTAAACGCCGCCCGAGAGGCTGTCCTTGACGCCGGGAAGCTCTGAGGCCAGCACATAATCCTTGGCTGCCAGTTCCGGGTTGCCACCTGACTTAAGAGCCATCAACTGCATGGCCTCTTCAATAGCTTCTTCGATGGAGGTCAACGGGGTCGACTCCTCCACTTTGTCCTCAGCGGCGGGTTGTTGAATGCCGGCCTGACTGGTGAGTTGTACAAATTTTTCCGAGGCTTCCGCGCTGTTTCCGGTCAGTGGTGCCTGCGCTTCCAGCACCTGAGCCTGCTCGGCAAGTTGCTCTGTCTGCTGCGCTTCGGCCTGGACCTGTTCTTCGTGCCTCACTTCGCGGGCCAGCACCTGCTGATGAGCCACTTCAGGAGCCTTGACAGCTTTGACTTCCTTGGGTTCGGCCGGCTCTTTGGGCTGGGCCTGGCCCTTGGCTACGGACACGACGTCTTGCATGCGGCGAGCTTCCGTCTGCATGCTGTTGATATTGGCCTGAACTGCCTGCAACTTCAACTTTCGATCCTGGGCAATTTTGGGGTCCTGGCGCTGCATGGTATCGCGCGGCAAACCAGAGCCTCCCCCGCTATTCTCGTCGGAAATCTGGGCCGGGGCCATCTGGCGAGCTTGAATACGCTCCAGCATCTCCGCCCAGGCGCTGAGGCCGGCGTCCCTTTGCTTTTTGCTTTGAATCTCTTCAATCGTGTCCGACATAACCTCACCTTCATACAATGGCAACCTGAAATTTCCATGAATTTGCCTCTACCCAGGAGGCCCAACTACAAAAGCGAACGGCCCCGGTCTGATGAATCTGGTTACCGAGCGTGTCGAAGTGGATCGACTGCGCCGATGCGGACTGATCGTGGCCGACATGCTCGACCAGTTGACGGCCCAAGTCAAGGCGGGGGTGACCACTGCCTACATCGATCAACTGGCTGCCCAAATGATCGCCGACGCGGGAGCCCTGTCGGCTCCCCGCAAAGTCTACAATTTTCCCGGTAGCATCTGCCTCAGTCTGAACGACGAAGCCGTCCACGGCATTCCGGGCGAACGCGTCATTCAGCCCGGCGATGTGGTCAAGGTGGACGTCACCGTAGAGTCCGAGGGCTGGATCACCGACGCTGCACGCACAGTGTTGGTAGAGCCCGTCGATCCCAAGGCCAGCCAACTGGCTCGCTGCTCCGAGACCGCCCTGATCAAAGCCCTGAGTCTGGCCCGTCACGGCCGAGCCATCTGGGAAATCGGCCTGGCTATTGAGACGGTCGTGAAGAAGTCGGGCTTTCACGTGCTCCGCCAACTGTGCGGTCACGGGGTTGGACGCAGTATTCACGAGTCGCCGGTCGTGCCCAACTTTTATGATCGTCGTTACAACGACCGCCTCAAGGCCGGAATGGTCATCACCATCGAGCCCATTCTGGCCGTGTCCACCGAAGAGATTATCACGGCCGAAGACGGCTGGACCCTGAAAACCAAAGACGGTTCGCTGTCGACTCATTTCGAGCACTCCTTGCTTATCACCGAGCGCGAACCCGTGATTTTGACCCTCAAGTCGTGATTTGGGCCATACTGGCCTCACTGGCCTGGGTCTGGGTGGCCCAGACCATGGTGCGGGTGGCCCTGAGGATCGGCTTGCTGCCCGCGCGGTGCCACCCCACACTCCCCTCGCTGTCGGTGGTGATCGCTGCCTGCAATGAGCAGGAAACCATTGTGGACGCTCTTCATTCGCTCCTTAACGTGGATTACCCGGACTTGCAGATTGTACTGGTCAATGACCGCTCCGGCGATGCCACCGGAGACCTGATGGAAAGTGTAGGCGCCCAGGATGCTCGGGTAATGGTGGTTCACCTGGACCAGCTGCCCCAGGGGTGGTTGGGCAAGAGCCATGCTCTTCACCTCGGAGCGGCCCGGGCCACCGGCCAATGGTTGCTGTTTAGCGATGCCGACGTGCATTTCGAGCCCGACAGCCTGGCGCGGGCGGTTTCCTTTGCTTGCGATCAAGAGCTGGACCATCTGATAGCAGGCCCGCGCATTCAGTGTGACACCTTTTGGGAAAAGATCTTTGTGGGCTTCTTTGGCACCGCTTTCTGCTATCGCTATCGGCCCGACCTGGTAGGCGATAGCAACCAGTACTATGTGGGAGTGGGCGCCTTTAATCTGGTGCGCACTCAAGTCTATCGCGATCTTGGGGGCCACTCCACGCTGGCCATGCAAGTGTTAGACGATATGGAGCTGGGCCGGCTGCTCAAGACACGCGGCTTTCGTCAACGCTTCGTAGGCGCGGGGCCGGCCGTATCGGTGCGCTGGTGCGTGGGCTGGAATGGCCTGGTGCATGGGCTGGAAAAAAATGCCTATGCCGGCCTTCATTACTCTCCGCTCTTTGCACTGGCCTCCTGCGCCGTCGTTTTGTGGGCCTGCCTGGCGCCCCTCTGGCTGCTGTGGCACGGTGCCTGGGCGTGGGGATTGCTCGGCTTGCTGGCCATGCAGGTGTGCGCCCTGTGCCTCTGGCCCAGCGGTAGCCCTCCCTGGGTTGGACTCCTCTTCCCCCTGGCGGGTCTGCTTTTCACCTTCATCTTGCTGCGGGCCGGCTGGCTGTGCCATAGACGTCAGGGCATTCGCTGGCGAGGCACCTTTTACGCCCTGGACGAACTGCGCCGGGCGGCTCCCAACAGCTGAGGAGTATTGGCCCAGCCAACGAAGTTGGCTGTGTGCCCCACCTTCACCTGATCACCGCTGAAGATCCACTGACGCTTCAAGCCCGCTCTCGCGAACTCATTCGCTTTCCCCAGTTGACCATGCCGCTGCTGGCCGCGCTTACTCCGCGCCATTGGGAGGTAAGCCATTGCGATGAGATCGTGGCGCGGGTGGATAGCGGTCGAGCCTGCGACCTGGTGGGCATCAGCGCCGCCACACCGGGCGCCCCGCACGCCTACGAATTGGCTGCCGCCTTTCGCGCTCGGAGCATTCCCGTTGTAATGGGAGGGCCCCATGCTACCCTGCGGCCGCTGGAAGTGGCCCAGCACGTGGACCTGGTGGTGATGGGCGAGGCCGAACCCCTGTGGCACGATGTGCTGCACGACTGGCAAGAGAGACCCCGCCGCAAGTTGGGGCGCCACACACTCAACCCTACCGTGCAAAGCTGGGTAGAAGAACTGCCCAACGGTTCACGCATTTTCGGCTGCCCGGTGCCGGCCACTCTGGATCAACTGCCTCAGGCGCGTCGCGACCTCATTCATCACGGCGGTTTCAATCGCTGGTGGGCAACTCGCGGGGCCATCATCGCCACCCGTGGATGCCCCCACCGCTGCGACTACTGCACCATTCCCAAGCTCTACCCGCGCGCTCAGCAGATGCGGCTGCGACCCGTGGCCGAAGTCATCGCCGAGGTGCGTTCCTTTAGCGACAAGGGAGTGGTCTTTTGGGATGACAACATCGGGGCAGTCCCTGCCTACGCCAAGGAACTCTTTCGCCAACTGCGCCCCCTTAAGCGCTGGTGGACCAGCCAGACCACACTCAACTCTCTGCGCGATAGCGAGTTTTTGGAACTGGCCGCGGCCAGCGGCTGCAAAGCCTTATTTGTTGGCTTGGAGAGCATCAACCAGGCCAGTCTCAACGCCGTTCATAAAGGCCACAACCGGGTGCAAGACTATCGCAGCCTGCTCTCTCGCTGTCACTCGTTGGGCGTGGCCATTCAGGCCGGTCTCATCTTTGGCTTCGAAGAAGACGACACGGATGTCTTTGCCCGCACGGTAGATACTTTTGCTCAACTGGGCCTGGACAACGCCACCATCAGCTTGCTCGTGCCCTATCCAGGAACCCCAGCCTATGACGACTTAGAAAAAGACGGGCGCATCATTGACCACGATTGGCGCCACTATAACGGCAAGACCCATGTGGTCTACCGCCCTCGCCGGATGACTCCAGATCAACTGCTGAATGGCTACGAATGGGCCAAAACCCAATTCTACTCCCTGTCGGGTATTTTCCAACGATTGAACCGCAGCCGCACCGGCCTGTGGTGGAATTTGCCCCGTAACCTCGGCTACCACCTGGGCTTGGTGGGCGAGGTGAGAGCGCGCGCAGCCATGCACACTCAGGGCCTAGCCCTCAGCCAGCAAGCGCCGTAACTGTTCGCGCAAAACATCCGCCTCCCGGTCCTTGGCCTCCAGCCGTTCCAGCAGGTTGCAGATGACTTCGGCCCCGGACAGGTTGACGCCCAGGCCGGTGACCGAAACGATTCGGCGTAAGCGCAGCACGGTTTGCTCGGAGTAGAGACGCTGGCGTCGCTGTTTGGCCGAAGTGACCAGCCCCAGGCGTTCGTACCGTCGAATCGTATCGGGGCGAAGGTCCAGCATCTCGGCCACCACCTCGAGTCGATAGTGGGGTTCGTCTTGACCAGGCATGGTGGGTTACCTCCCCTTCTCCAGTTGTTCTTGTATTTGGCGGACTTTTTCGCGCATTTCCGGAGTCAGGCCGGTGGGGATGCGCAGCGAAACCCTGGCATACAGATCCCCAGCAGGCTTGCCCCCGGCCCGAGGCAGCCCTTGACCCCGCAAGCGAAAGACTTTTCCATTTTGGGTCTCGGGAGGTATTTTCAAGCCCAGTTTTCCCTTGAGCCCCTCCACCTGAACCTCACCGCCCAGCAGAGCCAAGAAAATCGAGACTTCCAGGTCGCGGTGCAGGTCGTGACCTTCTACCTGATAGACGGGATCGGGCTGCACGGCGATGACCAGCAGCAAATCCCCCCGGGGCGCCCCCGGGCTACCCGGATGGCCCTGACCAGCCAGCCGGATGACCGAACCTTCGGTGACGCCCGCGGGAATCTTTACGTCCAGGCTGTACGGAGTAAGCACCTGTCCCATCCCGCGGCAGGCGTGACAGACCCGGCGATCGACAACCCCGCTGCCGTGACACGGAGGGCAAAGCTCCTGGCGACTTAAACTGAGGCGACGGGTGCTACCCGAAAAGGCCTCCTGCAGCGTGATCTCCACCTCGGCGTGAAGGTCGGCCCCGGGATGCTGACTGGCGCGGCTATGGCGGCGTCCAAAGAACTGTTCAAAAAAGCTGTGCGAGTCTTCTTGACTGTCCTCATAGGCATATTCTTGACGGGGCGGGTGCCCCTTGGTTTTGACATAGTCTGCAATTTCGTCAAACTGCTTGCGCTTTTCCTCATCGTTGAGAACCTCGTAGGCCTCATTGATTTCGGAGAATTTCTTTTCCGCCTCCGGATTGCCCGGATTGAGGTCGGGGTGCGAACTTCGGGCCAGAGCCCGGTAAGCGGCCTTGATTTCAGCAGCGCTGGCCTTGGAATCCACTCCCAAAATTTTGTAGTAATCTTTGAAATCCATGGAGGGCCCTTCTCAGTCCTGGGGGCAGCAACCTACTGGAGGAGGCCCGCTACCAGCAAACGAACCGCACCAGACATTTGGATGAGGAGAATTGAGCCATGGAAGGCGTGGTGTCGGTGGGGGAATTTGTTACCCAAAATCAGCAGCGGTTTCAGGACGAGTTGTTCCGATTGTTGGAGATCCCCAGTGTCAGTACCGACCCCGAGCGAAAAGGCGAGGTGGTTCGCTGCGCGGGAGAAGTGGCCCGTCAGATGGGCCAGGCCGGTCTGCAAAAGGTGCAGGTCACGGAGACAGGCGGCCATCCCCTGGTCTACGGAGAGTGGTTGGGCGCGGCTGGCCAACCTACCGTTTTGATCTATGGCCACTACGACGTTCAGCCCGAAGACCCGGTGGATTTGTGGACTTCCCCGCCCTTCACTCCCACCATCCGCGATGGCAAGGTCTTTGCCCGCGGGGCGACCGATGACAAGGGCCAGTTTATCGCCCACATCAAGGCTATCGAAGCCTTGATGAAAAGCGAGGGCAAACTGCCCGTCAATGTGAAGGTCGTGATCGAAGGCGAAGAGGAGATCGGTAGCCGTCATCTGGCTCCGTTCTTGGAGAAAAATCGAGAGATGCTGCAGGCCGACGTTTTGGTGGTGAGCGACAGCGCGATGTTTGCTCCGGGTAAACCCAGCATCGTCTATGGTTTGCGGGGATTGGCCTACGTCCAGGTGGACATCAAAGGGGCCGACTCCGACCTGCATTCGGGCGTTTTTGGCGGGGCCGTGCCCAATCCAGGATTTGAGCTTTGCAAACTGGTAGCCCAACTCAAAGACGACCAGGAGCGCATTACAGTGCCCGGTTTTTACGACAAGGTCATCGATCTCACCCCTCAAGAGCGAGCCGATTACGCCCGACTGCCCTTTGACGCCGAGGAATTTCGCAAAGAACTGAACGTTCCAGGCCTTAGCGGCGAAGTGGGCTGGACCCCCCTCGAGCAGCGCAGCGGACGACCCACTCTGGAAATCAACGGGATGCTGTGCGGCTGGACCGGTCCGGGCGCCAAAACGGTGTTGCCCAATAAGGCCATGGTCAAGATTTCGTGCCGTCTGGTGCCCAACCAGGACCCCGAAGAGATCGCTCAGATGCTGGCCGATCATATCAAGAAGCTGTGCCCGCCCACCGTCGAATGCCAGGTGACTTCCCTGCACGGCGGCAAGCCCTGGTTGACACCGCGTCAACATCCCGCTCTGGACTGCGCCAATCGAGCCGTTGAGGCCGTGTTTGGTGAACAGGCTCTGTTTGTGCGAGAGGGGGGCTCGATTCCTATCGTGGTGGACTTTCAGACCATTCTGGGGCTCCCCGGGTTGCTGGTGGGTTTTGGACTCAATACAGAGAACCTGCATGCCCCTGACGAGCATTTTGATCTGGGCAACTATCAGGCGGGAATCCGCCTGTCGGTAGAGCTACTGCGTCAGTTGTCGAGCTATCAAAAGCCCTGAGCGGCGAGTTCGGCCAGGGCCGTCTTCATGGGCGTCATGTTGGCGGGCCCTCGGTATCGAAATTCTCCTTGGGGACCGATGAGCATCCAACAGTTGTTGTCGCTGCCTCGGTATTGGTCGACAAAGACGCGGCCGCCCGGATCCACCAAAATCTCGTCGGCTTCGGGTTGATACTGTTTGGCAAATTCTGGACCGGTTGTGTCATCTCCGAATACGAGCACGTTGTAGAGGGGAATTTTCTGACTCTTGGCCATAGCCAACAGTTCTTTGTCGAGGGGAATTCGCTCTCGGCAACCCTGGCATGCGACAGCCGTAAGAGTTACGATCAGCGGTCCTTTGCCGGCGTAGTCGAGGGTGCTGCCGTCGATACGGTGAAGTTGGAAGGACACCGCTTTGTCGGGAAACCCCCCCGTGCTGGGCACGACCGTCACCGGCGTGGGGATGGCCGCAGGCGTGGCCCGGCCGCGCGTAACATAGTAAGCGCCGCAAGCCACGATGGTGGCCACGATCAAAAAGTCGACCAGTCGATTGCTGCGCATCAGTGTCCCATCACTTTGCCCAGTTGCAAGCAGATCTGGGTGTGTGATAATCCTGGGGCCAGCGGCACGGAACAGCGGGGGCAGTGCATAGCAGGATATTCCCCATTTGGCAGCTCCCTCCCTTGTTGGGAGGGCCAGGGCAGAGGCAGGAAAGCGGCGCGCGAAGAATAATTTTCAACACCATACAATCCGAAGCGGAGGTCAATGATGCGAAGACTCTTGTTTGGTTTGCTATTGATGGCAACCACCTTGCCTGGTGTGGGCCTGGCCGAAGAGATCAAGGCCTCCGATATGCGGGGCGACATGGGACTGTTGGAGGACTTCGGTCCCACCGGAGCTGTCTGGATGAAGGATGGCAAAGTCCTGGTGTGCGACCGGCGCTATACAGTATTTCACATCTTTGACACCGATGGGCGCCGCTATCGTTTTCTCGACCATCCCCAGAAACTAGGCGAAGCCAATTTTAGCGGGATGTGTCATTGGAAAGACAACCGCTACTTTGTCACCGGCAGCCACTGGCACTTTAAAAACAGTACTCGCTATGTAGAGAATCGGTCGATCATGCACCAGATCCTTTTGCAGACCGAGCAGATCGACCCTGAATCGGGCAAGGAGAACTACCGGCCCGACACGGCCCTGCGCGCTTCAGGATTTTATGGGGAATCGGTGGATACCCCTGGAGAAATCACCGGAATCGCCATGGACGTGAAGCACAACCGCGTTTTTTTGGGCATGGACAAATGCCTGGCCAAAGATGGAACGGTGGTCTTGCTGGAGGGGCCGCTAGACAAGTTTCTGGCCAAGGCTCCCGACTTTGAGTTGAAATTCTTGAAGTCAGACCTGAAGCCGGCTATGGACGCCAACACCAACACTCCATATCAGCTGAATGACCTGGCCTATGTTCCCGATAAAGGACTGGTTTTGCTGTTCAGTGCCGAAACCAACGAAAGCAAGCAGTTTGGCTACAATCAGGTGTGGTTCATGCGGGGCGGCTTTGGGCCCGCCAAGTTGGTGCTCAAGGATATCGCCCCAGGCAATCGCGGCGCCGGCATTGCCGTGCGCAATGGAGCGACCAAAGACGAGTATGAGGCGGTCATCGTGTGCGACAACAATATGGAAGACAGCAGAATCCCCAGTCGCTTGCTGTTCCTGCCCAAGCTGAGACTGCCCACGCGTTAACTTTACTCAGCAGGGGGTTCGGCTCTCGGTTCGAACCTTAGGCTTGGTCAACGTCCTTGTTTATTCTCGACCAGAACTCACGCAAAACTCTTAAAGTCGTCGCCCTGTTGTGGCTGGCGTTCGTTCTGCTATGCTTGGGCCTGGGTGCCTACCTGAGCGCCCGGGTTTCCAGCGTGGTGGCTCAACGTTTTCCCACCCTGGCTCAGCCGTGCTGGTCGGAGCGAGAGGATCAGGTGGCCTACCTGGCCCGAGAGCCTGAGGCCTCGGCCTGGCAGTTGTGGAAAGTCGACCGCGAGCCGTCGCTGATTTGCCAGTTAGACCCGGGCGAGTGGACCCTGCTGGGGTGGCTGGATGATGACAAGCGCCTGCTGCTACAGCCCCGCAGCCAGGACGTTCCCAAGGTCACGGTGGTGGAAGTGGCCAGCGGAAAACAGAAAGAGATTCGCTTCGAGAACCAGGGCATCGAACTGGTGGGAGTGCGTGGCGGCCAGATGTTTTTTCAGCGCTACGACAAGCCTGACGCCAGCAACCAGGACAACCTGAGCCGCTCGGTCAGTTTGTTGAACTGGAGCCCGGGTGACGATAAAATCTCGAAAGTGGTGACCATTCCTTTCGATACCGAGAAGCTGCACGTCGAGAAGGTGTGGCCGTCGCTGGATCACAACTGGTTTGCCCTGGCGATTCGCATGGGGGAGGGCGAATCCGACCATACCCTCTGGTTTTATAACAAAGAAGAGGATCTGTTGACCTGGAGTGGTATCCGCCTGCAGTGTAAGGCGATTCGCGCCGCCTGGTCGCCCGATTCCTCGGGATTGGTGGCGGCCATCCAGACGGACGACAGTTGCGACCTGTATGCCTTTTGGGACATTCGTTCCAATCAGTATACTCGCCTGAGTTCGGGTCACGATTCGCACGCCTACCAACCCTTTTGGCCCCGCGAAGCCCGCTATTTCCTGCTCCTGGAAAACAAGCGTGTGTATAAATTTGAGCCCGATATCCTGCAGGCCACCCAGTTGACAGCCCAGGGCTGGGATCGGCCTAAAAGTCGCGATCTGGCCGTTTCCCCACGGGGCACCGGAGCCGCCTATGTTGGCCTGGAAGCAGACGACGACCAGCTCTACAAGGTGGACTTTAAGGGCGAGTATACCGAACCTCTGCTACCTCTGCATCCCAAGACCGCTCAGCAGAAGGAGTGGTGGTTTGTAGCCGGAAACGCCTTTCGAACGGCTTTTCAGACCTGGACTTTGCGCTAGATGAAGGACTGGTGGTTTACCTATTCTCCGTTTGATCAGCACGATTTTCTGGCCCGTGTGCTGGGTCGAACTCCCGAACTTGTGGCGGCCGAACTGGCCGACTATCAATGGATTCAACATCCGTCCTACTCCTATGTGGTGCCCGCCCAGGGAATGAAGGTGCAGGGTAGTCTGGTCGCCATGCAGTTGGGGGATGACTGGTTGCTCGATGACGAGTTTGGAATCCGCTTTAGCTACTACCGGAGAATTCAGGTGAGCGTAAAATCCGGCCAAGAGATGCGCCAGGCCTGGGTGATGGTAGGAGGTCCTTCTCTCTCCTGGGCTATCCAAGGGCAGGAGGAATCCCAGTCTACGTAGCAAGGTGCAGCACCAAATAGTTTGAGGGAGTCCTTACGTTGAGTTTCCAAAAGCATCTATATGCCATCATGTATCCAAACTTTGCGTTGGTAGCCTCTCAGCTGGAGCCTGCCGACTTCGGCCGCTATTATTCGGTAGGTTCGGCCCGCTACTATTCCGGCAAGATGCTATTTATCGAGGTGGACTGCAGTTTTCGCAGCGAACATCTTCCCATTGATGAGTACCTGGAACTGACCAAGGAGCATCCCGACGGCTCCCCCAAGATGACCAAGTTCATCAGTTCTTATCGCGTTTTAGAGCACCTCAGCGTGAGTTCACTGGGCTCGCTGTTCGCGGCTACCGTCAACGGTGACGTGTTGCGCATCGACCCCAAGGAATACGTTCCGTCGCCCAGCAATTCGCGTATCCACATCATTCAAGAACTCAATCCCATTCAGTTGCTGGTGGCCAGCAGTTACGACCACGCTGCCCTGGGCAAGTACCTGACCACGCCCAATAACCCCCGTGGTTGCCCCAAGCTGTTTTTCACCGAAATCGACCTGGACGTCGACAAATTTCTCAGTGATTGGTCGCAGAACCCGTTTCTGGCGGCCCCCATTCCTGGGGTTCATCCACAAAAGCTGGCCACGGTCCTGGACGCGCTCAAGGCGGACGCTCAGCCCCGGACCAAGAGTATCGGGATTCAATCGATATTTGACCGCATCAGCTACTCGCGTATCAGCACTGGCTTCTTTGTAGTGGCCCAGGATGAACTCAAATACTATCCGATGCCTGGTCAGGAAGTATTGCAACGCGACCACTACAGCTGGTGGAAGCACAGCGACATGTAAGGGAGGGCCTATGCTCAAACGACTGACTATCGCCGCCTTGTTGATCACCTGCGCCTTTGCAGACCCATCCTTTGAAGAGGTGCGCAAGCTGGGCGATCAGGCTCTGGCTCGAAAAGATTACGCCACGGCTATTCGTGAGTTTGAGCGTCTGGTCTACCTCTACGGTAGCCGGCCTGATGCTTACAACGCCCTGGGTTACGCCTGCTTTTTGGACAAGCGCTACGAGAAGGCGATCATTCAGTTTAAGCAAGCTCTCTATTTTGACCGCAACCATCCGGCCGCCCAAAACAACTTGATGCTGGCCGTGGGCAAACGTGCCACCGAGCAGACCCAAGAGTTGGAGTTTTCGGAAGCCATCAATTTGCTGGCCAGTACCGAGAAGCAGTATCCCAATCATTCCCAGTCGCTGGTGCTTCACTATGCGCAAGGGCAACTGGAATTTTTTCGGGGCAATGAGGCGGCCGGGTTGAAGGCCTGGGAAAGCGTGGCACAACGCGCTCCCAGTTCGGGAACGGCCAAGTTTGTGCAGGCCCACACCCTGTATGCCCACGGTAAGCCCAAGCAGGCGCTGCCGGTGATGCAGGCGGCCCTGGCCAAATTGCCCAAGGAACCGGTGGTTCGCAACTATCTGGCCCTGATTCTGTCTGAATTGGGCAAGAACAAAGAAGCCGTTGCCCAACTTCAAAAGGCGGAGCAGTCCAATGTGCCCTACGTTGACCTGTTTTTGAACCAGGCCAAGATTCTGCTCAAAATGGGCGACCTCGAAGGGGCCACCGCCCAGGTGATCAAGGCCCGCGATTTACGCCCCGACTACGCCTCAGTGCATCTCTGGCTGGCCGCTCTGCACCGCCAATCAGGCAACAATGAGGGCAGTCGTAAAGAGGTGGGACTGGCCCTGGCCGACGAAAATCCCCCGGCCCTACTGGTCTCGGGAGAGATTGGTAAGTCGGTCTGGCTGGACACCGACTATCTGGGGGTTTCTCCCGTGGGGGCCTTCGTCAAGCCAGGCAAACACAAGCTCAAGGTATTGGCCAAGGGCCAGCCACCGGCCCTCAGCGAAGTGACTTTGGGGGCTGATCAAGTAGCCTATGCCAGCATGTCGCCTACTCTGCAGGTGGAGACGGAGAGCGTTTCTCAAGCCGTGCCCAGCCAGCGGGCCGCCCACAGTTTCGCCCTGCGTGATCAAGGAAACCGCTATTGGCGCTCATTTCAGCATTTTCACACTCGACCCGTAGTGCTGCTCTTTTGGAAGGTGGGCGATTCCAGCAACGACGCCACCCTCAATGCACTTAGCGAGCTCGGCTCTCGCTTCGGAACCAGAATCGGCTGCGCCGTGATTCACACGGACACGGACAAGAAAAACCAGGCCATCAGTCAAATGATGTCCCTGCCGGCCACCTACGCTCGTCTTTTTGACGACGGATCAGTGACCAGGCACTACGGCTTGAGCGCCGACCAACTTCCCGCCGTGCTGGTGGTGGACCTCGATGGCTACATCGCCTCTCAGGGTCAAGGGGTGGAAGGCGTGGCCAAGGCCCGCGAAGCCCTGGACTCGATGGTTAAATAAGTGAGATGAGTTCTATGTGGCGCCGAGCCAGATTGACCACGGCGCAACTGGCTTTGCCGGTGACCCAGCCGCAGACTTCGCCAGGATTGAGGACCAGGGCCCCACTCTCGGGTCGGCGCACATCGATCTGGTGGGTGTGACCGTAGACGACCAGATCGTAGTGGGGTGAGCCTTCCAGGGCTTCCAGGGCGGCCGGCTCGTGGAGCAACAAGAAACGCCCCTCGCCAAAGCTGTAAGTCTGGGGGCGTTCGCTGAGTTGGTGGCCTAACCCGGTAAGACGGTTGTGCAGGCCCACGCGCTCGCCGTCGTTGTTGCCGAAAACGGCGCGGATGGGGCAGCCCACCTGGTGGAGGATGGGAATGGTGAAGGGGGCAATAAAGTCCCCGGCGTGCAGCAACAGTTCGACCTTGCGTTCGCGCAGTTGCTGCACCGCCAGGGTAAGGCGGTCGAGATGATCGTGACTATCCGACATCACCCCGACCAGCATGTTTAGCGGTTTTCCAGTTGTTGCAGGGCGCCGCTCCGCTCCAGTTGTTGCTGGATGGGCGTGGGCAGGTTGTGCAGGGAGCGGAAATTGGGCCCGGTGAAATAGACCGTGGTCTTGCCCGCATTGGCCGGGTCGTTCTCGATGGTGAGGCTGGCGTCGAAGTGCTTGGTGGGCTTCTTGAGCTTCTCAATCTTGTAGCTCACGTTGGCGCGCCGGCCGTCGTGAGGAAAATGGTAGGTGATGTGGGTGTTGCTGGCTTTGAACTCAAAGAGTTCTAGAGTGAGCTTGAAAGCGGAGTGGAAATCCATGGTGATACCCACGTTGTCCGAGGTGAAGCTGTACGCTTTGAACGTATCGCTTTGCATCTCAGGATACTTGTCGAGCCAGAGCACATCATACAGGTCTTTAGCGGCCTGAGTCTCGACCAGGGCCGTGGGGGCCTGATCGGCGGGCAATTGGGGCTGGCTCAGGCCATACATGCATACGGCAGCCGAGGCCACGATCATGGTGGCGAACCAGCCGGGAACGAGTCTGCGAACTTTATTCACGATTCCTCCAGAGAAAAGTAAGGTAGTTTAGGACGCCCCAGCTTCGACGCACCCGCGGCGGCCCCTGGCAGGCATGTTTGTCGGCCCGGGTGTAGTAGTCATGCGTGAGTCGTTTGCGCAATGGGCAGGTGATCAATCAGCGCTACCAGGTGCTCTCGTTTTTGGGCCAGGGTAGTTTTGCCCGTGTCTATTTGACCAGCGACCAGAAGTGGCGGGGCAATCTGGTCGCCCTCAAGGAAATTCCTACCGGCCACTACAGCGACAAAGAATACGCCCACTTCAACGCTCATTTTCTGCAAGAAGCTGCCTTCCTGATGCGTCTGCAGCACACCGGCTTGCCCCGCGTGGTGGAGTTTTTTGCCGAGGGCCAAAACTACTATCTGGCCCTGGAGTGGGTGCCCGGACACACGCTGGAACAGGAAGTCACCCAGCGCGACAGCGTTTCTCAGGTCGACGCCATGGACTGGGGTTTGCAGTTAGCCGAGGTGCTGCGCTACCTGCACAGCCAGAAGCCCTATCCGGTTTTGCTCGGAGACCTGAAGCCAGCCAATGTGGTGATCGACTACCAGGGGCGGTTGCGCGTGATTGACTTTGGGGTGGCTCGCTATGCTTCGCCGCAACAGGCTCGCGAGTATGCGCTGGTTAGCCCTGGATTTTCCCCTCCTGAACAGTATCAGGCCGGTCAACTCGACGAGCGCTGCGACCTTTACTCCTGGGCGGCCACCCTGTGGTGGTGCCTCCACCCGGTGCCCCTCGAACGCTACCGCTTCCAGGTGCCATCGCTATTGGACCTTCGCCAGGACCTCTCGCCCGCGTTCGACGGCTTGCTGTTGCGCTGCCTGGAGCCCGATCGCACCCACAGGTTTCACAGCGCCGATCAGGTGATACAGGCACTGAGGGGGGTGCAGCGCGAAACCAACGTCCGAAAGGTGTCTTCCCCGTCGGAGATTCTCTCCGCCCTCTATCGAGACCAGAAGAAGAAATTTGACTTCTAGAGTTCGTGTAGAAAGAACAAATATTTTCCCCTGCAGAAGGATTCAGTCTATGATCCTGTAAGATACAGGCGTTTATTGGACCTTGGTCCAATGTCTCTAGGGGAATGTGGCGGAGAGTCAAACGAGACAATCCGCAGATAAAAAAGGGAGGTTCTTCCTACGATGAAGAGCACGAATAAACTCGGATTGTTGTTAGTTACGGGACTGCTGGCCGTGGCCGCCTTTGGCTGCTCGCCTGCGGCACCCCCAAGTGCGACCCCCGGAGTTGCCACCGGCGCTCCGTCTGCCGCCCCGACCGCTGCTGCGACTCCCTAATAGCGCTTCAGCACTCAATAACGGAGGTTCCCTCATATGAGGATAAATAAGGTTCTAGTGGCTGCGGGTCTGGCCGCTCTGGTGGCTTATGGCTGCTCAAATACGCCCGATGAAAACGCCGGAACGACGACTGGGGGAGGCACAACAGCCCCTTCCACCGCGGCCCCGGCACCCACGACCGCAGCTCCTGTCGCCGTTTCTACGCCGACGGTTGCGGCCGCACCCGATCTGGAATATGACAACGCCAAGGCCCAATCGGGCTACGCCGACGTCAAGAAGTTAAAAAACCCGTTCGCGGGCGATCTGGAGGCTACCAAAAAGGGAGCCGAACTATACCAGACCAATTGCGCTTCTTGTCACGGTGCCACCGGCGTTGGCGATGGCCCAGCCGGCATGGCGCTCACCCCCAAACCGCGCAATCTGACCGTCATGGCCGAGTATAAGCTGGGCAAGGGCGATCTGGGTCTCTTCCGCTCCATCAAGTATGGTTCGGACGGCACCGGAATGACGGGATGGGCTGACCGCATGAAAGACGACGAGAGCTGGCAAGTGGTGAACTACGTTCGCACCTTACAGAAGTAAGTCGCCTATCCAATGGAAAGAGGGTCGGCTTGCCGGCCCTTTTTCCATTCTCGGAGAGGACAACCACGGTGGGCAATACCTTTGGACGGGCATTCAAGATCACTACTTGGGGCGAGTCCCACGGAGGTGGGGTGGGCGTGGTTATCGACGGTTGCCCGCCCCAACTCGAGATCAATCAGCAAGAGATCCAGGCCGAGTTGGATCGCCGTCGTCCCGGCCAGAGCGACCTGACCACGCCCCGCCAGGAGGAAGACCGGGTGCAGATTTTGTCGGGCATTTTTGAAGGCCAGACGTTAGGAACCCCGATCTCTCTGATGGTCTGGAATAAAGACGCCAAACCCGAGTCGTACGCCCCCTTTAGGGACACTTTTCGTCCCTCCCATGCCGACTACACCTACCAGGCCAAATACGGCATTCGCAACTGGATGGGTGGAGGCAGGGCCAGCGCTCGCGAGACGATTGGCCGGGTCGCCGCCGGAGTGCTGGCTCGCAAGTGGCTGCAGCAACAGTGTGGAGTGGAGATTGTGGCCTGGGTGGAGAGTGTTCATGATTTGCGCGCTCACATAGACCCGGACACAGTCACTCGTCAACAGGTGGACAGCAACCTGGTGCGCTGCCCCGATTTGGAATTGGCCGAACAGATGGCCGAACGGATTCGCTGGGCCAAGGACCAGGGCGACTCGGTAGGGGGCGTCATCGGCGTGGTGGCCCGGGCGGTGCCGCCCGGACTGGGAGAGCCGGTTTTTGACAAGTTGGAAGCCGAGTTGGCCAAAGGTTTGATGAGCCTGCCTGCCGTCAAGGGGGTGGAGATCGGGTCAGGATTTGCAGGCACCCTGCTGACGGGCTCTCAGCACAACGATCCTTTCGAAATGCGCGAAGGGCGAGTGCGTACCCTAAAGAACCATTCGGGGGGAGTGCAAGGGGGCATCAGCAACGGCGAAAACATTGTCTTGCGCGTGGCCTTCAAGCCCACTTCGACCATCTTCGTGGCCCAGCAGAGCGTGGACAGTCAGGGGCAGAATGTAGTGCTGGAGGCCCAAGGGCGGCACGACCCCTGCGTACTGCCTCGGGCCGTGCCAATTGTAGAAGCCATGGTGGCGCTGGTGCTGATGGACCAGGCTTTGCGACAACGAGCCCAAAATGGAACCAGGACCCTTCCTACGATGTGAGGAAAGCCGGGTCGCGGGGGGCCAAGGGGTCACGGATGACCCTGGGTGTAGCGAAAATCAACCCTGGAGGGCTTAATGCAGGTTCAAAAGGCTGGCGTATTTGCGGAAATTCTCGACCAACCCCGGGCTTGGCGCGAGACGTTGCAAATGCTGGTCAAGCGTAAAGACGAACTGGGCGGTTGGCTGAAGGGTGAAAACTTCGGTCAGATCGTCTTTTTGGGCTGCGCAAGTTCCTACGCCGTGGCTGTCTCGGCCTCCAGCATCGCCCAATTGGTTTCGGGTCTCAATACCGAAGTTTACCCAAGCAGCGAATTTTGCTATCTGCGCCGCCCCCCCTACGACAGTCGCATCAAGACTCTATTGGTGGCAATCAGTCGCAGCAACGACAGTGACGATACGGTTTGGGCCGTGGAAAAATTGAAACGCCTGCACCCCGCCATCAAGGTGCTGGGCGTTTTTGCCAAGGATGGCGGGCGCGTCCAAAGCTTGTGCGATCAGTCGGTATTGTTGCCGGGCACGATGGAGATCGGGCCGGTCTCCACCCGAACAGCCTCGAGTTCGTTGCTGGCCTGCATGGTCTTGACGGCCTGGATCTCGAATAAAGACGCCTTTATTAATGAGTTGGTCAAGGTTCCCGAACTCTACAACGACCCGGCTTACGTCAAATCCATGCAGGACGCTGCTCGTAAGCTGAGCGTGCCCAAGCCTATCCCATTGCATTTTGTGTTTTTAGGGTGTGGACCTTACTACGGACTGGCCCTGGAAGGGGCGCGCAAAATCAAGGAACTGGTCGCTTTCAACGCGGAGGCTTGCCAGACATTGGAGTATCGGCACGCCGGTCAGGGCGGACTGAGCAAAGAAGTGATGGTCATCAATTTCCTGTCCGACACCATGCGCAAAGGCGAACTGGATGTGATGGGCGGACTGGCCAAGTATCGGGCCGTCCGCGTGGGCATCGTGGAACAGACGGACGAGGCCGTCAAAATGCGCACCGACCAGGTGATCGAATTGAAGTCCAAGGTCAGCGAAATCACGCGCTTGCTAACCATGTTTCCGATCTTGCACCTGGTCTGTTTCTACATGTCGATCGCTCGCGGCAAGAACGCAGACAAACTTTACCATCTTGAGCCGCTGATCGCTGTAAAGGACAAGCCCGGTGTTTGATCGGCCCGAATGGTGGGAGGTGCTGGCGCTAATCACACCGATCAGCCTGATTATCTATGGTCTGCGCTGGCGCGAGTCGATGCTGGCCAACACGTCCTTCAAGCAACTCACCCCCACCCAGCGCGGCTACGCTCTGCTGCACTATCTGCCTCCCGGCATCAGCGCTCACTTCTGGGCCCAGTTAGAGCCGTGGGAGCGGGACGTCTATATGGCCGCCGGGTCAAAAATTCGAGGGTCGGGCCGGATGCTGGTGGCGCCTCTGGTGAAAGACGTGGTCAAGAGGTTGACCAAGGAGGGGCACAAGCCCCCCTCGACCGAGAGCAATGACCCCCTGGACAAACTGGCTCTGGCCGCCCAATTTTGCGAGAAGCCCCTGCTGAGACTGTTGCGCGATAGCTATCGGGCCAGTCGGGAAATTTGAGGTCGCGGGGCCAACTGCCCCAGGAACGCCAACTCTACAAAGAGTTGCTCGTCCAGGTCGAGAGGGGGCGGCCGATTGCCCGGGCTACCCTTGTTCAAGCCTGGGGCTCCACCCCGCGGGAGGTAGGCGCCAAGATGCTGGTCTACCCTGATGGCTCGATCCGGGGCACGGTGGGTGGCGGTTGCGGTGAGGCCGAGGTGTGGCAGGCTGCCATGGAATCGCTGGCACAGGGGCTGCCCCAGCGTGTCGAAGTGGACCTGACCGAGGACCAGTCGAGCGACAATGGCAAGGTTTGCGGAGGCCGATTTGAAGTATTCATCGACCTCTGGGATGCTCCTCAAGTCGGACTTAAGACCCTGGATCAGGAAGGGGTGTTGGTCACCTACCTGGGTCCAGAGCCGCTGCGGGGTTGGCGCAAAAAGTTGGCGGCCGCGGCCGCTCCTGTGCCCTGGAGGGTAGGCCAGACCTTTTGGGTGGGTCAACCTGAGGAACGCTTCTGGGCGGCGGCTTTTGGCGATGGTCGTCCCAAAGTGATGCTGTGGGAAGGCAACGAGTTTTTTCTGGATCCTCTGACCCAGGGCCTGGAATTGGTGATTGCCGGGGCCGGTCATATCGCCCGTCCTCTGTGCGCCATGGCCAGTCTGTGCGGCTATTCAGTGGTGGTCGTGGATGATCGCCCTGAATATGCTCAGGCCGAGTCTTTCCCCGACGGAAAGGTCGTGTGCACAGCTTTTGAGGAGTATTTTGCGAACTATGCCGTGCATCGAGGCAGTCACATTGTGTTGGTCACCCGGGGCCACAAATACGACGAACTTTGTGTGCGCCACCTGTTGGGCAAAAGGCCGGCGTATCTGGGGATGATCGGCAGCCAGCGGCGAACTCGGGCGGTGTTTGACGACCTGGCCCGGGAAGGCGTGGACAGGGCCTGGTTGTCCACAATTTACGCCCCAATCGGCCTGGATATTGGGGCCCAGACCCCGGAAGAGATCGCCATCTCGATTCTTTCCGAAATGATTTTATTTAGAAGGGGTGGAGGGGGGGGGTCTCTAAGGGGGCGCCGAGAAGGAGGGCATCCGGAGGATTCCTGCCCTTGAGGGCACGGACAGAGGGGCTTTTCGCCCCACCAAAAATGGGATCTGGTCGCCAGAAAAGATAGACAGGGCGGCCCACTGCACCAGTGGTGTGCGGTTCCCCGAAGTGGAGTAAGAACCGGTAATGATGACGTCTTTTAAGCGTATGGCTTTCTATTCATGTTGCTGGGTGGGGCTGCAGAGCGCCCCCGCCGCCTGGTGTCAGCCCCAGGCCGTCCCCGTGCTGGGTGAACAGGTCGATGGTTCCCTGCTACAGCCCGAGCAAGAGCCGTGGATGCTCACCCCGGCCGAGGTGACCAACTGCCAATTGGAGCGAGGATCGGACTTTTCCTGTCAGATGGACAGCGCCGCCCTGCCTCCGATTTTCGTGTCGGTGAGCAACGGTTATTATGAACAGGTGCCTGTGGTGGTGCGCAGCTATGCACCCGCCCCGGTCGAACATCGGCGGCGTTCCCTGGCCTCCCGTGGCGCCCATCAGGCTTCCGCCCCTCAGGTGGTCACCGAAACCACCGTGTATCGCAGCGTCTACCGACGCCAGGCGCGCAAACTCGATATAACGCCCATTATTCACAAGAACGCCGAAAAATATCAACTCGACCCCTGGATGCTGCGCGGTGTAATTGAGGTCGAGTCGGCTTTTCGCCCCAGCGCCACCAGTTACGCAGGAGCAGGTGGCCTGATGCAGTTGATGCCGGGCACGGCCAGTTACCTGGGCTGTAGGGATCGCTACGACCCCGAACAAAATATCGCGGCAGGGGCACGCTATTTGCGCCAGATGCTCAATCGGTTTGACCAGAACTACGACCTGGCCATCGCGGCCTACAATGCGGGTCCCGGCAATGTGGAGCGTTACGGCGGCATCCCGCCTTTTGCCGAAACCCAAAATTATGTTCGCAAGGTTCGCAAAGCCTGGTCCTGGCGGCCTTAGCGCCCTCTTTGGGGCAAAATTCTGCGAGCTGCCTCGCCCGATTTCTTGGAAATCGCGGAGGGGCAGCTTTTTACGATGGAGAAGACGCGTCTACCACAGTTCTAGGAGGCGCACTTGGACATTACGGTCAAAGGCAAGAACTTCGACATCACGGATAGCCTGCGCAATCACGCTAAACAAAAGCTTTCGAAGACCACCCGATTTTCAGACGCAGTGATGACGGCCGAAGTCACGCTAGCTACCGAGCGCAACTGGCATGTTGCTAAAATCACCCTCAACTGCAAAGGTTCTGACCTGCACGCGGAAGAGAAATCTACCGATATGTACAATTCGATCGATCGGGTGGTAGAGAAGCTCGAACGCGAGTTGAAGAAACAGAAAGAGAAGGAGTCCAGCCATCGAACGCGCGTCAGTCCGCTGGAAGCTTCTGCCGAACGGGAGCCGGAGGCTCCCAAAAAGAAGGAAAAAGACGCCTTCTCAGCCCGCATCGAGTCGGTGCAACGATTTACCCCCCAGTCGATGACCGTCGATGAAGCGGTCAAAGAGTTGGAGTCGAGCGGAGAAGACTTCGTGGGTTTCCTCAACGAGGATACCGGCGTTTTTCAACTGGTTCACAAAAAGGGACGTGGCTACGGCCTGCTAGAGCCCCGCATCTCCTAGCCCTTCAAAGGGTGGAAAATTCCCGCAGCGAGGGATCTGCCTCTGGGCAGGTCCCTCTGCGTAAGTTTCGAAATTTTTCCAGATGCAAGCCATCTGTGACAAATGTAAGGGAACCGGCAAAGTCCTGCAGCCGTTACCACCCGATGGGCAGTCGTCCGATAGCCAGGCGCCCGATACCCCGGCGGAACCGCAATGGGTCCGCTGTCCGGGCTGTCTGGGTGGCGGAATTATTGACACTACGGCCATGGCCTGAGCGAAAAAGGAGAATTCATGCAGCGTTGGCAAGTCCGCGCCAGCAGTTTATTGCTGGCATTCAGTCTTTGGGGATGCTCGGGACCCGGTCCCATTCGCTCGGTATCTGCCGAGGAGCGGCCCAAACCGGCTCCAGCCGTTGTGTTGCCCAACCACGCTCGCGAGACTGCGCAGCAGTTCGCAGAGGAAGTCAACCCGGGCAAGCGCAAAAAGGCGCGCAACGCCGATGTCGAGGACATCAAGCGCAACTATGCGGAATTGCTCAAGACACCGACAGAACTCGGTTTTGTCAGCTCGGAAGACCTCTACCGCAACGTCTATTTTCATGCCCGAAAATCCTTTGTGCAAGAGGTCTCCGAGCCTCAGTTGACCCAGGGTATCGTAAAAGAGTTGACCAACTTCTTGACCCAGGCCAAAGTCGACACCGCTCCGGTTAAAGAATTGGAAGCGCTCAAGCCGGTGGAGGCCTACGCCAAGGCCCAGCAGCTCTTCGCCGGCAAGGTGGACAGCAATCTGCTGGGCTACGCCACCATCAACGGTCTGCTCGATGGCCTCAAGGACAATTATTCGGTAATCATGACCCCTCCCGAGTGGGCCAAGATGTCTGAACAGTTGGATTCGAAGACCTTTGGCGGGATCGGGATTTACATCGAACTCGATCGCGAGAATGGCAATCAGCTGACCGTCTTTGAGCCCATCGAAGGGACCCCGGCCTACAATTCCGGCCTTCTTTCGGGAGACAAGGTCCTCAAGATCGACGGCAAGACCACCGCCGGGGTCACTCTGGACGTGGCTCAGACCATGATTCGTGGCAAAGAGGGTTCCCAGGTGGTGCTCACCATTCAGCGGGACGGAGAGGTGAAAGACTACACGGTCACGCGCGCTCAGATTCACAGCATCACCGTCAGCAATCGTATGTTTCCCGGTCAGGTGGGCTATATTCGCCTGCGTGCCTTTGGTCGTGACACCGGGGTGGAAATGGCCCAGGCGGTGACCCGGCTGAAAGCCCAGGGAGCCAGGGGACTGATTCTCGACTTGCGCAACAACGGAGGCGGTTACATCGACGCTTCGGTGGATGTGGTGGGTGAATTTGCCCCCAACAATTCGCTGGTGGTCTACACCATCGATCGCGGTGGCAAGCGCCGTGAGTATCGCAGTCAAAATGCCGGAGGCCTGGGCATTCCGGCGGTGGTGATGATCAATGAATATTCGGCCAGCGCCTCAGAAATTACGGCCGGCGCTCTGCGTGACCACAAACTGGCCACGGTGGTGGGCGACCATAGTTTTGGCAAAGGTTCGGTGCAACAACTCTACCCCCTCGATATCACCGCTCAGGGCGAGAGCCCGCGTCTGAAGCTGACAGTAGCTCGCTTTTACACCCCTGGCGGCAGCGTAATCGACCGCCAGGGCATTGAGCCGCAAGTGGTGGTGGATATGGAAACCCGTTGGGTGGGTAAGGTAGAGAAGGACGTGCAACTGCAGAAAGCGGTTGAATTGTTGGGGGGCACCATCAAGTAGCCCCAAGGAGAGACCATGGGTGAGGTTGTTCGCGGCCTGGGTACGTACTATTTGCAGACGTACGGCTGCCAGATGAATGAATACGATTCCGAGCTGATCTGTTGGATGCTGGAGCAATTGCATTATGCGCCGACTGACCAGCCCGAGTCGGCCGATATCGCCATTTTTAACACCTGCTGCATCCGCGACAACGCGGATCAAAAGGTCTATGGTCGGTTGGGCGATTTTAAGCGTTTCAAAAAGGACAACCCAAAGCAGGTGCTGGCCGTGGCCGGTTGTCTGGCCCAAAAAGACGGGGAGGAGTTTCTGCGCCGCTTCAGCCAGGTAGACGTAGTGGTGGGCACCCACAACCTGGTGGAGTTGCCCGATCTGGTGCAGCGGGTGCAGCGCGGTGAAGGACGTTTTGTGCGCGTGGAGCGTGTGGGCGACTCCTTCTCTCTGCTGGCCAATCCGCGCAATCAGCACAGCGCCATGGTCACCATATCCATGGGTTGCGACCAGTGGTGCACTTTTTGCATTGTGCCCTACGTGCGTGGCCGGCTGAAAAGCCGGCCGCTGGAGCAGGTGGTCAGCGAGGTCAAGCGGGTAGTGCGCGAGGGTCGCCGAGAAGTGATGCTGTTGGGCCAGAACGTCAACGACTACGGCCGCGACCTGGATCCCAAACGCGACTTTGGGGACTTGATTCGTGGTCTCAAAGGGGCCCCGGGTTTGGACCGACTGCGTTTTATGTCGCCCCATCCGGCTTACTTTACCCAGTCGGTGATCGACGCGCTGGCCGACAATCCAGCCACCTGCGAGGGCATTCATCTGCCCGTGCAATCCGGTGACGACGCGGTGTTGGACCGCATGCGTCGCAAATACAAGGCCTCCGAGTTTGTAGACCTGGTAGCCCGCATGCGTGCGGCCATGCCGGATCTGGCTTTGAGCACTGACGTGATCGTAGGTTTTCCTGGCGAAACCGAGGAGCAGTTTCAAAACACCCTCGACCTGGTTCGCCAGGTTCGCTTTAAGAGTGCCTTCATGTTTGCCTACTCGCCCCGTCCCGGCACGCCAGGAAACCTGTTTACCGACCAGGTCCCCGAAGAGGTCAAAATGGAGCGTCTCTATCGCCTGATCGATTTGCAAAACGAGATCTCGGTGGAAGACAATCGACAATTGGAAGGCACGACCCTGGAGATCATGGTGGACGGCCCCAGTAAGAAGGACCCCGGTCGCCTGACCGGCCGGGGGCGTTGCGGGCGACTGGCTCACTTTGCCTGCGACCAGGAACTGACCGGTCGCCTGGCTCGGGTGCGCATCAGCAAAGCATTCGTGTGGGGATTTCAGGGAGAACTGGAAGCGGCTGAATCTCGGGCGGGAGAGTGGGCCCTGGTGCCCTCCCAGCCTACTATCCCCGTGATCGCCTAGTGTCGGCGGCCCAGACTGCAGCTACCCGGTGGGTCCGACAGGCCCTGCCCGACAGCGTGTCGCGCCTGCTGATTTCGACGCTGGAGCAGGTGCGCCAACAGCACCAGGCGCCCCGGGTCTGGGTACTTTTGTTGATGGGAGCCGATCGCTACGAATTGCTGGCTTCGGTGGCCGATCTCAGTCCCGAGAGGACCCAGTTTGTGGGCCGCGGCCCCGAGGACCCCCATGTACTGACCAGTTATCAGGCTCGTTCGCTGTCGCCCTTTCGAGGGTCGGCCCACGTGTTTTGCTGGCCCCTGAGCTACGGACTACTTTTGGCCGAAGAGATTCAAGACGTTTCCCAGAGCCTGCTGGATACTATCGAGATTATCGTGGAGCGCCTGGCCTACGAGCACGAGTGTCAGGGTCTGCGCAAGCCTCCCGGAGAAGAGGAGCCCGAGATCGGTCGCGAGGCCGACCTGCGCTCGGCCGAACGCCGCGCCGAGTCGCTCCATCTGTGGTATCGCCAGGCGGCCAGCACGCTGGCCTCAACGCAGTTGAGCCAGGCCTTGCCGAGCTTTGCGCAGCGGGCCGCCCGTCTGTTGGAGGTCAATTTTTCGGCCGTACTGGTCTACGAGAACCGGCGCCTGCGTTTGTGGGGCGGGGAGCCCTTGAGGGCCCAATTAGGACCTGTATTCTCCCCCCGCCGGCTGGGCAGCCTGGCCCGCCTGATGCTGGAACAGCGGATTCCCTACGTGTCGTCATTGGAGCCCGATCGCCTGGCCAAGAGCCAGATTTTTCAATCGCTGGAACTGAAGTCCCTGATTGCTTTACCGCTGGTGGTTGACGACCGCTGCCTGGGCGGCTTCTTGTTAGGGGGCCCGGAGGCACGCGACTTTACGACCGAAGAGATCGAACTGGCCAAGTTGATGGCCCACCAGATTTCGCTATTTTTGGAGAACGCGCTGCTGGCCCACGGCGCCGATGTGGAGCGGGTGGTGTCGAGAGCGGTGCTGGACAGCATGGCCGACGGAGTGATGACGCTGGACTGGGAAAAACGCATTACCAGCTTCAACCGGGCCGCTGAATCCATCACCGGTTGGACAGCGGAGCGAGCCATCGGACGCACCTGCGAGGAGGTGCTGCGGGCCCAATATTTCTGCGCCAATGAAGGCAGTGGGCGACGCTCGGCCTCGTGTCCGGAGAGTTGCCCGATGGTACAACTGCTATCCGACCAAAAATTGATGGACACGGGCATCACTGTCGAAGGCAGCATTCTCACTCAGGAAGGTGACTCGCGCTACATCAGTTCGACCTACTCGGTGGTGGCCGACCAGGGAGATCTGATGGGGGCGGTGGTGCTCTTTCGCGATATCACCGAGAAACGGGCCATCGAGCAGATGAAGTCCGACTACGCGGCGGCCCTCTCCCACGACCTGAAGACTCCGCTGACGGCCATGAAGGGTTATGCCATCACCCTGCTACGTCACGGCGAGAAGCTGGACGAGGAGACTCGCCAGGACGCACTGGAAGTGATCAATTCGGAGATCGACCGGGTCACTCGGATGTTCGACAATTTGTTACACCAGGCCCGCATTGAGGCCGGCCAGCAGGGCCGATATATCGAGGCGGTATCGCTGCATCAGGTCGTCAAGCGGGTGGTGAGTGTGCATCAGTTGAGCAGTCGACGCCACGATATCAGCAACAGTGTGCCTGACAATCTGGTGGTGCGCGCCGACCGCGATCAATTGGAGCAGATTCTCAATAACCTGGTCTCCAACGCCGTCAAGTATTCACCCAAAGGCTGCGCCATACACGTGGATGCCCGAGAGGATGGACGCAACGCTTATGTGGAGGTGATCGATACCGGGCCGGGCATCCCCCCGGACCAGTTGGACTATGTTTTTGAACGCTTTCGACGGGTGCAAGACCGAATGTCGCGCAAAGTCAGCGGAAGTGGTTTGGGCCTTTATATCACGCGAATGCTGGTAGAGGGCATGGAGGGCGAGGTTGGGGTTACCAGTCAGTTGGGCTCGGGCTCGACTTTCTGGTTTCGCCTGCCGCTGCAACGACGATTTATGGAGGCAAGATGAAGTGGCTTAAAACTCTAATAGTGGGTCTATTGCTGGGCGGAATGGCCCGGGCCCAAATGCACGAAAGCCTTAAAAGTGAATTTCACAAGCAGGAAGAGTTGGGGGCCGTTATTATCGGCAAGGACGAAAGTTCGACCCTACCTGCACTGATGGCCAATCCCGCCGTGCGCGTCATCTCGCTCCAATTGTTTGCCGAGGAGATGGATGTGACGCAGGCGCCGGCTCTGATGGCCTGGGTGCAGGCCGGCCACAGCCTCTGGTTTTACGATGCTCGGTTAGCGCCGCTGTTTGGCTTCGCGCCCGTGCTGATGAAAAAGAATCAGTTTACCAATAAGACCGAGGAGGGCAAGTTTGGGGGGCGCAAAATGGACGGAGTGGCTACTTGCGTGGTGTCCCACGGCGGCCACGTGACCGGCACGGGCGTGGGTCAGGTGAGCGCCTTTTTGATCCCGCTGCCAGAGGAGCAATATGGGGCTGTCAACGTGACCGCCGATACCGTTCCACTGCTGCGTTTTACTTACAATTCACCGGCCGTGGCCGCACTGCGCCGCGATGGCCGCGGAGTGGTGGTGTTTAAACCGCTGCTCTGGACGGAACCCCTTTCCGGGGACCGCTTTCAGTCCAATCTGCTGGAGTATTCGGCCGGCTTTCAAGTTCCCGGCCCGGCCGGACAGGGCAAGCTGGGGAACCCCCCGGGACCTCAGGCCGAGTTTATCAAGGGCACCCCTGCTCAGCCGGTAGCCGCCTCCACGCCCATTCCCGGCGTATCAGTGCCGGTGGACCCCAGCCGTGAGCCGGTGGTGGCGTCGCCTATGAATCCAGACAATGCCGACGAAGTGGACGTAATCGGCGAGGGCGTGATGGTGGGACTTTTGGTCAACGAAAAGCTGCGCTTTGAAACGGGCACTTCCACGATGCAACTCTCTCGCGCCGAGGTGGAGAGCATTGAGTTGAGCAAAGGGGGCCAACTCGATATCGTACACTGGCGAGACGGGCGTCTTTCCAAGGGTTTTTTGATGGACAAGTCGGTCGAGTTCGAAGTAAATGGGGACACCAAAAAGGTGGAGAAGAAGCTGCTGAGGCGAATCCGTTGGGGCAAGGCGCTCCGGCCATGACGCAGGCCATCCCTCTTCCTGGCTCTACCCCCCCGCCGGTTGGCGAATTGACTCCTCGGCAGATTGTGGCCGAACTTGATCGCTACATCATTGGCCAGGGCAAGGCCAAGAAGGCCGTGGCGGTGGCTTTGCGCAATCGTTATCGGAGGGAGCGAGTTTCGCTGCCTTTGCGCGACGAGGTGACCCCCAAGAACATCTTGATGATCGGCCCCACCGGTGTGGGCAAAACCGAAATTGCCAGGCGCCTGGCTAAACTGGCCGACGCCCCTTTCCTCAAGGTGGAGGCGACCAAGTTTACCGAGGTGGGCTATGTGGGCCGGGACGTGGAGTCGATGGTTCGCGATCTGGCCGAAGCGGCCGTGCGCCTGGTAGAAAAGGAAATGATGGCCGGCGTTCGTGACAAGGCGGACGAACTGGCGGTGGAGCGCCTGCTCGATGTGCTCAAACCTAAACCTAAGGAGGCCCCCGGTGGCAATCCCTGGCAGGCCATTTTTGGGGGTAATTTACCCCCCAAGCCCGGAGTGGTGCGCGATCAGGACCTGAGCGAGGAAGAGCGCAGCGACCGGGACAAACTGCGGGCCACCCTGCTGGCCGGTGACCTTGACGAGCAAGAGGTAGAAGTAGACCTGGAAGAGGCCACCTCTTCCGGTGTGCAGGTCTTCTCGCCGGGCGGCAACATGGACGAGATGAACAATCAGATGCAGGAGCTTTTGGGCGGCCTGATGTCGGGGCGCCGCAAGACGCGCCGAGTGACCGTGGGCGAGGCTCGCAAGTTGCTGGCCACCGAGGAGTCGCGCAAGCTGATCGATCTGGATGCGGTGAAACGTGAGGCGGTCAAACGGGTAGAGCGACGCGGCATCATTTTTCTGGACGAGATAGACAAGGTGGCCGGACGCGAACGCAGCTCCGGTCCCGATGTGAGCCGCGAAGGTGTGCAGCGCGACCTGCTGCCGCTGGTGGAGGGGTCTACGGTCAACACCAAATACGGACCGGTCAAGACCGACCACGTGCTGTTCATCGCGGCCGGTGCCTTTCACATGTCCAAGCCGTCCGACCTGATCCCCGAGCTGCAGGGCCGCTTTCCGATTCGAGTCGAGCTGGAGACCTTGACCGAGAGCGATTTTGTGCGCATTTTGACCGAACCGGTCAACGCCCTCACGCGTCAGTATGAGGCTTTGCTCGCCAGCGAGGGCCTGGCAGTGGAGTTTACCGAGGACGGTATCCAGGAACTGGCCAAGGTGGCCGTGCGCGTCAATTCGGAGACCGAAAACATCGGCGCCCGTCGCCTGCACACCATTGTGGAGAAAGTCCTGGAAAGCGTCTCCTTTGAGGCCCCCGATCTGGACTTTGACTACCTCACCGTGGATCGCCACTACGTGCAGCTTCAGTTGAAGGGCATTTTAGAGGACCGCGACTTGAGTCGTTACATTCTTTAGGGTTTGAGCTTTTGGCCCACAAAGGCGAACACTTCGCGATACCAACGCAGGCTGTTGGCGGGTCTGCTTACCCAGTGGCCTTCGTCGGGGAAATTGAGCAAGCGCGACTCCACACCCTGGCGCTGCAAAGCGGTAAAAAGCTGCAAACCCTGATCGATGGGGCAGCGGTAGTCCAGGTCGTTGTGAATGACCATGTGGGGGGTTTTGAACTGGGCCAACCGAGCGGCAAATTTGTGCGGCGAATACTTCTCGTAGTCTTGCGGGTGGCTCCAGGGCGGACCGCCAAACTCCCAGTCGGCAAACCACAGTTCATCGGTGGTCCCGTACATGCTTTCCAGGTTCCACACCCCGCAGTGGGTCACCAGCGCCTTGAAGCGGCCGGTATTCACCGAGAACCAGTTGACCATGTAGCCGCCATAAGAAGCTCCGGCTGCGGCCGTGCGCTGGCTGTCCACATCGGGGCGTGCCACCAGAGTGTCCACCGCGGTCATTAAATCGCGATAGGCCAGCCCGCCCCAATCTCGCGAGACCTGCTCTTGAAAGGCCCGCCCCTGACCGGAACTGCCGCGCGGGTTGGGGAGGGCCACCAGATAGCCCTGAGCGGCCCACAGTTGGGCATTCCAGCGCAGGCTCCAGTCGTCTCCCCAACCGCCCTGAGGTCCGCCGTGGACCAGCACCACCAGGGGCCAGCGTCGATCCGGCACATAGTGGGGGGGCTTTACCAGCCACATCTGCATGCGCGCCCCCTCGACGGCCACCTCCAGGCTCTCGACCGCCCCCAGCTTCCAGTCGGGTTGACGGCCTATCCGGCTGACCTTGGGGTCAGTCAGGCTGCCCACCACCACTTGTGGCGGCAAATCAAGTCCGGCTTCTATTCCGGCCCACTTGTCTGCACCGCCGCTCAGGCTGTGCAGCGAACCCTGATGGGCCAGGCGCTGGCCGCCTGCGTAGCCATACACCCGTGCCCCCTCGCTGCGGGTAAACAGTTGCGGCCCGGCCAGTTCGTTCAGCCCATCGCCCAGGCCCTCGTCCCGCCACTCTCCCGGCGTCCCCAGCGCGCAACTGCGCACTTGGGGGAAGTCCGACTCGTAGCCCGGTCGACGGTGGCTGATCACGTAGAGGCGATCGCCAAAAACCTGTGGTCCCAGGTCGGCAGCCGGATTGGCCGCCGTCAGGTTATCGGTTTTGAGGGTGCTTAACTCCACCCGATAGACATCGTAGTTGGTGTTGCTGGCCTGGCCCCGAGGGGGCGGGGCGCTAAAATACAGGGCCCGGCCGTCGGGTGCGAAGGCCAGATTGTCAGCCACCGAAAACGTGCCCGAGGTGGGCCCGGCGTCTCGCTCGCCCGGAGTAACATCGCGGCTGTGGCCCTGGAGGTCAGTCACGAACAGATGTCGCCGACGTCCATCGTAGTAGCGATTCCAGCGCCGCGCAAAGAGATCGTCGTAGAGCCGACCCGAATCCGCTTTGGGCGGCGCTGGCAGGGCAGAAAAGAAAGCGATCTGCTGACCGTCCGGCGACCAGATAGCCCCCTCAGCCTCTTTGCTGCTCACCTGCCGCCACTTCCAACTGCCGGCATTGCAAGTCCAAATTGCCCCTCCGCGAGTGCACAACAGGCGGGAAGAATCGGCTGACCAGCGCGGCGTATCGGCCCGGGGCAGAGTCATCAAGGGTTTTTCCCACTGGCCCACCCGATACAGGTGCAACTGAGTCTCGGTGCGATTGCGCTTCCACTCGACCACTCCCATCTGAAGGGCCAGCCAGCGGCCGTCGGGGGAAAGTTGACACTCCTGGGGGCGGGGTCTATCGATTAAAGCCCGTGCCGTGAGCAGCGGCTGGGCCAGGGCAGGAGCGGTCAGGGCGAACACGAGCAGAAAGTTTTTCAGCATGCCCTTCGGTTCGCAACGAGTCAGCGTTTCATCCTTTTTCCCAAACGATCTTCCGCTGCAGGAGAGCAACCGTCCCGGGGTCAAGCCCGCTGGGATGGCCGGCCATGTGCTCTTTGTGTGCGAAACTTACCCCCCCGACCCGGGCGGATTGGCTCAGGCCGGCCGGCGCATCTCCAGCTCCCTGCAATCTCATTGCGCCAGCTTACGTCGCCTCTGCCTGGACAAAAGTCTTCCGCCAGCGGCCGCCTGCTGGGATGAAGAGCGAGACTTGGTGCGTCTGGGACCGCTGCCCGACGAAGATGAGACGCTCCAGCTGGTGGAACAGTATGTGGCTCATCTCCAGCCTCTGGACCTGGTCCACGCTTTTTACGGCGGCCCCCTGGCCGCAGCCGCCGTGGCCGGAGCTCTGCGGGCCGGCAAGCCCAGCCTGGTGAGTTTGCGCGGCAACGACCTGGACCGCGGAATCTATCGCAGCAAAAGCTCAGCTTTATTGCAGTGGATGGTGCAGCGCGCCAGCGCCCTGAGCTGCGTGAGTCGGGAGCAGGTAGCCAAGCTCCGGGCCTGGTTTCAGGTGAGCCACACCCACTATATCCCCAACTCGGTGGACGGCCAGCTCTTCTATCCCGACGAGCCCCTGGACGGCATCGCCCAGGGTCCGCTGGTGGTCTTTGCCGGAGAGATGCGCTGGAAAAAGGGTCTGCAAGTGGTGGTCGAAGTGGCCGAGCAGGCCCGGGGCCGGTTTCAAATCGCCCTGGTGGGCGGCTTGCGTGGCGCCGACAAAAAGCGTCTCCCCGAACTGATTCACATTCCCTACCAGCACGATCGCGCCTGGATGCGTCAGCTCTACGCCCGGGCTGACCTGGTCTGGCTGCCCGCCTTTTGGGAAGGCATGCCCAACGCCGTGCTTGAGGCCATGGCCTGTGCTCGCCCCGTGCTGGCCCACAGGGTGGGCGGTGTGGGCGACCTTCTTCAACCAGACCGCGGCTGGCTGCTTGACCTCAACGAAACGGAGCGAAGCCTGGACCTCATTCTGGAGATCCTGGCCAATCCCCAGGACAAAGGCCAGCGGGCCCGCCAATACGCGCTCCAGCACCATCAACCGCAGCACGAGACGGAAGCCTACCTGGAACTGTATCGAATGCTTAGCCATACTTTATGATGGGTTCGGCTCCTTCCCCAACTCAAGTTGGTCTTCGTCAAATGGCAACCTGTTAACGGGCCTGGCCACATTTTTGAGTGGGTCATCGTATAGTCTGAGTCTGTGAAAATCTCTGCCGCTTCCCTCCTGCATTTTGAGCCCCGCCGTCTTACTTCCGAAGGTACGACTATTGAGGATCAGCGCGAGCAGCTGTTTGAAGAAAACCCGGCTTTTGTGCGCTCGGTCGACTGCGCCAAGCTTGGCCACGATGTGATGGGCGCCTGGAAGGGACTGGCCAACGGCCCGCTGGGCCGACTGGCTTCGGGCGGAGTAGCGGCGGGCGCTGGCATTTGGGGCGCCAACAAGCTGCTACGGGGGCAGACCGCCCTGGACCGCATCGAGGGCGTTGCCCTGCTGGCTATGGCCACCGACAAGGCCATCACCGCCTCGGGTGCCAATCTGCCAGGTGCCTCGATGGCCGCCGGCCTGGTGCAGGGCGGCGCCGACATCATTGTGGGAGCGGCCGACACGGTGCGGGGATTTCGGGAAGACAACAAACGTCGTTTAACAGTAGGCCTGTGCCAGATGGCCGTAGGGGCCTGCCTGGGCACTTCGGCCTTGTTCCCGTCAGCTGCAGGCATCAGCACCGCGGTCATGTGCGCGGCGGTGGTTACCAAGCAGTTGGCCATCGGTTTTCACATCGGTCTGCCTGACAAGTAGGCCATACGGCCTGCTCGACAAGACTCACTTTTGGAGAAAGTGGGAGGGCCTGGTCTACCTCTGCACCGGCCAGGAGCCCAAGGTTTGGAACCATCCCGCCGTCAAGCCATGGCCCTGGACAACATCAGCGAGGCTGAATATCAACAACGGCTCAAATCCAAGCTGCCGATTTTCAAGCAGAACATCCATTTTGAACGCGAGAGACGTGAGTCGCTCGAGTTCTTGAACCCCGGTTCGACTCCTTCGCCAATAGAAGAGCGGGCCACACAAACCAGAGGAGAACCAATCCAATGAACGCAACCCCTGTAGGCAATGCCCAGGACGTTTTCATCGCCTCCATCGTTGGTGCCGAAGACCAGAAGGCCTGCGGCTACGGTGGACGAGGCGGCGGCGGCTGTCGCTAGCAGGCACTCCCCAGCTTGAGCATCCACGCCCTTTCTGAGGGTTTTGGGGCGCTCAGGCTGGGCTACCTCTCCCTTAAGAAGGCCTGCCAGTGGCACACGAGTAATTCCTTAGCGTCGATAACTCTTTCAGGATCAATGGATGGCGAATTTTGGGCCCATCGAATATGACTTCAGACTCCATTTCGACCAACTTATTTCAGGACGGGCCCTTAGGAGTTCAAAGAGAGCCCCTCGATCAGGGCGCGCACCTCGAATTGACCGTCATCGAATTGCCTCAAGATGAGCATCTCTTGCTTGGGTAGAGAGAAGCGCACCATCCTATCGCGGAGAAAGTTACCTCCCACGACAATGGCACGTTCCCGCTTCAGCTTCAGCAATTCACGCCGACTTTCGTCACCGACCAGGAAGTAGCCGTTATCGTAGTGCGCCTGCCAGTCTGCCGTCAGGTGGCTATAGTGCCGTACGGAAACACTAACAGTTCCGCCTCCCGCACCACATAAAGCTCAGGGGTCGAGTTTCAGACTTCGGGCCACCGAAGCCAGTTCTTTGTGAGCCAGCACGTCCAGGCCATCGCCGGGTTCGGCGGAGCCCGCCGCGACTCCGAACAACGCAACGGTAGAAGGTTTGCCTTTCTCGGCGAACAAGACTGCGCACCAGCGTGTGCTGGCCTGGCTTTCACCGCTCACGAAGCCTAACGTGGGTCGGTATTGGCCGGCCAGGGTTACCGATTTGGCCGTCCCCAGCTTCGGCCTGAGACGAAGTTTCTCGAAGCGGTCTTTGATGAATTTTCGCAGTTCCTGGGTGTTGCGGGCGTCAGTGCTCAACACCTGAAATTGCAGTGCCCCCCCGGGGGGGCCGCTCAGACTCAGGTACACGCCTGGCTCGGGAAACGACCGAGCGACCAGAGAAGTGCCCGCAGTGTCCAACCTCAGGCCCACGGCCGGCAGGCCTTTTTGCCTGGACTGCTGCGCCGTGATGTGAATCGGTCCTGTGGGCGGCACTGACCAGGCGCAAAGAGTGAGAATTGCCATAATCAGTGCTCGTTTCAAGGGGATGGCCTCCATTGAATGTTGTGACACGAAGACGTTTCAGGAAGCGGTTTATCGCTTGTCGCTCCGGTTCAGAGTCAGGGCGGCGCCCGTGGCCGTGCCCGCGAAGGCACCGAGCAAGGGAGCGACCGTGTTGTAAATCGGGGCACCAGTGATGTAGGTTAACAGGGCTCCGGCCAGGCAGCCGGCGGTAGCGCCGGTGACCAAGCCGAAAGCCGAAGGCAACGCATTCTCGGTCAGCTTTTGCAGCTTACCCTCAGGCAGGTTGAAGGTCAGCCCGCCAAGAGCGCCATTGAGGCCGCCTGCAGCCGGTCCAATGGCCGCGTAGAGGGGATTGCCGGTCAATTGGGAGAGACCTCGACCGATGGCGTCGCCCAGGCTGATACCCGCGCCGGTCAGGCCGGTAGTGACGGCGGCTGTGGTCCAGGCTTTCTGCCGAGGTTTGTCATCGACCGCCAGGTTGATCATCGCGCCTAGCGCTGCTCCTGTGCCAGCTCCCGTCCAGGAATAGGCACTCGAGCCGATGAGGTAGGTCAGGCCATGACCGATTCCGTCGCCCACAAGGGTGCCGGCCACGCCGCAGGTGGCCGTGCGGGCCGCCATCACCAGACCTTTGTTGCCGGTTTGAGCGGCCGCACCCCAGAGGCCGCCCAACAGCGGTCCTACCGAAGGTCCCAGGTAGGTGTAGGCCACGTTGCCTCCCATGTGCGACAAGGCCAGCCCGCCTCCCACGCCGCCCAGGTAGCCAAGCGCGCCGCCAATCGCCGTGAAGGTGCCGATATCTACTTTGTCGCGAAACCCCAGATATTTGGGGTCCTTAAAAAGGGCGTCGCGAGCGGCGCTCCGATCCAAGCTTTTCTTGTGGTTGTTGTTGCTTAAGATTTTCATGTTAGTCTCCGCCGTAGCTGTTATTGTAGGGTGGGGCCGGGTCATTGCTATGACCATAGAGGTGCAGGCCAATCAGGCTGCCCGCGACCGCACCCACCAAGGGGGCCGCAATGGCCATATAACCCAGAGTAGGGTCCATTGCGGTGAGGGCCATTTGCACCGCCCCCCCGGCGAACATTCCCGCGGTGGCGCCGACGGAGGCGCTGGCGAGATGCTTGAGGGCAAAGCTCGATTTGACATGGTGGCCACTAAAACTCAGGGCTGCACCGGCGATGCCGCCGGCCATCGCGCCTACCAGCGCTGCATTAGGGCCAAAGAAGCCGGCGGCGCCGTTGGCGGCCATCCACTGGCCGAGGTGCGTGCCCACATAGTACCCGGCTCCTGTCCCGGCGGTGGCGGTGGTCCAGGCGGCCAGGGTGCGCACCAACGTTCCCGGCTTGTCGGATTGGGCGGCCACCAGGCCGGAGGCCGCGCCTGCTACCGCACCGACGACCCCACCAGCGTGTTGAAAGATCGGGTTGCCGGTCCAGTTGGTCAACAATGTCCCGCCGATGGCTCCCAGAACCAGTCCGCCCATGGTTCCACCCGAAGTGTAGGCAACGACCACAGCGGCTTTCTTGGCCTTAGGTTCATCAGGGGGGGGCGGCCCATTGGGTCCCGGGTCGGGGGGCGGTGTTTCATTCGGTTGGATCCTGTTTTTGCTCAACTCGGGCAAAACAGGACTGGGCATACTACGGACGAGCATGGATCTATCTCTCCCTCTTTCGATGCCCGTCTCTGTGTGGGTGGGCTCTCGTAGGGTAGATTATTACCCAAGGTGCTTAGAAAATTCTGAAAATACGGATCACCGTGCCCCGAAGTGCCACTCGATGGTGCCGTCGGAACGGATCGACATATTCTTGTTGATTCGCGATGTCACCGTGCCGTCGGATCGGATGCTCAGGTTGGGGGCGACCTCTACATTTACCGTTCCGTCGGAACGAATTGAAGTCCGCTCACCGATTTTCGTTTCGATACGCCCCTCTGAATCGAAGGTGGTACTCGAGCCCAGTGGCACGGTAACCACACCGTCCGAGCCGATTTTGGAGCCACTGTTAGACGGGACCGGTTGCGGATAAACCCTTTGGGTCTCCCGGGGAGCGCTGCGCACCTGCTCCGAGAGTGGCCGAGGCTGGATCTGCTTGGGTAGCGTCTGCTGCACCTGGTGTTGCGTTACCGGCGCTGGAGTAGGATTTTGCGAGGCGGTATAGGTCACGTAGCCGATGCCGGCCACTGCGCCCACGCCCACGACCACGGCTGCGACTGCACCCCATCGGGGGCCATCGCCACCGCCGTCACCGGGCTGAAACCCGTCCTGAGGGTCTAGCAGGGGCCGAGGCGGAGCGACCGGGGCTGGAAAGTGAGGTAGCGGGGACAAACCCCTGAACTGGCTATTTTGAATCATAAGGACCCCAGCATAGATTCACTCCAGGCTGAGGTTGTTAGAGGAAAGTGAAAGTCTGGACATGTCGAGGCGATGGCGATTGGCTCGCCCTGCCAATTCGCCAGCCAGGCGCGACCATACTCTGGGCCCTCCCACCCAAGCTGGCGCCGTTCAGACCAGCGGTACCGCTCCCAAAGACGGTCTCGCGGTTCTGGACTTTGCCAAAAGCTACCTCAAGGCCAACGCCGCGGAAGTGCTGTTACAGTTGCAAGAAAACAGAGAGCCTCTGGTGACCTTCAAGATCTGGCCTTCTTTGAGGCAACGCAGGAAACCCTGGCGCTGCTGAAAGTTCTCGCGCTGGGAAATACCCATGTGGAACAGGGCAAGACGCGTCCCGTGGCAGAGGTGGTGGCGCAGTTGCGCAAGAAAGGGAAGCCTGCGTAGTGCACTACCAGGTAAGGCTTACCCAGGGGGCCGAGCAGGATCTCGAAGAAATCTATGATTTTCTCACCCGGCACGACTGCACCGAGAATGGCGACAGCGTTCTTGATCGTCTGGTCGAACTCACCGATGGGCTCAGCACCCTTCCTGATCGGGGCAATTATCCCAACGAGTTGCTCGCTTTAGGGATACGTGAGTACCGTCAGGCTTTGTTCAAGCCCTATCGACTGATATACCGAGTCTTGGGCGACCGGGTTGTGGTTTTTCTGATTGCAGACGGCCGACGCGATTTCCAATCGCTGCCGGAGCGGCGTCTTCTAAAGTCCTGAACGGACATTTGCAGCGCAGGACCCCCGGGCGGGCTCCAGAAATCGTGTCTTCATGCTGACAAAAACCACCGCCTGTAGTCGCGATTGCCCCGATACCTGCACCCTGGTGGTAGAGGTGGACGAGGCAGGCAAAGCCACCAAGCTGCGAGGATCAGCCGACGACCCGGTGACTCAGGGTTTTCTGTGTGAGCGAACCAGCCGTTTCCTCGATCGCCAAAACTCCCCGGAGCGCTTCACTACACCCATGTGGCGTGCTCACAAGGGGGCAGCGCTGGAACCGGTGTCCTGGGAGTTTGCCATGGATCTGTGTGCTCAGCGCTTGCTGCAATGCCGTGAACAATCCGGTGCGGCCAGCATCATGCACTACCGTTCGGGGGGGTCACTGGGCCTGCTCAAGCAGATTTCGGAACTGCTTTTTGAGACCTTCGGACCGGTCACTCTCAAGCGAGGCGATATCTGCTCGGGGGCCGGCGAAGCTGCCCAAGAGCTAGATTTTGGCGTGTGCGACAGTCACGACCTCTTTGACATCCAGCACAGCAAACACATCTTTTTGTGGGGCAAAAACATCCATACCATGGGTCCGCATTTGCTGCCTTTGCTGATGAAAGCCAAACAGGCTGGCGCCAAACTCTATGGCATCGACCCGGTGCGCACCCGCCAGTCCGGTCTGGTGGACCATTTTATCCAACCCAATCCAGGCTGCGATTTTGCCCTGGCCATGGCCATCTCCTGGACCGTCTTGGAGCACCCACCCCAACCCCATCCGCAAACCTATTGCGACCATTATGAGGCTTTTGGAAAAATGGTGAGAGCACGCAGCCAGCAAGAATGGGCCGATATCGCCGGGGTCTGTCTGGCGCAGGTCAAGGTGCTGGCCGATGCTCTCTGTGACCAACCTGCCTGCATTCAAGTGGGCTGGGGTCTGGGTCGACGCCGCAATGGCGGAGCCACCATTCGGGCCCTGGACGCGCTGGCTGCCATCAGCGGCAACCTGGGCATTGCCGGTGGCGGGGTCTCCTACTATTTTCGGCGTCGGGGGGCCTACGACTGCCTTCAACTGGGTGGACTGGATGTGGCACCGCGCAGCTTCTCGGAGGCCTGCCTGGGTCAGGAGATGCTGGCGGCCAAGGAGCCCCTTGTGCGATTTTTGTGGGTTACAGCCGGCAATCCCGCTTCCATGCTGCCCGACTCCGAAAGCGTCCGGCGGGCCTTTGCCCAGGTCGAAACGGTGGTGGTGGTGGACACCCATCCCACCGACACCACCGACTTGGCCGATCTGGTGTTACCCACTCTTACTTTGCTGGAAGACGACGACCTGTTGGGCGCCTATGGCAACCACTACCTGCGCGTCTCACAGCCAGCCGTAGCCCCCCCGGGGGAGGCTCGCCACGAGTTGTGGATCTGGCAACAGATGGCCAGCAGGCTGGGGCTGGGCGATCTACTGGAGGGCACTCCCCAAGACTGGAAGCAACGCATGATGGGTCGCCTCAACGGGGTAGGAGTGGGACTGGAAAACCTGGCCCGGGGTCCCGTCCTGAACCCTTTTGCAGAAAAGTTGCTCTTTGCCGATCGGCACTTCCCCACCCCCAACGGCAAAATGCAACTGGTATTCCAAGAGCCCTCTTTCCCCTCCACCAACGGAGACTTCCCCCTGCTATTGGCGGCCTTTTCTACACCCAAAGCGCAAGCTTCCCAATGGTCGGTGGCTCCGCCCGCCATCCCGGTGGCTCGCGTCCATCCCAGCTCGGCCGGGGGCTTGCAACATGGCCAGACCGCCCGCCTCGAGACGCGCCTGGGCGGCCTGACGGTCCAGGTTCAGTGCGACAAATCGTTGCATCCACGACTGGTCTTACTGGACAAGGGGGGCATGTTGCGTCTGGGCGGCAGTCCCAACTCACTACTCCCAGCCCACGAAACCGATATCGGCGGAGGGGCCAGCTACTATGATGAACCCGCTCGGCTAAGCCAGCCCCCACTCGAATAAACCGGTAAACGGCCTATCAATCAGCACGTCGGAACCCACCGACCGCTCCAGTCGCGAAGGAATGGTGGGATGCAACGGCCCAAAGCAGATCTGCTCGTTGATGGCGTGAAGGGGATGGTTGGTGGCCATGCCGCGAGTACCAATCAAGCCCCGAGCGCCGCTCACAATCTCGGTAGCCGTTTTGGTGCAGGCGTATTTGATCACCGAGCCGCAGTCCATCAGGTCGTTGGCCAGCTGGTCGAGTTCCTCGGCGGGCGCGCCCCCTCGGACTCCCTTGCAGTAGCGCTCGGTACAGATGCCAAAACTGCGAGCCATGGCCAGGCTGGCGCGAAGAGCGATAGCCAGCCGGCCCACCTCGACCACAAAGCCATCCAGGTCGGCCAGCGGTTCACCGTCCTCAGTATGTACCGAGATAGCAAACTTGCGAACCTCATCCAGGGCCCGGCACGCTCCTCCCAAATAGGCGGCCGTTACCAAAGCTTCAAACCAGGCAGTGGCGTAGAAGGAAATGTGGTCGGTCAGTTCATCGGTGGCCGAGAGCAGATTGCGTCTCTTCACGATCAGATCGTCAAATTCGACCGGGCGCGTGTCGGCCATGGCCATGGCTCCGGTGAAGAGCGGCGGACCGACCTTTACGGCCGGTTGCTTCTTGAGATTGGTGTACATCATCCCCATGGCCTCGCCCATGACGCCGCTGAACAGCAAAATGTCTGCCTCGGAGGCGATCGATTGAAAGCCTTTGCGACCCTTGCACAGGTAGGTGCCGTCAGGTCTTTCAGTGATGATCACATTGCGGAAAGGATCGTTCTTGGACTTGATGTTCTCGCCAAAACTGGAGATGGCCATCAGCGAGCGATAGCGCACAATGGTGTCGACCAACACCTGGCGGCGCCGTTCAAATTCGGGCACGGCGGGTACAGGCAGAGTGGCCAGCGCGGCCAGATTGTACTGGTGCATGGTCAGCCCCACCGTCAAAGGGACCGAGGCTCGCCCCAACAGGTAAAAGGCCTCATAAGATCGGGCGTAGAGTTGACCGGCCTCCGTTTGTAGAGTGCAAGGCAAAAAGGGGATCTGGCTGGCCCGCACGGCATCAAAGAAAGTGCGGAACTTCTCCTCCAGTGGAACGGCATCCACCTTGGCGGCGATCTCGTGGGCCTCTTGTTTCACCTGCTGCTCGAGCGTCATGACAGCCCCGGCAAGACTTGATGAAAGGCCTTGGCCCCACGAAAAACCTGCACCCATCCCTGATTGAGTTCACGGGCCTGTCGATTTTTCTCGACCTCATGCATTCTTTGCACCCCTTCCAACGCGTTGGTCACCGCCGTCAACAACGTCTGCTGGTCCGAGTCGTCGGGATTTTCACTCAAGGCCTGCTCGACCAGGGCCTGGGTCTCCAGCAAAGAGAATTCGAGGGGTTGAAGACTCTGGGAAAGGTCATCCAAAGTGCCCCGTCCCTCGATGGCCGCCTGATAAGCCCGAAAAACGTCCATGAACTCTTCGTTGACCACGGCCTGATCAAAGTCTTCCTCGGCAAAATCGGAGTCAGGAATCAATCGGTCCACCGAGCAGGCCGGGCAGAGCTTCTCGGGACCCGATGACCCGCAGGCAGGACAGAGCGGATTGGAAGAGCGGGCCAACTCGGTAAGTTGATCACTGCTCTCAAAAAATGTCCTGAAGGCACGCTCATAATCATCGAGGGCTTGAGCCGACCCGGTGGTGACAAAGTCTTCGAGGGCGGCGTCGATGTCACGACAGGCCTGCAAATTGCGCTCGATACAGGCGCTCACATCAGCATGCAAAGCATTGCGTCGCCCGTCGTAGTAGCCCTGACGGTCACGCAATGTCTCCTGAATGCGACTGCGCATCTGTCCAACATGGTGAATCAACTCCGAGTTAGAGTCGGGTTGGTCCATTCGGTCGCGACAAAATTGCAGCAGTCCCTCGAGGCGATTGGGGTCCGGACCTTCCGGCTCCCTTGCCAAAGAACTCTCGAGAAAACCTCCGGCCACGCTTCACCTCCGCATCTCCCAATTCTCAGGGAGCTTCGGAAATGATCCAGAGCCGCCCTCTAACAGGCGGAGCCGAGTGCTTTCTTGAACTTACTCCAATGACCGTTTTGGACAGGATGGTGTTGGCCGTGGAGAGAGTGCGTCAGCGCCTGCTAAGAGCGTCACGTCTCTTGGAACAGGCGGGAGTTGCCTACGCCGTGGTTGGCGGCAATGCGGTCGCCGCCTGGGTAGCGACCACAGACCCCAGTGCTGTCCGAAATACTCAAGACGTTGACCTGCTCATTCAGGCAGACGATCTCCCCCGAGCCATCGAGGCCCTGCGCCAGGAAGGGTTTATTTACCGTCACGCGGCCGGCCTGGACATGTTTTTGGATGGGCCCGATGCCAGGGCCCGAGACGCCCTACACATCGTATTTGCAGGCCAGAAGATTCGGCCCGACTACCTGGAAGCCGCCCCGGATCTGGAGGAGCGGCAGCGTCTCGATGAGTTTTATGTACTCAAGCTAGAAGCCCTGGTCCGCATGAAGCTGACCTCTTTCCGACGAAAAGATCAGGTCCACCTACTGGACCTGATCGGTGTGGGGCTTTTGGACGAGCGCTGGCCGGCACGTTTTCCTCAAACGCTGGCTGCGCGACTCCAAGAATTGCTTGATAACCCGGACAGCTAGGGCCTGTTGGCATAGCTTCACTCGTCAAAAGGAGCACGAGCGACGAAGTATTTGGTCATTTTTTGGGTGACTTCCCAGATGGTGGTGCAGCCTTGGGGAAAGTGAGCGGTGTCGCCGGCACGCAGCTCAAAGGTCTTGCCGCCGGGACGGCATTCGGTGACGCGCAGTTCCCCTTCGACCATGTAGACGAACTCGTCGTAGCCAAAGTAAAACTCATAGCGTCCCACGTCGCACGACCAAAATCCGGCGCTGGCACCCTCATCGGCGCTCTCGGCGGTAAACAGGCAGCGGGCGTCGGGCACTCCTTCCAAAATCTCCTCGGCCGGCAAAGGCATTTCCGGAATCAGGGCGGGGCGACCACAGTGGCTGACCTGGGGCGGCACTAGACCATGGCCCATTCGAACAAGCCGGTATAGGGCTTCTCTCCCAACATTTCGCGACCGGCCGACCGCTCCATACGGGCCGGGATGGTGGGATGCATGGTGCCAAAACAGACCTGCTCGGTAAGGGCGTAAATGGGATGACTTACCGACATGGAGCGAGTCCCGATCAAGGCTCTTGCCCCGGCCACGATGTCCTGGGCAGCCTTGGTGGCCGTGTATTTGATCACCGAACCGCAGTCCATCAAATCGGCGGCTACGCCATCCAATTGTGCGGCGGGGGCCCCCTCACGCACCAGGCGACAATAGAGGTCGGCGCACACTCCAAAGCTGCGCGCCATGGCCAGATTCGACCGCAACATCACGGACAGTCGACCCGACTCAGCCACAAAACCATCCAGTTCGGCCAGAGTGACATCATCGTCGGTATGCACCGAACGGGCAAATTTGCGCACTTCCTCCAGGGCCTGGCAGGCGCCCCCCAGATAAACAGCCGTGGCCAATGCCTCAAACCAGGCGGTGGCATAGTGAGAAACGTGGTCGGTCAGATCGTCGTGCACGGAGAGCACGTTTCGTTGTCGAATCACCAGTCCATTAAAATCGACAGGCCGGGTATCCGATGGGGCCATAGCTCCGGCGAAAAGGGAAGGGCCCAGCACCAGAGCCGACTGGTCTTTGATGCTGGTATAAAACATACCCTGGTGCTCATCGATCAGGCCGCTGAAGAGCAAAATATCCGCCTCCGAAGCCATGGACTGAAAGCCTTTGCGCCCCTCGCACACAAAGCTGCCATCACCCTTGGGGGTGACGATTACGTTCTTGAAAGGGTCGTCTTTGTGCTTGATATTCTCTCCAAAACTGGAGATGGCCAAAAGGGACTTGTACCGGCGCACGGTGTCGATCAAAATTTGGCGTCGGCGCTCAAAATCCGGCGCGGCAGGCACCGGCAACGTGGCCAGCGAGGCCAAGTTGTAGAGGTGCATGGTGAAAGCCACGCTCAGGGGAATGGAGGCGCCTCCCAAGTAGTAGAGGGCCTCGTAGCAGCGCACGTAAAGATCTCCGGCCCGCTCCTGCATATGGCAGGGCATGTAGGGAATTACGCTGGCTCGTAGGCCATCGTAGTAGGTGCGCACCCGTTTCTCGGCCGGCGCCGCCAACACTTGATCGGCGATGTCCCTGGCCTGCCTGCGAACTTCCTGGACTTCAATCGCTTGAGGATTCGACTTGGTCTTCAACGAATTCACCAATCTCGCCCTGAGCGATGGCCAGCAACTGCTGGACCACCACCGCCGCCCGAAAAACCAATCCCCAACCTTGATGAAGTTCGCGGGTGAGGCGATTGTCTTGGACTGCGTGCAGGCGATTTACCCCTTCTACAGCTTCGTTAATGATCACCAACAGCGCCTCGTGAGGAGGGCTGTCTTCAGCCGCCTGCTCGGCCAGAGCCTGAGCTTCCAGCAAACTGAGTTCTAAAGACTGGAGTGCCTGCAACAACGGTTCCAGGCTGGCCTCGCCCTCCACCACCTGAGCATAGGCCTGGTAGACGGCCAAAAACTCCTCGCCCACCACGGCCCGACTGTATTCCATGTCGGCCACATCCGGGTCGGGAATGAGTCGGTCGAGTTGGCAGCTTGGGCAAAGATTTTCGTCCCCGCGTGATCCGCAGCGCGGACAGACGGGATGTGACGAGGCGGCCAGTTCGAGCAGCTGATCGGAACTCTCCAGAAACTCTCGTGTAGCCCGTTCATAGACGCCCAAAACCTCTTCATTGGGCTGCACGGCCAGTAATCCCAAGGACTCGTCCAGGTCCTGACAGGCCCCCAAATTGCGCTCAATCAGAGCCGATACTTCCGGGCTTAACAGGTGGCGCCGCTCGGCATAGCTCCCCTGCCGATCGCGATGGGCTTCCTGAATGCGAGACTGCATGCGCAAGAGGTGAGCGGATAGCTCTTCGGGATCCGATTCGCCAGAACGCAGACATTCCAGCAACCCTTCCAGGCGACTCAGATCGGGGCCCTCGGCCGGGGCGCCAAAAGCGCTCAGAAGATTATTGAGATAGCCTGTGGCCACGGGCGCTCCTCATCGTTTTCCCCAGAAAGCACAAGAGCCCGCCAGGCGGGCTCAAGGTGCTTGGCGACTGTTACAATTTAGAATCCGCCACGGCCAAAGTTACCCATGTAGCCGCCGAAACCTCCGTGCATACCACAATTTGCCATTCCACTGTTCTCGCCCTGAGAGAGCACACCGGCGATCAGTTGGGTGAGCTGCTGCTTGGCGCTGCCGCCCTGGCCTACGCCCAACTGAGAGGCGTTACCCGAGATGGCGATGGCGATGCTGATATTTTGACCGCCGTGGAGGGGGCTGGAGTAGCCGTCGTTACAACCTTCATTTTTACCATTCTTGCCGTTCTTACCGTTTTTGCCAGCCTTACCGTGTTTTCCGGCCTTGCCGTGCTTACCATGCTTGCCGGCTTTGCCAGCGGGTTGCTGCTGCTGGGGCTGACCGAGGGCCTGAGCGGCCTGCTCTTCGGAAACGTTGGCCGTGATAGCGATGGCGATCGACAGTGCCTGCCCACCCTGGGCGCCCTGCTGCGGAGGATTACAAGCGGGGCCGAAGTTGGTGCGGGGTTGAAAACCGGTTGCTGCAAATGCCATTGTCTTTTGCTCCCTCGTTTTTTAAGCTTTTTTTAAGCTTCTTTTTTACAAGATTATCAGTATGGGACCGTCGAGAACAGAAACAATTCTCGATCAATGTTAAAAGAAGCCATAATTTTGCTACCAGCTTGTTAACAACATGCCAGGGTCCCATCTCTTGGCCGCGAACCGGAAGGGATGCTGATTCGTAAGTTTGATCGCGCCCAACTGGAGTCTGAGCCGCATAACGTACTGTTTAAGGATCTCTATCCTTGGGACCAAATCGAGGAGACCCCCTTTGGGGCCAGCCTGGCCGTGGTCGAGCCCGGCGGGCAAACGATGATCCACAGCCATCATCCCTGCGAGACGTTCTTCATCTGCCAGGGCCAAGGGACCATGACCTGCAATGACCTCTCCAGCCCGGTCTCGAGTGGGGATGTGATCTATCTGCCTCCGCAAAGTGTGCATAAGATCCAGAACGACTCCGATACAGACTCCTTGATGTTTCTATCGGTCTTTTGGGACGCGCCCGAAAACGAAGAGGCCACACCACCGGTGGTGACCTCACGCCTGATCTGGCCCTCACCTCCCACTCCCAATGGCCCCCTCCATTTGGGACACCTCAGCGGCCCCTATCTATTGGCCGACGTCCTCAAGCGCTATTATCGTCAACGGGGTCTGACCGCCAACTGGCTGCTGGTCAGCGACGACCATCAAAGCTACGTGTCCATGCGGGCTCAATTTGACGAGACCACCGCCGAACAGGCGGCCACTCACTACAGTGCTCAAATGCTGGCCTTGATGAAGTCCCTGGAGGCCAGTCCGGATGTCGTGATCAACCCGAGCCAAAACGCCGATTACCGGCAGGCCGTCCAGGCTGCCCTGACCCAACTGTATCGTGACGGATTTGTCAGCAACCGCAGCGGAACGTGTTGGCACTGTGCCGATTGTGACCGCTATCTTTATGATGGCCTGGCGGCCGGAACCTGTCCTCATTGTGACACCAGTTGCCGCGGTTACCTGTGCGAGACTTGCTGCCAGCCCAACCTGCCCACCACCTTGAGGGACGTGCATTGTCTCCATTGTGAGACTCCCGCCCAAATGAAAGAGATCCCTCAGCTGGTCTTTTCGCTGGCACCCTTCGCGCAGGCGTTGGCCGCCTACCATCAGCAACTGCGCCTCAGTCCCCGATTGCGCGCCCTGGCCAGCCGCTTCCTCAGCCTGAGGCCGGCCGAAGTGGTGGTCTCGCACCCCTCTGATTGGGGGATTCCCATCGAGATGGACGGCTTTGAAGGCCAGGTGCTCTCCCCCTGGTTTGAACTTTCGCTGGCCGGCCCTCTTTTGACCGCCGGCCACGAGGTGATCCACTGCTTTGGGGCAGACAACGCTTTTCTCTACCTCATGCAGGATCCGGCCGTCCGCCTGGCCCTGCATCCACAGCGGCCCCTGCCCACGGCCCTGCATTCCAATGAGTATCTGATGCTGGACGAACAAAAGATGTCGACCAGCCGCGGACATACTCTCGACGGCGCTCAACTGTTGGCCCAGTTGCCAGCCGACCTGATGCGTCTCTATCTGGCCGGAGTGCGTCCCGAGAACAGCGACACTCGCTGCAATATTGAGAATATGCAGCAGTTCCTGGCCTTGCGTGTGGTGGGTCCGTGGCACAATTGGCTGGAAGCCCTGGGCCGCAGCCTGACCACCGAAGCCGGCTCCAAAGCTCCCGACCCGGTCAATTGGGGTGCGGAGCAACAGGACTTTTTCGGCCAGCTTAACGGCCTGCTCAGTCGCGGCCAGCGCGCCTACGAAGTGGGCAGCCTGCAAGAGGTTGCCCGGACCCTGCACGAGGTGGTCGACCAGAGCACGGCCTTCTCGCTTTCCCAACAGCCCCTGGCCGGCGTCCCCGAGCTTCTGGCCGAGCGCAGCACATCACTGGCCTTGGAGTTGGCCGCGGCTCGCCTGCTGGCCCAGCTGAGCGCGCCCCTGATGCCCAAATTTGCCACCCAGCTTTGGAAGCACCTGGGCTACCGCAACACCCTGGAGCAACAGGGGTGGCCCCAGCAGGTCGAGTTTGTGCCCGGGGGGCAGCGTATCCTGGCCGCCGCCGGGCTCTCCTCCCGGCGTTACTTCCCCAGCTAATGCAAAAGACGGCCTCTCTAGTCATCGTGGGCGGTGGAGTGATGGGCTGCAGCCTGGCCTATCATCTGACCCAACTGGGTGAGTCCCAGGTGGTATTGCTGGAGCGAGGCGCACTCTGTTCTGGAGAAACCGCCAAGTCGGGGGGCTTTGTCCAGACCCACTGGACCAGCCCTCACGAGGTGAAGTTGATTCACTGGTCGCGCCAATTCTTTGCGGAATGGGCCGAGCCGTGCCTCTTCCGGCCCATCGGCTACCTGCATACCACAGGCAGCGAACGCGAGCCGGTGGTACGCCAGGTGCATGACATGCTGCTGGCCCTGGGTTTTGAGTCGCACTGGCTGGGTCCCCGCGAAGTGAAGAAGCTGCAACCCCTGCTGCGCGTGGACGATCTGGTGGGAGGAGCCTACGAACCTCAGAGCGGCTGGGTGGATCCTATCAGAACCACCCACTTTTTCGGTGACGCCGCCCGCCAACGCGGTGCCCATCTGCACGAGGGAGTGCGTGTGCTGCAAATCGCCCATCGCGACGGCAAAGTGCAGGGTGTGGAAACCGACCGGGGATTTATCTCGTCGCCTCGGGTCGTGCTGGCGGTAGGGCCTTGGACCAGCCAGCTCCATCCTACGCCAGGAGTTCCCTTGCCGCTCATTGCCAAGCGCGGTCAGGTTTGCTACATGACCCGCCCCGGCGGCCTGCCTCGCACCGAGTTGACCTTTTACGATGAAGTAACCGGCCTTTACACCCATCCCGACGGAGACACCAACCTGGTGGGCCTGGACTGGCACTTCGAGCCCGTCTGGGGACCCGACTACTACGAACGAGAAATCGATAGTGACTATCTCGAGGCCGCCCATCAGGCCCTTTCGCACCGCTTCCCAAGCCTTTCTCTGGCGAGACCCGTGCGAGGCGTGGTGGGCCTTTATGACTTCACTCCCGATGGCCACCCCATTGTGGACGGGCCGCTGGGGTTGGAAGGCTACTACGTGGCCGCCGGATTTAGTGGAGCCGGCTTCAAAAGCTCGCCGGCGCTAGGCCTGGGCCTAGCCGAAATGATCCTGCACGGCCAACCACGCACCGTTAACCTGGATTTTCTCAAGTTGTCCCGATTCGACAAACCCTGACAAAGATCACCCGGGTGCGAACTTTTCTGGCCCCACTTCCGTCTCTGCTTCACTGGCGGAAGTTTCCACGGGAACTTCCGGTGAATGGAGGGACCATGGGTTGTCTTACACGTTATCTATGACCGGAGGCGCAATTACTGCGGTATCCGCGCAAGCGAGGGACGAAAGCCTGGAGGCGCTGGCCGTGCGCTTGCAAGAGCGCCAGGAGGGAGCTCTGGAGGCGCTGATCACCAGGACTCAGAGCGCCTGTTCGCGGCTGGCCATGTCCATTTTGCAGGACGCCGAATTGAGTCGCGACGCACTTCAAGAGGCCTACTTTGTGGTCTACCAGCGCATCGGCCAATTGCGCGAACCGGCCGCCCTGAAAAGCTGGCTTTTTCGCATTGTCAATCATTGTTGCCACGACATCCGGCGGGCCCGCGCTCGCCAGCCACAATCTGCACTGCCACCGGACCAGCAAGCCAGCGCAGACGTGAGCCAGGATATCCATCACCAACAAGACATTCGCGCCACCTTTGAGCAACTGCCCGACATCGACCGAACAGCCCTGGCCCTGCGCGAGGTCTGCTCGATGAGCTACGAGGAGATGAGCCAGGTGCTGAACATCCCTTTGGGCACCGTGCGCTCGCGCCTGGCCAAAGCCCGCAAACGTTTTATTGACGCCTATCAAGGAGGTGCATAATGGTCACCGATGAGCTAAGTCCAGAGTACCTGGCCTTCTCGGCCATGCTCGACGAACAGGATAACCTCGACTTTGCCGAGGGAAGTGAAGGCGCTCTGCTGCTGGAACTGCGCACCACTTTGCAAAATACGCCCGAACTGCCGTTGGGGGTCGATTTCGCCCGCACCACTGCCGCTCAGGTCGAGCGGAGATTTGAGGCCCAGTCAACCCTGGCCAGGACGATGGTCAAGGTGGAGCCGGTGCTCTCGGCACGAGCCTTTTCGTCGCGAAGTATGCCGTGGGTGTCTTTGCTGGCCCTGACCAGCCTGGGAGGCCTGTCCACTTCGTGGCTGGCGCTGGGTTTGGTGGGGCTCACGCTACTCCTGGCAGCCTCCGGTTGGACCTATGCAAGCCGACAGATTCTGGCGAAACTTCCCGGATCGGATCCATGGAGCCGGCCCAACCTGAATGCACCGAAACTGGCCCGTCTCTACTACCTGATTCCCGTGCTGGCCACGGCCGTCACCGGCATTGTCTGCGGAGAGTTGGTGGCCGCGCTGGGTCGTTTCAGTCTGAGTTTCCAGGGCAACCTCGCCAGTTTGAAGTGGTTGGGGCTGGTTGCCGGCTCCTCCACATCAATCTTGCTTCTCAGCGCTCTGGCGCCCACCTGGAAAGCCCTCAAAGAGAAATCGATCGGTCGCCCTGGTTGGCTGCTGGTCGGCCAACTCGGTTGTGGACTGTGGCTCGCTTGCGGAGCGCACCTGTTGGTGGCGCTCAACGAGTTGAGCAAAGAGGTCTGGCCGTCCACCCTTTGGGGTTGCACTTTCTTCTTGTCCCTGGGAGTGGCTTTGCTACTCTCTTGTTTGGCACCGACCCCACCCACCCCTGGAAAACTGCGGGCGGGCCTGGGGCACGGATTGCGAAGTCTGCTCTGTGGCGGTGTGCCCATCCTGGCCACCCTGGTGATCTTCTATCAACTGAGCCTGACCCGCAAAATTTACGATCCTTCCGCCTATCACGAGCTTGTCGGTTCCACCGAGGCCTGGGTGGCCGAGCAAAAAGCCATACCCTCCGAGCAAAACGGCTGGAGCGAGCTCAAGAGCTACCTTTTGCGCCCCCAGAGTCAGACTCCTGAATACCTGGCCGTTCGCGCCCGACTCAAAGCCGGATCTACGATGTTTGATTACTGGGTCGACAAAACATCCAGCGACAGGGTCAAAGCGGCAGCAGACGAGCGGGACTTTCTCCGTGAACTGCCGCGCATTGAAAGCGCACTAAAAAAGCCTTACTTCAGCTACTACTCCACCCAGGAACTCAACTTGCAGGCATTGCTTCCCGACTTCATCACCTGCCGGGCCGTCTCCAGAGGTCTGGCCGCGCTGGCCCGCCAGGCCTTGCAACGTCACGACGGCGCCCAAAGCCTCCACTATAGCCTGCTCAATTTGCAGTGGTCCGGCAAAATCCGTCACGGCACCCTGATCAATTTGATGATCGGGGTGGCTCAGATGTCGATTACCCTGGAGCCCATCCAGGCCTGGCTCGGTGAAGAACAAGGCAGTCCCGAACAGCTCCAACAACTGCTGGCAGCCCTGGAGATAGCTGACGTCCCGCGCACCGAGTTCCTGGAAGCGATGCACCGCGAAACCTATGTCTGTGACCGAGCCTTCAGCACCCTGCTAGTCTCGGGCAAAGCCTCTGATTTCCAAAGTCTGCTGGGAGGCAAATCCCTGTTGGCCCGACTGGTGCCTAAGGAATACTGGGAGAGCGAGCGCAAGACCTACGTTAACCTGCAGTTGAGTCAGCTTTCGAGTTGGCGTGGCCTGGGACGCCCCGCCGAACTGAACATCGAGGAAATGTTGCCGATGAGTTTTGCGGCCCGAGAAATGGTGCCCAATAGTGGCAAAGCGCAAGCCCAATTTATGTGTATGCTAAGTCGCATCTCGGCTCTCAAAATCATGACCGCTCTCGAACTCTACCGCAGCGCTCACGGTGACTACCCGGATCAGTTGAGCCGACTCGTGCCGGAAATATTACCAGAACTCCCCGTCGACGCCATGCACCCCAATCTGTGGCCCAAAAAGCCGACCTTTGAGTATCTCAGAAGCGGCCAAGGATACCAACTGATCTCGCAATCCCCCCTCTACGAGAACATCCGATTCAAGAACCGCCAGGTTTACGGCGTACCGGGTAAATACCGACTGGAGACACTCCCTCAATAAACGAGAGGCCCCTCCCACGAGGGGCCTCTCAGTCTTCCTGACATTCGTCCTCACACAACAAGGGGCGGGCGAAGGTCCAGTAATCGTGGCCCCAATCGCAAATCTGGATGCTCTCGACCTGGGTCTCGCCAAACAGCACAAAACCCAGTTGGTCAGGCTCATAGAGCGAGGAGTCCAGGTCGTGCGATCGCAAGCGGGGAAGTCTCCGCAAAGCCTCGCCAAAGGGGGTGCCCAGACCGATGCCCTGGGGCAGGTGACCCTCGTATCCCGGTTGGGCAAGCAAACCGATGATGCGATCCAGGGCCGAGTCGCCCACGACCTCAATCGCCCCACCGGCCAGAGTGCCGCGCACAATGGTCCCGGTTTCCTGCCATTGTTCCTCCCACGGCAGCGCCCGCAGCGACTGACCCAGCAGCAATCCCCCCAAACCCAAGGATGGCAGGATTTCGGCCTGAAGACTGATCATGACGGCCGGTTCTGCGCGTTAACCTGGTCGCCCTGCGAGAGGATCGGACCGTTTGGCCGGGAAACAGCCGCCATGCGAAAGATGCTGTTGATATTCACCCTCTTGCTGGTCAGCTTTAACCTGGTCTGGGCTAAGGACTCGGCCGGGCAATCGCAAAAGAAACTGAAAGGCTTCCTTGATTCCATCGTGCAGATCGAGAATCAAGCTCGACCTGTCCAGCCTATGGCGGTGCCCCTGGCCGGTCGCACCCGCGCCCAGGACAAGGAAATGATGAGCCGCATCGAGCTTCTCGACAACCTGCTCTTTAAGAAAGCCCGGCCGTTAAATAAAGAGATCTCTGACTACGGCGCCAGTCTCCACGAAAGCATGAACCCACAGTACAGCGTCGTGCGCGACGCCTACTCGGCCTTCGACGACTGGCTCAACGCGAAGTTAAGCCTGCAAAATGCGGGCGTCAACAATCCCGGCCTGGAGCAACTGCGCAAGAATGAGCCCATTCTCTACCAAGAGTACCAAACCAAATTCAAGGCGGCCCAGGCCCAGCTAAAGTAAGTGCGACTGCTGCTCATCTGGCTTCTGCTATTTGCCTGGGGATTTGCCAAAAAGCCCGAGATTTATCCGTCGCCCACGTTTGCCATCCAGGTTCCCACCGACTGGACCAGTCCGGCACCCGACCAGTGGTGCTCGCCCGAGGGAAACATCAGTGTCGTCTGGACTGAGGTGGCTGTTGCAGACGACCTCGAAGCCTGGACACAGTCCATACAGCAGCGATTTCCAGGGACAGTAATGGGCCAGATCCAGAAACTTACCGTGGCTGGAGGTCCAGCCCGTTCTTTTATGGGTGAGCACCAGGGTAAAATTCAGAGGGTTTATCTGATCAGCCGGGGAGCCAGAGGGGTCATTTTGATCTGTTCGTGCAGTCCCACCCAAAGTTTCGCGGCCGTGGGAGCGGTCCAGGAAATATTGAACAGCTTCCGATGGCTACCTGACCAGGGAAAATGACGAAATTCACAAAGTTCCTCGCACCAACTTGAGGAGGTCCCATGCGAAAAACACTTTACTGTCTACTGTTAGCCCTATGGGTCGTGCCGGCTCTGGTAGGCGCCAAAGTAGTCAACGAGGGCGCAATGGTCTTCTCTGTGGACATCCCGGACGCCTGGAAATTAGACGCCAAGGCCAACGCCTGGAGCAACTCCAACAATTCGGGAGCGTTGCTGCTGCGCTCGGCTCCTGTTAAGCTCAGTTTAGAGGAGTGGGCCAAGCTTTCTACCGCCAAAACGCCCAAAGGCACGGTGGTCAGCAAAGACAAGCTGGGGGCCGTAGATGCCAAAAGACTGGAATTTGTGGGTGCAGAAGGCTACAAAACCACCATCTGGATCGCCAAAAAAGGACCCAAAGGCGCCATCATAACGCTGGTCCACAATAGTGCCTGTCCCGACAAAATCCCCGATATCAAGAAGAAGTTGATCTCGTCCTTCAAGTGGAAGTAGCCATTGCCTCCTCTTGAAGTCGACTCCGAATCTAGCCTGCAAAATCTGCTCGACGGCCATCCTCCCTCCCTATCGGAAGTGGTCTTTCAGGGCCTGAATTTAGCCCCCCACTCAGCCCGATTGCAAAACATCGAGTTGACCGGCTGCATCTTCCTCGGATGTCAGGTTGACACTGTCCTGGCCGGGCATCTGACCAGCCAGGGCTGTCTCTTTTTGCCCCCTATCAAAAACAAAGCCTACGACCCCTTTCGCGTGGCCTTGTATGATGTAGATGAACTTTATTGCGGATTTACCCCTGACTCCGCCGACAGCGAAGCCACTTACCGATCTACGCCAGACTATCGCATCTACCAAAGCTTTCGAGATCCCCACGACCCGGAGGGTCAACTGCGTCTGGTGCTGGTGGACGAAACGCTGGCGCGGCGCATTCACGACAACTCCATCAGCGATGCCCTCGACGAGTTTTTGGCCGTCTTTCCTCATCGTTCACTGCTGGCTATCATGGGCGGGCACGCCGTAGCCCGCCACGACCCACTTTTTCGGGAGATTGTCGAATTAGCCCGGAGTCTGCGCCGGAAGGGCCATCTACTGGCCTCGGGCGGCGGGCCGGGCCTGATGGAAGCCACCAATCTGGGCTCCTACCTGGCCCCCTATCCCGATGACGCCCTGCCCGAAGCCCTCCAGTTGATGGCCGACGTACCCACTTTTCGCTCGGGCTGTGGCCCCTGGCTGGCCAGTGCCTTCCGCGTGCGCCAACGCTTTCCGTTTCGCGCCGGTGGCGAGAGCGTGGGCATTCCCACCTGGTTTTATGGCCACGAACCGCCCAATGTATTTGCCAGTCACATCGCCAAATACTTTGAAAACAGTCTGCGCGAGGAAGGCTTGCTGGCCCTGGCCCAGGGAGGCATTGTTTTCGCGCCGGGTGGAGCCGGCACCATCCAGGAAATTTTCCAGGACGCCTGCCAAAACTACTACACGACCTACAAAGTCAAATCGCCCATGATCTTTTATCCCCGCCACTACTGGACCGAGACCTTTCCGGTCTACCCTGTTATGGAAAAGCTGGCCCACAAAGGGCAGTTCACTCACCTGCTGCACATTTGTGACGATGTGGCCAGCATCGCCGACTTTTTGCCATAGCGGTCGATCAGTAAAAATACCGGATTTTTGGTCAGGTTTGGGGAATTCCCAGGAAAGGGTAGACCCCTTCAACTCTATGCCCGTCATGCTGCTAGGATTCAATCAGAAAACCGCTCCTGTGGAAGTGCGCGAACGCTTCACTTACAGCGATGAGCAGGTTCCCTCCGTACTCCATCAGCTTTACAGTTCGCAGGGGGTAGACGAAATAGCCCTCATCTCTACCTGCAATCGCACCGAAATGTACGCCGTTACCCAGGAGCCCGGACTGTGCCGAGGCAGCCTGTTGAATCTGTTCAGCGGCGGCGGTCACCCGGATTTCCTCTACCTACAGAACGACCTGGAAGCGGTCAAGCACCTCTTTCAGGTTTCCAGCGGCCTGGACTCGCTGGTGGTCGGCGAAAATCAGATCTTAGGGCAGGTGCGTCAGGCCTACTCGCTGGCCCAAACGGCCAAGACCACCGGTCCGGTCCTGGAAAAGCTTTTCCCCTGGGCCCTGCGCGTGGGCAAATTGGCCCGTTCCCAGACACGCATCAACCAGGGGGCGGCCAGTGTGGCAGGAGCAGCCGTGGAGCTGGCCCAGATGATTTTCGACGACCTTAAGGGTCGCCGCGTATTGCTTTTGGGGGCCGGGAAGATGACCCAGGCATCGCTGGGATTGCTGCAAAATGCCGGCGTGGAGCGCATACAGGTGGTCAATCGCACTCTGGCCCGGGCCGAGGAACTGGCCCAGCGTTGCGGGGGTCAGGCCACCCCCTTTGAAGACCTGGACAAGGGACTGGCCGAGGTCGATTTGTTAATCGCCTCCACAGGAGCTCCTCACTATGTTGTCAGTCGCGAGCGACTGGCCCAGGTCATGCATCAACGGCGCGGGCGCCCCTTGCTGCTGATCGACATCGCCGTGCCCCGAGATATCGAACCCAGTTGCCAGGAACTTGACAACGTTTATCTGTACAACATCGACGACCTGGAAGGGGTGGTGGCCGAGAACCTGGCCCGCCGGCAAAAAGAAGTTCAAAAAGTTCTCCAAATCGTCGATGCCGAGTGCGTAGAGTTTTCTCGTTACCTGGACTCGCGCAAGGCCGGCACCGCCATTCGAATCCTGCGCGATGCCTTTGAGGAAGCGCGCCAAACCGAGTTGATGAAACATCGTGGCGCACTCACTCACGAGGAGATGACCCGGCTGGAGAACTTTTCCAATTCGCTGATCAACAAACTCCTGCACAACCCCATGCTGCAACTCAAGAAGATGAGCGCGGCCGGGGTCCCGCCCGAAGAATTGGAAAGGGCCCTGGAAATCTTAGGAATTTATGGGAAACCGCCCCATGAGTAACCTTCTCTTTGGACTGGCCGCACTGGGATATTGGGGAGCGGCCATCGGATTTCAGTATAACCTGTTTCACCGCAAGCAGCGCGACTGGACCCACTGGCTGCGTCTGCTGCTGACCAGCCACGTGGTTCATACGGCGGCCTTGCTGACCCTGACAATCCGGGTGCAACATTTTCCCGTCTCCAATATGGCGGAAGTGCTGGCCGTCCTGGGATGGGCCCTGATAGCTCTCTACGCCATTTTGGGACGGCGCTGGAAAGTGCAGGCCCTGGGCGGAATCGCCGCACCGGCGGCGGCCGTACTGACCACCTTCTCCACCTTTGCGCTGGGGCACGAAGGCTACCACCCTTACAAAAGCGCCTGGTTTCCCCTCCATGTCGGGAGCCTGGTGGCCAGCTACGCCGCGTTTTGCCTGGCTGCTTTCTGCTCCTTGCTGTATTTCATTCAGTCCAAGCGCCTCAAGCAGAAAAAGCTGAATACCGCCTTCTTGCTGCCTTCGCTGGACACCCTGGACCGAGTGGGTTTCCGCTTCATCCTGGTGGGATTTCCTTTGTTGGTGCTGGGCATGGTGTGTGGCACCCAGATGCCCGGCTGGCAATGGACCTGGGACGCCAAAGAGACCCTGGTGGGCCTGACCGGTGCAATTTATGTGGTCTACCTGCACCTTCGCGTGGTGGCCGGTTGGCAGGGTCGTCGCATCAACATGATTTTGCTGGTGGCCTTTCTCTGCGTACTGGTCAGCCTGCTGGCTCCAGGCCGATCCCACGGATACTAATCGGCCGCCAGTAGATCGCCCAAGGTGGCGAACTCGCAGTCGAAGTCACGCACCAAATCGTATACGCTATCGGCGTAACGTTGACGCAAATGGGCCAGGTAACCGCGCAGAGAGTCATCGTCAACCAGTTTCATTCCACTGTAGTCGCAGCGCACGTCCGGCGGGCACGCAGCCAGAACCGTAACGCCAGCGGGCCAACCATTCAAAGCACAAGGTTCCAGCAGGCAACCGTCCACAACGGGCAGCAATTGGGCCGGCTGTCTGTCGACAGCACAGACGAAAAGGAGGCGAAGCCTCCAGCGTTCCCCGCTGAGTTCGTAGTGACCGGCCTCTTTTTGTTGCAAAGCCAGCCAGTCGCAACTCCCTTCCTCTTCCACATATTGGCGCAGTCTCTGGCCATTTAAGCTAACCTGAGTGCCACGCATCCTGGGCCAGGCAAAGTGAGGAATCCGCTCCGCCTGGTCGCGGTTGACCAGCGTGGCGATCACCAATCTCCGCCGCCCCGGCAAAGGTAATGGTTGGACTGGAAGTCCTCCGTCCCACTCCACCACCCCGGGAAAGAGGCACACCCGGCGGGCCATAGCTCTTTGCACAGCGGCGCGGCGATTGGCTTCGTAAAATACGCCCAGCCAACCGCTACCCCAGGTCACGCTCAAGGTGAGATCGTCTTCCAACCGCGCCTCACTCTCGCTCAATGCGAAGTCGCTGGCACCTACCTCCAGGCGCAGCTGACCCCCGGGCAAGCGCACGCGCAAAACCTGGGCGCGAGGCCGCTGGGCCAGAAAGAGCCAGGTCACTTGATGGAGCAGGCTGGCATCCCCATTTGGAGCCTCCGGATATTTTCGCAAGGAGTCGACAATCTCGGCCACCTCCAGCGAACCTGCCAGGCTGAGTTGGCACTCTGAAAGTCCCATAACAGAGCGAAAACGGCGCGCTCGCACCCGATAGCAATACTGTAGAAAACGCAGCCAGGGCAACTCTGGATGCAGCTCCAACAACGTACGGTAGCGCTGACCGACTTTTTCCGCAGCCAGCGTGAAGCGGCCACCTGAGTCGCGCCGGCCTTCACTGGCCAGACTTTGCAGTAGTTCATGCAAGGATTCACTCAAGCCCACGACTTCGACTCGCTTGGGCAGGTTGCCCGCCGGTAGAAAACAAAGCAGCCGCCATGAAGCATCTCCGTTTAGGCACGCGCGGAAGCGCCCTGGCTCTCACCCAATCGCAAGGGATAGCCGATGATCTCACTCGCCTGCATACTGGCCTGGTGGTAGAACTGGTGCTGATCAAAACCACTGGCGACCTCAATCAGAAAGACCCGCTGGGTCAAATCGGGGGCAAAGGCGTGTTTGTCAAAGAGATCGAGCAAGCCTTACTCGACGGGAAAATCGACTTTGCCGTGCACAGCCTCAAGGACATGCCCAGTCTGTTGCCGCCCGGCCTGCGCTTGACCGACCCGCCCCCGCGTGTCGACGCCCGCGATGCTCTGGTGGGTGCGCACCCACTGGAGCAAGTCGCTGGCGGCGCCACCATAGGCACTGGAAGCCTGCGCCGTCAGGTGCAACTGCGCGCCCTGCGGCCGGACCTGACCTATCAGGATGTACGCGGCAATGTGCCCACCCGAGTCGACAAATGGCGCACGGGCGACTATCCGGGTGGAGTGGTGCTGGCCTGCGCTGGCCTGCACCGGTTGGGCCGTCAGTGCGGCGCGGCCCAAGGCGAGATTCACCCTCTGTCAGCAGAGCAGTGTTTGCCCTCGCCATGCCAGGGAATTCTAGGACTCGAATGCGCCCGACCAGCCGTGGCTGAACTGCTCAACGGCCTGGGCGACCCCACCACGACCTGGATGATGCAAGCCGAGCGGGCCTATCTGGAGGCATTGGGCGGAGACTGCAATCTGCCCGCCGGGGGGTTGGCCGAAGCCAGTCAGCAACGCATTCGCTTTCGGGGCGTATTGTGGCGGGACGGGCAGTTGTTTCGCGCCCAGTTGGAGGGCGACCTGGACGAAGCCGCCGAACTGGGCCGCAGAGCCGCCCGGCAACTGCTGGGCTGATGCAAAGCCGGGAGAAACGTCCCCTTTCTGGCCAGCGCATCGCCCTGACTCGCGAGGCCTCTCAAGCCGAGCCGCTGCGTGCTCGCCTGGAAGAATTGGGAGCGGAGGTGGTGCTCTGTCCGCTGCTCCAGTTTGTGGCCCCTGACCAACCTCAGCTTCTGCAAGCCGCCCTACAAGAACTGGAAAGCTATCAGTGGATCCTTTTTACGAGTCCCAACGGAGTCCGTCATTTTATGCAGGAGCTGCGGCAAACCGGCGATGCCCGCCGCCTGGGCCGGGCCCGACTGGCCGCTATCGGGCCGGGCACGGCCAAAACCCTGGCCGAATTTGGCCTGCGTGCTGACCTGGTCCCCTCTCAGTCGGTGGCCGAAGGATTGCTGGAAGCTCTTCAGGACGTCCCCATGGAGGGGCAACGGGTTTTGCTGCCGCGCGCCCAAGAGGCCCGCGAGATGTTGCCGCAAGAACTGCGCCGCCGCGGGGCCCGGGTCGACGTGGTGCCTTGTTATAAGACCATCCTTCCCCAGCCGCCCCCTCAACTGGAGCAGGTAGATCGGGTGGTTTTGATGTCGGCTTCGGCCGTCCGCCATTTTCGCCAACTGTGCAGCGCTGATCCGGAGTGCATCTGCATCGGTCCGGTGACGGCCCAAACCGCTCGTGATTTGGGCTTCACCCGCCTGACCCAGGCCCAACAATATGATCTGGAGGGCGTAGTGGCGGCTCTGCTTTCCTGAGCCACGGCAGGCCGAGCTTATGGCCAGCGCGAAAATTGCCGCATGCTATGGAAGTCGGTTCTGTCCCAACAATCCACTCTGGAAGCGGCCATCCATGAATGCCTGGACAAACTGAAGGGCTTCCCGCGGCCCATCGACCTTGCCCTTGTTTTTGTTCAGTCCGGTTTGCGCCAGCAGATGGACCTCATTCCCGGCCGACTGCGCCGCCAACTGGACCCCAAAGTGATGGTAGGCTGCACCGGCGGCGGCGTCATTGGCGAGGCCATCGAGGTAGAACTGAGCCCTGCCCTCAGTGTTACCGTCGCCCAACTGCCCGAAGTTGAGTTAAGCGGCTTTTACCTGGAAGATGATGAGGTCCCCAATCCGGACGCCCCTCCTGACGCCTGGCGCGACGCCCTTGGGTTGACGGGCTGGCAGGTGCAGCCTTCGTTTTTACTGATGGCCGATGCCTTCGACTTTGAACTGGACGCGCTGTTGTGTGGGCTGGACTACGCCTACCCCAAATCCATCAAACTCGGAGGCCTGGCCAGCGATGCTCGTCAGCCGGGCGGAAATCGATTGGTCCTCAATCACGAACTGCACAGCCGCGGGCTGGTGGGACTGGCCATGGGCGGCAACATCAAAGTTGAACCTGTAGTCGCTCAAGGCTGCCGACCTGTGGGGCGGCCCATGACCATCACCCAGGGCGAACGCAATCTGATCTTTGAAATCGATGGGCGCCCGCCTCTGGAGCAACTGGAAAAAACCGTTCAGGGGCTGGACAGCCGCGACCGTAAAGTCGCCCAAACCTCTCTTTTTGTGGGCATCGGCACCGAACCCGCTTTCACTGTCGAGTCCATTCTCGCCAATCAACCCAACCGGGATGGCGACTTCCTGATCCGCAATCTGATCGGTCTGGACCCTAGAAAAAACGCCCTGGTAGTGGGGTCCAGTGTGCGCAAAGGCCAATCCTTGCAGTTTCATCTGCGCGATGCAGAGGCTTCGGCGCAAGATTTGCAGAAAATGTTGAGCCGATTCCAAACCCAAGGGATGATCCCCAAAGGGGGTCTTCTCTTCTCATGTCTGGGACGAGGTGAATATCTGTACAGGACTGCCAATCACGATTCGGACGAATTCCGGCGGCGCTTTCCGGAAGCGGCCCTGGGTGGATTTTTCTGCAACGGTGAAATTGGCCCGGTGGGGGGCTGCAGCTACCTGCACGGTTATACGTCGTGCTTTGCTATGATTGGTCCAGAGGAGTAACCCAATGGAAGATTTCGAGTCCACCACAGAGGTCTTGGGTTTTGCCCCTCTGCAAGAGACCAGGGAAAAAAAGCAATTGTGCCTGGTGGTGGTCAGCGGCACCGAGAAGGGGGCGGTATTTCCTCTGGCCGAGGGCGCTACCACCATCGGTCGGTCGGCCCAGCACGCCGACCTGGTGGTAACCGGACGCGGGCTCAGTCGGACCCATGCTCGCATCGTAGTCACCGATGATCTGGTCAAAGTTGAAGACCTGGGCTCGACCAACGGACTTTTCATCAACGGGCAAAAGACTTTAGACGGTGTGATGGCGGCAGGAGATACGTTGACTCTCGGGCCCGATGTGCAACTGCGCCTGGATGCCTCCGTTGAGAGCATACAGTCTCTGCTGCAGGAACTGCGCCGAGGCGCTACCCAAGACAGCTTGACCGGGCTGCTCAATCGGCGCAGCTTTCTCGATCGGCTCCAAGAAGAAATGTCTGCCAGCGCTCGTCACTCCCTGAAAGCATGCGTTGCCATGATCGACGTGGACCATTTCAAATCGGTCAACGACACCTATGGTCACCCTGCCGGTGATGCCGTGCTGGTGGGAGTGGCCCAGCGTCTCAATTCCGGAATGCGCGGAGAAGACACGCTGGCCCGCTTTGGCGGGGAAGAATTTGCGGTTCTTTTGCGTCACACCGATCTGGATGGCGGCTTAATTTTGCTAGACAGACTGCGCGAAACGGTGGCCAATCTGCCCTTTGACGTTCCCACTCCCAGCGGCACCGAGACCATCACGGTGACCTTCAGTGCCGGTCTCACCCTGTTGGCCGGCAAGGATACCCAAAAGCGAGTTTTGGAGCGGGCCGATGTGGCCCTTTACGAAGCCAAGCGAACTGGCCGCAACCGCGTGATTCGCCGGACGGGGGAAGAATAGCCATGGACGTAACCGAAGATCTAGCCACCGATACCTTGCTGGCCAATCGCTATCGTATCGACAAGATCCTCGGCCAGGGCGGCATGGGGTCGGTCTATCAGGCCCGGGACGGATCGCTGGGCGACAAACCGGTGGCCATCAAGGAGATGCGCATCGCCGCCAGCGATAGCAAATCTCAGCAGCAAGCCCTGGCCCAGTTTCGCCAGGAGGCACAGTTTTTGGCCAAATTGGATCACCCTAACCTGGTTCAGGTGAGTGATTTTTTCGCAGAGGGCGGGAGGCACTACCTGGTGATGGCGTTGATTAAGGGGCAATCCCTGGGCGACATGCTGCAGGCCCGCAATGCGGCCTTTCCGGCGGCCAGAGTGGTGGAGTGGGGTCGACAACTTGCCCAGGTGCTGACCTATCTGCACAACCAAAATCCTCCTATTCTCTTTCGCGACCTGAAACCCAGCAATATTATGCTGGACGGCACTGGAACCGTCCGTCTGATAGATTTTGGCATCGCCCGCAACTTCCATCCCGAGGGGGTTACGGCCACATTTCTGCAGGGTATGGGCTCGGCCGGCTACTCCCCGCTGGAGCAGTATCAGGGGGCCGGTGGCACTGACCCTCGCTCGGATATCTACGCCTTAGGAGCCACTCTCTATCATCTGCTCACCAATCAAGTCCCGCTCAGTCCGGTAGAGTTGGTCTCCGAGAACAAAACCATGCCCCCACCTCGCCGTTGGAATCCCACACTACCCACCAACCTCGACCAAATTTTGCTCAAAATGCTGGCCATTCGCAAAGAAGACCGCTACCAAAAAATGGAACAGGTGCAGGGATTGCTGGACCAATTAGCCCGGTCTTTGGAGCAGGCTGAGGACGTCGGCACCCAGGCCCTGGGCGGTTCACCCAGCCTGTCCCCTCCCGACAGTTCGGCCCTGGCCAATGCTCCCACTTTGTCCGTAGGCCGGGGCGAAGGGAAAGCCCCAATGGCTGCCGAGGCCCAGTCGCGTACGATGTGGATGACCGTGGGAGCGCTGTCCATGGTCGTGCTGGTCCTGTTTGGTTGGCTGGGTCGACAAGGATTGAGTTCGTCTACACCAGAGGCCACTCAGAGCCCCGTGGCCGCAGCCACGGCTATCGTGACCCCGGCCCCCGTGGCCCACCGGGAATTGCCCAAGCCCAAGCCCAGACCAGCCCGGCCACCGGAGAAACCCATCAAGGCCAGCCCACCTCCTCCAAAGCTGCCCCAGCCCAGGCCCGACCCCGTTCCCGTTGTGGTCAGGCAGGTAGCCGCACCGCCGATCATCCCCTCCTTGGGAGACAGCCCGCGAATCCCCACCGGCAAACGCCCTACGCCAGTACCCCGCAGATTGACGGTTCACCGCTCTGAACCTTCACCCGATCTGGCTCCCGACAACCCTCCCCCGACTGCTCCAAGGCCGGGTCCGCCGCTGGAAAATCCACCACCTCAAGGCAATCTGCCAGGCGACTTTCGACCGGGTCATTTTCCCCAGGATCCGCGAGGGTTTCCCGGACATGTGGGACAGCCCCCCTTCGGCCCCCACCTGCCACCCTTGAAACCGTCCGATCGAGTCCCGGGCTATTGAAGTTGTTTGGGGGCCATGGCAAAGTCGATGGCCGTTTCGGCGATCTTGGGATTCCAGTCCAACCCAACGTGACCGCCGGTTTCAAAGACCCGCACCACTTCCAATTCTCCAGGATCAGCCTCCAGGCTTCGCAAAGTCTGTACGTCAGAACTGGCCAGAATGTAATCATCGGCTGAGGCCATAACCAGAACGGCAGTCTTCTCAATGGCATCCATGGCCCGACTAAAACTGTAGCGATCAGCCATCTCCGTAGGGGTCAATCCATGTTGGCTCAACCAATCGTCCTGGCTCATCCAGCGGGCCGACAACTGGTCATAGGTGATGTCTTCCACCATGCGTTTGTGCTCCTGGCGCATCCGGACCTTTTCCAGCAAATTGGCCTTTTTGTAATGCTCGGTGTTCATGGGCAGCAGGTTGTGGCCAAACTGCGTATCGACAATCTCGACCAGCTCTTTCAGGCTGTCGCGACTGCCGTATTTGTCGGCGATTTCGCATTCATCCACGTTGCTGCCAGGGCCATGTTGAGCCAGTTTACTTTCCATGAAGCGCTCGTAGCCGTATTTCTTTACATCAAACTTGTAGTGCACCCCGGTATCGGAAATGGTGGCGCTACCGTCTTTCTGATAACTTTGGCGCAACCCATCCAGTTGTCGCATCGAATGTTCCAGATTTTCGGGCGGAGACAGGGCCACCAGACTGCCATCGATCAAACGCTCCTGACTCTCCTCGTCGAGGCGAATCAGGTTGGCCCCCTGGAGTGCCCCATACGAGTAGCCAGCCACCGAGATGCTTGAGAAATATTCGGGATACCGCTCCTTGAGCGAGCCCACAAGTTGCCGACTCCAAAGGGCGTCGACGCGTGGATTGCCCGGGTGAAAATCGGGCTTGTCTTCCAGCATATCTTTGCTCATGGAGTTAGGCAGCAATACGTAGTTCATGCCTCGTTCGAGAGCCAACTTCTTCAGGAGTTGGCTGTGTGAACCGGTGCCACTCGAATGAATGCCGGGCAAGATCACCAGCATCGGCACACTGGGCCCATTGTGAGTGCCCATCAAAACTTCAACATCTTCGGCGTAGTAGCCGGGGACCTTGACGCCCACAGAGGCCTCCCCTTTAGGGATCTCTGCCTGATTTGCAGCCACGCTGGCAGCCACGCTGGCCACGAAGGGATCTAGAGGAAGATAGTCAAGCCGACTTACCTGCTGGCGGACTTCGGCGATGGAGCCAGGCAACGGTTCGTCGGCACGAAGGCCAGGAACCACGCAGTCTCCCTCTCCGGGACCGGGTTTGAGAAACTGGTTCCAATCCTCCAGGCTCGGGCTTTTGGAGGCCATCCTGGACAATGTGTGGCTGCGGGGGCTATGCGAGGCGGTGATATTCAAAGGTAACTCTCTCCACCATCAGTTAGGCAGAACTGACCATCGATTTTGAAAACAAACGGTTAACTTGACGCGAAATTTGTCCAGGGCCTGCCCCTCCCGCGAAGAAGTGGTCAGGATGGCAGGTCAGAACCGCAGTGAAATTCGCCCCGGGCTCCAGGTTGAGGTCGTCCTCAAGGCTGACCAACGCACCGGCAAAAAAACGCGCGGGGTGGTCAAAGACATTCTGACCAACTCGGCCAACCACCCTCACGGAATCAAGGTACGCCTGGCTGACGGTCAGGTGGGTCGCGTGTGCACGATTCTTCCCGCCGGCTCAGGGCCCGTCCCAAAATAACATAGACACTCGAGCCATCGATCCATCCCCGCCAGCAGCGTCACGTCTCCGTTAAATATGACCCGATATTCGCGCGGCCGCTCCTTGTCAGGCGGGCGCCTCGGCGCCCAAAAACGCAAGGGACTTACGCCGGGGGACACTAAGTGTCAGGTAACTCGGCGAACAGATCGCTGAGACGGAGTGATTTTCCCTGGAAAATCCAACTGTCGCCCTCGCCTAAACTGTGGGCCAACCGATAACCATTCCGGTCCAGTTGCAGCCATTCGAGAACGGACGCCTCGGGTTCGACCATGACGTAGTTCGGGACACCGGCTGCGGCGTATTTGTTGAGCTTCTTGACCCGATCCAGGCTGCGCGTCCCGGGCGATAGAATCTCCACCAGCAGATGAGGGGCCCCAAAAATGCCCCGATCCTGAATGAGGCCCCGCTGCTCTCGTGTCAAGAAGATCAAATCGGGCTGGACAGGAGTGCAGCCTGGGATATGAACATCAAGTGGGGCATGGTAGACGAAGCCCTGGCCCTCGAGTTCAAACTGATACAGGAAGTTGCCCAACCTCTTGGAGAGCAACTGGTGAATGGAGAGGGGTGAAGGGGACCCGTACAGCACTCCGTCGATAATCTCGTAACGATTTCCATCCTCGGGCAACGTCAGATAGTCCTGATAGGTCCAAACCTTGTCTCGGTCCTGGCGCAACGATAGGGTCATGCTGGCTTTTTCGGGGACGCGGCCGACTTCCCCCCTTGCACAAACTTGATGCACATCATTTCGGCTACCCTCGCCGCATCATACAGTCTCCCATAGAACCATCAGAAACTGTGAGGCAACACCGATGCTAGATATGATCATTGTGGGGGGGGGAATCAGCGGCCTCACCGCAGCCTTTCGAGCCCGTCAGGCCGGTCTGGACTTTCGCTTGCTGGAGTCCAACTCCCAACTGGGAGGGGTCATCCGCTCGGAATGCCACCGCGAAGGAGTGCTCGAACTGGGTCCCGACGCGCTGATGCTGGGCCAGGACCCCGTCCGCCAACTGTTGCAGGACCTGCATCTTGAAAACGAGACTCTGTCGCCCTCCAGTTGCGTTCCCTGGATGGCTAGAGACGGCCGGCTCTCTCCGTTGCCCGAGGGATTTCGCCAGATAGCGCCCACCCGCTGGCTCCCTTTTGCCTTGACTCCCTTGCTGAGTTGG
>JADMJV010000013.1:204906-263802 GCA_018780265.1 bacterium
ACCATTGAAGGCGCCGCCGGCGGGGGACTGACGCCATGGGCCGTGATTGGCAGCAACGCCACCGAGGGTGAAATCGGCGGCTCGGCCTACGCCACCCGTGTCAACACCAAGGACTACGGACTGAACGTCCATGGCGCAGCGCTCGGGATTCATGACCGCGTCGAGCTGTCGATAGCGCAGCAGGACTTCAACACCCGCGCCACCGGCACGGCACTGGGCCTGCCGGGCCTGCACCTGAAGCAAACCGTGGTAGGCGCCAAGGTGCGCGTGCTGGGCGACCTCTTTTTGCCAGCCAGTCGCGCCGAAGACCAGACTCTGGCGCAGTTTGTGGCCCGACGCATGGGCCGGGAAGTGCTGGAGCGGTTAGCCCAACCTTTGATTGCCGGCATCTATGCCGCCGATCCTGAGTATCTCAGCCTGGCCGCCACCATGCCGCATTTGCTCCACATGGAAAGGACTTATGGCAGCCTGCTGCGCGGCTTTTGGAAAAGCCACGCACAGGCACCGGTCATGGCCAGTCTGCCCCAGGGTCTTGGCCAGTTGATTGCGGTGCTGGAGCGCCAGGTGGCCGCTCATGTGCAACTGTCCACGCCTGTGACGGCTGTCGCGCCACTCCCCGCGGGCGCAGGCTGGATCGTGAATAGCAACGGGCAAAGCTGGCAGTGTCGCCGCTTGGTGCTGACCACCCCGGCCCAGCACTGCGCCACTCTGCTGCGATGCTTCGACGAGCCAACCGCCCAACTGGTGGGGGGAATCCACTGCCGCAGCGTGGCGATTGTCAATCAGTTTTATTTTGCCGAGCAGTTGGGGCTCAATCTGCCTCGATGCCAGGGCTTCCTGGTGCCTCTGCCGGAAGGGACTTCCTTTTCGGCCATCAGTCTGGCTCACAAAAAATGGCCCGACCGAACTTCCCCGGGCTTCGTGAACCTGCGAGTCCATCTGGGGGGAGCCGGCCGCGAAGACTTTTTGGAGCAAGAGGATGAGACCCTGGTGTCTCGAGCCACTGAGGAAATAAAGCCCTGGCTGGGTATCCAGGGCGAACCTTTGAAAAGTACTCTGACGCGCCACACTCAACGCCTCCCCGAGTACCGTCTGGGCCACAAGGCCCGCATCCAACAGATCATGGAGAACGTCAACCACTGGCCCGGCCTGCAACTCACGGGCAACTGGCTGAGCGGGGTGGGCATAGGAGAGTGTATCTCACGCGCCGACGCCCTGAGCAAACACTGGAACAACCGGGAGGTCCTATGCAAAGCCTGATCCGTCGACCACCCAACGCCCTGGAAAAGCCTTTCCTGGTGATCTGGGAGGTGACCCAGGCCTGTGATCTGGCCTGCCAACACTGCCGAGCCAGTGCCGTCAAACAGGCACATCCTCATGCCTTGACGCGTGCCGACGGGGAAAAGCTGCTGCGCGATGTGGCTGCCTTCGGAAAGCCTTATCCATTGATAGTGTTCACCGGGGGAGACCCCTTTAAGCGGCAAGACTTGACCGACTTGATCCGCTACGCCCGGTCCCTCGACCTGCATGTGGGTGTATCCCCATCGGCCACACCGCTACTTACACTCGAAAATCTAGAGCGCATCCAGCAGGCCGGGGCCCAGACCATATCGCTGAGTATCGACGGCAGCCACGCCCAGCTTCATGACCGCTTTCGCGGCGTGGAAGGCTCCTTCGACTACACCATGGCCGGCTGCCGCTGGGCCCAGCAACTGGGCCTTAAGCTGCAAGTCAACACCACCATCGGTCGCCATAATTTGCATGACCTGGTCGAACTGGCCACACTGGCCTACCGCCTGCGCCTGATGACCTGGAGCGTCTTTCTGCTGGTTCCCACCGGCCGCGCTCACGCTGACCAGAGCCTGAGCGCCCACGAAATCGAGGCCGTGATGCATTTTCTGGCCGATGTGTCCGCCTGGATTCCGCTCAAAACGACCGAAGGCCATCACTACAAGCGGGTGGTGATGATGCGCAAAATCTTGCAAGAGCGGGGGCTGAGTCACGACCAGGAACTCAACCTCCCGCCCCTGTACCACATGTTACGTCGTGCCTGGCAGGAGCGAGTCTCAAAAATGGCCCCCCGGGCGGCGGCCCGCCGCCAGCCAATGCACATCAACTCGGGACAGGGCTTCGTATTTGTGAGCCATCTGGGTCATGTCTTTCCCAGCGGATTCCTGCCTATCGCGGCCGGCAATGTGCGCACTCAGAGTTTGGTGGAAATTTATCGCGAATCCCCCCTCTTTCAATCGCTCCGTCAACCTTCACAGCTCAAAGGTCGGTGTGGTCAGTGTGAGTTTAAAGAAGTGTGTGGGGGGTCGCGCTCTCGCGCCTACGCTATGCACGGCGACGAACTGGGCGAAGACCCCTCCTGCGCCTACCAACCCGGCAGTTTTCCCTACCCGGTTCAACTCGCCGGGTTGGTCCACAGCAGCTAGACTTTCACCTTCGATATTCGTTGGCCACAAATTTTTCCAGGGCCGGCCGGTCCTCGACGTAGATCGAGCGCCCGCGCAGACGCAGACTCCCCTGGCGAGCCTTCTCGTGAATAACGCGAGAAACAGACTCGATGCTGGTCCCAGCCAGTTGGGCCATCTCCTCACGAGTCAAGGGGGCCAGTGCATAGGGTGGCGTTTCCGCCGAATACTCGAGCATCAAACTGGCCACGCGGCCCGGGCTGCTCAAGCCGACCAATCTCATCAGGTGAGTTTCCGTCTTCTCCAGCGCGTGCGCCTGAGCCCCCAAGATATTCTGAGCAAACTGGGGATCGGCTGCCAGGGAGGCCAACACCGCCGGCCCGGGAAGCTGACAAACCACGGCCGGCGAAACGACCTGAGCGGTATTCGAGGACGCCTGTTTGCTGAATATCCGACGAAAACCAAGAAATTCTCCGGGTCCGGCCAGACGCACAATCTGCACACGGCCGGCCGCATCCGTTCGGTAAACCTTGATCAGGCCTGAACTGATGCAAAATATCCCCCCCCCACGGCTCCCTTGATGATATAGAACGGAGCCGCGAGAATAGAGGCGACTGATTCGCCCCTTCTCAAGGGCCTCCACTACCCCTGGCGTGACCTCTTGTAAAAGTTCGGCCTTTCGGCCCGCGTGGCAAAGCCAACAACTGTGACAGGCCTGGCACGCCTCCGCCGACTTTAATACATCGGATCCCGAAGTTCCCATCTGGGCATTTTAGTAGCCAGCACTACAAATAACCTTGACATGGATCATGTGTCTTTGACGGGCGTCAAAGACACATCAGCACCAGTCCTTACCTGGTCTTGAAGATTCTTGGAGGAATTTGCCTGACGCCCTCGCTTTTGGATGGGTCAGCTCCTGGACCGCGAAGCGGCCGGAGTGGAACTGCCCGAAGACTATCATGTCGACCTGCATCTGGACCCGGACAAGGAGTTGCCCGAAGCGCTGGGCCAACTTTTGATGCAGTTGGTGGAGGCGGCCGGGGGTCAGGCGGGGGTGATGACCACCCGTCTGCCCGATCAGCTTGAGCCGGTAACTTCTCTTTACGGCGTGGATTGGGAAGGTTCGGGGCGGCTGGTGGGTCTGATGGAGTCGCTGGTGGAGAAGACGGGCGGGGTTCCGCCCGAGCAGTTGGCCGAGTTGGAGCGCGAGGCCCGCTGCCGGGGCACCGGTCGGCCCCTGGCCATCCCGATTCGCAGCGGGGGGCGTCCGGTGGGTGTTTTCTGCCTGTGGCACCCCAGCGAAGCGCCTCCTTTGCTGCAGGACAGTCCGGGTCTGGTCCACCTCAATGTGGATAAGTTTGAGATGGGCCTGCAGGGGGCGCGCCTGTTGGAGCGTTTGTTGCACGAGCGCAAATGGCTGGAAGCGGTGGTGCAGCACAGCACCGACGGGGTGGTGATCCATGACCCGGACGGCAGGGTGATGGGTTACAACCTCACCATGTCGCGGCTGTCGGGCTGGAAGATCGGCGAGGCCGTGGGCGAGCCCGGCCATGAGGCCTTCCCCTTGGTGCTGCAAGAAAATTCGGACCACGTTTTTGATTCGCAGGGGGCCCCCAAAGAGAGCGGGGTGGCTGTGTCGGGGGCGGTGCCCTGGCTGTCGGCCACCGATCCGGTCGAGGCCAGGCTATTGGCCCGCAACGGGCAGAGTGCCGAGGTGGAGGTGATCGGATCGCCTCTCTTCGACCGTCAGGGTCAGCCTTTGGGCTGGGTGATGACCGTGCGCGACATCACCCGGCGCAAAGAGATGGAGCGGCTGCACAAGCTGTTTTTGTCGGCCGTTTCCCACGAACTGCAGACCCCTATCGCCATCATTCGTGGCTATGCAGGCCTGCTGGCCGATCCCGAAGTGCCTGTAGATATGGCGGGCGTGCGCAGCCAGGCACAGATTATTGTAGAGGAGGCCCAGCGCCTCGAGGGCATGGTGCAGCAGATGCTATATGCCACGCGCATTCAAGCGGGAGGATTGAAGCTGCAGCGCCACATTGTGGAACTGGGCCCCTGGCTCAAGAAGTTGGCCGACAAGTTGCGACCGGTGTTCAAGCTCAAAGGGGTGCGTCTCAGCGCCACCCAGATCGAAGAAGGTCTGTTTGCGGCTATCGATGAGGAACGCCTCCAGCAAGTGGTCACCAATCTGGTCGAGAACGCCCTCAAATATGCTGGCGCCAGGCCGGTCAAGCTGCATGTGCGCAGCGACGGCGCTCGCTGGGTGCGGGTGGAGGTGCAAGACTATGGGCCAGGCATTGCTCCGGCTGAGCGTGAGCGCATTTTTACCGCTTTTGAGCGGGGCGGGGATCCCCTGAAGCAGAGGGTGCGCGGGGCAGGGTTAGGCCTGTATATCTGCAAAGCCATCGTGGAGGCCCATGGGGGTAAAGTGGGGGTTGAGGCCCATCAGGAAGGTGGAGCGGTCTTTTTCTTCACCTTGCCCAAAGAGAGGTAAGCCCAAGTTATGTCACAGTCCGGCCAATTTCGGAATCGCTTGATTCTGGTCATAGAAGATGAGCCGCGTATGCTCGATTTGATGCGCATCACCCTGGAGGGGGCTGGATTTGTGGTTTCGGGGGCGATGTCGGCTCAGGAGGGGCTGGGGAAACTGCGCGACGAGATCCCCGATCTGGTGGTGCTCGACCTCAATCTGCCCGACCTGTCTGGCTTTGAGGTGCTGCGCGAAATTCGCAATACGGTCCAGGTGCCGGTGATCATGGTGACCGTCCAGGCCAATGACGACGACCGCATCTTTGGGCTCGAACTGGGGGCCGACGACTATCTGGGTAAGCCTTTCAATCATCGCGAATTGGTCAGCCGCATCAAGGCCGTTTTGCGGCGGGCGGAGATGCCCGCGCCGGTGACGCGCGGGGCCGTCAAGGTGGACGAAAACTTGAGTGTCGATCTGGATAAGCGGGAGGCAACCGTGGGCGGCAAAACGGTTCACCTGCGCCCCACCGAATTCAAGCTGCTCTACCAGTTTCTCAACAATCCTGGACGCATTCTTACCCACGAACAATTGCTCAGCCGAGTGTGGGGGGCTGAGTACCGGGATGACACTCAAATCCTGCGCCTCTACATCACTTACCTGAGGAAGAAGCTTGAGCCCAATCCAGACGGACCTAAGTACATCACCAACGAGCGCGGACTGGGCTATCGCTTCATCGACTACCGGGCCACCGAAAAGGCCTAGAGAGTCAGGCTGGCAACTTTGCATTCCCTGGTTGGGGAGGTCTCCTACGGCGGGGCCGGGAAATCGTACGTCGATGCGCACCTCCTGGTTTCTCGCGGTTTTGTGGTTGTCATCGGCTCACGCCGAGCCGCGCCAATTCCAGGTGGATGTCTTTCCAGCTCAGGTCCAACTGCGCCTCGACGAACAGCCCGTGCGCTCGTCGGGCCCTGGCCTCTACCAGGTCGAGCGAGAGCAGATTGCCGCCAAAGGACCGCACGAGAAGGTGGCTTTCCGATTCTGTCTGGAGGGTTGGCAAGACGAAATTGTGCTGCTCTCGTGGAACGACCTGCTCGGTCCCCTTGAGCCCATTCGTTTGCAGCCGGCCAGTTTGATGGCCTATCTCTCGTGCTACCCGGCTCCCATCTTGGGGACCCTGGCCCTGGCCCTGCTCGGCAGCGCCTGGCTGTGGCGCGCCACTCGTCAGGCCAAGATATGGCACGACCGAGATCAGGCCTTGCAAGACCGTCAGGCCTCGTCAGCGGTGTCTGATCCATTCATCGGACATTCTCTGGGGAGATTTTTGATCACCCGGAAACTTGGTGCCGGAGGAATGGCCAACGTCTATTTGGGCGAGTCCATCGAATCGGGGAGTCTGGTGGCCATCAAAGTGGTACGGCCCGAAGAATTGGATGCAGAGTTCGAAGCTCGCTTCCGACGCGAAATCGAGGTCAGCTGCAAACTTCAACACCCTCATATCGTGTCCGTTCAGGGAGGAGGGACCGAGCGAGGTCTGCCGTACCTCATTATGGACTACATTCGGGGCTTCACCGTGGATAGCTTTATCACCGACCAGGGTTTGCCCATCGCGCAGGTCAAGCAATGGCTCCCCCAATTGTGCGAGGCCTTGGAATACGCCCACCAGTCAGGTATTGTGCATCGCGACTTGAAGCCGTCGAATATCATGATCGATGAGCACGGCAAATTGTTGTTAATGGACTTTGGACTGGCTCGAAGTCGGGACGCGTCCACGCTCACCGCCACCGGAATGGCGCTGGGAACTCCCGCCTATGTAGCCCCCGAGTTGCTGGGCGAAGTGTCCACCAAGATTACCCTGACCCCATTGTGCGATCAATATTCTCTGGGGGTTATGGTCTATGAGTGGCTCTGCGGCAAGCTGCCAATCGATAGTGACGACCCCGCCCGTTTGGCCTTTCTCCACATCACGAAGCCGCCCATACCCATTCGCACCTACCGTCCCGAGCTGTCCGAAAAGCTGGAGGCAACCCTGGCCAGGATGTTGGAAAAGGACCCCGGCCATCGCTTTCCTTCGGTGGGCCAGGCCTGCCACGAATTGATGCTCGCGTTGCCCGCGGAGGATTAGTGCAAGAAGACAGCACGGTCGATATCCGGCCCGAGCAAGAGGGAGAATTTTGGCGGACTACTTGGGAGTTCGTCGTCACTACACCCAGTGAACAGCGTCACTATCCCATTCATCGCAGTGTTGTCCTATTGGATTTCGGCGACGAACAACCTCACCTGCAATTTCACTGGCTGAAAGGTCACCTGATCTTCGCTAATCTGCGCAAGTCCGTCCCCTTGGTTCATCGCCGGGCCCCCTCCGTGGGCGGCGAGTTGGAGGTCGGCGAGTCGCTGAGTTGGGGACCGGGTTGGACCTTGCGGTTGCATGATCGGGCCAACCAGAACCGGGCCACCTTGGAATGCTACAGCGACCCGTTTTACGCCAGAATCTGGCCCATCGAGCCAACCACTTCCCAAATCGGCCGAGCGGGGCGGCGCGCTAACCAGGTGATCCTGGCCCATCCCACGATTTCTCGAGAACATGCCACTCTTGCCTGGGAAGGCTCCGAGGTCCTTGTGACGTGCGACTCATCCTCGGCTTTGGTCCTGGTGGACGGAGAGCAGGTGCAACCCGGCCAGCCTGCGCCAGTTCAAGACGGCGCCATGCTTCAATTGGGAGCCCTGTTATTTCAGTTTCGGTTACTCCCTCCGAGCTTCGTGCCGGCATCTAATGGAAAAATCCACCTGCAATCGTTGGGGACCTTCCAGGTAAAGCTGGGCGACAAGTTGTTGGTGGAGAAGGTGTGGCGCACGCAATCGATGCGCTGGTTGTTGGCCCGGTTGGGCCTGGAGTGGGGCCGTCCCTTGGCCGTGGAATTGTTACTCAACGAGTTTTGGCCGGAGAAGAAGGAAGCCAGCGCTCGCAACAATCTGAACTTCAATTTGTCCAGTCTGCGCCAACTGTTCCGCAGCAAGGCTATGGTGGCGGACCCATTCCTGAGAGGCGCCGGAAGTGTGCAATTGCACCCGGATTTGCTAGAAGAGCATGATGTGGTCCGGTTCCGCGACACGCTTGCGCAGGCCGGGCAGGTGATCAGGGACTCCCCCCTTCAAGGTCTGAAGCTGTACGAGCGAGCCCTGGCCCTGTATACCGGACCTTACTTGCCGGGTTGCTATATGGAGTGGGCTCAGCTGGTTCGGGAGCGTCTGGAGCAGGAAGTGCTGCAGGCAGGCCGAGCAGCCATCCAGGGATGCCTCGATCAGAAAATGTACCATCAGATTCAGTCGCTGGCCCCCAAACTGCTGGCCATCGATCCGTGCTGTACAGCGACCCATTCCGTGTTGCTGAGTTTAGAAGCCCACTCGGCGGCAGACCTGGCAAGGCTGTATAAGACCTATTGCCAGGCTATGGAGGAGCAACTGAGCCTTCCACCTGACCCCCAGGTGACGCGAGTGTATGAAAATGCCTTGACTCAAAAGACCTGAACCGCCTGCGTATCGTCGCTGTCTGCCACCATCAACGGTTGCAGGCGGGGGCCAAAATCGCTGCCTCCAAGGCTGTCCTCCAGGGCCCGCCCGCCCTCCTCCACCGAAGGGTAACGCTGTAAGGGCTCACGATCCAACATTCGGGCCAGCACGCAGGCGGCGGAGGGGGGAAGCTCCGGGCGAAATTGCCGGAGGCCGGGGGCCGCTTGACTCAGGCGCAGCATCAACAGGGAAGTAACCTCCTGGTGTTCAAAGGGTCGGCGGCCGCACAGCATCTCGAAAGCCATAACGGCCAGCGAATACTGGTCGGACAGGGCGGGCTCGTAACTGGTAGCCACCAGCATTTCTGGAGGCATATAAGCCGGAGTTCCCAGCGCCTGGCCAGGTACAGTGAGCGACGCGAAGCGGTGCCCTTGGGCCAATCCAAAGTCCATCAATTTCACCCGATGATTGCGATTCACCATCACGTTAGCGGGCTTCAGGTCTCGATGGGCAATGCCCAACTCGTGAGCGTGAGCCAGGGCGCGACGAAGGGAGGAAAAGACGCGGAGAAAGTCCGACCGGCCCATCCCACCCTTAGGAATCAGCCGCGCCAGGGTCTCACCCTCGACCACCTCCATGACCAAGAAGGGAAGTCCCGCTTGCTCGCCCCAATCGAGCACCCGAACGATGTTAGGATGATCCAGCGTGCACAACACGCTCACTTCTCTGGCGAATCGTTCTTTGAACGAAGCGGTCAACTGCTCCGGTCGGATGCATTTGATGGCCACCTGCTGGGCCATGTCCAGGCTGTCTTCAGGCACAGCCCGATATACGCTGGCCATGCCTCCCCGTCCCAGGGCTTGCACCACGCGGTAGCGGTCGATGCGGCTGCCTATCAGGGCATCGAAGGGCTCGCTCTGGATCAGTGCGTCCAGCTTCTGGTGACGCCTTTGCAGGCCTCTGCTGCGATAGGCTCTGATCAGGGCCCCGCCGATCAGGACCACACTGCTCAGAGCAAGCAATTCCACTGGCCTGCGGTATTCGCGATAGATTGCGGCAGGCGAGGCCGGCCTCAGACGAATTTCCCCTGGATATCCCCCGCCCTGGATCTGATTCCAACTCAGTTCGATCTTTTGATCCCGATATCCGGCCAGATGAAAATGAAAAGGGATCGGTTCGTCCGGGTCCTGAACCCCCAGACTGGCTGCCTGGAGCAGGTAGGTGCCGGGCGCCATGGGGTCCTGTAGCTGGTTTTGCAGTAGCAGTTGTGCCTGAGGAGGGTGCACGGAAAAATGCAGGGGTATGGTGTGCAGGCGACGGGTTAGCACGGCCGTAGGGTCCTGGCCGTAAGCCAGGCCCACCAGCAACGCAACCAGCGCCACCAGTCGACCCACTTCAGGGTTGAACCAGGGTTTCTCGGACCACCAGCTTGCGAGTTTTCTGGGACAACTGAACAAACTGGTTGGGATCAAAGCTCAGCCCCCAGCGGTCGGGATTCATCCAGGGCTTCCGTCCCCGGGCGTATTCTTCCTGATAGGCTTCCACCAGGGAGGGCAAGTAGGTTTGCCAGATCAGTCCTTGAACGGTCCTGATGTAACTGCTCGCAGCCGCTTGAAATCTGGGGTCCGAAGGGTCATCCAGGTCGATCGTCCCGGATTCTTCCACGTATTCCAGTGTCGCGACGCGATTGCCTGCAGCGTCGATGGTCTCGGTCATCACCGGGATCCTCCGAGGAGGCTCCACTATCTGGTAGGCGCGGATCGACTCCTTTCGGCTCGAGTTGTTCAGTACCGCCATGGCGTCCTGCAACGTTGAAAAGTTAAAAAAACGTCCACGGTTGACCAGGGCAAATTCAGGCAGGCCAATCTTATATTTCGGTTCCACCGTGTGGTCCGACGGCGTCATGGTGTACCTGTCTTGGGCGGCATCGAAGAAATCTTCCGGCTTGTTGCCGGAGCTGACCCGTATTTCGGCCGATTGGACCCGATCTGCCCGGAACCGTACGGCCGTATCAAACCCCGCCACCCAAGGAGTGGGAGAAAACCCCGAGTCCCACTCGCTGCTGACGATCGACGGGCAGTGGACTACATTGACCTGATCCAGCGTCACTTGCGCGGCCGAACCTGCGGAACCCACAGAATCGCCCGCCAGCACGGTGCCCAGCAAGGTGACTCGTTTGGCACTGAAGTTACCGCGGGTGTAGACGATTCCTTGAAAAATGGACTTGTCTTGATCGGTGCCCTCGATCTCGATGTCCCCACCGGCCATCAGGGCTTCTTTTGCGTCGGCGGCAAAGCTAGAAACCCCTTCTATGCGGATTTTCCCGGTGGCAAAGACGCATCCCGTTCCGTGGATTCCTCCCTGCACCAGCAGGTCGCCGTCCACATACAGGTAGCCTCGTTGGATATGAAGGCCGCCGGTCACGTGCAGATCGCCCTGTCGTCGCGACACACCCCGGACTTGATACCGTCCCGTCGTTCCGTCGGAGATCACCAGGGTTTGACTGCGCTCGGCGGGGTCATAGTCGCCGATGGTAAAGTGCACCATTGGCGCCGGCGACGCATGTTCTTTGACGGCCCCGGCTACCTGAGTGAACTCACCCAGTCGCACTCCGCCCACCGATTCAACTCCGCCCGTGACCCTGGTGGGATGGTCGGCCGACGACTCCAGCACCACGGCCTCCTCGGAGTCCGAATTGGCGGCCAGATAGCCATATTGCAACTGCTCGGGTGCGACGTTGCTCAATCCGTCGGCCAACAGCGAAGGGTCCTCCACGCCGGCCACCGTCATGCCACCCGTCGAAGTCACCTGCCCGTTCGACACCAGGGCATAACGATAAGGGGGGACGTGGAGCAGGATCTCGCAACGCTTGACGATGCCGTTGTGAGATCCATAGCCCAAAACCTGCAGGGTCTCCGGGCCCAGCAAACGGTCGCTGGCTTGCTGCGACTGTTTTCCCATCAAGTTGTTGTAGGAGGGGTCAATGTTCCACCGGTCGGCCTGGCTCTCTGAAAAGGTCGCTCGGCCGTACGAGGACGGAGCGTTGCTCGGTCGATGGTCGATGCTGCCCCGCCAGGCCGGTTCTTCCATCAGCCTGGCCAGGGCCAGATTTGCGGCGGATTCGGCCAGATCTCCGGCCATCTTCTCGTTCACCATGCGACGACTCACGGTGAGGTGCGAAATGCTGTAACCAGACGCGGCGAATGTGAGAATGCCCAGAAGTGCGATAAAACAGAGAGTCCCTGCCAAACTGCTGGCTCGCCGGTGCTTGTTCATACCCTCGAGGATACCATCAAGTGCATAGCGAATCCATAGCCTGTTGCTAACGGACTGCTATGTCGCTGCAACTACTATGATTCTATGAGCAAGAAACCACGATCACCAGGCGGCAACTCGCGTGCGGTATTCTTTCGCTCGCTGGGCCTGTTGTGGCAGGTTGGCCTGCCCGTGGATCGCTGTTTGGATACACTCGCGAAAGGCTGTCCCGATGCTGCCCTGACTCATGCCAGCCGGCGGATGGAGGGAGGCATTCGCGGAGGACTCAGCCTGACTGACGCTATGGCCACCTGTCCCCACGTGTTTTCTCCCTTTCACTGCGAAGCCATCCGACTGGGAGAAAGCAGCGGTACCGTGGTCACGGCGCTGATGCGCCTGGCCGACCGGGAGGAGCGCTCGAATCGTCTGCAGATGCGCCTTAAGGCGGCACTCCACTATCCTTGCCTGATCGCCGTCCTTTGTCTGGCCTTTGTCGTGCTGGCCCCGCCGCTGTTGTTCAAGAGTCTACTCCCTTTGTTGCAAGAAGGCGGTGCCTCCCTACCCGCGCCAACCCGGGTCTTTGTGGCCCTTTCGGTTTCACTTCGAGATGCCCGAGTCTGGCTGCTCGGAGGATGGATCGTGGCGGTTTGGGTGGCCGGGTTTCGCCGCTGGCATGCCCACCCACGCAACGCGCGCAGGCTGCGCCGGTGGTTGTTGGGGGTGCCGGTGCTGGGCAACTTGCTGAGGTGCCATGCCCTGGCCGAGTTCGCCCGCGGTCTGTCTTTGCAGTTGGAAGTGGGCTGCGATACGCTCCAGGCGTTTCACCAGGCTGCCCGCTGCAGTCAGGACGTCGTTTTGATGCAAACGATCGAGGGCGCGTGCCAAAGATTGGTCCAAGGCGATGGTCTGGCCTGCAGTCTTGCGTCCACAGGGTATTTTCCGCCCACCTTTGTGCTGATCCTGCAGTCCGGCGAGGAATGCGGCGATGTGGTCCGTTCCGCCGCTCGGTTGGCGAACCTCTATGATGACCATCTTGAACACGTGGCCGGTCAATTTGCTGCCCTGGTCGAGCCTGCCGCCGTGATGCTACTGGGAGGGGCGGCGGCTTTGACCATCGTGGCTTTGGTGATGCCTCTCTTGAAGCTTGCCGACGGGATGCTGTGAAAAGGCGACTCGGATATAGTTTGCTGGAAACCCTGATATCACTTTTTTTGCTGATTTTGGCTATTCTATTTTTGCTAAACCTGCTGCCGGGTGCGGTGGTGGCCACTCGCGCCACAGAATGTGAATTGACAGCCAATAGCCTGGCCGATTCCGCTTTGGAAGAAACTCGTGCCCGGGGATTTGAATCGCTGACTCTGGGGACGAGTTCTTTGACCGATACCGTTCGGGACGGCACGACCTATCATGGCCGTCTGACAATCTTTGCTCCCACCGACGCCAATCCTCAGTTCGCCCGCGGGATTCGGGTGGAGTTGTGGTGGGAGTTTGGCGGCCGGCGTCGAGATTTTGTGCGCCAAACGGTGGTCTCCCATGTCCAGAGCTAGTCGCGGGCATACCCTGATCGAAGTGGTGGTGGCCGCTTCACTCACTCTGCTGATCGGGTTGCTCTTTTTGAACGTATTGTGGCCTGCCATGCGCTCGACGGCCCGAAACGCCACGCGCATCTCTTTGCAGCAAAGTGCGCTGATGGGACTGAATCGCATCAGCAAAGATCTGCAGGCAGCTCCGCCCGCTGGGGTGGGACTGGCCGTGAATCCCACCGTGCTATCCGTCCACAAAATCGTGGACGTGGTGACCACCAGCCCGGTCAGCCAGATTTACGATGACCATCTGGTCGTTTATGCCTACGACCCGGTCAAGGCCATTCTTCTCCGGCGAGTCTGGCCCGAGACGGAGGACCCAAATCAAACTCTGGACGGCATTCTAAAGCCTCCCACCCCTTTGTTGGCCGTGCGCCCCCTTCCCGGCAGTTTGGGCTACTTCGGTTCCCATCCGGGAGACAGGGATAGGAAGCTGTTGACCCAGATTCGCAGCTTCTCGATCACCTCGGCGGTCAGCCCCCCCCAGATCAGCCCGCCCCTCCGCTTGAACCTGGAACTCGAAGCCCCTCTGGCTGGCGGGGGTAGCTACCGATTCCTTATGAATCAGAGTGTTTCACTTCGGCAGGCGGAGTAGCCCCGAGGCCGCACCGACTCCGCTATGCTTCGGCTATGAGGGCGTGAGTACAATTCACGGACCATCAATTTTCAGGGTAGAGGATACTCTCATGAGAAAATTTTCCACGAGCGCCGCGCTGCTGGCATTGCTCCAGACCGTTGGCGCAGCGGGGGCGCCTATACTGGGTGTGACGGCCTCCACGACCAACGGCACGAACGCCGGAAACATCCTGAATACCGCCAATGGCAGCGGACTGAACGGGGGGCAATTGCCAACGTCCACTCACAATGCGCCGGTTGTGGCCAATTGCTGGCAGACGGACGTCGCGACGGGAACCATCAACCTGACCTTTGCACTCAATGGACTCTTCGACGTGAGCGGCATGGCGGTATGGAATGCCAACGGGACGTTTGGCCAGAGTTCCCGGGGAATTCGAGGGGTAACGGTGTTGTCTTCCGTGGGCGGACTGATCTTCAATCCAATCCTCGGTGCTCCCGCCGTGTTTTCCCAGGGCCCGGCATCAGCGCCCTCTTCGGCAGAAGTCTTCGCGTGGACCCCTGTGACAGCCACTCACGTTCGCTTTCTGGTCAGTTCGAACTACGGCTCTCCCTTGACGCTGTTCAATGAGGCTTTGTTCGATGGAAGCCGGCCTGCAGCGGCCCCAGAAGTCAATCGCGATGGGGCCCTCGTTCCGCTCTTCATGGTCTGCCTCGTTCTGCTCGGCGTCGCGCCCAACGGTAGGCCACGGATTGCTCACTGCAAGCCTCCGGCCCGCGGCTCCTGCTATCTTGGACGCGATGAGGTCATCCAGAGAAATCATGGTTACCAACACACCGTGCCAATCGACTTTCTAACAGCGTAGCCACCAATGATGGTCGAGGTCCGTCAGTTGGCGCTGGCGGCGCTGGCTTTGCTCACTCCCCAGGTCCGTTCGCGCCTAAACTAGACCACGCCGGCTTTGCGCAATTCGTCGGCCAGTCTCGAGGGTTGGCTGGAGATGTGGCAGGCTTTCTGTTGCACGGCCGACAGGGCGCCGCGGATGTCTTTGAGGCCGTGTCCGGTGACCACGCCCACCACTTTTTCGTGGGGTGCTATCAAGCCCGCCTGCAGGGCCGGCACCAGGCCGGCCACGGCGGCTGCACCGGCGGGTTCGGCGAAGATGCCGCTGGTGCGGGCCAGTTGCAGTTGAGCGGTGCGGATCTGGTCGTCGCTCACGGTGATAAAGCCGCCACTGCTGCCTTTGACCAGTTGCAGGGCCTGATGGGCCACCCGCGGTTCGCCCACGCAGATGCTGTCGGCATAGGTGCAGGCTTTCGGTTCGGCCTCCAGGTAACCGCGCTCATGGGCTTTGCTCAGCACGCTGGAGCCCACGGCCTGAACTCCGTAAAGTCGCGGAACTTTGGCCAGTAGTCCGGCTCGATACAGATCTTGAAAGCCTTTGCCGATGCCGCTGATGATGCAGCCATCGCCCACCGATACAAAGACGGCGTCGACCTGGGGCAGTTGCTCGAAAATCTCCAGCGAGACCGTTTTTTTGCCTTCCAAAGTGACGGGATTGTAGCCCGTGTTGCGGTTAAACCAGCCAAACTGACGGGTGGCCTCCAGGCTCAACTCAAAGGCGTCGTCGTAGGTGCCGTCCACCAACAGCACCTCGGCCCCGTAGATAAGCAATTGAATGATTTTGGCCTCAGGGGCGCTGGCCGGCACAAAAATCACCGTGCGCAGTCCCACCGAGGCGCCCAGTCCGGCCAGCGAGGAAGCGGCATTGCCGGTGCTGGCGGCGGTGATCAGCTGGATGTTGCGATCGCGGGCGGCGGCGATGACGGCGGCGCTGGCCCGGTCCTTGAAAGAACCGGTAGGGTTGCGCTGGTCCTCTTTGATCCAGAGGTGGTCAAGGCCGGTGGCTGCGGCCAGTCGATCGACGCGACTGAGGGGGGTGTCGCCCACCAGCAGCGGGGGCAGCGAAGCGGCCGATCTGATGGGCAGCCAGGAGGCGTAGCGGGCCATGCCTTTCAAATCTCCTTGGGTCAACCGGGCCCAGGCTGCGGCCAACTTTGGATAGTCGTAGAGCATCTCGAGGGTGCCGGCGGGACCGCAGCGGACGCAGTTGTAGAGAAACTCGCCGGGTGCTTCCAGGACGCACGCACAGGCCGAACAGCGCAGTTGGAGCAGCAAGGGATTGCACTTCATAGCGTTCCCTTCGTGCCGCCAGCAGCGCCGAACCTGCCGGTCTCAGGGGCCCTGGCGAATTTTCACCTGGAAGAGCTTGGGCCATTTTTTTCCAGTCACCCAAAGCTTTTTGGAAGCCGACTGATAGGCGATGCCGTTGAGCACATCGGCATTTTGCGAATCGGCGTTGGAGAGAAGACCGGTGAAGTCGATCAAGGCGCGCACGTTGCCGCCGTCTGGGTCGACCACGGCCACCGCCGGGGACCCATAAAGATTGGCGTAAATTTGCCCCTCCACCCATTCCAGTTCGTTGAGTCGGGGCACGGGCTCTCCATTGCGGGTTACACTGATTTCGCGTTTGACCTGAAAGCTGGTCGGGTCGCGCAAGACCAGTTTGTCACTGCCGTTGCTCATCCACAGGTCGCCGCTGGGGTCGCTGCACAATCCCCAGCCTTCGCCCTCGTATTTGAAGGTCTTGAGCGGTTTTAGTTGGGCGTCGTAGGTGTGGCATAGATGGCTGTCCCAGGTCAGCCAAAAGTAAGTGCCCCGGCTGAAAGCCAGCCCCTCGCCAAATTCGTCGTCAGGCAGGCGGTGGATCACTTGGAATTTGCCGCTCTCCAGGTCCACTTTGCGCAGCGTCGACTGTTTGCGCAAGCCGGTGGTCTCCCACAACTGGTCTTTGGGGTCCATCCACAGGCCCTGGGTAAAGGCCTGAGGGTCATGGGGATAGCGCTGCACTACCTCGTAGCTCCAGGTTTCTGCCGGTGGAGCCGGAGTGGCCGTAGCTGTAGCCGTGGGCGAGGCCGCAGGGGACACGGGGGGCAGAGGGGCGGAAGCCAGGGGAGGGGTAGGAGCGGCCGCGCAACCGGCCAGCCAGAGGGCGAGAAACCAACGCATGGGAGGGGCCGTTCGCAATTCCCCGCAGGCCTTCCTGGGCGGGGGACGGAAGAGTGCGGCTATGGGTAGTGCGTGGATCTGGTTGTTGGGCGGAGGCCTGGTGGGGGCTGCTTTGCGCTCGCAATCGGGCGAACCGCGCCCGGCTCCACCGGTCGAGCGCCCCGAAGATCAGGAGCGCTTGCGCCAGTGGGAGCAGCGACTGCAACAGCGCGAGGCCGAGTTGGAGCAGCGGGCTCAAGAATTGGCAGGAATGAGCCCCGATCAGGCGCTGCAACAATTGCTGGAGGATCAGCGGATCCGCCAGCGCGATCAGATCGAGATGGTGGGTCGCCGACACTGGGAAGAGCTGGCCTCGCGCCAGATCAGCCAGGCCATGCAGCGGGTGGTGGTGCAGACGGTGGCCGAGCATTCGCTCTCCTCGGTAGCCCTGCCCGCCGAAGACTATAAGGGCCGTATCATCGGCAAGGAAGGCCGAAATCTTCGCCTTTTTGAGTCTTTGACCGGGGTGGATGTGGTCATCGACGACACTCCGGGCAGTGTGAGTCTGTCGTGTTTTGACCCCTGGCGCCGCGAAGTGGCCCGGGTGGCCCTGGAGCGCCTGGTGAAAGATGGGCGTTTTCAGCCCAACCGCATCGAGGAGGCGGTCAGCCGGGCCCGCGGTGAGATGGAAGGGGCGCTTCTGGACAAGGGCCGCCAGGCCGCTCAGGCAGTGGGTTTGAGCGGCTTTCGCAAGGAGGTTCTGGAGGGATTGGGTCGATTGGCTTTTCGCACCTCCTATCGCCAGAATGCGCTGGAGCATTCGCAGGAAGTGGCCTGGTTGTGCGCTCATCTGGCCAGCGAACTGGGCGGCGATGTCAATGTTTGCAAGCGTGCCGGCCTGCTCCACGACATCGGCAAGGGTCTGGTGGGGCAAAGCGGGCCCCACGCCTTGTTGGGTGGGGAATTTTGTCGTCGTGGGGGCGAGTCGGATGCTGTCAGTCACGCCGTCGAAGCCCACCACGAGGATGTTCCTCAGCGCTCGTTGGAGGCCACCCTGGTGCAGGTGGCCGATGCCATCAGTGCGGCCCGGCCGGGTGCGCGGCGGGAGAATACGCAGCAGTATTTGCAGCGCTTGGAGCTACTCGAACGGCTGGGTCGAGAGTTGAAAGGGGTGACCGATTGTCATGTCGTTCAAGCCGGTCGTGAGATTCGCGTTTTTGTTCGCCCCGATTTGGCCGATGATGAGCAATGCGTAATTCTCGCTCAACAACTGGCCACCAGAATCGAATCGGCATCGAGTCATCCTGGTCCGGTTCGGGTCACCATTGTGCGCCACTTTCAAGCCAGCGCGCAGACGGGCTGACCGGCTTATGAATCGCACCTTAGACAATACTGTGGCGGATTCGCCCGAGGGCGTAGCCTTTCTCACCGCGCTGCTGGTGCGCTATCGCGAAATCGGCTCGGCCCGATTGTATCAGGCGGGCCATCACTTGCGCCTGGATTTTTATCTGTATCGACAGCTACAGGACGACGAGTGGACCCGCTTCCTGGACCGCTTGACGCTGTCGTGGAAGGTCTACTTTGGTTTGCAGCGCCTCAAGCCAGAGACTCACGAAGCTTTTCGAGGACAGGCCCCCTACAAAGACATGCCCTTTTTAGCCGATGAAGACGGGTGGGTGGAAGTAAGCACTCTGACGGTGGTGCGCGACCTGCCCAGCGTGACTCTGGAAGAGTTTTCGCTGGTAGTGGCCCTCATTAACGAATTCTTCGACGACGCTCTGGCCCTCAACGAAGAGGCACCCCATGAAGACCCCGATCAGCAAGACGAAGTGATTCACCGTTGCCTGGAGAGGGTGCGGGCCATTCCTGGGGAAGCCATTCTAACCGGGTTTCGCGACGACATGCGCGTGCTCATCTACTCCAGCCAGGAGGACTACTGACGCCGGTGGCGGCTACTTTTTTTCAGCGTGTTCGCGATCTGCACGATCAAGGGGCCAGTCTGGCTGGGATTGAGGCTCTGGTTGAGGGCGACCAGATGCAGTTGACCTATCACTTTATGTTGGACGGAAAAAGTGAGCGCCTGGTTTTCCCGCGCGAAGAAGGCAACTGTCCCTCGTTGATTCAGATTTATGGAAGCGCCGACTATATGGAACGTTCGCTGTTTCGGCGCTATCGCTTGAAATTTGTTGGCAATCCCAATCTGGAGTTGGGCCTGTGATGACCCGAGCCTGGCTGATTGTTTTGCTGATGCTGGCCTGTTTTGCTCCGCTCTGGGGGCAGCCGGTGGGCGCCCGCAATAAGTATAAGATTGCCCGCGGCTACTTTCAGCGGGGCGAATACGCCAAAGCGGTGGAGTATTTCGAGTCGACCATCCAGGAAGACGCCGGCTATCTGGACGCCCACTATATGCTGGGCCTGACCTATTTCGGCATGGAGAATTATCCCAAGGCCGAAGAGAAACTGACCTACGTGATCGCCCTCGACCCTCAGTTTGTGCAGGCCTACCAGTATTTGGGTCAGGTTTATGTAGCTCAGAAGAAGTTTGATGCGGCCAAGAAGCACTTTCACAAAATGTCTACCGTCCCCGGGGGCGGACCGGCGGCCCAGTATTGTCTGGGAGTGGTGGCCTATCAAGAGAAGAATTTGGGGGGCGCCGAGAAGTTTTGGGTGGAAGCGGCTCGCCTGGAGCCCAAAGACGCTCGCAGTCGCAACAATCTGGGAGTGCTGCGCAGCTGCGAAGGGAAGCACGGGGAAGCGCTGGTGCAGTTTCAACTGGCCGCCAAACTGGCCCCCGAAAATCCCGCCTACCTGCTCAACGAAGCCGGCGAACTGGTGGCCCTCAATCGCCTCGATCAGGCCCGAGCCAAGTTGGTCCGGGTTGGCAAACTGGCCGATACCCGCCACGATGTGGGCTTTATGGCCGAAGCCCTGACCGCCAGGCTCGATGGCAAATGGGAAGCGGTGGTCAATCACTGCCAATCTTGCCTGAAGCGCAACGCCGACTTCACCCAGGCCTGGCTGCTCAAAGCTCAGGCCCTGGAGCAGTTGAAAAAGCCCGAAGAGGCCTTGCAGGCCTACACCAAGGCCTTGGAGTCGGATCCCAATCTGAAGGAAGCCGAGCTGAGTATGGCCCGCTTAAAGCCAGCCACGCCTGCCAAACCGTGAAGGATCTGGCTGGCTTGACCGAGGCGGTGCGGGCTTTTCGCGATGAGCGCGACTGGCGCCAGTTTCACCATCCCAAGGATCTGGCCATGGCTCTTTCCATCGAGGCCGCTGAGGTGTTGGAGCTGTTTCGTTTTAAGTCACCCGAGCAGATTTCCGGCGAAATGGACGGATTGCGGCCGCGCCTGGCCGAGGAACTGTCGGACGTGCTCTGCTTTGTGCTGTTGATGGCCGACGACTGTGGCATCGACTTGAGCCAGGCATTGCCGGCCAAGCTGGCCCAGAACGCCTTGAAGTACCCGGTAGAACTGGCCCGCGGCAAGAATCTCAAATACGATCAACTGTAGGATCTAAAGGCCGCCTCGGGAAGAGGCCCGCATGCGCAAGTGGACTGCTATCTGTGGGTTGGCCTGGTGTGCCCTGGCCATGTGCGGCCCTTTGAGTCATGCTCAGGTGGAACCTGAGCCGTCGCCCACCAATGCGGCCCAGTCGCTGGAGCGCCGTGTCGGCGTGGAAGGAGTGGGGCGGGTGGCCCTGGGGGACCCCACTCTGGCCGACAAGAATGCCTATCAGTCGGCTGTGCTCGATGCTTATCAGCAACTGTTCTGGCAGGGCGCCGAGCAGTTGGGCCTGCTGCCTGAGGCAGTGCCCCTGGATTCGCGCAGTTTTCGCCTGGACGATCAACACCCCAATGCGGTGCTGCTGGATTGGATGCTGCGGGCCGAAGTGGTTTCTCGACAGGAGGTGGCGGGTCGGCTGCGAGTTTCATTGCAAAGCCCCCCGGTGGGCGAACTGGCCAAAGAATCCGCTCATTTCCTGCGTTCGGTTCCCTTCGATGTGGATGGCGACAAGGAGCAGGAGACCGTGGCCGTAACCTACGATGGCCGTATCCAGGTGCTCAAAGGCGGCAAGCTGCTGGCCACCTCTGCCTGTCTTAACGTCTTTGCCTGTAGCACCATGCGCCAGACGGGGTCGGAACCGTGGGACCAGGTGCAGTTGACCCGCCTGGTCAATGTGGGCGGCCTGGAGCGAGTCGGTAAGGACAAACTGCGCGTGGTGGCCGACCTTACTTTGGGAGAGTCGGTCGACGAACACTGGGTGGGCAAGGCCAGCGAACAGCGCGAAGTTTTGCTGCGTTGGGACGACCCCAAGTCGGAGCCGCAGATCGAGGTCACCGAGCCACGCGACTTCTTCTATACCTTGAAAGACAAGGTGGCCTGGAAGGGATTGTTGCTGACTCCGGCCGGGCTGCTCAGCGCCAAGCTGAGAGTGAACGGTCGCGCCTTCTGGCAGACGCCCGACCAGATGAATACCCAACGCCTGCGCATGGACATTTTGTTGCCGCTGCTGCCCGGGGTCAACCGGGCCCAGGTGCAACTCAACGATCTGACCCGGCGAACCATCACTCGAGAGGTGCTGCTTTTTCGCGAGGCCAGTTGCCCCAACGTCAAGCCGGCTCGGCGGCGGGCCCTGCTGATCGGGGTTGGCGACTACCAGGCCAGTCAGTTTCCCCCGCTTCCTCATATCAAGGACGACCTGGCGCGTCTACAGCAGTTTTTACAACGACCCGATGGGGGAGCCTTCGCCCCCGATCAGGTCACCGTATTGCAGAGTAAGGACGCCTCGCGCGCCAAGATTTTGGAGAGTTTGCGCCAGTTAGGCAAGGTCGAGGGCGAGGAGCGGGTGCTTCTCTTTGTCTACTTTGGCGGTCTCAGCGCACCCTCGCAGGGGTCGGGCGGCAAGGGCCTGTTGCCGCAGGACGCCAAAGGATTTGACGAGGGGGCCATCAGTCCCCGGGATCTGGCCGAGGCCCTGGGCGAACTCAAGCAGCAAGATGTGGTGTTGCTGGTCGACACCAGCCAGAGTCGGCTGCAAAATTCGGCCAGCGACCAGCTCTGGCTGGACTCCCAAGAATTTGCCGAAACGCTCTCGCGCCAGGGTTGGGCTGTGCTGTCCAGCGTAGACGGACTGCCCGAACAGCGCGATACCAGCGCCGGCAGCCGCCTGCTCAGCGCCTGGCTGGAGGGGTGCGCCGGGGCCGGAGACCTCAATCGGGATGGCTACGTCGAGTGGGAAGAGGGCTATCGTTACCTTTTTCAGGCCCTGCGCGTCAGTTCGCCAGCCACGTCCAGCCCGCTGCGCCGCGGCGAACTGTTGGGCCGCGTGCCCCTGAGTGTGTGCAAAAAGAACTAGACATTCCCCTTCGGAGTGAATTCCTTGAGTCGGAGGCCAGGAATGCGTTTGAAATGTCGGGTATTGGCCGTCACCAGGGTCAGATTATTTCGCAACGAGGTCGCGGCAATCTGGGTGTCCACGTCTCCGATCGGCTGACCCTGTCGCCGAAGTGCACAGCGAAGCTGTCCATAAATATGGGCGCAACCCATATCAAAATCGAGAATGGTCAGGCGTGGCAGAAGGTCGCTCTCCAGCCGTTTGAGCCATTTCTCTGGAGAGTCAGAGCCGTAGGCCCCTGCATACAATTCGGCCGCCACGACGATACTGGTAAATTGTTCAGAGCGCGGCACGTTGATGAGCCAGTTAATAAACTCTGCGTTGGGCTGGCGTCGTACCGTTTCGGAGATTGCGTTGGTATCAAAAAAATAGGCCATTCGGTCAGTCCAGCTGAGGAAGGGTGCCTGAAGAACTGCGTTCAATTTGGTCCAACGGTTGGGTGAACTCGTTGGCATCATCCCATCTATGCAACAGACCCCCCAGGCCGTCCTGACTTGACTGATTGCGCAGGCGGTCGAGATTTTCCAATTCTGAGAAGTGGACCAAAGCCGCAACCGGCTTGCCATAGCGAGTGATTACCACCACTCCGCCTTCTTCAGCCGCCCGCAGTGAATCCGCAAAATGACTCTTGGCTTGAGCTGCGGTGAAGGTCTTGCGACTCAATTTGGACATGTTGTACATCTTAGCCAACTCTGTCCCGAGCGTCAAGGTGGCACGACTGGGCTAGGGTAATTGGCGGGCGGCTTTGGCGCGGGGCTTCTTGAGGTGTCGTTTTTTGACTTTGGGCAGATCGGGATAGTATTCCTCAAGCACGCAGTAGACCAGTTCGGCTCCCATCATAAACACCATGCCGCCAAAGTAGAGCCAGATGAGCAGGCCGGCCACACTGCCGACGGAGGCATAGACGGGATTGAGTTCGAGCAGTCGCAAGGCCCAGTGGATGTAAATGTAGCTGGAGATACGCCAGGCGATGGAGGCGAAAATGGCCCCCGGCACGGCCGCCATGACGGGAACCTGGCGCGAGGGCAGCAGCACGTAGAGCAGCAAAAAGATGACGGCGCTGGTAAATGGCTGCAACAGCCAGGTGTGAAACCAGGCCCACACGATGGCCTGATCCAGGGTAAACCCGGCAAACTGGGGGTGAGGCAGATGGGAGAGCACGGCCTGCACCCAGCTGAGCAGAGCCGTCAGCAGTCCAACGCCCAGGGTTAGCAAGGCGCACAGCAAGATCATGGCGATGGAAAGCAGATTGCCCCGGATATAGGAGCGCCGCACAGGTATTTCCCAGGCCCGGTGCACACCCAGTTCGAGGGCCCGAAAGAGATGGCGTCCCGACCAGAGCAGGGCCAGCAGGCCAAACAGGCCCACCCTTCCCGAATGTCCCTGGATGTTGAGCAAGCTTGCCTGGACGTATTTCAGAGCATTGGGCGGCAGGTAGATGGAAGCCATCTGCCAGCTGTAGTCTTGAGCCGATCCGTGGACGGGAGCCACGTAGCTGAGAATGAGGATGCCCACCAGCAACATGGGAAAGAGCGACAAGAGCGCATAAAAGGCGATGCCTGCCGCCAGGAAGCCACCGTCGTCTTTGGCGAATTCCTGATAGACTTTGGGCAAAATGCTGATAAAGCGCTTGATCTTGGCCCAGCTTCCCACCCTGAAGCTTTCTAGTGTGCTCGGCGAATTCCGTTTGGCGAAGGGAAATCCAGAATTTGAAGAATAATCAACGGCTATGCGCTCGCTTTTAACCACATCTGCCCTTTGTCTTTGGTTGGCCGCCGGAGTTGCCGCCACCCCTCCCCCTAAACCGGCTAACGCCAATGAGCTGAAACAGAGAATCTACCAGATGATCCGCAACTCGCCGGCCTCTCAACGCGGTCAGGTTGGCGTCTACGTTCAGGTTCTCAAGACCGGTCGGGTGGTTTACAGCGAAAATGCCATCAAGCCCATGATCCCCGCTTCCAATCTGAAAGTGGTGACGACGGCCACGGCCCTCGATCTGCTGGGGCCCGAATATCGCTACGTGACTGAATTGCGGGGCGGCGCCCCCGATGCCAAAGGCGTTCTGCACGGCGACCTGTATTTAAAAGGTTCCGGCGACCCCACCATGTGTTTGCCCTACGTCAGTCCCACGGCGCCCTGGAAGTTTTTTGTCAAGCAGTTGAAAGAGAAGGGCATTCGCAGCATCGAGGGTGACCTGGTGGGTGATGACAGCGCCTTTGACCGCCAGTACATCGGCCAGGGCTGGTTTGACCGCTATCTGCTCGACTCCTACGCGGCTCCCATCTCGGCCCTATCCCTGAACAGCAACGTGGTCGAGTTGACGATCACCAGCCAGGGGGTCAGCCTGGACCCGTCCAGCAGCGGCTTTCAGCTGCAAAAACAGTATAGCGATGGGGGCTACGAGGAGTGCTGGATCACCCGCGAGCGCAATTCTGAGGTCACCGTGGTCAAGGGGACGGTGCCGTCGGGCAGCGTGATCAAGCGAACCGTGACGGTGCCCAATCCAGGAATTTATACCCTGGGTTCGCTGGCGGGGACCCTCAAGAATAACGGTATCACGGTGCGCGGCAAGTCGAGGCTGATTTCCCTGGGCGGCGAAGTAGGGCGTTGCCGGTCCACTCCCCTGATCGCTCAGTACAAGTCGCCCCGCCTGAAAGATATCGCCGCCCAGGTTAACAAGGAGAGCGACAACGTCTTTGCCGGCCACATTTTCAAAACGCTGGGCGCTCACAGCCGGGGCCAGGGGACGGCAGCCAATTCGGAGGCCGCTGTGCGCGACTTCATGCGCGAGCACGGGGTCAGTCCCGACGGTCTGGTCATGGTGGACGGCAGCGGTCTGTCTACCGACAATCGAATCAGTCCCCGTCAACTGGTGGGCGTGGTCGAGATTATGTGGCGGCACGGATATGGTCAGGCCTTTGTGGACAGTTTGCCCACCGGCGGCGAAGGAACGCTGACTTCGCGGTTGGGGGGCATGGTGGTGCGCGCCAAAACCGGCACTCTGGAGGAGCATTCGGCCTTGACCGGCTACCTGGTCAGCGCCTATGGTCAGACTCTGGGGTTTTCGATTCTGGTCAACAATGTGGACCAGACCTGGCTGGGTGTAGAGTTGGAAGACAAAATTTTGCACACTCTGGCTGCCTGGGACCAGGCTTTTTAGCAGAATAGATTGCCCAGGACTACGACCGGGGGTTTTATGCTAAGCGATAATCCTTTTTTGTATCGGGCTTTTCTACCGGGTCGAGGAGGGCGCTGGCGGCAGTTGATGCTGGCCCTGACCGGTCCGCTGATCTTGTGGCTGCCCACCCAGCTGGCCACCTTTTTTAACGAACGCTTCCATTCGGATTCTTCGGTCCGTCTCAGCCTTTTTGCCTACGTGGCTTACCTGTGCATCCGCGCCATCGGGGGCAGCGTCTCTAAGATTTCTCAGGAGCGCGAGCGGGGCAGCTGGGACCTCTTGCTCTCGGCCGGCATGACCCGCTCGCGCATCGGCTGGGGTTTGTGGCTGGCCTGCGTGTTGCCCTGCTGCCTGGAAGTGGCTCTGACCTTGCCCTGGCTGCTTGGCAACGTAACCCATTGGCTGCCTCTCTTCTGCCTTTTTCTGGGGCTGGCCCTTTTCTACACTTCTCTGGGCCTGTATTGCTCGATGCGTTTTCCCACCAGCCTGAGAGCGGCCCAGATTTCCTACGGCTGGTTGGCCCTCTGTGGCGGGGGCAGCTTTTTTGTCTGGCTTTTTGGTCAGATCGGGCACGTGCCCTCCCCGATGCGGGACCTGTTGCTGGTGGGCAATCCCTGGGCTCTGGTGGGCAACCTGACCGACCGGCCTGGCGATCTGGATTGGCTGGGACTGGCCGCTCACTGGGTGGGCGGGTTCGGGCTGGGACTGGCTTTACAGCGCCAGCTCCTGCGCCAGCCAGGTCGGTCCCTGTGGCGCGCTTCGCGGCGGCGCCAAGCCCAGGAGAACCCTTTGCTTTATCGCAACCAGTTTGAGAGCGGCTGGCGCTGGCAGTTGGGTATGGCCGTGGCTTATGCCGCTATCGTGCTGGCTCCCTGGTTGAGCCTCGACTTCCGTAAGGATGGGCACGGTCACCTGGAAGAAACCAGCCTGGTCTTTTGCTTGATGGGTCATCTTTGCTTCTGGCTGCTTCGGGCCGTTCAATCGAGCAGTCACGTGCTTTGTCGCGAACGCGAACAGGGCACGCTGGAGGCGCTGCTGACCACGCCTTTGAGTGGGAGCGAACTGTTGCGGGGGATCTGGACGCAAACCGTGGCTCCGGCTTCGCGCCAGGCTCTCTGGCTGGCCCCTTTGTTGCTGGTTCCCTTGCAGTTCCGCTGGGGCGATTGGTTTCTGCTCACTGTGCTGACACAGGTTTTCGTCTGGGGCTGGGGCGCGGTCGCGCTGGCCTTTTCGCTGGGCGCCCGCAGCACGGTGCGGGCCTTTCAAGGGGTCTATCTCAGTCTGGCCTTTGTAACGATCGGCACGCTGGTTCTGGACATCAGTCTGATCGGCCCCTTGTCGCACTATAACAAGCCGCTTCTGTCGCTGATCAACCCGCTACTCTCGGTTCTGTTGCTGGGACTCAACGGCATGGACGAGCCGGGACTTTTGGGATATTGCTGGGTTTTTGGGCTACTCTTTCACCTGGGTCTGGCCTATCTGGGTCGGGCTTACCTACGGAGACGGTTGGCCTAGCGGCTTCGAAACAGCTTTTCCACATCCTGGGGCCGGGGAGTCAGGGTGTCGTCGGGGTTCCAGGCGATCCACAGGCAGACCGTGGCAGGCGCCTCGACGCGAGAAAAGTAGCGCAGCAGGTTGGTAGGCACAGCTCGACCGGCCTCGGACCAGAAAAATCCTTGCAGTCCCGGGCTTTTGCCTTTGAGCATCTCGTAGCGAAAACGGGCCGGGAAAAGCGGCATAATGCGCACCTGCACTTTGCGCCCGCGCAAAAGGCTGCCCATGTCGCCCCGCATGAGAATGTCCAGGTGGGGGGCCAGCAAAAGGTTGCTCTCCAGGTGCACTTCGCCTTCGCCGTCGAGATGGTCGCGAATGATGAGGCGTTGTTTTTTGGGCAGAAAAAGCACCTCGCGCGTCAGCCAGAAGGGCTGCTCCAGGTCGAACCAGACCGGGCGCTGGGCGCACATGTAGTGGCCGTCTTTGCAAGATTCCAACTTGAGGCGGGCGGGCGCCTCCGGGGGATCGGCGGCCACCTGCAGGGGTTCGAGTTCGCGACCGATGCGCACACAGCTGTGGGCGCCCAGGCGGGCGAACAGTTGGCCCAGATCGCCACCTACGCTGGGACCGCCGGGTTCGATCAGGATGGGTTCGCCTTCCAGGTTGAGACTGACGCTGAGGGCGTCGTCGTGTTGGGGTAGATGAATGGGCTCAGGATCGCAGTAGCGGCCGTCTTGCTCGCGGGTCCAGCGCCCCCGGAATCCGTTAAACTGACACCAACTGGAGCGTGGACCCCACTGATCGCGAACCACTGCCAGCTGAGCCGTAGCAAAGAGGCGGCGAATGCCCCGTGGCTCCTGGCGGGTGATCTGTTGGGCCCGGGCCGGGGCCTCGCTGCCCACCCACCACAGCAGTTCGGCCGGCACGTCGCCGGGAGGCAAGAGGTCGCCCCGCTGCAGCAGCAGACCGCCCAGAGCCAGCAAGCGGGTGGCGTGTTCGGCGGGACCCACCTGGCGGCCCAGCAGCCCCTCGCTGAGGGTGGGCCCGATCTCGCCGGGCTGACCGGCGGCCGGTTTGAGATAGAGGAGCGACTCCAGGGCGGCTTCGCAGACGCTGTGGAGTTGATCGGGATGGCGCGAGTTCATCACGTCGAACAGGTAGCAGAGCAACATCCAGTCAAGGGCCTCGCGCTGCAGGGAGAGATTGCCCGACCGGTGCATGCCGTCGCTGGAAAAGTCCTCTTGCAGGGCGATGTGGAGGTGCTGACGGGCCAGTGTGCTCCACTTTTTGCAGGGAATGACCTCGGGCAGGTGGCCGCTGAGCAGGTAAAGGCTGGCCGCCACCGGCAGGCGATGTTCGCTGGAGCTCTTCAGGTGCAGGGCCAGGTAGCCGGCATGGATGACCACCACCTTAAGAAAGCGGGCCAGCAGTTCGCCCTGCATCAGGTTGGAGACGAGCAGGTGCTGGATCAGAATGTAAAAATGCAGCGCTCGAGCGGCCACCACCTTGGGATGAAACCAGCTGGTGCCCATAAAGACGGGATTTCTCTCGGACCAGTCGACGGCCTGAACAATGCTCTCGCTGGCGTATGCCTCGTTGCCAGTTAGCCAGTGGCTGCGCACCAGGTCGAGCAGGTGGCCAAGCTGGTTGAAGTTCCAACTGCGCAGCAGCCCCTCTTGCTGGTGGGGCAAGAGCGGTTGGGTTTGAAAGTGGTTGCGCAGCATTTCGGGGGAGGCCATCATCCACGAGCCCCCGGCGAAATCGCTATACCAGTCAATGCTGTTCGGAAACTGTTGTTCCTCGCCCTGCAAGGGCGCAAAACGGTGTTGCACCGAAAGTTCGGCCGCTTTCACCCAGCGCCGACAGTCCTGCGGATAGGCTTTGAGGGCGGCCAGCAGCGGGTCGGCGTCGGCCGGGTGGACAAATCCTTGGGGCCGGAGACGGTCGTGGAAGTGGTCGAGCAGAGCCTGACCGGCTTCTTTCCAATTTTGGCCTAAGGCGGCCGCTTTGGCCTCTTCCAGGGCGGCCGTGGCAGGCTCGATCTGGTCGTAGAAAGGCTCCATTTCCAGGGAAAAGTTTTGCTCTTGCTCTTTGGCCTGAGCCATTTGCTCTTCCAGGTTGTAGTCCCGGCTGAGCAGACTGCGGAAACGTCGGCCAAGCCGGCGAAACAACGTCTAACCAGCCTGGACGGGTTGGCTGTGGAAGCGCTCGACGGCTTGAACCACCTGGTCGATCTGAGCAGTTGTCAATTCGGGATACATGGGCAAGGAGAGAACCTCGGCCTGGGCTTTTTCGGTGATGGGCAGGTCGCCCAGTTTGTAGTTGAGGCCCGCGTAAACTTGTTGAAGGTGGAGGGAGCAAGGGTAGTAGACAATGGCCCCGACTCCGTTCTGGTTGAGCCAGCTCATCAACTCTTCGCGTCGCGAGGTGCGCACGGTGTACTGGTGGTAGACGTGGATGCAGCCGGGCTGCACCGGAGGCGGGGTTACAAACGGAGACACCTTCTCGGTATAGGCGGCAGCCACGGCCCGACGTTTTTCGTTCCAACGGTCGAGATGCTTGAGTTTGACGCGCAGCACGGCGGCCTGAATCTCATCGAGTCGGCTGTTGGTGCCTAACTCGTCGTGGTAATACTTGCGCCGGCTACCATGGCCCCTCAGGCAGCGCACGCGCTCGTCGATGTCGGCGTGGCGAGTGATCACCATGCCGCCGTCGCCGGCTCCACCTAAATTTTTGGAGGGGAAAAACGAGAAGCAGCCGACATCCCCCATGGTGCCGACTTTTTTGCCGTGAACCTCGGCGCCGGTGGCCTGGGCACAGTCTTCGATGACTTTGAGGTTGTGCTTGCGCCCGACCTCCAACAGGGGATTCATGTCGGCCGGATGGCCGTAGAGATGAACTACCACGATGGCTTTGGTGCGAGGAGTGATTTTCTTTTCCAGTTGAGCCGGGTCAAGGTTGAAAGAACCCGGGTCGATTTCACAAAACACGGGTGTGGCTCCCACCGAACTGATGGCACCGGCCGTGGCCATAAAGGTGAAGGAAGGGGCCAGCACCTCGTCGCCGGGGCCCACCCCACAGGCGCGCAAAGCCAGCACCAGTGCATCGGTGCCGGAGGCGCAGCCGATGGCGTGTTCGATCTGGTTCCAGCGGGCAAATTCTTGCTCGAAGGCCGTAACCTCGGGACCCAGGATATAGTGGGTGCGAGCCAGCACGTCACAGACGGCCCGCTCAACTTCCTCGCGGATTTCGGCGTATTGCGTTTTAAGCTCGAGAATGGGGATCATCGGTTACTCCTCTTGCGGCGGGCTATTCTTTTATCGAATCATGGGTCGAGACCTGCCGACGGCAGCTTGAAAATTTTTAGGACGCCTGAACCAGAACTTCAGATTCTTTGGGTTTGATTTGGGCCTGGTAGATGCGCCGGTAGAGGCCGTCGTTGGCCATGAGTTGGTCGTGGTTGCCCGCCTCTACAATGCCCCCCTCGTCGAGCACGATGATGCGATGGGCGTTGCGAATGGTATTGAAGCGATGAGCGATGACAAAGCAGGTGCGACCCTGCAAGCTGTTTTCGATGGCCTCGGAGATGGAGATTTCCGATTCGGGGTCGATACCCGAGGTAAATTCGTCGAGCACCAGGATTCGCGGATTGCGCAACAGGGCCCGGGCGATGGCGATGCGCTGTCTCTGCCCGCCCGAGAGGCGGGAGCCGCGCTCGCCGATGTCTGTGGCGTAGCCCTCGGGCAACCGGCTGACGAACTCGTGGGCATTGGCCAGTTCGGCGGCAGCCTCGATTTCGGCGTGGCTGGCGCCCTCGCGACCCATGCCGATGTTGTCCGAAATGGAGCCGGCCAGCAAAATCGATTCCTGGGTGACCACGCCGATCTGGCGGCGCAGGCTGGCCACGTTGAATTTTTGCAGGTCGTGGCCGTCGATGCTGACGGTGCCCGACTGGGGGTCGTAAAAGCGCGCCAGCAGGTTGATCAGGGTGGTCTTGCCGGCCCCGTTGGAGCCCACGATGGCCACCACTTCGCCGACCTTGACCGAGAGGTTGAGGCCTTTGAGAGCCTGTTTCTCCTCGGAGTAGCCGAACACCACCTGATCGAAGTCGACCTGGCCCTGGATGGGCGGCAGATCGGGCAGGTGGGCCGTAAGTTGCTCTTCGGTGGGCTGGTCGAGCAGGAAAAAGACCCGCTCGGCGGCGGCCGCAGCCGCCTGGAAGCTGGAGTAGAACCCCGACAGGGCGTTGATGGGCTGGGTGGTCATCACCAGCAGCGTCCAGTATTGGGACATCTGTCCGATGGTCACCTGACCCTGCACAATGCGGTAGGCGCCCAGCCAAACGATGGCCACGATGCCCAGGGCACCCAGGAATTCCACGATAGGAGATTGACTGGCCGAGATGCTGACAAGCTTCATGCTGACCCGATAGCTCTCGTTGGACTTGTCCTCGAAACGGCGCACCTGTAGGTCCTCCAGGCCGTAGGCCTTGATGCCTTTGACGCTGGAGATGCCCTCGTAGGTGATGGCCGAAAGGTCGGCGCCGCGAGCCTGAATGGTTTCGGTGAGGCGGCCGATGCGTTTGCCAAATTCGCCGATGGCTACCGCGATGAAGGGGCTGAGGCCCAGCACCATCAGGGTCATCTTCCAGTCCTGCACGATCATGAAGGTCATGGCGAAGACCACGATCATAAAGTTGACCAGAAAGTCGGCCAGTTGGGTGAACAGACCCGTGGCCGCCATCACGTCGCCGCTGGCCCGCGACTGGATCTCGCCCATGCGCATCTTGTCGTAGAAAGACATGGGCAGCCGTTGCACGTGGGCAAAAACCTGATTGCGCATGTCTTTCATGGCTTTCTGGCCGCCCAGGTTGACCAGGTAACGCATCACGTAGGTGGCCAGCCCCAACAACACCATCATGGCCAAAAAGCCCAGGCACGTCTGGTTGAGCAGCAGCAGGGCGGCCTTTTGGCCGTCTTCGGTTTTGAGCAGGTCCTCGGGGCTTTGGGAGGACAGGTGGGTGCCTTTGGACATCACTCCAAAGATCTGGCCGATAAACCAGGACTGGGAAAGTTTGGCCAGTGACACCGACACGGTGCATACAATGGCCGCAAAGATAATCAGGCCATAGGGATTGAGATACGCCAGCAGGCGATTGAGGGTTTGGATGAAGGTGCGCTGTTGCATGGACTCAGAGTGCTTCGTACTCGAACAGCGCCTGCCCCGCCTCCACCACCTGGGTGTTTTCGACCAACACCCGCAAAATCTTCATGGAACTCTCGGCCGTGATTTCGTTCATCAGCTTCATGGCTTCCACGATGCACAGGGTTTGCCCGGTGGCCACCGATTGACCGGCCTCCACAAAAGGGGGCGAGTTGGGCCGGGGCGCTCGGTAAAACACCCCGGCCAGCGGGCTGACCACCGTGGGGCCCTGGGCTACCGGGGCGGCGGCCACCTCGTCCGGAGCTTGCTCTGGACGGGACTGCGCTGCCGGCAAAGGTGCGCCCACGTTGGTCACGGTGTGGGTCTGAACGACCTTTTTTTTGGGCTCGAAAATCAGCCGTAGGACGGTATTTTCTTCCCGATATTCGATCTCGGCCAACTGGTTTTCGCGTGCGATGCGGGCCAGTTCCCGAGCCAGTTCAACAGGTTCTTGCATGACAATGGTTCTCCGAAGGTCGTATCATACCCGGACGCTGCCGACTCTAACTTATCTACGTCGAGCCGGTCGGCGCCCCCGCAACGGGCGATCAGCACCTTGAGGGGTGTTGTCCACTTCTTCATCGGCGGCCGCACCGTTGGCTCGTTTGATCGACCAGTTGAGATTGCCCAGTGCGGGCCCCGTCGCGGCTGCGGCCGCGGCCACAGTGTTTTTTGGGGGCTCCTCGGCCTTGGCGATTGGCCTGGTCGGAGTCGGCTTGGGGGCCAGATTGACTCCACCCAGCATCAGCGAGGGAATGAAGGCTTTGGTCGGTTGCTCCTGACGGGGAGGCGGTGCAGGACGGTCGGGGCGCTGGGGTTCCTGGGCGGCCTCGTCCTGGCGCTCCATGCGTCGGCGAGGGTCCCGGCGCGGTTCGCGGCGACCTTCCTGGCGGACAGGAGCTTCCGGTCGCTCCTCAGGAGCGGCGGCCACTTCTTGTTCGCCGCCCTCCTCTCCCTCGCCACGGCGGCGACGGCGGCGCTTGCGGCGCCGACTCCCCTCGTCAGCACTCTCGCCATCCTCAGGCCCATCGCGGTCGTCTCGGGGGTCGACCACCGAAGGTGTGGCAGCAGGTTCGTCGATGAGGCGGCGTGGTTCGCGCTCGCGGTCGCGAGGATCACGCTCTTTGCGCAGGCGGTTGAGACGACGGCGAGGTCCGCGACCATCCCCGTCCTCCCGTTGACCCTGCCCCAGCAGATGCTGCAGGCGAGCCAGCAAACGGTCGGCACCGCACTTTTCTTGCTGATGGGAATCCTGATCGATGATGTCGACATGTCCACGCAGTGCGTTGACTTCGATAAGACGGATGTGCCAGCGGGCTTCAGGAGGCTGGCCCTGGTTGGGACCCACAATCTCGACGCGGGCCCCGGCTTTGCGTAATTTAAGCGCGACTGGCAGAAGGGCTTTGGTCGATTCGAGGCCCTCCGGGATAAACACGAAATCCAGTTCTTCATGGAGGGGCTCGGGGGCTTCCAGTTGAGCAACCATTTCGTCTAAATACAGGGCAAATCCAGCCGCTGGTGTTTCGCTGCCACCCATTTGCTGAACCAGGCCGTCGTAACGACCTCCCGTGCCGACGGTGCGGCCATTCAAAGACAGTCGGAAGACCGTGCTGTTGTAATACTCCAGGTCGCGCACCACGCGGGGATTGAAGGTGACTTCTAGCTCCAACTCCTCGAGCAGATGCTTGAGTGTATTGAAATGGGCTTTGCAGTCCTGACAAAGGTAGCCCAAAATGGTGGGAGCCAGATTGGCCAGGTTTTGGCAAGTGGCTTCGGGACAGGAGAGAACCCAGGTGGGGTGGTTGCGATACTTGCGCTTGCAGTTGGCAGCGCACAGTTCGTTTTGGCGAGAGGCAAAAAATTCGCGCAGGGCATCGTAGTAGGCGGGCCGGCACTTGTCGCAGCCCAACGAATTGAGTTCGAGTTTGACGCCGCTGAGTCCCACCTTGTCGCACAATTCCAGGGCCATGACCAGAAGTTCGGCGTCGACAGCGGGACTGCCGTTGCCCAGCACTTCGACCCCAAACTGGTAGGCCTGTCGGCTGGGTTCATTGCCTTCTTTGCCGAGCAGAAAGACCGGCCCCACGTAGCTGAGTTTGGTGGGGCCGTCTTTGCCCATGCGGTTTTGCTGATAGGCGCGCACTACACAGGGTGTCATGTCGGCTCGCAGGGCCAGTTTTTGGCCGTGTTTGTCTTGAAATGTCCACAGGTCTTTCTCGACCAGACTGGCCATCACGCCCAGTCCGCGCACGAAAAGATCGGCCTTTTCGAAGAGGGGTGTGCGAATTTCTTGGAAGCCGTATTTTTCGGCCAGTTGTAGCGCTTTTTGCTCGATCTGCCGAAAACCCAGCAATTGGGCAGGGAGCAGGTCGCTGGTTCCTCGTACCGCCTGGAACATCTATGTAAAAACCTCCGTAAGTCCAGCGGAGCGAAGAACAGGATGCGCCTGCCAGGTGCCAGAGGATGGGGCGACAGGGACGACCATTCGCAGTTGCGAGAACTCACCTGTTGCCGCATAGATGACTCTATGGACTATTTAGACCCAAAAATCTTCATCTCGTCGCCGGTAGACACCCTGTTCTATTGTCTATTCCGCGAGGCTTGCGACTGCAAGCCTGGACACGGGGTGAAACCCAACCGAGGACTGAGACCCTCTGGCGGCGCAAAACCTTGGTCCTGGACTCTTTCGCGTACCGCCAGGAGGGCTTTTCTTCATTGGCTAGAGAAAATCCTGCCCAGACAGGTCAGACTCCGATCATTTCACGGATCAGTGGCTGCGCTTCGGGTTTTTCGGCTTGAATCAGGAACGCGTGGCTGAGCAGTTTTTCGGCGGCGGCCAGATGGGTCTGGTCATTGACGTGAAGGGTGGCCATTCGTTCACCCTTCTTGACAGGGCGGCCCTTCTCTACATGCAAAACGATACCCACGGCCGGGTCGATGCTGTCGCTCTTGGTGCGACGTCCGGCACCCAGCCACATGGCGGCGGTGCCGATGGTCTCGGCCGCGATCGAGCCGACAAACCCGTCCGATGGGCTGTTGAATCCGATCTTTTGTTGGGCCTGGGGGAGTCGTTCGGGCTCTTCGCAAATGCGGCGGTCGCCGCCTTGAGCCTCGAGCAGTTGGCCCAATTTGTCGAGAGCCTGACCGCTGTCCACCAGTTGCTGCACCTGGACCCGAGCGGTCTCCAGGCTAAGACCGGGGTGCGACATACAGAGGAGATGGGAGGATAGTTCGTAAGCTACCGTTTCCAGGGCCGTGCCTTTGCGTTCTCCCCGCAGAATGCGCAGGGCTTCATCGACCTCCAGGGCATTGCCTATCTGGTTGCCCAGCGGTTCTTCCATCGAGGTCAGAGCGGCTCGCACCTGGCGGTCGCGCAGGCGTCCGATAGCCACCATCGTTTCGGCCAGTTTGCGGGCATCGTCCAGGCTTTTCATAAAGGCGCCGTGGCCAAATTTGACGTCGAGCACGATGGCGTCAGCGCCACAGGCTATTTTCTTGCTCATGACCGAGGCGGCGATGAGGGGGATGGAGTCGACCGTGCCGGTCACATCGCGCAGGGCATACATCTGGCCGTCGGCCGGCACCAGTTTGCCGGTCTGGCTGATAATGGCCAGACCGATCTGGCGCACCTGATCCAAGAATTGTTGCTGAGTCAGGTCTACGCGCATTCCGGGGATAGATTCGAGTTTGTCCAGAGTGCCGCCGGTGTGGCCCAGCCCTCGCCCCGACATTTTGGCTACCCGGCCTCCGGCCGCGGCCACGATGGGCGCAATCACCAATGTAGTGCCATCGCCCACGCCTCCGGTAGAGTGCTTGTCGACTTTGACGCCATCGATGGAGGACAGGTCGACCTGGTCTCCCGACTCGATCATGGCTTGAGTCAACACATCGGTCTCTTCATAGTCCATGCCGCGAAACCAGACGGCCATCAGCCAGGCTGCCAGTTGGTAGTTTTCCAGTCGCCCGGCCGTCAGTTCTTGAATCAGAAAGCGAATCTCTGCGGGCGTGTGCTTTTCGCCGTTGCGTTTTTTGAGGATCAGTTGGACCGGATGCATTATCTTTTCTCCCTGGCCATAGATTGCAGCGAAGCACGCAATACGGTGAGCATTTTGGCGCTGGTGCGCGCGGCCATATCGAGCACCTCGACATGGGTGTCGTTGGAGGGGCCGTCGTGCAAGACGTTGGTCACGCAGGCCAGGCCCAGCACCTTCATACCCATGTGGTTGGCCACGATCACCTCGGGCACCGTTGACATGCCCAGCGCGTCGGCACCCATACGCTGAAAGGAAAGAATTTCGGCGGGAGTTTCAAAGCTGGGCCCGGTCAGCCCCAGATAAACTCCTTCTTGGAGCTGGATGTGGTTGGCCGCCGCCGCAGCCCGAGCGCGTTGGCGCATATCTTGCGGGTAGGCGCGTGACATCGGGGGAAAGCGCGGCCCCAACCGGTCGTCATTGGGGCCGATCAGAGGATTGTCGCCCATATGATTGATGTGGTCGCGAATCAGCATCATGTCCCCGGCTACGTAGCTGGGATTAAGGCCTCCGCACGAATTGGTGACGATAAGGGTGTCGGCTCCCAGAGAACGGATCAGGCGGGTGGGAAAGGTGACCTGCTCCATAGTGTAGCCCTCGTAATAGTGAAGGCGCCCTTTCATGACCACCACCTGGACCCCCTCGAGGTGCCCTACCACCAACTCTCCGGCATGCCCCATCACCGTGGCGGGAGCCAGGTGAGGAATGTCCAGATAGGGGATGTGGACGGCGTTTTCGACGCTGTCGGCCAGACCGCCCAGCCCTGATCCCAGCACCAGGCCCACTTCGACGGGTTGCTGGGTGCGGCTGCGCACAAAAGCCTGGGCCTCTTGAATTTTGTTATACAGGTCCATCGGCTGCCCCTTCCAGGTGAGTGCGCAGTTGCTGCAAGATTTTCAATTCTTCGGCGAAACTGCTCACATCTTTGAATTCTTTATAGACCGAGGCAAAGCGCACGTAGGCTACTTCGTCGGTGCGGCCCAGGTGTTCGATAACCAGGTTGCCGATTTCCTCGGACTGAATTTCGGCATCGCCCTTTTGGCGTAGGATATGCTCGATGGAGACCACGATGGCTTCCATGGTTTCCAGGGCTACCGGGCGTTTCTCGCAGGCCCGGATCAATCCGGCCAGGATTTTTTGGCGTTCGAACTTCTCGCGCTTGCCATCCTTTTTTACCACCACCAGCAAGGCTTCTTCCCAACGCTCGTAAGTGGTGAAGCGCTTGAAGCATTTCTCGCATTCGCGGCGCCGCCGAATGCTGGCCCCTTCCTCCACGGTGCGCGAGTCGAGCACCCGGTTGTCCAGGCTAAAGCAGTAAGGGCAGCGCATGGACCCGCTCTAGAATACTTCGGCCAACCAGCGGCTCACCGAATGGACAAACTGGCGAACTTTGGAAGATTTGGCTTCGCCCTTGTCCTGGGGTAAAAAACGGCGGGCCGCGCCGTGCAGCAATAGGCCTACCGAGCCTGAAAAGATGGGCGAGGCCAGTGCCTCGCTGAGGCCCTGAGGGTAGCAGGGGCTGGCCACCCGGCAGGGGATGCCCAGCTCGCGATGGGCCAACTGAGAGATGCCGGGCAGTTGGGCGGTGCCGCCCGTCAGCACCAGGCTGGAGACCACCAGGCCCAGGCGCTCGGCGCGCTGCAGTTCGCCAGCTACCCACTCGAACATGTCCAGCAAGCGAGCTTCAAGAACTTCGGCCATCTGGCCGCGGGGCACTTCTACCAGGCCTTCTCCGCTGAGAGTTTTGGCCTGGAGCATCTCGTCGGCGTTTTGCTCGAGGAACTCAGGGGCCGCCAGGCCTTTTTCCAGCTTGAGGCGTTCGGCCTGGCTGGGTGGGATGCGAAAGAAGCGGGCCAGATCGTGGGTGAGCAGGTCGCCGGCTACGGGCAGGACGGCCGAGTGGCCAACCTCGCCTTCGCAGTAAACGGCCAGATCGAGGGTGCCGGCACCGATGTCGATCATGGCCGTGCCCAGTTTCCGTTCTTCCTCGGTGAGCACGGCCAGGGCTGACGCGATAGCTCCGGAAATCAGCCCGTCGGGGTCGATTTCCAGATTGGCGCGTTGCACGGTCTTGCACATGTTTTGCAGGAAAGAAGAGGAGGCGGCTACTACGTGGGCGTCCACCTCCAGGCGCACACCGGCCAGGCCCACCGGATTGCGAATTCCGTTTTGCCCGTCCACGGCAAAGCCGCGTGGCACGATGTGAAGAATCTCGCGGTCGCTGGGAATGCCCACCAGACGGGCGGCTTCCACCACGCGGCGCACGTCCGAGGTGGTCACTTCGCCGTCGGCATTGGAGATGGCCCAAACACCGTGACTGGGGAGGGAGCTGAGATATTCACTGGTCAGGCCCACCACCACGTTGGTCACCGGATAACCGGCTTCGCGCTCGGCTTCCTCGACAGCAGCCTCGATAGCCTGCACGGTCTGGTCGGGGTCGACCAGGGCTCCCTTGCGCAATCCCAGGCAGGGACTGATGCCAGCGCCAACGATTTGCAACTCGCCGTCCGAAGTGGCCTCGCCGATGACGCAAGCCACCTTACTGGTTCCGATGTCGAGAGCGGTGAGCACTTCCATTTTTCGCACGGCGTGGTTCCTTCGGCTTGACAGAATGAAAATTTTTCGTCAACAAAGTTCTCCGCATGAACATGGGATCCTCTAACTGAACTCAATTGCTTGAGAATTATTCAAAGACCCATTGAGGCGGACGCTTTTCCAGGAAGGCGCTCAGTCCCTCGCGTCCGTCGGGGTGGGCCCGGGCCGCCGTGATCTGTTCGACCGTAAAATCGGTGGGGTCGGCGAGTTCGTAACTGTTGCGAACCAGGGGCTTGATGCGGGTCTGGGCGCTGGGACTGCCGGCCAGCAGGTGGCCTAACACCTCTTCGAGTTGGGCCTCGGGGTCATCGCTCAGGTAATGGATCAGGCCAATGCGATAGGCGGTGGCGGCGTCGATGCGGTCGCCCAGCAAAAAGTGCACTTTGGCCCGCGAATATCCCAGTCGGCGTATGGCGTAGGGAGAAATTACGGCGGGCACGATGCCCAGGCGCACTTCGGTGAAGCCAAAGAAGGCCTTGGGCCCGGCGATGGCGATGTCGACCGCGCACGTCAGGCCCGTACCGCCACCCAGGGCCGCCCCCTGAATCAGTGCTACTACAGGGCATCGGCAGTTATCGACAGCCAAAAACATGTCGGCCATTTGGCGAGCGCCCTGGCGATTTTCGGCTTCTCCGGCCACGGCCTGGCCGCGCATCCATTCCACGTCGGCTCCGGCCGAGAAGCTTTTGCCCTGCCCGCGCAAGACCACCACTTTGACCTGGGCGTTTTGGCCCAATCCTGTAAAGACCTGGTGAAGCTCTTCGACCACCTGCAGATTGAAGGCGTTGTGTACTTCGGGGCGGTTGAGAGTGAGGGTGGCCACACCCCGGGCGTCGATGTCGATGAGGATATTTTGCATAGGGCATCGGTTCTGCCACTTATAAAGGGTTCCTTTTGAAAAGGGGGCGATAGGGGGTGGGGGCGAAGGACAATCATGCCTGATGATAATCTCTGGTCACACCCACCTGTCTCCTCTCAGTCGAATGGCCCCCTCCTCGATATTGCCCAAGCTGAGTCCGGTGAGGGACATCGTGGGGGCTGTAGGGGATGTCGTTTCGCTGACGGGGCCCAGCCCTGAAGCCGAAGTCAAACCGACGAAAGTCAGTGTTTCGGGTCAGTTTCGCGCGGGAGTATGTCTTGCCCTATCATTGGTGGGAGCCGGAGCCGGAGTGCTCACGGTCCCGTCCGAGGCCGCTTCGGCGGACAGTTCTCGCCCCCCGGTCCAGGCCCAGGTGCAGGTTAAGGCGCCCGCCGTCGAGATGGGGCCGTTAGTGGACGAGTGGCTGGTGGCCGGTCAAAAACCTGCCCCGCCGGTGGCCCAGGTGGTGGAGGTTCCCGCTTTTCGGCCGTCCAAGCCGGTCACCCAGAAGGGCGACTATGTGGCCCACGGAGTCAACTTTAGCCAACTGCTAAGCAATGAAGAGTTTACCAATATCAAAGCGGCCACCAGTCAGCAGATCCAACAGTTTCTAGAGAGCAAGGAGTCTTTTCTGGCCGAGTTTGAAGTGGACAGCCTCAAAGCGTCCGAAGTGCTGGTCCAGGTGGCCCAGGAGGAGGGGATCAATCCCTGGCTTCTGGTCACGACTCTGGAAAAAGAGAACAGCATGGTCAGTCGTCAGAATCGACCCAAGCAGCATGTGATGAAGGCGGCCATGGGCTACGGGCACACCGACGGGGGCAAAAAGGTAGGCCGCAACAACAACTTTGAGAATCAGATTCGCAAAGGGGCTTCCCTCCTGCGCGAACTTTATGATGAAGGACAGCAGAAAGACTTTCCCCGCTCCATGAAAGTCGACTTTGGCAAGCGCACCATCAAGGTGCGCAATGCCGCCAGCTATGCCCTCATGCGCTACACTCCCCACACTGTGGACACGTCGTTGGGCAAGGTGGGTGGCGGCAACTACCTCTTCCGCCACATTCTTGAAGACTTCACCCAGCAGTCGTCTGAATTGCGTCCCCCTCAGCTTCAGGCTGAAATGGTGGCGCGAGCGGACTGATCGTCAAAGGGTCACATCACACCGAAAGGGTGCCGCCAGCGAAGCCCCTCAAAACGAGAGAAGTCGCTATCGATTGCTACAGTGGCGGCCGGTAGGCTGTCGGCTTGGCCACCAGTCCCCCAGAATTAAATTCACTGTTCATGTCAGTGCTGCTCGGTGCGGCAAAGTGCCTTTGTATATGGGTTCCTCCCGTTTCGAGTTGGGCTCACTTTGGCTCCGTTTCGGGTCGGTTTGGCAAGGTTGGTGATCACCAGGTAACCACGGATTTTCTGCAATCAACATCTGCAGTATTGGCTCAGTCGCGTCGTCTTTGGGTTGGTTTGGTTTCTCGCGGCGTCACCATCAGCATCGGCCAGCTGGGCGCGCGATGGGTATTCCTGAAGCGTCGAAGCAATCTGCTGCGGTTCCGGGCATACGGGCGATCAGCCGGCGACAGAATTCCGGGATGTCATGTAACACGGTCAACCAACAAGAGAAAAATCCCCATCCCACCGCCGCGTCAACAACCAACTGCAGGGCCTCCTCCCGAACCTCGGGAGGCAATCGAGAAAGAATCTCTTTCTGCCTCTGGGCCAGGGTGAAGACCTGCTCCCGATCCTTCCAGCGTTTGTCTCTGGGTGCAGGTTCCCGCCCCGGCGTCGCACCGTGGCGTTGTAGACCAACCAGATCGAGCAATCTCTGGGCGTGTTTGGTTGAAACTGCTGTTGGTTCCACAAAACCGCCATCCAAGTAGCCGAAAGCCCTAACCGTGTTGTCTCGGTCGGGCCAGAGCCAATCGTCCAGGTTTACCACAGTGTCTCCCTTGACGCTATTGCAGTTGGTGCAGCCGAGTAAGAAATTGTCCCACGAGGTTTCGAGGTGTCTGGCAACGCTTTTAGGACTCACGTGCTCCACCGCCAAAGAGATGGGTAGCCGCCGCTCACAATACGAACAATAAGTGCCCAGTCGAGCCTCGAGGTCACCAATCGCATCCTGGTAGTGGGAGTAGCGGCGGGGAGCCGTCCCGCGAAAAATGGGCCGCATTCAGCGATTGCCATTCTCGGCAGCCAGCGCCTCAAGTTTTAGAATAGCTTCGAGTCCGGGCTGCGTGCTGAAGCCTGAACCGGCCTCGCGAAATTCGCGCTCCGCCTGGACCAACTGCTCCTTGGGGGCCTCTGATCCTTGCCTGAGTAGTGCGAAGTATTTTTCCGTCGCCTCCTCAAGGCGGCGGGCGCGCAAGCTCTGCTGGGGCGTGTCTACCCCCTGCACGGACTCAGCAATGTCTTCGATACTTTCGCCGTGGGGCCATAATTCAACGTTCACAGCACCCAGGCGAATCAGCTTTCCATGCCCCAGCGCCTGAATGATGAAGGGAGAGTGAGTAGTGGCAAAAAATTGAATGGATGGGAAAGTCCTTTTGAGGTCCCCTACCACTCTGCGTTGCCAGAGCGGATGAAGATGCACGTCCAGTTCATCGATCAAAATGACGCCCGGTGTCTGCTCCAACACCTTGGGGAGTTCACCTGGCTCGGCGGATTCTTCGACTAAACAGTTGTTTTGAGTGACAGCCTTGATCGCTAAGTCGGCGACCAGCGCCAGCATCATCCGCTGACCAGCGCTGAGGTTACCCATGGGCTGCGCCTGACCGCCTATCGACAATACAATCTCCTGGCGATCAGCATCAAACCAGGCACGTTCCGCACCTGGTACACATCTTACCAGGGCCTGCTGAACAATGTCATAACCCGGCCGATACCGCCCTTGTCTTGTCAGGGAGGCCATGGCCTCGCGCCGGAACCAATCCGTCAGTTGTGAAAAGTGCACTCGTTCGCTAAAGCAATCGTAGAAAGCCGACCACCGACGCGAAGGCTCCTTACTGGCTTTAGAGCCGGGCCTCTCATTGGAAGGCAGCCAGGCTCTGCCCGCCCCGTAGTAGGCCACCACCGGGAAAATAACTCGCTGATGGGCATCCAATCCGTAAGCCTTGGTGATAAAGGTAACGGTGCTATTCGCCTCTTGATTGCTGGTTCGCTCGCCGTTCTCGCTTATTTGCCGGACCCAACGTTGGGGGCTACTCAATACCAAGCCTTCGGCTTCTACTCGAACAGGGCGACAGGGGTAAAACTGCGCGCGGTCGCCACCATCCTTCGACTCCAGGCGAATCTCGTTCTTATAGATGTTGCGTCGACTGCTATTGAGTTCCGGATCAGGGGGTTTGACCAGCCACACGCCCAAGGCCACCGCGAGTGCCTCAAGGATGCTAGTCTTACCCGTGCCGTTTTCTCCGACAAGCAAGTTAAATTGCGGATCGAACTCCAGTTGGCAGTCTGAAAACTGCTTAAAGTTCCGAATACGCAGACGGTCAATTTGCACCCTTCACCTCGCCCTGCCTGACATACGTCGTGAGTTCCAACAAGTCCCGCCACAGTTCACTTCCCCAAGCCGGAGAGCAGCGGACTGAACTTCGCTGGCCATTGCGGCCAGACAGATTGCGCCTGGCAACCTCAATTTCCCTAGCCGACCGACCCGTAAGAAGCAAACTTCCTCTTGGTCCCGGGTGTGGCCCACGAATCCAAACCATATTCCTTTGTATTGGAGGGTGGTCGACCATAGTCCGGCAGCAAAAATTTCCTGGCTTATTGCCCGCCTGAGGCTGATTGTAAATGGCCCCAAATCGATCCTGGCCGCGTCAGTTTATCGGCGCTTTGTCCGCTCTGATTGCCTTCTTGAGAACGCCATAATACTCGCCGGAGCAATCCCCGTCTGGATCAGGCACTAACTTCAGACCCGCGCTGGCCAGCGCGTCAAGCATGTCCAGCGGAGACACTTCTGCCTCCTCCAGGAAGTGGAGAAGCAGTTCCGCACGATCAAATTGCGACTGTGGAAGGTCGGGGGCGTCGGTCTCGTCCATCAAAGTTGGTTTGCGCTCTGCGTGGCTCAATACTCCCCACTTTCCCAAGATTCCGCACTGAGTTGGCAGCTATGCCTCGGTAATCCCAACCAGTAGTTTTGCAGCGGCCTTCCATCGTGACAAGCCCGGAGCGCCGGATTTGCAACGGTGAACGGCCCGAGAATCCCCGGTTTGGCTTCTGCTTTGAGGGCTGAACGGGGATCCGTCCAGAACCAAGACCAGCCCGCTGCCGCGGGCGTTGGGAGGGCAAGGGCCTGGGGAAAACCGGCAGCGTGTAACTTGAGGAGCAAGGCCTGAATGCCAGCCAGTTGGCGTCACCTGAAGTTCTCCAGGGATATCTTCAGCAACTGGAACGAGCACCGTCCTCCGCGTAGGTCAGGCTCATTGCCAAAAGCGATAGGAGCACGAGAAACTGCATTCGTCGAGGGAATTCCCAGAATCGGTGATAATTCCCGGAGTGAAATCGATGAACTCAACCTTTCTTCACCTCGACCGTGGTTGCTCCATATCGCTAAATTAATTAATTGAGGACCTCGTAGATGTTCTTGACATCGCCAAAATTGCGGTCCCCAACGAAAGACTCGCGCACCCAGGTCCTGGCTTTCTTGTAGCCTTCAGGCAGACGCCTCCAGTGAGCCCGACGCATGTGGGGGGCGACGTCGCGCGCGCCGGTCTGGTCAGGATTGCGCAATTCTTGCAATTGATGGCGGTCTAGAATCAGGTGGCGTACTTTCTTGTAGGGGAAGAAGTGATGTAGTTTGGTGGCCTTCTTCTGCGCCTTCCTCTCAGAGGATGTCATTTGGGGAGTAGCCCTGACAGTCCACAGGGTAGGCAGGTTGATGTATGCGATGGCGCGGAGGGCGCTCCAAATACCCTCCCTGATAGCAATGCGGTAGGTAGAGCAGCGCTGGTCCGCCTCGTGGCTGCCTCCGTGGAAACCCAGGTAGTCGTAAGGCTGCAGCATCCAATCATAGAGTAACCTCTCGTGGGACCAGGCGCAGCAACCTGGGCACGTGTTTATCGCTTGACGGGCTATGGACAGAGACTCGCCGCGCGGGACAAAAAGGCCCTGTCTGGCCTGGTACTGGTGGTTTCCCAGGCCCATCCACTCGACGTAGGCGGCCTCGACATGGTCACCGTTGAGGGCCATAGGGTGCTCAAAGCGGAACAAATGCGCTCCGTGGGTGATGGTCCGGGGAGGGTCCTCGTGGGTTTCCATGGTGCTCTCCAGCCACAGGTTTGGGAAGGGCCAACGAAGCTCGTCGTCCGACAGTTCCTCATCAATCGACTCCACGTCTGCCTCGCTCAATTCGTTGATGCGTTCTCGGTCAATGAGGAAAACGTGAGCAGCACTCAGGGTCTCGAGGTACTGGCGGCTGACTCCAAAAAACTGGGCTCCCGACGCCCCCTGCAGTTCCCTGACAACCTCTTCATACAAGAGAGTCTGGTCCTCGAGATCGTAAGGATTCATGGCAGGACCGCCGCGCCGGCTAACGACAACATTTTGAAGTTGGTCAGCGCAAAGTGTTCGAGATGAGATTTTGCCGACACTGTCGGCAAGACCTTTGCGCGGCTCACGGAGGTTCGTCCTTGCTGTTTAGCGATCCGGTCGTTGCGCGGGCACGGGCGTGCTCGATACTCTCGAGAAGCTTCCTTTCGAGTATGCGCCCTCGGCGGCAATTTGGTCGGGTAACTTGCTACTCTCAGCGAGCCTTTGTTCAGCTCCGGCAGCTCGATTTGTTCTTGATTTTTGTCGGCGCACAGAATGAGCCCGAGCGGCGGGTTCTCGCCCGGTTGGAGTTTGTGCCGATCTAGCCAGCGCAGATACAGATCCATCTGGCCTTTGTCACGCGCGTCAAAACGGCCGAGATTAAGCTCGATGGCGACGAGCGCCCGTAGCGGTGTATGAAAAAAGAGGAGGTCTAAGTAGTCATCGGCAGGACCAATGGATAGCCGTTTGGGGCGCGCGACAAAACTAAATCCCGAGCCCAGCTCAAGTAGGAACAGCTCGATCTCACGCAGGAGGGCTGCTTCCAGATCGGACTCGCTGAAGTCGGACGGCATACCGAGAAAGTCGAGAATGTAAGGGCCACGGAAGACGAGATCGGGTGACATCCGGTCCTCAGCTACCAGATTCATGAGGGCCTCTTCGATAACGGCCCTAGGGCGCTTGGCAATCGTATCCAACCAATCTCCCATCAAACGCGACAGGCTGTCTTGGTGAGCAGCAGCGGGCCCGCGACAAGCACCTCCCAGACTCCGATCAGTCACTCATCTACGACCGGCACGTTGGAGTAAATGTTCAGACCACATCCCCCGAATTCCTTCTGTTGAAATCAGCTGTCGCGCTCGTCGTTTCGGCCTGCGGCGCTGGTTGGCTTCAGCCGTGCAAGACAGGCCTCCCTCCGGGGATTCTCTCCTTACAGGTTTACACTTGAACAAGTTGTGAAATGAATAAGTGTGCCTGGTTGCGATCACGAACATTGTGAAGTTCATCTCGTCAGTCCCGCCGCCCGCGAGCAGGCGGCCGCCATGTTTCGGGCGTTGGGCGATCCCGCCCGACTGCATCTGATGGAGTATCTCAGTGGGGGGGAGCGTTGTGTCAGTGATCTGGCTCATCATTCCCAGCAGGAAATATCCACCATTTCGCAGCGCCTTAAAGTTCTGCGCAATGAACGTTTGATTTCACGCCGTCGAGAGGGCAAGCACATCTTCTATTCGCTGGCGGATCACCATGTGGTCGACCTGGTCAGGTCGGCTTTGGACCACGCCCAAGAAAATCATCAGGAGGAACATCATCATGGGACATAATTGCGATCATCACGACCACGAGCACGGTAGCAATTGCGGCCACACGGCTGTGAAGCACGGCGATCACGTGGACTATCTTCACGACGGCCACCTCCATCATCCCAGCGGCAGCGCTGTGGAGCACCACAGCATTGAAGTTTCGGCCACCAATCCGGAGCGCTGTACCCCCGATCACAAGTGTTGCGGCGCCGATCACGTGCACGGACCTGGTTGCGGTCACGAAGCCGTTCCCCACGGCGACCACACCTGTTATCTGGTGGACGGCCACCTTCACCACCCCCACGATGGCCATTGCGACGATCACGGTCCCCTCGAAATCGTCAAGAAGTAAGCCTTTTCCCGACGACGGAAAGCGAGCCACCCCCCCTTGAAAAGGGAGGGTGGCTTTTTGATTTGGAAGGAAGAGAGGCTGGGGCGAACAAGATATGCCCTCTAATCTCAGCATTTCAGGAGTTTCTATGCTCAAAGGGGCCGCCATCCGCCAATCCTACCTGGACTTTTTCCGTGACCGAGCTCATAAAATTGTAGACAGCGCGCCGGTGGTCCCCCACGACGACCCGACCCTGATGTTCACCAACGCCGGCATGAACCAGTTTAAGCCGTTTTTCTTGGGTCAGGCCACGCCCGATGTGCGCCGCATCGCCGATACTCAGAAGTGCATTCGCGTTTCGGGCAAGCACAACGACCTCGAAGAGGTAGGTCACGACACTTATCACCACACCTTTTTCGAGATGTTGGGCAACTGGTCGTTTGGTGATTATTACAAAAAAGAGTCCATCGAGTGGGCCTGGGAACTGTTCACCAAGGTTTGGGGCCTGCCCAAAGAGCGCCTCTACGCCACCGTCTATGGTGGCGATGCTTCGGTGCCGGCCGATGAAGAAGCCATTGAACTGTGGCGCACCTGCACCAACATCGACCCCAGCCACATTCGCAAGTTTGGCAAGAAGGACAACTTCTGGATGATGGGCGAGACCGGTCCCTGTGGGCCCTGCTCGGAGATTCACATCGACCTGACTCCAGATCTGTCGGGCGGACACCTGGTCAATGAAGGCTCGCCCATGGTAATGGAGCTGTGGAACCTGGTCTTCATCCAGTTTAATGCCGAGGTCGACGGCTCTTTGCGGGAATTGCCGGCCAAGCACGTCGATACGGGCATGGGTTTTGAGCGTGCCTGCGCGGTGCTGGAGTGCACCCAGGGGGGGCGTGATTTTTCGGGCAGCATCTCCAACTACGACACCGAAGTGTTCATGCCCATTCTGCGGGTGCTGCAGACGATGTCGAAGGCCAAATACACACCGGGTCAATCCAACGATATGAACTCGATCGCCATGCGGGTGATCGCTGACCACATTCGCATGATCAGCTTTGCCATCGCCGATGGGGCCTTGCCCAGCAACGAGGGACGCGGCTACGTAGTGCGCCGTCTGCTGCGCCGGGCCGCTCGCTACGCCCGCAAAATCGGTCTCAACGAGCCTTTTCTCTACGAATTGGTGCCGGTGTTACGGGCCGAGATGGGGGCCACTTTCCCGGAACTGGTTCGCGAGGAGAGTAAGCTTCAAAAGATCATCAAGTCCGAGGAAGAGTCGTTTAATCACGCCCTGGACCGTGGGCTGCACCTCTTTGAGGAAGTGGTCAAAGACGTCTCGGGCAAGGAGTTTCCCGCCCAAGAAGCCTTCAAGCTTTACGACACCTATGGGTTTCCTCTCGACCTCACGGCTGTGATGGCCAACGAGAAGGGCCTGACGGTTGACGAAGGGGCCTTCAAGGTGCTCATGGATCAGCAGAAGGATCGGGCTCGGGCTGCCCAGACCAAGCATGTGGTAAGTGCCGCTCACGAAGAACTCAATCTGCCGCCCACTCCTTTTGTAGGCTACGACCACCTGGAAAGCCCGGCCAAAGTGGCGGCCGTATTGGGTCCGGCCGTGGTGCTGGACAGGACTCCTTTTTACGGCGAGATGGGCGGTCAGTTGGGCGATTACGGTTGGCTGCAACTGGCCGATGGATCGCGCGTGGACGTGACCAACACCACCAAGAGCGAAGGAGTGGTGTTGCACCACCTGGCTCAGCCGCTGGTGGAGGGAACGGCGGTGACAGCCGTGGTCGACGGCACTCGTCGCCAGGAGATTCAGCGCCATCATACGGCCACTCACCTGCTCAATTGGGCTTTGCGTGAGGTGCTGGGCGACTCGGTGCGCCAGCAGGGCTCGCTGGTGGCCCCCGAGCGGCTGCGCTTTGACTTTACCCACTATCAGGCCATGACGGCCGACGAAGTGGCCACTGTGGAACGACTGGTTAACGAGAGCATCCTGGCCAATCACAAAGTGTCCTGGTTTGAGATCGACTACAAAGACAAGCCCGACACCGTGACCGCCTTCTTTGGCGACAAATACGGCGATCGAGTGCGAGTGGTCAAAATCGGCGGCCAGGCCCAGAGTGGCTTTGACGGCTTTTCCATGGAATTGTGCGGCGGCACCCACACGTTGTGTACGGCCGAACTGGGACCGTTTCGCTTGACTTCCGAGTCGGCCATTGCGGCCGGAGTTCGCCGTATTGAAGCGGTTTGCGGGACGCATGGCCTGCACGGCATCTTTGCCGATATGCAGGTGGCCGAGCGACTCTCGCGCAAACTGGGCGTGCCCACCGGCGACCTGGAAGCCAAGGTGGAAGCCCTGTTGGAGACCCAGCGACGGCTGAGCAAGCATCTGGAGCAGGCTCGTCGCGGAGAGGCCCGGGCGGCCGCCCACGAGTTGTTGAAGAAAGTGGAGACCCATCCGATTCCTCACCTGGTGGTGGACCTGGGCGACTGCAATGCCGAATACCTGAAGTGGGTGGCCGATTCGCTGCGCGATCAGTTTAACGGCGTGGCTGTGCTGGCCGGGGTTCATGAGGGTCGCGTGTCCTTGTTAGCCAGCGTCGACAAGAGCCTGGGTCAAGGGAAGTGGCACGCCGGCAAGATGATCAAAGAACTGGCCGCCAGGGTGGGCGGAGGCGGCGGTGGGCGGCCCGACCTGGCCGAGGCCGGTGGCAAAGACCCTTCGGGATTGCCCAAAGCCTTAGAGGAAGCGCGTCGGCTGATCTTAGCGGGTCAGTGAAGCGGCTACTGATCGCCTGCCTGGTTAGCTCCATCGGCTGGGCCGCTCCGCTCCACGAAGCGGCCAGCCGAGGGGACGCTGACGGCATTCGCAAATTGGGTTCAGCGGGCGTGGATGCCCCCGACGATAAGGGCCTGACTCCGCTGGTACTGGCCATTCAAAACGGGCATCCTGAGTGCGCCGAACTGCTGCTGCAGATGGGGGCCAACCCCAACGCCGGCAACTGGACACCTTTGCACGAGGCCGCTCTGAATGGCGATCTGGTGTCGCTGCAGGCGCTTTTGCAGCGCAAAGCGGACCCCAATCGGCGCGAGAAGCAAAACAAGGGCACTCCCCTGCATGTGGCCTGTTTCCAGGGCCATTTGGAAATTTGCCGTGTCCTGGTGAAGGCCGGAGCCAAGCTCAACTTGCGCGATGGCGAGGGCTTGACGCCTCTTTTTCATGCCAAGGACCAGGGCCACGCCGAATTGATCAAGTTTTTAAAAGCTGCCGGCGCCCGCTAATCCGGGCGACGCACCCGGATGCGGGCCCCGGTGGTGCTGGTGACCGGTCCGCCGCTCAGGCGTCGACGGGCCGTTTGAACCGCATGTTCGGCCTTTTTGCGGGCGTCTTTACCACCACCGGTGCCGCCCAGGTGAGGTAGGGCCACGATCCAGGGCTTGTATTCGGTGTCGAGGCCGTCAATGGCCGTCTGGAAAGGCAGTTTATCGGCTTCCACTTTCTCATAGATTTCGGGCACTCCCTGGCGCTGGGCGTCGGGGACCTGCATCAAAATGGTGGTCTCCTCTTCCTGTCCGGTCAAAAACTTCCAGGCCAGCGAGCCGTGCACCAAAATCAGGTTGGGCTTTACGGTTTCTAGCAGACGGCGGGCTCGGGGCCAGCAAGCCCGGATCAGCGGGGCGGTGACCTCGGAGCTGCGCTGGGTGAGAATAGGAACCAGGTGGGTTACGCAGGCTCCCTGGCCAAAAGCCGAGTAGTCGCCCATGTGATTGGCCGTGTAGGGCAGGTATGCGGCGAAACTGCCTTTGTCGCTGGTGGCGCTATCAAAATAGGTGCGCGCATACTCAATGTAGTCCTCGGCGTGGGAGGGAGCGGCGCTGACATCGTATCCGGCTGGATTGACGCCCAGGAAGAAATAAGCTGGCTGGGGAGAGCCCAAGAAGGGCAGGATCTCGGCCTTGGGCCGCTTGGCCAGAAAAGGCCGACAGAGGCGGTCCTGGCGGGTTTCGTTTAAGATCTTGCGAATGGCTTCTAGAAATTCGGCGCTGTAATTCATATGTATTCTCCCCAAACAGTGAAAGGCTAGGGTAGCACACCCGCCAGCCTAAGTCACCAGGTAAGCAGGGTCTGCTTGACGAGGCAGGGAACAGGATGTCACGTTCAAGGAATGGAGCGGTCAATGGCTCAGAAATCTGGTAAAGGTCCTAACTACGCACTGATCGCCGGCCTGGGCGTGGTCGGGGCTGGCATTTGTGGCGGCGTGGGCCACTTTGCGCTCAAGCTAGGCACCACTGAATCGGGCGGGCTGGCCGCCCTGGGCTTGTTGCTTTTTGCGGGGGCCGGGTTAATACCGTCCTTCGGCGGCGATGCCAAACGACTGGCCGCGCAGGTGGCCGTCAAAAAGAATGTGGACGCCGCCTACCAGTCGCAATCGTTGGGAAAACTTGAGCAAGCCGAGAAACTCCTGTTGGAGGCCTTGGATCGGGGCCAGATATTGGGTCCATCCGATCTCAGCATTTTGGCAGCAACCCACAGTCTGGGCAACCTTTACCGGTTACAGAACAAGTTTGACAAGGCGGAGGAAAAATACCGTCTGGCCATCAAGACTTATGAAGAACTGGGCAAGACCGACGATCAGAACTTTGCTCACTGCTTGAGAGACTGCGCTTTCAGCCTCGAAAGCCGGGGCCGGACGGATGAGTCTGTGGCCTTCGCCACGCGCGCTTTGGCCCTTTCCGAAAAGTTGGGCCATACCCGTGACGTGGCCGAAATTATGAGTTTGATCGCGCGCAACACCCGGGCCTCGGGTCTTTTTCAGCAAGCCATTGAGACCTATCAACGCGTGAAAGACCTCCAATTGAAGCAGTTTGGCGAGAACTCGCCTGAGGTAATCGATACGGTGGTGACCACGGCGCGTTGCATGCGCTCGCTGAATCAACTCAATGAGGCCATGGACAACTACAAAGACGCGCTGGTTCGCACCAACAAGGCCGAGCGCCCCAGTCGCAACATCGAAGCCGAGGCGCTGCTGGAAATGGCCGAAGTGAGCCTGGCTCAAGGCGCCTTTAAGAATGTTGAGCCACTTTGCTTAGGTTCACTTAAAGTGTTGCAAGCCTATGTAGGGCCCAAGGAGAAGCTGTTAGTTCGCCTGGCCGCGGCCACCAAAGAAGCCCGCGAAAAGCTGGGCCAACCTTTTGCCGAGACTGAATTCATCTGGCTTTTCACTCAAAATCGGGATCAGGTGCGCGACCTTTTCCGAGAAAATGCGGAACTGGCCAAGCAGAAGGACCGCACCGGCTGGGGACCAGTTCAATGGACAATGTTCCTGGGCTGGGAAGACCTGATGCGCTGGCTGATGCGCAATGGAGGCCAGTCCGACGGATTTGAAGACTCGATCATGTCTCCCGTTCACGTGGCCGCCGCCTTCTCGAAGGGCGGGACGATCACGTTTTTGCACGAGCAGGGCGTGGCCCTGGATGTGATTGGGCCCCAAGGCTGGGGCGCCGTTCATTTTGCCTCCTACCACGGCCGGGCGGACTGCGTCGAGCAGTTGTTGGCTCGGGGCTGTCAGGCCGATATTCTGGACAAAATGGGTCGCAGCCCCCTGCACCTGGCGGCCGATCGGGGCCACAACGAGCTGGTTTCTTTGTTGCTCAACAAGGGACTGGATAAGGACGCTCAGGATACGAAATACGGACGCACTCCTTTGCATTATGCCGCTGGTGCCGGTCATGGTGCCGTAGTGCGTACTTTAATGACCAACGGGGCCAACGAAAATGTGGCTGACAAAGCGGGCAAGACTCCCATTCAGCTGGCCGAGGAAGGCGGGCATCGCGGTTTGATGACCGCTATGAAGCACTTCCGTTCGGCGATGGAAAGCTGACCGAAGCCACCGTTACCGTGGAGGTTAGTTGGGGCTCGTTGCACTGCTGATAGTGCAGCACTTTGCCGGGTTGGGGCCGGAGCACCTGAAGCAGCGAGTAGATGGCCGAGGTTCCACAGTAATTGCGCTGGCCACGATCATCTTGCAGGGTGGCCAGAAATCCCCGCGCATCGCCAGCGGCCGCCTGCACCATACTTTCGTGGTCTCGTTGGGCCAGTTTTTCCAGATCCGGCGGGCTTAGGGCTGGGCCGCCAAAGCGCTGACCTACGTGGGCCAGATCGACCGAGGCGATCCAACACGTGCGCGGGCGTTGGGCAAGCACACTCTGCAGACGCTGGAGAAAGGCCGCTATGTGGGGATTGTCTTCGGGCCACTGGGGCTGCTCCAGGCACTCTTGGAAAGATCCGCACAGCATGGGCAATATGCGCACTTTTTCGGGGCGTGGGCACAGGTGTTGCAAGAAGACCAGTTGGAACTCGATGGAGTGTTCACCCAGTTGATTGAATTCGTCGAGAAAGGGGTCAAAAGGCAAGTCCTGGGCCAGTTGCTCGACCAGATCTTGAGCGGTATTCAAGGTGCCCAAGGGGGTCTCAAAATTCTTGCGAGTCAAAATGTACGGATGCTCGCTGTAGGCATGACTGATTCCTAAAATGACGAACAGGTCGTAGTCGTCCAGGTGGGGTCGCAGGTGGTTCCAGGCCAGGGCGTAGCTCGGCTGGCCGCGAGTCAGATCGATATGCGGAATGAAGTAAGCGTGGCTGGGTTCGGTCGGACCGACCTGGGGATAGGCCAGCAGGTCATCCAGGAAAATTTTCAATTCCTCCGGCCGGGCCGGGTAGGCTCCGCCAGCGTGAGCCGCGGGGCGTGTAGGCAAGTCGCGCAGGTAACCGCGACTGGTCTGGTTGTCCAGCACGTATCTTTCTTCCAGAGAGTTGAGCAACTGGTCCAACTGTTGGGGCTGCAATTGGATGCCCCAGCGCCGCTCGGCTTGCCGGATAATTTGGGGTCGGGAAAGGGCGCCATTCATCAGCTGGGTCAATTGGTAGGCCAGCGGACTGATCAACAAGACTTCTGCCTGGATGCCAGCCGGATCGCGCAAACTGACAAAGGTTTCTCCCTTTATTTGCAGGATCTGGGGCTGCATCCAGCGCACCCGGGGTTTATCGTCGCTGCACTGCGGCATGGGGAGTATTTCGGTCTGACCGGGCGATTCCCTGGGTTTACGGGTAAGGTGGTTGGGGGAAAAGCAGTCCGCGTTCTTCTGAAAGTCGAACATAATCGAAAGATTTTCAGCCTGAGGGAAGAGGATCTTCATTTAGGTAGTCGAAGCCGCGGCCCGAAGCCACAAGCGTGCAACCGGGCGAAGAACGTCACACCACGATGTGTGCAGCAAAGATGATCGAAAAAAGGAGAGATACAGATATGCGCAAGCTTACCAATCTGGTTCTCACGATGGCTCTAGCCGCCAGCGTTGCAGGAGCCGTCAGCGCCAAGAACATGAGCGAGAAAGGTCACTCGAACTCGCAAAACTTTGCAGGAGCCTGGTACTACCCCTGGTGCGGCCCCAATGTGGGTCCTGGTGGTTATCAGGAGTCCGGGGCCCCGTTCCACGGTGGTTCCTGGACCAAGAAGTACGCTGGGGAAGTCACCTACGTAGACGACATGAGAATTCAAGTCAAGGCTGATGGCAGCGGCGATTTGATGACCTTTTATCTCTATGAGGCTCAAACGGCTTACACCCCAACCCACGCCAACCTGCATGTCGGATCCAAGGTGAAGATCACCAGTGATGACCGTCACCGGGCCCGCAACATTCATGTGGTTCCGTTCTACAAGTGGCTCAAAGACAAGACCAAGTAGTCTTTTTTCTCTTGTAGTCAAACAACTCTCTCCGCAAGGAGGGAGTTGTTTGTTTTTCCGGCAAAGCAGTGCTATAGTTGCTCACTTAACATGGACAGGGGTGGAGGGTCGATAGATGCCGGCACGTGTTCTGGTCGTGGATGATGACGACCCAATTCGCAATATGGTGGTGCGCCTGCTTCAGTTCTCCGGCGGAGACCTGGAGGTGGATGCCTGCGAGGACGGTCCTTCAGCGTTGCAAAAGCTGGCCGACGAGGATTTTGATTTGCTTTTGATCGACTACACCATGCCGGCGATGAGTGGAGTGGAGGTCATCCAGCATTTGCGTGGCAGTACGCGCAATCAAGAGATCCCTGTGATCATGTTGACGGCTCGCAGCGAGAATCACCATCTGATTGAGAGTCTTGAAGGCGGGGCCAGCTTTTTTCTGGCCAAACCGTTTGAGCCTCAAGAGCTGCTCGACACGGTGGGCGTGGCTCTGGGAATGACCTTGGAGTTTTAAGAGATGAAGCCTAAAGAGATCAAAGAGGCGGGCATACCTTCCGGTAAACCCTTGCGCTGGGTTCAGATGAGTCTGGGTGAAGCCAGCAAGTCGGGAATGAAGAAAGATCAAATTTACGATCGTTTGTGCCAGATCGCCAAGTGGCCCTCGCAGTTTGTCGATGATCCGATTTTTGGGGCGGTAGCTCGCTCTATCCTGGAAGATGCCAGCGTCCCCGCCTTTGTGGAGCGGGCCGAGCCGGCTGCCTATCGGCAGTGGGGTACCGATCTCGACGAGCAGAGCCTGCAGCAGATGCGCAACGCCTGCCGTCTGCCCGTGGCGGTAGCCGGAGCCCTGATGCCCGACGCCCACGTGGGCTACGGGCTACCTATTGGCGGGGTGTTGGCCACCCACAACGCGGTCATTCCTTATGCTGTGGGTGTGGATATCGCCTGTCGCATGAAGCTGACCATCACCGACATTCCCGTCAAAGAACTGGACACCCAAAAGCTGCACTTGATCCATGTGCTTGAGGAGCAGACGCGTTTTGGGGTGGGGGCCAATTTCAAGAAGCCGCACGACCACGATGCTATGGATGAAGACTGGTCGGTTTCGCCGGTGACTCACCGATTTAAGGAGAAGGCCCGCAACCAACTGGGGACCAGCGGGTCCGGCAATCATTTTGTGGAGTATGGCGTGTTTCGTTTGAATCAAGCCGATCTGGGTTTGCAGCCCGGGGAGTACGTGGCTATTCTCTCGCACAGCGGCAGCCGCGGCACGGGAGCTGAAGTGGCTGCTCATTACAGCCAGTTGGCCAAGGACCTCCACCCCGAGTTGCCGCCGGAGCTCAAGAATCTGGCCTGGCTCGATCTCGACAGCGCCGAGGGTCAGGAATATTGGGCTGCCATGAACTTGATGGGCGATTACGCGGCCGCCAACCACGCCGTCATTCATCGCGAGTTGGTGAAAGCGCTCAAGGCCAAGATTTTGTTGCAGGTGGAGAATCACCACAACTTTGCCTGGAAAGAAGAGCACGGTGGACGCACTTTGATTGTCCATCGCAAAGGGGCAACCCCGGCCGGTCAGGGTGTACTGGGGATTATCCCGGGTTCGATGGCCAGTCCGGCCTATTTGGTGCGCGGCCGCGGCCAGCCCGACTCCCTCATGTCGGCTTCTCACGGAGCTGGCCGGGCCATGTCGCGAACGGTGGCCACGCGCAGCTTTCGCTGGAAGGATGTGCGCCATTTGCTCGACGAGGCCGGGGTGACCCTGGTCAGCGCCGGCATCGACGAGAATCCCAAGGTGTACAAGGATATTCGCGAGGTGATGCGGGCCCAGGAAGACCTGGTCGAGATTGTGGCTCAGTTTGACCCTAAAATCGTTAAAATGGCCCCCGAAGGGGAAAAGGCTGAGGACTAGCGGATTTGGCCCTGGCCCTCGACCCAGTATTTGTAGGTGGTCAGTTCTTCCAGCCCAACGGGACCGCGGGCGTGCATTTTTTGGGTGGAGATACCGATCTCGGCGCCAAAGCCAAATTCGCCTCCGTCGGTGAAGCGGGTCGAGGCATTGACGGTGACCGTGCAGGCGTCCACCTCGCGTTGAAAGCGGCGCACGGCCGCCAGGTCGTTGCTGAGAATGGCTTCGGTGTGCCCGCTGCCGTGTTGGCGAATGTGCTCGAGGGCCTGGTCCAGGTTGTCGACCACTCGAACGGCTAAAATCTGGTCGAGGAATTCGGTGTCCCAGTCTTGGGCCAGGACCGGTGTGCCCCAGCCCAACAGGTGCAGCGTCTCTGGACAGCCGCGCACTTCCACTTTGTGTTGCATTTGGGGGGAGAGCAGTTGCAGCATGGGAGCGGCCACGCTGCGGTCGAGCAGCAAGGTCTCTAAAGAGTTGCAAACGGCCGGCCGGGAGCATTTCGAATTGATGATGATGGGCACGGCCTGGTCCAGATCGGCGGCGCTATGCACGTAGAGATGGCAGTTGCCCACGCCCGTCTCCAGCACCGGCACGGTGGCGCATTGGATCACCCGTTGAATCAGGTCGGCCCCGCCGCGAGGAATCATCAGGTCGATCAGCCCGTTGAGGCGGGCCAGCACCTCGATCGATTCGCGGCGAAGGTCGGCCACTCCCTGGATGGCCTCGCGGGGCAACCCCTGGGCCTGCAGGCAATCTTGAATCAGTTTGAGCAATAGTTGATTGGAGTTCACGGCGCTGCGCGAGCCGCGCAGCAGGCAGCCGTTGCCAGCCTTGATGGCCAGCGAGGCCGACTCGACCGTTACGTTGGGACGGGCCTCATAAATGATGCACAGGACGCCCAGCGGTACTTTGACGCGGCGAATGAGCAGGCCGTTGGGTCGGGTCCAGGCCACTTCGCGACCAATGGGGTCGGTGAGGCGGGCTACCATTTCGGCGCCCTCGGCCATGGCTTCGATTCGGGGGGCGGTCAGGCGCAGGCGGTCGAGCAGCGCGCTGCTGAGGCCGGCTTGCTGGCCGGCCTGGCAGTCTTTTTCATTGGCCTCCAGCAGTCCGCTCTGATGTTGCCGTAGCGAGGTGGCCAGAGCCTGGAGCAAGCGGTCCTTTTCAGCCGTGGCCAGCCAGGCCAGTTGACGGCTGGCGTCTTTGCAGGTCTGGGCCTGTTGGCGTAGATCGGGGGTGGTGGACATCATCAACTCATCTCCTTGGCGTAAAGGTGGTCGCGATGGACCGCCTCGGGGTGGCCGCGGTAGCCCAGCAGGGCCTCCAGATTGGCGCTGGGCTGGCCTATCAGCTTGTGTAGTTCGTGGCTGGGATAATTGACCAGGCCGCGGCCTCGCTCCTGGCCTTCGGGGTCGAGCAGGCTGACCAGATCACCGATGCCAAACTCGCCCTCTACCTGGCGAATCCCTACCGGCAGCACGCTGCGGCCGGCCGCCAGCGCTTTGGTCGCACCGGCATCGAGATGGAGTTTGCCGCGGGGCGCTCCACCGGCGGCCAACCAGCGCTTGCGACTGCTGAGGCGACGTCCGCCCGACTGAAACCGGGTGCCGATATCTTCGCCCTGCATCAGTCGCACCAGCACATCGGGCTCCTGGGCTTTGGCGATGACCATGGAGGTGCCGCATTCCAGGGCCACTCGGGCTGCTTCCAGCTTGGAAAGCATGCCCCCCGTGCCGCCTCGCGAAGTCTCGCTGCGCACCAGTTTGAGAATGTCGGGCGTGATAGCCGGGACGAGCCGGATGCGGGTGGGTGGGTCGCTGGAGAAGTCCAGCAGTCCCGGGGCCTGGGTGAGATTGATGACCACTTCGGCGTCGACCAGAGCGCCCACCAGGCACGAAAGAATGTCGTTGTCGCCAAAGCGAATTTCGGTGACGGCCACCGAATCGTTTTCGTTGATGACCGGCAAGACGCCGGCCTGGAGCAAGGTGACCAGCGTGTTGCGGGCGTTGAGGTAACGCTCGCGAGCGCGCAGGTCCTCGCGGGTCAACAGCACCTGGGCTACTTGAATGTCGAGAAGATCGAAGAGACGCCGCCACACGTTCATCAGTTCCACCTGGCCCAGCGCGGCCAGCGCCTGCTTTTCGCGGAGGTCTTCCTGGCCGGTCTTGAGCAGGCTGCGACCCATGCCCACGGCCCCCGAACTGACGACCACCACTTCGTAGCCCTGGTCGCGCAGCCCGCGAATCTGTTGGGCCAGCGACATCAGCAGCGCCCCCTGGAGTTTGCCCTCGCTGCCCAGCATTACGGCCGTGCCGCATTTGACAATGACCCTGCGTGAACTCATAGGGCTCTGGTTCGGCAGGTCCACTCGAGCTGCCTCCAGTAAGCATGCAGGTGTGGTCGGACCTGGCTGTGGGAGTGGAGAATTTGGCGCATCGCAGCTGGCTGGCCGGGCTCGCTGCCAGCCAATTGGGAGGGCACCGCTGGTATTGGCGTCT
>JADMJV010000065.1 GCA_018780265.1 bacterium
AAGAGCGTGGCTACCGAGGTCGATTTATTGCGCCACCAGGTGTTGCTGCAAGGCCAGGCCACCCTCGTCTTCGAGGACCATTACCAGGCCGCCCAAAGCGCTCTCAAAGAGTCCAACACGCGCTTGCTGGAGGCCGAGATGAGGGCCCAAAACCTGACCGTCCAATTGCAACAAGTACGCGCCGAACTCGAAAAAACCGAAGCAGAAAGGGACGCGGCCCTGCGCACCGCCAACCTGGCCACCGAGGCCCTCAAAGACAAAGAACGCGAGGTCGGCAAACTCTTTGTGGCCCGCTGGGGCGGGCCCAATCCTTGGAGAATTCAGACCGCCAAACAGCTCTACTTTATGATTGAGCCCACTCAAAAAGAACAAACCGACCCGCATTTCGGACCTCCCAAATAGTCCTGGGCAGGAGATGCAGCCCGTCTGGCCAACCGTTTCAGGTGCACCACAACACCCTGTGTAAAGCCCTGCTGACGCTGAGTCTGGCCACAGCCGCCTGGTCCCTACCCGAGGACCCCTCCGTCATTCACGGCCAGGTGCAAATTCAAAATCTCACCCCCAGCATGATGCAAGTCCTGCAGTCCTCACCCCAGGCCATCGTCAATTGGACCCGCTTCAATATCGGTTCCGGCCAAACCGTGCGCTTTCTCCAACCCGATCAATTTGCCAGCGTTCTCAACCGCGTCACCGGACTCGACCCCTCTGCAATTCACGGAATGTTGCAGGCAAACGGACGAGTATTTCTCATCAATCCCAACGGAATTCTATTTGGTCCGGGAGCCACCGTCGACGTGGGCAGCTTTATGGCCTCCACCCTGCAAATGTCCGACTCCGACTTCCTGGCGGGCCGCTACAATCTGACCCAAAATGCCACTATGCCCATGACCGCCCTGGCCAATCAGGGCACCATTCAAGTGGCCGAGGGTGGCTTTGTGGTGCTGGTCTCCCCCCTGCTCGACCATTCTGGGGCCATTCTGGCTCAGGCCGGCCAGGTCAATCTGGGGGCCACTCGCCAGGCTACCTTCTCTCTTGACGGGCGAGGCCTGGTGCACTTCACCGTGCCCGACGGCTTCAATCCTCAGTTTACGGGTGGTGGCCAGGGGGGCACGGTGCTGCTCTCACCCGGCCAGATGTCGCAAATGCTGGGTCAGGTCATCAACAATCCCTTGCTGGTCGAAGCAGGCTCCCTGCAAACCGCACCCAACCAGGCCACCCTGGCCCACGGTGCTGAGGGAGTGCTGCTCAACACCGGCACCATCACCGTTGACGGCGCTTCCGGACAGGCGGCCGGAAGCATTCGCCTCGACTCCAGTCAGGCCACCGTCCTCACTCCCACCGCCCGGCTCTCGGCCAACGCCCACAACGCCAACGCTGGCAGCATCCGTGTTCTCTCCGTCGGCAAAACGGCCAGCCTGGGCCAGATCCAGGCCGCCGCCAACGGCACCGGCGACGGCGGCTTCGCCGAGGTCAGCGGTCACAACCTTTGGCTCCACGGCCCTGTCAACGTAGCCAGTCAGCAAGGCCGGCCCGGCACCGTTCTGCTCGACCCTGGCAACATCACCCTCGTCGACGCCGGCGGCACCCTGGACGGCAGCCTGCCCACCATCACGGGCGGCGTGGGGGATGGCAGCGTCACCACCACGGCCATCGCGGGCCAGACCAATGTCCTCCTTGATGCCACCAACAATGTCACCTATAACGGTGTGGGCTTCGTCATGCCCGGCACCAACCTCACCATTACGGCCGGCAACGACATCGTGCTCGCTACTACGGCCACCGGTTCTATGTCCGCCAACAGCCTGAACCTCACCGCCGGCCGGGATCTCTCCCTCACCTCGCCAGGTGGCGGCTTGACCGTACAGGCTACCGGCGGCAATCTAACCCTCAGCGGCGGGCGCAACGTCAGTCTCTTCGCCAACGGCAACCTGCTCTTACAAAGCCCAACCCTGACCAACGTCACGGCTGGCAACGACCTCGGCGTTGTCAGTAACGCTAACCTTTTCGCCGACGGACCCAATCTGCGTCTGAGCGCCGGCCAGGACCTGGGTATCAGTGCCCTGGCCATTACCCAGGCCACGGCCGGCAACGTGACGGGTTCGGCGGGACGAGACCTGGTGCTGGCCGCTTTGCCCGGCAACAACTTCATCTCCAACACCGGCAGCCTGGATCTCGGCGCCGTGCGCGACCTCAGCACCACTGGCAGCTTTACCCATACGATCAACACCAACAGTGGCGATCTCAACCTGATGGCCGGGCGCAACCTGAGCCTGTCCACCGGAGCCGATTCCAACCTCAACGCCTCGGGCCGCATCAACCTTCAAGGTTCCAATATTAACTCCACCGGTAGCGTCCTCAGTGTGCGAGGCAACAGCGGCGTCAACGTGGTGGCCAGCAACGGCAATATCCAGGTGCAGCGTCCCAACGGTGTGGCTTTCGTAAGCACGAATGGGCCTGTGGCCATCCATGCCTCGGGCGGCAACACCAGCCTGAGCACGGGGGCCACCCTGCAGTTGTCGGGGGCCACCTCCGTTACGGTCAATGCTACCAACGACACCGTATTGGTGGGTCCCAATGCCCTGATCGATGGCCCCAATACCCGACTTATGGCCGCTCAAGATCTGACTCTCAGCACGGCAAATCTGGCCCAGGGCGCCGTCAGCCCCGTCTTGCTACAAGCCGGGCGTGACGTGCTCTTGCCGGCAATCCCCGGCAACAACTTCAACGGCCAGGTGGGTAGCCTCAACGTGAGCGCGGGCCGCGATATTGTGGGAAGTGGACCGTTCACTCTCGACCTCAGGACGACCACTGGAGACATGACCATGTCGGCCGCCCGCAACGTCTCTTTAGAATTCAATGGCCAGACTTTTCTCGGCTCAACCGGACAAATTCGCCTCCAGGGCGCCAATGTCACGTCCGGCGCGGGCAGTCAGCTCACCCTCAGCGGTGCTAACAGCGTCGAAGTAGCCGCCACCAGCGGCAACGTGTCCCTTCAGCGCAACAACCTGATTTCGCTCCTCAGCAATGGTCCCATCGGCGTCAATGCCACCGACCAGGTGGCCATTCAGACGGGTGGAACGGTCCAGATGACCACCGCTGGTCCCGTGCGTATCAGCGCCGGCAATGACACTCGAGTGGTGGCCTCAAGCATGCTCGCCCTGAACAATCCTTCCACCACTCTCACGGCCGGCCAGGACCTGACCCTGAGTGCCGCCACCGTCGGTCAAAATACTCCGGGTAATCTGGTGGCCACGGCCGGCCGCGACCTGTTACTGTCGGCGGTGCCCGGCACCAACTACAACCTGACCCTTAACGCCGTCAACCTGACCGCCGGACGCGACCTGACCGCCACTGGCAGTTTCAATCACGACCTGGCCGCCAACGGAGGCAACCTGACCCTGACGGCCGGCCGCAATGTAACTTTGGTCAGCGCCTCCTCCAACCTGCGTGCCACCGGCCAACTCAACCTTCGGGGAAGTGCCATCACCGCCACGGGTGGTGACTTTACCGCCAATGGCACTCAGGGCTTGGGTCTCCACGCCAGCAACGGCAACATGGAGTTGCGCCGTAGCAACATCAACCTGCTCAGCGCCTCCGGCCCGGTAGCCGTCAACTCCACCGGTGGTGACGCCGTGCTCTCGGCCCAGGGTCAGCTTAGACTGGCGGGCGCCTCGCTGACCGTCAACGCCACCAACGATGCCAGTCTACAGGCCGGCACCGGAATCCTCCTTGACAGCACCAATACCCGGCTCTCGGCCGGCCAGGACCTCACGCTGCAGGGCGGCAGCATCACTCAGAGCACCCCGGGCAATTTGGTGGGCACGGCCGGTCGCGACATTCTGCTTCCGGCCAACTCGGGCAACAACTACAACCTGGCCCTCAATGCCGTCAACCTGACCGCCGGACGCGACCTGACCGCCACTGGCAGTTTCAATCACGACCTGGCAGCCAACGGAGGCGACCTGACCCTGACAGCCAGCCGCAATGTAACTTTGGTCAGCGCCTCCTCCAACCTGCGGGCCACCGGCCAACTCAACCTTCGGGGAAGCGCCATCACCGCCACGGGTGGTGACTTTACCGCCACTGGCACTCAGGGCTTGGGTCTCCACGCCAGCAACGGCAACATGGAGTTGCGGCGTAGCAACATCAACCTGCTCAGCGCCTCCGGCCCGGTGGCCGTCGACTCCACCGGTGGTGACGCCGTGCTCTCGGCCCAGGGTCAGCTTAGACTGGCGGGCGCCTCGCTGACCGTCAACGCCACCAACGATGCCAGTCTACAGGCCGGCACCGGAATCCTCCTTGACAGCACCAATACCCGGCTCTCGGCCGGCCAGGACCTCACGCTGCAGGGCGGCAGCATCACTCAGAGCACCCCGGGCAATTTGGTGGGCACGGCCGGTCGCGACATCCTGCTTCCGGCCAACTCGGGCAACCACTACAACCTGGCCCTCAACGCCGTAAACCTGACCGCTGGACGCGACCTCACCGCCACCGGTAGTTTCAATCACAACCTGGCCGCTATCGATGGCGATCTCGATCTGGTGGCCGGTCGCAACATCTCCTTAAACGGAGCCACTACCGGCCTGCGGGCCAGTGGGCGAGTCAACCTTCAGAGCGCCGCCATCAACGCCAGCGGCAACAACGATTTTACCGCCAACGGCACTCAGGGGGTTCATCTCGCCGCCGGTAGTGGCGGCATCGAGGTGCGCCGCACCAACCTCACGATGCTCAGCGCCTCCGGCCCGGTGGCCGTCAACGCCACCGGTGGTGACGCCGTGCTCTCGGCCCAGGGTCAGCTTAGACTGGCGGGCGCCTCGCTGACCGTCAACGCCACCAACGATGCCACTCTACAAGCCACCAGCGGAATCATCCTCGACAGCCCCAGCACCGGGCTATCTGCCGGCCGGGACCTGACACTCCAAACCTTCAGCCTCTCTCAGCCCTCCCCCGGCAACGTTACCGCTGCCGCTGCCCGCGACATTCTGCTACCGGCCGTTCCCGGCAACAACTATATCGCTTCGGTGGGCAGTCTCAATCTGACAGCGGGACGAGATCTCACCACCAGCGGCTCCTTTGCTCACAGTCTGACGGCCACCGTAGGGGATCTGGGCATCTCAACCGGAGGCAACCTCAACCTGCAGGCTTCCACCACCAGCCTCAATGCCCTCAACGGCAACGTTTCCCTATTCGCAGCCGGCAACACCAGCGTCACCTCCAACAGCCTGCAGGTCAACGCTCAGGGGGCTGCCCTCAGCCTGGCCGGCGTCAATCAGTTTCCCGCCAACGCTGTCATCAATACTACCGGCGCCGGCATCAGCGGACAATCCCCAGGCAATCTACACCTGGGGGGACTCAATCTCACCAGCACCGGACCCGTCAACCTTAACGCCACAGGCAACCTGACCGTCGGTCGAGTCAATTCTCCCAACGTAAACTTGAGCGGCGCCAATATTGTGGTCACCACCATGCAAAACGTAACCGGAGGAAACTACACGCTGACTACCGGCGGCAATCTCACCGAACTGGTGGCGGCCACCAACCCCGGCAACCTGACCAGCCTCAATATCTCCACCGGCAACATCTTTGGCGCTGGCACCAACTCCAGCTTCTCCATTCCCAACACCCTCACCGGCTCTCCCCAGGTGCTGGTCTCCGGCGGCAACGATACCGCCCTCAACGCCTCCGGCTCCATGCGCCAGTTCAATGCGGCCAACATCACGCTCACCACCACCCCCCTGACCGGCGACATTTACGTAGACGGAGTACTCGTCTATCAAGGGACCGCCCCGCCACCACCACCACCACCACCACCACCACCCCCGCCCGGACCCGCACCCGCACCCGCGCAGACACAGCCGGTCGCGCAGACGGCTTTGACTCACGACCAGCGAGCCGAAATTTTGGCCCAGTCCAATCTGGCCCTCGGCAATCTGGGCAGCTTCAGTCGCGTCTTGAGCCCCGCCGAAACCGCGCAACTCACCATTCAACTCGACTCGCTGCGTCAGACCTTTCCCCTCGATCCGTTTTCGCCTACGCTGGCCCTGGTTCTGCCGGCCGGATTACCGCCCGTATCGGTCCGAGAACTGCTCGACCTCGAAAGTCTTTACGCGACCTTTAACGACGAACTACGCGACAAAGATCGGGCCGCCTACAACGCTATAGTCGACCAGGAGGTTCGAGAAATCTGGGAAGTTCGCTACTGGCGGCACTTGTTGGAGGGCTTTGTTATCTGGGAGTCCTCCGAATGAAGCGCTTCTGGGCGGGCTGCATTTGGGCCAGCCTGCTCGGCGTCACCCCCCTGGCCGCTCAAACCGAGAAGCCCCCATTGGCCGCCGAATCTCGACGGGTGGATCGCTTTCTCATCGAGGGCAACACCCTGCTCCCTCCTGAAGAAATCGACGCCGTGCTCAAGCACTACCAGGGTCGCGATTTGACCCTGGACCAGATGAAAGAAGCCGCCGCCGACGTCACCTCTATCTACCAACGTAGGGGCTACTACCTGGTCCGCGCTATTGTTCCCCAGCAAACCTTTGACTCGCCCCAGGTCAAACTGCTGGTGGTGTAGGGCAAGATTGGTCAGATCAAGGTCGAGGGAGCTGAATACTACGACCCGGACTTTATACGGCGCCGCTTTGAAGTGGCCATCGCCGACAAAAATTTTCGCGCCGACGAGTTCACCCGCTCCGTCACCCTGCTCAACGAATTACCCGACCTGGAAGTCAAAGCCGTCCTCTCCCCCGGCCAGGAAAAGGGCACCGCTGACGTCACCTTGCAGGTTAAAGACGCACAGCCGCTGCACGCGGGCCTCGACTACAACAACTACGGGACTCCCCAAACCGGGCAAAACCGCATCGGACTCGATGTCGACGCCGGCAATCTGGGATTTCAAGGAGACCAGTTCTCTTTGCGCGGTGTGATCGGCTTCCCCAGTCGCAACAGCACCTTCTTTCAGACCCAATATCAGGCTCCCATCAACCTCGATGGCACTACCCTCGGCTTCAGCTACGCCAACGGGGCCTTTAGCGTCTCTCAGGGCCTGGGGCAAATTCTCGACGTACGTGGCAAAGCGGACGTCTTCACGATGACCCTGGCCCACCCCCTCGATCGCGATCTGGACTTCAGCTCCAACCTGGCTCTGGGCCTGTCCCATAAAAACATCCGCAACGATTTTTTTGGCGGCCAACTGCCTTTCTCCCACGACCAATACACCATGGGGAGGCTGGTTTATTCGGCCGATTGGCGCGGACCCACCGGCCGCACCATTTTCCAGGGCAGTTGGGCCCAGGGCCTGGGGGGAACCCCTGCCACCGACCCACTGATCAGCCGGGCAGGGGCCAGCGGCAGCTTCTCTCGCTTCAATTTCGACCTGGCCCGCATCCAACGCCTCGACGATGGCCTGTATGCCGTGCTGCGTGGCTCCACCCAATATTCCACCACTCCCCTCTATGTAGGCGAACAATATGCCCTGGGCGGACCCGATACGGTGCGCGGCTACCAACAGGCCGAACTGCTCGGCGACAACGCCTATCTGGTGGGCGCCGAACTGCGCTGGTCCCCTTTCCCGGACGAGCCCGACAAGTTTCAGGTAGTTTGCTTCGTCGACCACGGAGGTGTAGGTTTGCGCCAGTCCCAGCCCGGCGATCTGGCCGCAGGCAGCACGCTGACCGGGGCCGGCCTGGGCTTTCGCTGGGCATTGGGGGACAAGACCAACCTCCGCTTCGATCTCGGGTTTCCACTCCAGTCCCGCCCCAACCGCAAGGCTGGCGACCCGGCCATTTACACCGGCCTACAAACGCGTTTTTGATCCGTCTATGCGGCTCTCTGTGAGCCTCTCCAATAGCGCCGGCCAGTCGTCGGTGGCCTCGGGATGCTGCCTGGCCATCCTGGCCAGCAGAGCATCGGCCCGGCCGTACAGCCGATAGTGCAGATAGCCTTCGTACAGTTCGATCTGGCCAGGCAGGTCCACGGCCGCCTCCTCCAGAGCCACAATCCTGGCCTTGGTGGCCGCGTCAAAATGCACCACTTTAAAAGAATTCTGGATATCCGGCTCGCCTTCCCTGAAATAGACCCAATAGGCCTTTCCCTGAGTTGGTCGCAGGCTATCCACGCGCAAGTCGCTGCGGTGATCGGAATGGTGAATCAACGTGGCCTTGCCCGTGGTCCAGCCGTTAGTTCCAGCCTCCTGCACCCGAACTTTGTTAAGAGTGTTGGCCTCAAAGGCCACATCTACCAGTCTCAAATCCAAAATTGCGGGTTGGTCGCTGTCCACAAAGAAGACCCCCAGACCTCGGTTGCTCACCCCCCCAAATTTGCTGAGATCTACCTGCCGGCTGGCCACCAGTGCCTCGCGGTTGCTATGCCGGGGCAACTCCTCCACCCCTTTGCCTGGCTGGATAGCCTGATCCGAGCGCACTTCCCAGGTCACCGGCCCGGACAACTTGTACCGCTGCCCCGTGGCCACGATCGAAGCCGTCACCGTAGCCCCCTCCTCCACGCTGACTGTGTCCCCGTGGCGCAGCAAGCTCAGAGTCTTCAAAGCCGGAGCACGCGAATCCAGTTGATTTGGTTGCTTGAGCACGGCCCGCCCCTGCACTGCGAGCACCACCCCCACGCTCTGAAATCGACCCGCCGCCCAGCCCCACAATCCCAGCAGCGAAACCAATAAGCAAGCGATCCACCCAGTACGTTTCACGAAAATTTCCCTCCTGTGCGTCGGCCTCAAGCAAGACCTGACAATTTTCCACCGCAAGACACTCTCGCCCTGCCAACTCTCAGCGCTTTCTAACGAGAGTGGGCAAGGCCCTTAACAACTCTCCCAGGTCGTGGGACTCGCAGCCGAATCGAACTGCGGCATAATCTTTGAGCCACTGCCCATAGACCTCGGCACACTCTGGGGCCAACTCGTCGCCCAGGCGTAGGGCAAACTCCAGCACCGTTTCGTGGTTGCCTCGCAACAGGTCGCAACGGCGCAATCGAGACTCAAATTGCGCCAAATATTGACTCTGAGGATCCGGTTTGGGGGCCCTGCGCCACATTTCAGCCCAGCGCTGCGGCCTGCGCAGGGCCATCCAGAGAAACGGACTGAGTGTGCCCAGTAACAGCAACCAGGCCGGCACACTGACCCGACGCAGCCAGCTCAACAGATCCGCCCATAGACTCTTGAAGCCATCCACCAAGCCTTCCAGGATACTGGGACAGGTGCCATCAGGGTGGGTGGCGGCAAACTGCGACGCTGGCGTGGGGTCAAAGCTCTGCCAATGTCCACCCACATAGGCTTCTACCCAGGCGTGAGCGTCACGGTCGCGCACGATGTAGTATCCACCCCATGGATTTTTCTCGGCCAACTGGAAGCCCACCACATAACGGGTGGGAATGCCGCGCACGCGTAGGGCCAGGGCCAGAGTCGAGGCGAAAAGCTCACAATGGCCATGCAGCCCCCCATCCACAAAAGCCAGTACAGGATCACGCTCGCTGCCACGCCGCACTTGCGGATCGTAATGCCCTTTCTCGGCCAGGTGCCTCCACAAAGACCGAGCCGGCTGCGCGCTGCCCACAATTGGGTCCGACCAGACCTTGAGAGGCCGAACCAATTCTTCTGGGACGCTTAAATACTCTTCGCTGGTGGCCGGAATGCGGCTAGGACTGCGCTCGTCGCAGCGGTCGCTGGCCACTACGGTATACGGTTCGATGGTGTCGCCGATCAGGGTATCATAGCTGTCTAGCGCCAATTCGGCCATGCCATACACGCGATAGGCGCCGGTAGGTGACGGCACCAATCCAATTACGTCCTTCACAGGAGAAATTTTCCATTGATGGCTCGGCTGGGGAGTCACTCCCGGCAACTGAATCCATCCGTCCTGAGCGGCCTTAAACTCGATCCTGCGGTCTGCTTTTTGGGGTGCCGACCAGCGACCCTTAACATAGCTCACATAGATCTGTCCACGCAGGACCGTGTTGGGACCCGCCACACGCGCCACCACCGAGCGAGACGCCTCCATTCTCTGAATGGTCCTCAGGTCACTGATGGCGGCAAAAAGCCGGGCTTCTCCCAAGGGATTGGTAATGAGGCCCTGCGAGTAGAACCGGGTCAGCATGCGCCCCGCGTTGGGCAGTAGGGCTCGGGCCACAAATGCCAGCGGCAATGCCAGCAGGAAAGCCAGAGCGATTCCCCAGCGGGGGGCGCGCGAACGGGAAGGCCCGGGCCGTCCCCACCAGCCTCCAAAGGGGTAGCGCAACAAAGCAACAGCCAGACCAAAGTAGGCCACCAGGCAAAATGGATAAAGAAGGTTGCCCGAGCTGATGCCCCCCACCATCATCACGGTCATCATTCCCATGTGAAAAACCTCGGGCCGAGCCTGACCGGGACGTCGATAAATCTCGATCACGGCGCAAACAAATACGTAAACCGTTCCCAAAACGGCGATCCCCAGCGAGGTCTCAATCGTCGAGCGATTGCTGACCATCTTCAATCCAGTAAGCAACAAAAAAGGCAGGCCGAGCCACCCAAAAAGTCGCCGCTGGAAGCGTGGAGTGGTGGAATAGCGCCAGGCCACCAACCGGTTGGCCAACAGCACCAGTAGGAGTCCTATGACTGGAGGCAACCACTCCCTGGCCACGGGCGCGAAGGAAAGGCCGGCCAACAGTCCCATGCCAAGCTCGACCCAAGAGACGGTTGTCACTACAACTGCTCCATGTCGAAGGCCACGTTGGCTGGATCCACCCAACTCACGTCAACCCCCAGAGCATCCCCAACTCGCTCTGACGGTGCAGCTACTGCCACGACCCTTAAGGGAGCCCCCCCCAACTGAATTCGACGCAGGAAGGAAATCCGTTCCGGCGAGGACGAGTAAGTCACCACCATGACGGCCGAGAGTCGAGGCAACAATGCTTGAAGTTGCCCTTCCAGCCCTTGATAGGGGGATTTGAGACAGGGCTGCAGGCAGGCCAGAACCTCCAGTACCCGCTCCAACGAACCCAGGCTTCGGCCCATACTCAGCAGATACAGTTCGGGGCCGGCTGCAAAGAAATCCACGATCGAATCCGACCGATCCAGAAAACTGGCCAACGAAGCCACGCACTCCAAAGCGGCCTCGAAATGCGCAGGGCGGGGCGGGGCGAAGGTATCGAGAATAATGCCGATGCGCGAGAAATACTCCTGGCTGTACTCACGGACGACCGGCACTCCTCGTCTGGCCCAAAGTTTCCAGTGAATCTTCCTTGGGCTGTCGCCTTGACGGTAGTCGCGCACGCCCACAAACTCCATCGACTCACCGGTTTGCGAAGCCTGCGGAACTCCGCCCGGTTGGTGGCGCATTCCTGACTGCAGGCGTATGTGATGGATGGGGTGGATGCGGGGGGTCACCAACAAACGCTGGACTGAGCCTACGAAATTGCCCAGTCGCACTATCCCCAAAGGATAGGTGCTGCCAACATAAGCGGGACCGAGCAAATAAGTGCCTCGCCGCAAGGCCCAGAAAGAAACCTCAAAGCGGGCCGTTTCCCCGGGATCCAGACAGTCGACACGAACGCTCTCCCGGCCGGCCGTCAAACCGGGAATCACACGATGCAAAGTCGCCTCAAGATCGTAACCAGAACGCCGAGAAACGTTAGTTGCAACAACCATCATTTTTACTTCACTGCCAGCTACGGCTCGAGCCGGCAGTCGGCAGTCGCCCTTCAGGCGAACCCGCAATAGAGCGCCCACCAGCAAGTTGCCCAGCGTGAGAGAGAAGGCCATCAAGAAAAGCCCTGCTAACTGACCGCGAAAAGGGTCCAAACCGGCGACAAAACTGATGGCCGCAGCCACCCACAAGACCCGACCCCCTGCGCTCAAATAGCGGCGCAGCCAACGTCTCACGCCGGAACTTTGGTCAACCGCAATAAGTCGGCCACCACTTCAGCACTCGTGAGTCCCGAATAGCGGGCCTTTACGTCCAGGCTGACGCGATGGGCCAGTGTTGGCTCGGCCATGGCTTTCACGTCGTCCGGCAGAACGTAGTCTCGGCCTTCCAAAAACGCCCGCGCCCGGCTGCTGCGAAAAAGAGCCAGACTGCCGCGCGGGCTGGCCCCTACGGCCACTGCTGCGTGGGCTCGACTGGCCTCGGCCAGGGCCACCATATAGCGGGCCACGACTCGCTCCACCTTCACTTGATTGACAAGTGCCTGCAACTCCAAAATCTGCCGGCCGGTCACACAAGCTTCCAGAGACTCCAGTGGATGGCTTTTGCTCTGGCCAAAAAGAATATCCACCTCAACTTCGGCCTCAGGATAGCCCAGGCTGGTCTGCAACAGAAAACGGTCCAACTGAGCCTCGGGCAAGGGATAAGTGCCGTGATACTCCACCGGATTCTGGGTAGCGATAACCATAAAGGGCGTGGGCAGGGGATAGGTGGTCCCATCCACCGTGGCCTCCGACTCTCCCATAGCCTGCAGCAAGGCCGACTGCGTGCGAGGCGAAGCCCTGTTGATTTCATCAGCCAGCAAAATGTTGGCAAAAATCGGCCCTTTGCGAAAATCAAACTGCTGGGTGGCCGCACTGTAGATACTCACACCCAGAATGTCAGCCGGCAACAAGTCCGGAGTAAACTGAATCCGTGAAAAACGCCCATCCACGGTGCGCGCCAGGGCCCTGGCCAGGGTGGTTTTGCCTACCCCGGGCACGTCCTCCATCAACACGTGTCCACCGGCTAAAAGTCCGACAATCAGGTGATAGACCGCTGCAGGCTTGCCAAGAATGACCTTCTCCAGATTGGACCGGATGGCCTGGACTTGCTGAGTAGAATCCATCATAGGGCGATCAACGCTCTCCTGTAGGCTAAGGTTCAACCAACTTCCCAAACTCGTCAGCGAATCCTGGAATTGACTCGGGCAGCCTTTGTCGTGATGGTATCTCTATGATAAACTCTTTCCTCATGAAAGGTCGACGAGGCTCCACTCTGCTTGAAACGCTCATCTGTTCCTCTCTACTAGCCCTGACGTTGGGGATGATGGCGCCGTTGTTGGGCCGAACCAGCCGTGTTGTCAATCGGTCTGACCGCGATGCAACCTCTCAGCAGCAGGCGCTGGTAGCCGTCCAAAAGATCTTTTCCGAAGCCGCTTATTCCAACCCCCGCAGTTTGCGATTGGATGCTGCCGACCCCACCGCCTGCGCCTTCTTGAGTCAGCGCCCCACACGGCATCCGGGCTGCCCCACCATGGGTGCGGGGGATTTTATTACAGTGGGTCTTTTCACGCCCGACCTTGCCTGGAAGAAGATGCTGGTAATTTACTATCGCAACTCTCAGCAGACGCTCAATTACCGAGAGTTCTCCTATACCGATGCCCAGCAACAATTGGCTCGCGTCAATCGCAACAGTTTACAAACCTTGATTTATCGGGCCGATACTCCCATGGTCACGGTGGCCACAGGGGTGACCTCCTTCCATCTGGATAGTTCTCAGGAGGGAATGCTGCACACAACCATCACCACAGAAAGAAGTTGGGATAAAAAATTTCAATGTACCCTGGACCTCGTCATCGCCATGAGAAACCCATGAAAAAATACCGTGGAATGGCAATTATCACCGTCTTACTGCTCAGTGGAGTGATTTTAACCTTTGTTCTGGGAGGGTTGAGCGTGGCTTCGCAGCACCTTTTTCAGGTCTCAGCTCAACACAATCGACATCGGGCCCTGTGTGCCGCTGAAGTTGGCGTGAGCAAGGCTCAGTTTCAACTGGAGCAAAACCTGGCCTTCGCCGGTCCAATCACCGGCTCGCTTGAAGATGGCGCCAGCTTTCAGGTGGCTGTTTCACACCAGGCGTCGCGGGCCATTGTGCAATCCACCGGAATGGCTTCGGGACAATCTCAGCGGCTGCGAGTGACCCTCTCCTTGGACGCCGAAACCTACAGGGGTTTGAGCACCGAAGGTCCAGTCTCCGTCCACAACAATGGCTACATCAACGGAATTCGCTCTCTGCTGGACACGCGCAGTTCTCGGGGCAACATGTTCACCCAGTCCAACCTGACGGTAGACAATTCTCACAAGCTATCGGTCACGGGGTTGGCCTCGGTAGCGGGCAGCATCACCGGAGTGGTCTATGGTCAGACCAACACCTGCGGGTCGCCCTCCGCAGCTAACTTTACCAAGGCCAGTCTGTTAGCTACCAGTTTTCCCAACACCACCGTTCCGGGCAGCGGCATTGTGGCCGCCAACACGAAGATCAGTGGCGATCTGGATCTCAATCAAGTGTTGCATATTCCGGCAGGAATGGTGGTGCACGTGACCGGCGATTGCATTTTGAATCGCGGGGTCACCGGCGAAGGCACCCTGGTGGTAGACGGCAATGCCTTATTGCGCGGCGGCGAAAACCTGCGCAATGATACTCCCAAGGGAGTTCTGCTCTACACCGATGGAGACGTCTTATTGGCCCACCCCTCGGCCTACGTCGACGACAGCAGTTCCGACGGATGGGTCACCAACTTCAGTTCGGTAGGTGACCTGTTTGCCGCCATGCCTGAAGAGATTCCCTACCTACTGAGTCAACGATTGCCCCCTGGCGCACCCTCTAACGTCAGTTTTTTCCAGTGGTATGACAGCCAGAACTCAGCGCCCACGCCGGCATTTCTGGAATGGAAGAACGGCGACGGCACCGACGTCAATCCCGGCCTTCGCCCTGACGTAATCGCCTGGTTGGATCAGGCCGGTGCAATGCACGCCGCCATTCAGGCGGTGGCACCGTGAAACGCGCGGCACTATGTCTGCTGGTGGCCCTATCGGCGTTGCCGCAAATGGGCTGTGACTCACTCCAGGATGTGGCCGATGATTTGGGCCTCACACCGGCGACCGTCCAATTGGCCATCGACCACTTCGATAGCCCACAGGGCGCCTCGCTCACTCCACCGGCCAGCAACTACGTGAACAATCTCTTTGGCAACGTCAACAACGCGGGTATCGACGTAAACCTGGGTCTTCCACATTACACTTACTATCAGGGCATGATCACCTCGAAAGGGAACGCCTACCTGGCCGGCCAGGTCCGTGTGGTGGGAGGACTGGTGGCTGTTGGCAATGTCTCGCTGGCTGGCGGGAGCATGGTGACCACCAATCCAGAGAGTCAATTAAACCGAATTCAGGTCACTCAAGCTCGCTGGAAAGTCGAGTCCTGGATCCAAGAATAGGCCAGGTTATGGCTTAGGATAGCACGACTCCAGCACCACTTCGCGCTGACGGCGACTTTGTTTCCAGGTGACTTTGGCCAACACCCGCAGGTAACGCGAACCCATACTCGGCACATCGGTGGCTGTGACCACCTGATGAAACTTCACCTCAAAATCGTCAATGGTCACCAAATGATCTTTCACACCCAGACTGGGGGTGGCCGCCAGATTGGTAAGACTGACCGAATCCAGCCGAAGCCGTTCCAATTCGCTCTGAGCAATGGTCGAACCCACCGACTGAACCTTACCCTCTTTGACGCTGCGGTGGATGGTCACCACGAAAGTGGCGATACCTATGACTGCCACCACCAAAATAGCCAGGGCCAGGACCACCTCACTCAGAGTCATTGCTCGGCGAGACATTTCTGATCAGCCGGCCAACGCTACGTACAGGTTCTGCACATCATCGTGGGCATCGATGGCGGCCAGGAAAGCTTCCACTTCCTGCAGTTCGGCCTCGCCCAAGGTGACCGTGTTCTTCGGCTTATAGCCCAGTTTGGCAGACTGCACCCCGAAACCGAAGTTGGGCAAGGCTCGGCAGACCAGGTCCAAATCGGTGGGCTCGGTCAAAAAGAGAGTGGCGCCCTCTTCGGCTGGCTCAAAATCTTGAGCCCCCGCTTCGATGGCGGCTGACTCCGGGTCCGCCCCGGCCTTGAGGGGAGCGGCTTCGATCATGCCCAGGTAGTCAAAATCCCACGCCACCGACCCGGCAGCCCCCAACTGGCCCTTGCGAAAGAGTACACGAATCTCAGATACAGTGCGGTTTATATTGTCCGTCAGACACTCCACGATGAGGGGAACTCGGTGTGGCGCAAATCCCTCATAGGTCAGGTGCTCAAAGTTGACGGCGTTGGCCTGATGACCGGAACTCTTTTTGAGCGCGCGCTCCAAGGTTTCGCGAGGCATCGAAGCCTTCTTGGCTTGCTCCACCAACAATCTCAGTCGCGGGTTCATGTCTGGATCGGCCCCACTGCGAGCCGCGATCATAATCTCCTTGGACAGTTTTCCAAAGATCCGTCCCTTGGCATTGGCGGCGGCTTCCTTGTGCTTGGCTTTCCACTGGGCACCCACAGTTAGACCGAACCTCCCGCTTTGAGTAGGTCGACCACATACCGACCCAAGAGTTTGGTCTGGGTGGTCGAAATCTCGGCAAACTTAGCGCTGTGAGTCCACCCCGCCCCGCCCTCATCGTGGCGGGAGCTGATGACTTCGCAACGCAACTCCAGCGCTTCGTGGTTGCCCAGCGGGCCCATATACAGGTTGAAGCGGGTGGTAGGGCTCAGGGGTCGGTCCACGGCCAACAATGCCCCTCCCAACCCGATATCAAGGGCGGTCCCCGGAATACGCTCTTTCACCAAAAGGTCGATCTCGATGGGCAGGTTGGCCACGGCCCTGGTGTATTTGCGCTGATTGAATACCTTGGATTGCATTCCGATCTTATTTAAGACGGTGATCACCCAGGATTTTCCCAAAATCTCAGGTGACTCTTCAAACTGCAAACCGATATCAAATCGGCCTTCCTCGTCTTTGTTGGGACGAATCCACACAATGCGTGCCGTAACCGGTTCGTTGATCTTAGCTTCTGGCAACGGATTGGAGACCTGGATTAGCTGACCCCGCTGAAAACTGTTGGGCCCGACCAACTTACCACCGCCCAGGCTGATGTCCACCAACTTGACGGGCGCCGGGCGACCCTCAAAGTAGGCCGTCGTATCATAGCTGCAACTGAGACGAACCAGACGCCGGCGTTCTTGGGCGCTGGCTCCCTGATCGAATGGATGAGGGGGGGTAACCGGTGCTGGAGCCACCTTTTCCACCTCGGCAGGCAGTGGGGTCTCCAGTGCCTCCTTGGCGGCCACATCCTCGATCACGGCTTCCAGCGACTCCACCGTTGGAGCCCCGGCCACGGCCGGCAACTCCTCGTCGGGGCTCTTCAGCCAATCGGGCGCCTCGACACTTTCGGTGAGGGGCTCATCCAGCCACGCCGTAGTAGCGTCGGCGGAATCGCTGAAGAAGTCTTTATCGCCCTCGAAGGAAGACTCTCCAGACCCGACCAGAATCTCTTCGCTCAAAGGCAACTGAGTCTCTATGGATGATTGCGGCTCGGACGACGCGAACAATTCGTCCTCGGCCAAAAACGTCAACTCGGCCGTGGGCATCCCCCCGAAGAACTCAGAAGTATCGACATCTTCCAAAGGTGGCAAGCTGTTCAGGTCAGAGGCGACAACATCCGTCACTTCCAACTCGGCGTCCTCCTCTACTTCGGACGGGCCAACAGCGATAATCTCTTCCTCGATGAGCGACGCCTCCTCAGGCCCTGCCTCGGGCGTCACAGGTTCCTCTTCGGCCGTACCTACGAGGTCTTCTGCGATCGCCACCTCAACCGGCGGGGATTCTGACTCGACAGGCTCTTCTTCTACCTCAGTCGGACGTTCAGCGATGGGTTCGGCTTCAACAATCGCAAATTCGACCGGCGGAGCTTCCATTTCGATGGGCTCTTCTTCCACTTCAGCCGGGCCTACGGAGAGGGGCTCTTCTTCTGCAATCGCCACCTCAACCGGCGGGGCTTCTGGCTCGATGGGCTCTGCTTCCACCTCAGCCAGACCCACGGCGATGGGTTCTTCTTCAGCCATCGCAAAATCGACCGGCGGGGCTTCCGGTTCGATGGGCAATTCTTCCACTTCAACCGGGCCCGCTTCTGCTTCAATCATCGCAAACTCGACGGGCGGAGCTTCCAGTTCAACAAGCTCTTCTTCCACTGCGGAAGGGCCAACGGCAACGGGCTCCTCCTCAACAAGCGGCGCTTCGTGTGCGACGGGCTCCTCTTGGGCCACTTCAACCAGGCTAACCTCGACGAGAGGCTCTTCCAGCGCGACAGGTTCTTCATCCACTGGCGCAGGCTCAACTACGGAAGGCTCGATGACGGATTCCGTCATCCTGGAATCGATTTCTGCTGCGGCTTCTCTCTCATCGCTATCGCTGAGAGAGAGGTCTTCGAGCGCCAACAATTCGTCGTCATCAAGCTCAAGATCGGAGAAGTCCAGACCGGCCAGGTCCATTTCCTCCAAATCGCTCAAGTCGAGATCGTTTTCGTCGAGCTCCAGGTCACCCAGGTCAACCTCAGCGTCTAAATCCAGGTCTTCTAATTCAACCTCGCCCAGATCGCCTTCTACTTGCAGTTCAGCTTCGCTGAACTGGCCGATTTCGAGGTCATCCTCAAGCTCCAGGTCGAGATCATCCAGGTAGGGCTCGGCCAATTCGTCATCGACGAGTTCGGCCTCATCCTCATCGAGCAGCAACTCGTCGTCCAGGTCAAGATCCTTCAAAAGCAGATCTTCGTCGTCCAGTTCAAGACCCAGATCGCTGTCCACATCCAGCTCGCCATCCAGTTCAAAATCCCCGAGCTCGAGGTCGGACAGGTCTAATTCGTCATCCAGGAGTTCGGAATCGTCCAACTCCAGGTCCGAATCGAGGAGAAGTGCATCCTCTTCGAGCAGCATTTCGTCATCCGACGGGATGGCTGGTAAGTCCTCGGCGGTAACCTCCTGCGCCTGCGACCGAGCGGATGTCTTACCCAGCCACGAAAGACCGACGGCTTGGGAAGCATGGAAAGTCGCCTTCTTCGTTTCTGAGGCTCGCCCAAGCTGTAATGGTTGCGGCCTGGAGCGCCCCAACGGAGCCATCGGTTCTCTGGCCTCACCCAGATTCAACTCGGCCGAAGCGTGGGGAGTTCGTGTCTTGCGATCCACCCGGACCGAAAGCCAGCCAGGGGTCTCGGCCGAGCGCGCCGGAGGACTTTCCCGAACGGCCTTAACGCCAGTTCCGCCCAACTCGAAGCTGGGCCGAGTTGGCGGCTCCGCCTCGCGAGACCCCCGCGACGGGGAGCGCTCAAGGGATTCTGGACGGGAGTAGTAGTAGGGAGATTCGTCCTCGTACTCCTGGTCTCTATAGTAGCGAGCCCGATCAGAAACGTTAACGTATTCTTCACGGGTATATTCAGGTTCGGGCCGATAAAACTGAGCGAAGTGCTGGGTGATGCGGGCCCGGGTGTCCAGTGGTCGCTCGTAGGACTCACCGGACTCGTAACGGCGCCGGCGCTCCGGGTAGATGCCGGGCACATCGACAGCCTGAGAGATCTGGCCCAGCAGGCGGGCTCTCTCTTGTTCGGCTTCCCAGACCAGTTGCTCGGTAAGTCGGACATTGCGACCGTCATGGCGACGAATGTCCAATTCGTGCTTCAGGCTGCGGAGAATGTCCTCAACGTCCGCCAGACTTTCGCGCAGATTTTGGAGACGCAGTAAGGCCAGCCGGTCAGCGGCGTAGTCCACCAATTCTTGCAGTCCGCCCGACTCGCGGCTACGCTGTCGCAATGGGGGCACGTTCGGATCGGCCGCTTCTTCAAAAGAGGAAGCAGCCTGCCGCAGCCGGTCAGGTAGGTCCGATCCGTGATACTCCGCCATATGAGATTCGCGGCACGTTACGCCATAAAAAGCAAACGCCCTGGTATTACCAGGGGCTTTCGCTACCGCCCTAGACGACTCCAGTTCACCATGTTGCTACTATCCCGAGATTGACACTCTCAGGATCTGGCCTGAATGACCCCCTAAGCCGAATCCAGGTCGCTGAATTCATTGACGACCTCACGAACTTTGCGAGGGCGACTGACTTCCCGGTCCCGCCGGGGGGGGACTTCTCGGGAAACGGGCTCAGCCCTGCGCGCCGGCCTTTCACCACTGTAGAACCGCTCAGCGCTGCCCCAGCCACGTCCCCGCTCGCGACTGCGCCGACTTTCTTCCTCGGCTCGCACCGCAGCGTCGATAATATGGTGCAATCGAACGCGCTCAGACTCAGCCAGGCGAATAAAATTTTGAATCAAACCCAGAGGACGGCCTTCTTCGGTGCGGCGAGTTTCATCATCACGCAGCCCGCGCACTATGGCTTCCACATCCTCCAGCGCTTCTTGGAGAGCTTCTAAGCGGAGGGTGGCCAGACGGTCCTGAGCAAGGCCCAGTAACTCTTCCAGCCGACTTTCTTCTTCCACGCGAGCGTGGTAAGAATTGTTATTCTCCGCTTCGAGAAATAGCTCTTCCAGCGCCTCGGCCTCGGCCCGCAGACGCGACGCTAATTCGAAGGAGGACTCACGCATTCCCTGGCTACCTTCCATGCCTTTCAGTCAAGACGTCCTGAAACCGTTGGCTGCAGGTGTCCGGCCATGATACGATAGCTTCCTGGAGGAACCTTCCACCAGAACAAAATTTCGTATTCTATGTTACAGACAGGGTCGGGAAGACACTATGCCAAACCAAGCTCTCATTGAGATCTATACCTGGGCCACCTGCCCTTATTGCATGCGAGCCAAGTCATTGCTCAACTCCAAGGGAGTCACGTATCAGGAGCATTCCATCGACGGAGATGAAGACGCGCGCACCAAGATGACCGAAAGAACCGGCGGAAAAAGGTCGGTTCCCCAAATCTTCATCAACAACCAGCTCATCGGGGGCAGCGATGACCTTCATGACCTGGACGCACGCGGAGGACTGGACCCGCTCTTGCGAACGCTCTGATGAACGGTCCCACCCTGCTTTTTTTTGTCCTCCAGGCACTGGCTCCCATACTTGGGATGTTAATGGCTTATGGCCACGCCCATCAACGGAGAGTGCAGGGCGTCAGCGGGCACGATCTAGAAAGAGACTTGGCCCGTGTCGGCTTTCTCGCTTCAGCAGGCTTCAGCTTTGCCTTTTTCTGGGGTTGGCCAGAGGGGGCCCACGCCTGGTCAACCATGCCCGGGCTGGAGTTTTTTTGCAAAACCTCATTGGGCGATTCCCCTCAAACCGATTCCGACTACAGTTCCTTTAAACTGGTTTGCTCAGGAGCGTTCGCCGGGTGTGCGGGAATACTGGCCAGAGTCAACGCCTTTCGGCTCAACCGACAACTTGTTCGAAAGGTCCCTCGCTATTTTCGAGCCGATGACCCCGTAGGTAAGCGCTGAGCCACGGGGAAGGGGGCTACCATGAGTCAGGTATCTTTATTCCGTAAGTGGCGTTCCAAAGCTTTTGCCGATCTGGTGGGCCAGGAGGCCGTGGTCAAAACGCTGCGCAACGTGCTCTCGGGAGGGTCTCCCGCCCGCGCCTACCTGTTTTGCGGCCCGCGCGGCACAGGCAAAACCTCTACCGCACGTATCTTCGCCAAAGCCCTGTGCTGTGAAAACGGCCCCGCTCTTGAGCCTTGCAACCAATGTTCCACCTGCCGCGAAATAGCCCAGGGCAACTGCCTCGATGTATTCGAGATCGACGCTGCCTCCAACACCCAGGTAGACAAAATTCGCGACTTCATTGTGGACAAAGTCCACTTTGCGCCCGCCAAGGCGAGATACAAAGTGTATATCATCGACGAAGTGCACAAACTGTCCAGTTCGTCTTTCAACGCCTTGCTGAAAACTTTAGAAGAACCGCCCTCGCACGTGGTTTTCGTGTTGGCGACCACCCATCCGCACGAACTGCTGCCAACCATCCTGTCTCGCTGTCAGCGCTACGACTTTCGGGCCTTCTCGCTAAGAGAGGTGGAAGACCACCTCAACCACATCGCCCAGGAAGAAAGGCTCAAACTGGACGCGGAGGCCTGCCAACTGTTGGCGCGCGCCGCTCAGGGATCGATGCGCGACGCCCTGGTGCTGCTCGAGCAAGCCCACCATTACAGCGGGGGTGACGTAACACCCGGTGACGTGGTGCAGATGTTGGGGCTGCTACCCCAAGAAACGCTAGGGCGCTGGGTCGAGGCCCTGCGCACCGGCCAGGCGGCGATATTGCTAGGTGCCGTAGAGGAGATGCACCGCGGCGGCCAGGATTTCGTGCGTGCCGTCGATCTCTGGGTTGACCACCTGCGTCTGCTCATGCTCAGCAAGGTGAAGGCTAACGAGGCCGGCCTCCATGAACTCAACGAAGCCTATCGCGCCAGCCTGAACCAACAGGCTGAGGGCCTGTCGATGGGCCAGATTCTGGCCTGGCTGAAATCGGCAGTAGAGGTGCAGCAGGCCATCCGTGACGGGCAACCAGCCCGCATCGCACTGGAACTGAGTCTCGTCCAACTCTGCACTCCCCCCGCCAACTCTAGCCTTGGAGGGCTGGAAGCATTGACCCGCCTGGTTCAAGAATTGCAGGAAAAAGTCAAACACCTTGGGAAGCCTGCCGCTGTGGCAGCGACCCCGCCAGTCGCCCCCCTACCCGTGAAAGGGGCGCCCCCGCCGCCCGTGCAACCTGCACCTCGGCCTCGACCCGAACCGCCCAAGCCGGAGTTGCCCAACGGGGGCAAGGCCATCACCAGCGCCAAAGAATTCTGGCCCCATCTGCAAGAGTCGTTGCGCGACCGGGACAAACGCCTGAAAGCCTTCCTGGCCGACGCCAAGCTTAGCCATTTTGGTCCCGAAGTTCTGCGTATATCGGTGCCTGCCACTCATCCAGTGCACTTCGAATACATCGGTCGCTCGGTTCGCCTCCTGGAAGAGGTAAGTAGCCAGCTTCTGCAAAGCAAGGTGCGCATTGAGGTCGTGCAGGACGGCGCCCAGTTGGTTCCGCCGCAAGAGCAAGAGCATGAAAACCTGATCAAGAAAGCCTCCGGCTTGTTCGGAGGTCGCATCCTGGATGCGGCGAATGACAACGCGTCGGAGTAGGAGCAGCAGAGCCAATGAGCGATACACCACCTAAAATCCTGGTGGTCGATGATGATGAACACATCCTTCGATCCCTGAGCCAGTATCTAGAACTCGAGGACTTCCATGTCTTTAGTGCCTCCAGTGGACCGGAGGCTCTCCAACTCTTTCAGCAAGAAAAGCCCGATCTGCTGGTGCTCGACGTGATGATGCCTGGCATGGACGGCTTTCAAGTGCTGGAAACTCTGCGCAACGACCCCGAGACCGCCAATGTGCCCGTGCTAATGCTTACCGCCCGCGATCAGCATAACGATATTCTCAAGGGTTACCAGATGGGGGCAACTTCCTACCTGGTCAAACCATTCAACCTCGACGAACTGGTCGAGGCCATTCGCGAAGTATTCGCCAGCAAATCTAGCTAAAGCAACCTCAAGGAGCCGTCATGCAACGAGAACTGATGCGCAAAATGCAAAAAATGCAAGAAAAGCTGACTCATTCCATGGGCCAGATGCAAGAAGAACTGGAAACCATCACGGTGGAAGGAACAGCCGGTCAGGGAATGGTCAAAACCGTCGTCAATGGCCACGGCCAGGTGATGTCGATTAAGATCGACCCTAAGGTAGTTGACCCGGAAGACGTCGAAATGCTGGAGGACCTGGTTTTGACCGCCGTCAAGGATGGCATTGAAAAGTCAAAATCGATGTCCCAAGACAAAATGTCCAAGCTGACCGCGGGTTTGCCCCTGCCTCCCGGCTTGTTCTAAAATTTGGCGGACTACCCAGAAGCTCTCGAAGAACTGGTCGAGTCTCTTCAGCAATTGCCCACGATCGGTCCGAAGTCGGCTGTCCGACTGGCTTTTTGGCTGCTAGAGTCACCCGAAGGTAAGGCGATCCGGTTGGCTGAGGCCATCCGTGGCGCCCGCCTGCACATTCGCACATGCTCTCGCTGCTTTAACTACTGCCAGGCGGAGGTATGTGCTATCTGTAGTGATAAGCGGCGCAACCCTAAAACTTTGTGCGTGGTGGTGCAGCCCAAAGATATCGTAACCCTTGAAAAAACCCGCGAGTATCGAGGCGGTTATCATGTTTTGGGCGGCCTGCTCTCGCCTCTGGATGGAATCGGTCCCGAAAAGGTACGCATCCGGGAGCTTGTCGAAAGGGTGGACCGCGAATTGATCGAGGAAGTTATCCTGGCCCTGGACACCACGGTAGGAGGCGAGGCGACTTCCTTGTATCTATTCCGCCAGCTTGGCCCCAAAGTCACGGTCACCCGACTGGCCCAGGGTCTGCCAGCAGGAGGCAACCTGGACTACACCGATGAAGTGACTCTGGGACGTGCACTGCGGGGGCGTCGCCGGCTGGATGACATGAATTGAAATCAGGATTGCGGCCAGGAGGATTCCAATGACACAAATCATTCGTTCCAAACCGAACCACGAGCGTGGCTTTACCCTGGGCCTGGTGCTTGGGACATTATTTGGAGCCAGCCTGGGCTCACTTCTGGCTCCCCAAAGTTGCCCCGATAACGGCAACCAGTTGGACTTTCAGGCGGAGCGCCTGCGCAAGAGGCTGCGCGAACTTCGGGAGACTCTCCCCGAAGTTGGACCGAGCCACAACTAACAGTGCGGGTCTTTGTAACCGGGGCCACCGGCTTCGTAGGCCGAGAGATCGTCCGCCACCTCAAGCAGAACGGTCACGAGGTGATCGCCCTGTGCCGCAAACCAGCCGACCTGGATGTGGACGGTGTTCAAAAGGTACAGGGGGACATCCTCGAGCCTCATTTGTGGGAACCCCAACTGCGCGAAGCAGAGGCCTGTGTCCACTGCATCGGAATTTTGCGGGCCTTCCCTCAAAAAGGCATCACTTTTGAGGCCCTCCACTATCAAGCCACCCTCAATTTGGTGAGAGCCTGTGGCAAAGTGGGCGTGCAACGCTATATACACATCAGCGCCAACGGTGTCGAAAAAAATCCGACCACCGAATATATGCGATCCAAGGCCAAGGCCGAACAGGCCGTGCGCAGTTCCAGTCTGGACTGGACCCTGTTGCGCCCTTCCGTGGTTTACGGAGGCAGTCAGTCCAAAGAGAGCTTCGTGCGCCTGCTGCGCAGCAATCTGGCCAAGGCCCCCATTTTTCCTTACTTTGGCAAAGGCGATTATCGACTGGCCCCGATCTCAACCTGGGAACTGGCCGAAACCGTCAAACGGTGCCTGGATCGTCCCGACACCAAAGGCAAAATCATTCACGTAGGGGGGGACGAGGTGTATACCTACAAGGCCCTGCTCCATCTGCTAATCGAGTCTGGGGGATACAAAACCAAACTCTTCTCGTTGCCCACATTTCTTATGTCTACGGCCGCCGGCGTGTTGGGCAACTTCGACTGGTTTCCCATGACCAAAGAGATGTTGCAAATGCTGCTACAGGGCAATGATTTGCCGCCTCAGGCGCTCAGCCAGCGACTGCTGGAAGTGCCCAGCATCAGCTTCCGAGCCTGGCTTACCCACGGAATCCTGGAACCGCCCAGTGCCGGAGTCCTTCCCGAGCAAGCCTCTCAGGGTCCCACCGTCACCCGACCACTACAGCCAGAGGAGGGCGAATAAGCTCACCACTGTCGCGATTGCCGCGATGCAGACCCTCCAAAACGGCCTCCGCCCCTTCCAGTTCATCGAGCCGATCCAGCTGCTCCAGGCATTCCAACCAGATGGTCTGCTGCTCCCCTTTGCGGGCATAAGCCGTGGCCGAAGCAAAGGCCTGGGCGGCGCCCTCCAGGTCGCCGCGCCCCAAGCACAGATAGCCATTTTCGCGCAGTGCCTCACAGCGGATGGCCGCATCCTTGGGTACCTGACCGAGCACCTCGTGGGCAAACTTCAAGTTCTGTTCGGCCGCATCGGGATTGCCACGCAGCCGCTCCAGCCGAGCCGTCAACACATAAATCTGAGCCGAATCCGCCACCGCCGTACCCGGGCCCAACATCCAGCCAGCTGCCTGCAAGTCATGAGCTGCTTCCTCCAGCAGGCTTCTCTCGATCAAGGTGCGCCCGCGTTCGATGCGCACCTTCAACATCGGTCCGCGCTCACCCAGCTGAAGAAAGCGATCCAGGCTTTCGGTCAGTAACTCCGAGGCCAACTGGTTGTCACCCTGAGCCCGATAGGACATTCCCAGACTGCTGAGTGCGTATGCCAGGGCTCGGTAGTTGCCAAAGCGCCGGCACATCTCCACATCCAACTGATGAAAGCGAATGGCCCGGGGCAGGTCGCCCAACTTCATGCACAAATTTCCCAGTCGACCATAAACCACGGCCAGTTCGGACTCAGCGCCAAGACGGCGGCTGAGGCGTTCGGCCTTATGGGTAAAGTGGAGCGCTTCTGTCGGCTTGCCCAGATCGCTGCACACCTGGCCCAGGCCCTCATAAGATTTGGCCACGCCAATCCACATCTGCAGATGCCAAAATGTGCGCAGACCCTTTTCCAGATACTCCAGGGCGGCCTGGGCCTCGCCCATCTCCTGATGCAGCAACCCCAACAGCCGCCAGGCTTCGGCCTGAAATCGGTCGGACTCGGGTCGTTGACTGTCGCCCACGTTAAGCCAGGCTTCTTCGGCCTCGGCATAGCGATGGAGTCGAAAAAGAACCCGCCCGCGCTCGATGTCACGCTCATCATCTCCGTGCAATGGCAAAAATTCAAGGGCCGACTCCAATTCGCCCGATCGTATCAGCAGTCGCGCCTTTTCTAATTGCCATTGGACGGCAAACCGGCCCTCGGGATCCCAACTCTGACTCTGCTGGAGAGCTTGTTGGGCCTGCTCCTGTTCCCCGTACATCCCGTGAATCTGGGCCAACAAAATTAAGCCCCGCACCAACAGGTGCTTCTCTGCAATGGAAGTGCGCCGACAGAGTAGCCCGTCCAATTCTTCGGAAGCCTGGTCCCAGCGCTGTAGCTGGACCAACAGCTCGGCCCGCCACAATCGAATGGCCCCTTTCTGGTCGGCCAGCCGTTCGTCTTTCACGTCACCGTCAAGCTTACTCAGCCATTCGCTGCCCAACTCGAGGGCGCGCCCATAATCGTAACCAGCCAGACTGTCGCCGATAACCTGAAGAAAATGACCGCACAACTCCACCAGATCGGGTTGAGTTACGTAAATAGATACCAAACTTTCTAGGCTGGGAGGTTGCAAAGCGTCTCGAGAAAAATCATGATAGGGTAAGACCCTTTGGGACGAGAGAACTCTCCTCCTCCAGGGTCGCGGGGAGCCAAAGGAAGTACGCCTGATTGAGCAGAGCCATGTTACAGAGAGAATGGAGCCTCCAGTTAGCCCGCAAGACGGCGGGTCGCTTCGGAGGCTATCCCGGTTTGTTTTGGGCCGCCGTGGCCATGAGCTTACCCCTGTTTCATTATGCCCTGGCCAGCTACAATCTGGAGCTCGTTCCCGAACGCCGTAGTTCGTATGCCCTTGCCGGTCTGTGGCTGATAGGCCTTACCTGCCTGAGAGCCTGCATGGGCTGCGCCGTCAGCATGGCCGAAGAAATCCAGCACCATTCGGTGCAACTTGTTCGCCAGTTGCCCAAATCCGGTGGAGTGCTGGGCTTGCTGGCCACCAAAGCGGCCGTAACCGCTGCCCCGTTGCTGCTGGAATGGCTGCTTTTCATGGGGCTGACCGTCGGGCTGGCCATGCTGGGCGTGCCGGTAATGGATTGGGACCCCTTGCGCTTTCTAGCCGTTGGACTCTGCTCCATGGTCTTTTTCTGCTCGCTGGGCCTCTGGATCGGCGCCCGTCTCGGCGAACCTGAGCGGGCCTCCAACAATGCCCGTGTGGCCGTGGCCATGACTCTGGTCGGTTGGGCCTTGCTGGAAAACGTCCTCAACGGTCCGATCCTGTTGATTGGTGCACTGATCTGGGTGGCCCTGGTCTTCCGGTCCAGCCCCCGTGTGGCCTCGGCTTTTCAAGGGGGGGTGGTCAGCGCTGTGCTGGTGCTGCTATTGCCTCAGGCCTACCTGCTGGGCAACCTGCGCCTGGCCCAACTCAGCCCGCTGGCGGCCGCCAACCATCCCAACCTGACTCGCGATGACTGCATCCTTTACTGCGTGGGTGCAGTGCTGATTTTGATTCTGAATCTTCGCCAACTGCGCAAGCACTGAGTCGTGGCTCTCGGCCCCCAGTTGCCCGAGCCCACCCATCAGGGCGAACGCCGCCTTATGGACCGGGCCGTCTTCCTGGGAGATTGGGCCCGCACTGCCAGGCCCACCGAGACGCAGAGTAAAGATCCCAAGGCTCGCTTTGGCCAATTTTTAGAACGCGAAGTCGACACCGGCGAAGAGACCGAAGGCCCCGGCTCAGATCTGCCCTCCTCCGAAGCAGGCAGCGACACTGCGGTGGCCCAGGAAGTCAAGGATGACCAGATAGAAAACCGCCAGGACGCCGACCGCCAGAGTCGCCGGGGCCTGGAAGATGAGGCCGAAAAAGCCAGCGCTGGTCAATGGCGGGGGCCCCACCTCAGTCCCACCCTGGCCATGCTCAACCTGCCCCAACAACTTCAAGCGCAGCACATCGAAAAACAGGGAAAAGCGCAGCGCCAGCGCGACACCAGCGACAGCGAAGCCCTGGAAGACCAGGTGGAACGAGTAGACGATGTCTTACTTAACGCACTGCGCCAGTCGGGCCTGACTCAACCGGTGACCGGATTTTCCGACCCTCGACTCAAGCCGGGTCCGCCCCAACTGGGCGCGCCCTGGAGCTTGCAGGAGAGCGCTGGGGGCAAAGTCTTTCGCTGGGAGAGTTCACCCGGCACCCGCCAGGTGCTGCGCTGGAGCGATAAGGAGAGCCTGCTGGAAACCACCGCCGCCGGGCAACGTCAGGTCATTCAGAAAATGGGCGAGCAGATCTGGTCCCAAATCAGCCCCTGGGAAGGGGATATCGGCTTTGACCTGCCCAAAAACCTGCGTCCCTTTTAGATCCCTCGCTCGGTTACAGCGATCAGCACTTCCATCAGCTCTTCCAACTGACTCTGATCTCGATAGTAGAGTTCTATCTTGCCTTTTTCTTTGCCAGCGGGGCGAATCTTCACCAGAGCGTTGAGTTGCTGCCCCAGTTGCGACTGAATCTGCTCCCAGTCCGGGGCCAGACCCAATCCGCCGCGGCCGACCGGCTTAATATGGCGCAGTTTGCGCACAAAATCCTCCGCCCCCCGAACCGACAGTTGCCTCTCACGGATTTCATGCCACACTCGCAACTGATGGCGTTCGCCCTCGACGGAAAGCACCGCCCGAGCATGGCCCGCGCTCAAAATTCCTGCCTCCAGGTCCTGCAGAATGGCCGGAGGCAAGCCCAGCAAGCGGATGGCATTGGCGATAGCCGGGCGGCTACAGCCCAATCGTCGGGCCAATTCGTCCTGCGTCAGGCTGTGTTCGCGCTGCAAATACTGAAAAGCCCGAGCCTCTTCCACGGGATTGAGATCCTGGCGCTGCAAATTTTCGATCAGGGCCACTTCCAGCAGATTCTGGGGGGCCATCTCCTGAATCAAAGCGGGTATACTGGCCATACCCGCCAACTGAGAGGCACGCCAGCGCCTTTCGCCCACTACCAGTCGGTAACCCTCGGCCTCGCGCGTGACCACCACCGGCTGGACCACTCCGTGCAACCGAATCGAATCGGCCAGTTCTTGCAGCTTCTCCTGGTCAAAGCGGCGGCGCGGCTGCAGCGGATTGGCGCGAATCTCGCTCACTGGCAATAAGGCAAAACCATCAAGTGGCGGTTTGGGGCGGCTCATCGTTTCACGTGAAACTTTGCGGCCTGGCCAGGCTCATCCTCCCAGAGAGTTTGCGTAACCGCTTTGTTACTTTTCAGGAATCGGTAAGCCCCTCCGCTTAAGCTGTAGCCATGGCCATGCCCCTACCTCATAGCCTCAGCCCGTCCACCGCCAAAGATGCCTGGAAACAGTACAAAACGCAGGACAACCGGGCGGGCGACGCCGACGCGCGGCCCGACTTCGTGCAATGGTCCAACGGTGAACAAAAAGTAGAAGTTTACCTCACCCCCAACGGTTTTTTGGCCCGCCAGAGCGAGCCCACTCAGGTGCAAGTGACTCAGTGTTCTATCCCACGTTGGCTGGGCCAGAGCGAAGTGCAGACGATCTGTCGCACGGCTCAAGGTGCCTACTCCGGATTTCTAGGGGGCCTACCCATCATCGATACCCCCGATTCTCAAGATTCAGCCCGCAAGGGGTTTTACGAATGGCAAAAACCCCTCCAAAAACCCGACGGCTGAGGAAGCTGCTAACGCCCGCCGGTCGGCGGGCACCCAACCTGGGACTTAAGTCCAGGGCAACATTTCTCAAACACAACGCAAACGCAAACCCGCATCGAGGTAGCCTACCCTTTGGGTATGTTACAAGTTCAACCCCTCTTAGTCATTCGCAACTCGGTCCTGTTTCCGCACATGGTGGTTCCCATCACGGCGGGACGAGACCGCTCCATCGCGGCCGTCGAAGCGGCTCTCGAAGGTGATCGCACTCTGGTGGTAGTCACCCAGCGCGACCTGTCCCTCGAGGAGCCTGGTCAGGACGACCTCTACAACATTGGCACGCGGGTCACTATCCAAAAGGCAACTCGTGGCCAAAACGGCTTCCAGGTAGTTTTGCAAGGGGTGGAGCGAGTACGCCTGGTCAAACTGGAGCCTGGCAAACCTTATCTGCAGGCTCGCATCCAACCGATGCCCATCCAGGAAGACAACAGCCCCGCCGTGGAGGCGCTCCATCGCAGCGTGCTCGACCTGTCGGGAGAGTTGCTGTCGCTGCTGGGACAAACCCAACGACAGGGAGCTCAAGCTCTGCTGGATCAATTAACGTCCCAACTCACCGATCCCATGCAACTGGCCTACTATATCGCCGGCTTTATGAAGCTGGACATCGAAAAAGAACAACAGGTCCTGGAGGCCTCCAGCCGCCTGGAAGCCCTCGAGTTGATCCACCGCTTTCTGGCCCACGAACTGGAAGTCCAACAGGTGCGTCAACGCATCAGCAGCCAGGTGCAAAGTGAAATGGGCAAGGAGCAGAAAGACTACCTGCTACGCCAGCAGATGCGAGCGATTCAAAACGAGCTGGGGGAAGACGACAGCGAGAAGGCTGAAATCGAAATGTTGCGGGAGAAGTTGGACGAGGCCCAGCTGCCCGAGGACGCCCGCAAAGAGGCCGATCGCGAATTGAAAAGGCTGGAGCGCCTCAATCCCGCTTCGCCCGACCACTCGCTGACGCGGGGTTATTTGGAATTGTTGGCCGAACTACCCTGGCAAAAGAACACCGATGATAATCACGACCTCAAGCGCGCTCGAGCCATTTTGGACGAAGACCACTTTGGCCTGAAAACCGTCAAGGAGCGAATCTTAGAACATCTGGCCGTCATGAAACTCAACTCGGGAGCCAAGGCCCCCATTGTGCTGCTGGTGGGTCCACCCGGCGTGGGCAAAACCTCGCTAGGCCAAAGCATCGCTCGGGCCCTGGAGCGCAAATTCGAGCGCCTCAGCCTGGGCGGACTGCACGACGAGGCCGAGCTGCGCGGGCACCGCCGCACTTACATCGGAGCCCTCCCGGGCCGGCTGATCCAGGCGGTGCGCCGAGCTGGCGTGAAAAACCCCGTGCTGATGCTGGACGAGGTCGACAAGATAGGCTCGAGTTATCGGGGCGATCCTGCCTCGGCCCTGCTGGAGGTGATCGATCCCGCCCAGAACGACAAATTTCGGGACAACTATCTCGACCTGCCCTTCGACCTGTCCAAGGCGCTATTTATCCTGACCGCCAACACTACCGACTCGATCCCGCGACCTTTGCTCGACCGCATGGAAGTGATTCGACTTTCCGGCTACAGCGAGGAAGAAAAGCTCCAGATCGCCCGCCGTTACTTACTGCCGCGCGTGCTCAAGGAGGCCGGCATCGGCACCGAACAGGTGCAGGTCGACGACCCCACCTTGGGATTTGTGGTAGCCCGTTACACCCGGGAAGCAGGCGTACGCGAACTGGAGCGCACGCTGGCCAAACTGGTGCGCAAACTGGCGCTGCGCTTCGCCGAGGGCGACCCCGACGAAATCATCGACCTGAAAGCTGACCAGGTCAGCGAACTGCTGGGACCGGAACGCTACCAACCCGAGTCGGCCCGCCAGGAGAAACATCCAGGCGTGGCCACCGGACTGGCCTGGACCGAGGTGGGCGGAGACGTGCTCTACGTGGAGTCGCTGCCCCTTCCGGGAGGCACCGGCCTGACCCTGACCGGCCAACTGGGCGATGTCATGAAAGAATCGGCTCAGGCCGCCCTCAGCTACGTGCAATCCAAAGCGCGCAACTACGGCCTGACCGAGCGCACCTTCCGCAACGAAGGGATACACGTGCATGTACCAGCCGGGGCCATCCCCAAAGATGGCCCTTCAGCCGGCGTTACCATGGCCGTCTCGCTGCTCAGCGCCTACACCGGTGTGCCAGCGCGCAAAGACCTGGCCATGACCGGAGAAATCACCCTGACCGGTCTGGTTCTTCCCGTGGGTGGCATCAAGGAGAAGGTGCTGGCGGCCCGCCGCCTGGGCATTCACACCATCATTCTCCCGTGCGAAAACGAAAAAGACCTGCGCGAACTACCCGACAATGTTCGTGCGGAGATGGAGTTTCACCCGGTGGCCCACCTCGACGACGTCTTCGCCATCGCCCTGCCCGACCTGGAACGACGTGGACTGAGCATAGTTCAGTCCCTTGCCTCCTGATGAAGGGCGGAAACAGGTGGAGAATTCGAGCCGACCTGGTGGATTCTATAGTCCAAGATCCCACTGGCAATTGCGAGGCCTCAGAATGGCTTGAGGCCGATATGTCCGATGAACTACCCCCCTATGATTGGGGCCCTGGGGGAGTACCGACTTTGCAAGTTGTGGAAATTCTGGACGGAGAAGGCCTTTGATTCGCAAGCGAATTTCAGGCGACTGAGGAGCGCGGTCTGCGCGCTGGCGATGTGGTCGTCGTTTCCTTCCCAGGTCACACGACGTCGGGTAGAGAACAAGAGGGGCGCCGCCCAGCCGTGCCAACTGGCAAACTCAGGTTTCCCGTCGCAATCCTCGTTCCTTTGACAACTCAAGGAGGAGCCTGGGTGGGTGAAAATCCCGGTCTTTATCCCACCCGGTCTGCCGCGTCACTGGGTCGCATTGCTCGATCAAATCCGAAGCGTTGACGCTCGTCGCATAGGTGGCTATCTCGGTTGCCTGCCAGGCCAAGAGTTCTCGCTCATAGCGTCCGGGGTTCGAGGCCTGATGGCCATCACCTCTCCGGCCTGATACACCTCAGTCAGGGCGAAGATGCGGAAGCACGTTCCGCCTTTCAGCGGGCCGTGGCTCGCGCCGCCCAGGATTTGCTCAGTTGGCGCCCAGAGCGAGAGTGTGAAGCCAGCGCCTCTTCAAACGCCAGAGCCCAATGAAAAAGCCACCCGTCGAACGACAGATGGCTCTCTCTTTCCTGACCGCCTCCTGTTGATGTGTGGACTCAACAGTGCCCCCAGAAAATCGCTTTCTGGTGCGTTTCCCCGTTTTCGAGGACGATTCCGAGTTGGCATCGGACTCGCCGCTTCGCCCTTCGTCCAGGGCCCCAACCTCATTACTGAAGTCTGCTCTTTCCCCTTATGAGACCGATTGCTTCAGGCGTCCTTTCCGCTCTCACGGACTGACCTTAAACACTTTTTTGTAACATCTACATATAGCCCTGGCTGGCCAGCCTCTTGCCCATCGTGGTGTAGAGAGCCGGGTCGGGCGGGGTGGGAGCATCGAGGCCGTCTACGTATCGGTTAAACATGCTGAAAGCAGCGGCAATCAACACCGTGGTATGGATGGCTTCATCGTCGGCACCATGCTCTCGGGCCCGGGCAATGTCTTCTGCCAGGACGCTACGGCCGCTGGCCTGAACCCCTATGTGTCAGTGAGGATGCACCCCTGAGCAAAGTTTCGGCCAACTCATTCAAGATGCGACCTGTGGCCGGGAAGGCTTGCATCAGGGCTACGATTCCAGGGACATCGGGGGGAACTTGAATATGCGACATGGGAGGGAACTTCTTCAGCCCTTTTAGAATCCTCCGAGGTCGTCGTGGAATTCGCGCTGGAGATCCCGGCCGAAGAACAGGTCATTTTTTCATCAGGCTGAGCAATTGCTGCCACAGAGTTTTCTTGCCCTTTTTGGGCTGGACAGGGGCGGCGTAAACCTGACTGACCTCGACCAGTTGCTCGAGTTCGCCCTTATCCAGCCACATTCCGCAGCAGTTGGGACAGAGGTCAACTTCAACTTTCTGTTGCTCCAGTTTCTGGAGAGGGATGCCGCAGGCGGGGCACTTCCTCGATTGAGGAGGCACTGGCACCGGGATGGGGGCAGGGAAGAGCATGGCGCGGGCCGCCTCCACGTTGGCCGGGCGCTTGCTGGGTTCGATCTCCAATAAGCACTGCAAGGCCGTCCACATGGTATCGCTGACGGTGTCGTTGAGAGTGCGCGGGTCGAGCAGGGGGGCTTTGTCTTTCAGGCGTGTGGCGGCGTCCGGGGGTGGCTGATCGGTGAGCAGAAAAAGCAAGGTGGCTCCTAACGCATAAAGATCAGAGCGCTCATCAGCGATGCCGCGGCCAAACTGCTCGATGGGGGCATAGCCCAGCGAACCCATCCCCGGGTCAGGCACCTTTTGGTCCCGCTTGAAAAATTTGGCCAGGCCGAAATCGATCAGTCGCAGCCGTTGGCCGTCAAGCATTACGTTGGTGGGCTTGAGGTCACGCACAATCACGGGAGGCTCGTGGCCGTGCAGGTACTCCAGAACGTCGAGCAGTTGGCTGGCAAATTCCAAAACCCGGCGTTGACTTAAGGGCCTGGGGGCCATCTGCGCAATCTCCTCAAGATTACGGCCCTGCACAAACTCCATGACCAGATGGGGCCCACTACCCTCGTCGAAGAAGTCGGTAACCAGAGCCAGGGCCGGGTGAGACAGTCCGGCCATGATGCGCGCCTCCGCCTCGAGTTGGCTGGCGTTTACCCGTGACTGGGTGTTGGGCTTGAGGGCTTTGACGGCCAGTTTTCTGCCCAAACGCAAATGTTCGGCCAGGTAGACCGTGCTCATCCCCCCCGAACCCAACAGCTTTTCAATCTTGTAGCGTCCTTGCAGTATCTTTCCGGGCTCCAACATCGGGGGTATGTTCTCAGGGGGGTCCGCGGCCTCCCCCACAGAACTGGGTCCGGTGAGATTTTCGATGCAACTTCTTTTTCTGCTCTCCCTATCCAATCCGGCTGCGGGCCAACCCGAACGCCCCCGCTGTCGCGATCTGGGCATTTGTCCTGGCACATTAAAACCGGGACCCTACAACGCCATTACCGACGTGGATGGGGTGCGAGTGGGCCAGGCCAGTTTGCGATCCGGCCAGGGCAAACTGACCCCAGGACAGGGCCCGGTGCGCACCGGCGTGACTGCCATACTGGGAGCCCCCGACCCTTGGAAAGTGCGTCTGCCCGCAGCCACCTTTGTACTCAACGGCAATGGCGAGATGACGGGCATGGCCTACCTCAACGACATCGGACTGCTGGAGTCGCCCATTTTGTTAACCAACACGCTCAATGTGGGACGAGTGGCAGACGCAGCCGTGAGCTGGCTGATCCAGCGCAATCCTCAGATTGGCATCAGAGACGATGTGCCCATTGCCGTGGTAGCCGAATGCGACGACAGCACCCTGAATGACATCCAGGGGCGCCACGTAGGCGAAGCTCAGGTGATGGCAGCCCTCAATGGGGCCTGCAGCGGGCCGGTAGAGGAAGGCGATGTGGGAGCCGGCACCGGTATGGTTGCCTATCAGTTTAAGGGCGGCATCGGCACTTCCTCGCGCCAGGTCGAGGGCTACACGGTGGGCGTGCTGGTGATGGCCAACATGGGAGTGAGGTCCGAGTTCACCGTGCTGGGGGTGCCGGTGGGGCTGCACCTGCCCGAGGAGGCTCTGTCGCGCAACACCCAAGGATCACTGATTGTGGTGGTGGCCACTGACGCTCCCGTTTCTCAATCTCAGTTGTCGCGGATGGCCCGCCGGGCCGGCCTGGGACTGGCCCGCACCGGAGCGGTGTCCCATCATGGCAGTGGCGACTTGGTGCTGGCCTTTAGCACGGCCAACGCCGTGCCCCGAGTCAGTCAGGAGAAGTTGATGAATACCCGCTGGCTGCCCGACCAGCAACTCGATCCGCTCTACCAGGCCGTGGTCGAAGCCACCGAAGAATCGATTTTGAATTCGCTGCTGCGGGCGCACACCACCGTGGGCCGCGACGGCAACACCGCCATCGCCCTTCCCATCGAACCACTACGTCAGTTATTGACGCGCTTTGGACGTCTGTAAATCGCTCATACTCCCAGCCAGCTTTGCAGCTCCACCCAGGTGTGTTTGATGATACCCAGGGTCTGGCAGTAGTATTTGAGCACCAGCCATTCCGGGTCGGAGAGCTCTCCGTCGACCCAAACCAGGCGAGTGGCCAGGCGCAAAAATTCACGTCGAGACCCCGGGTCGGGACAGGCCACCACCAGATCGGAATCTTTGGGACGGGGTGGGGCCTCAGCCAGCAAAGCGTCCTGCAGGCTAGGGTCGACGCCCAACTGCTGGAACAGATCTCTCAGAAACTGGATCTCCTCGTCCCGAAGTTGTCCATCACTCCAGGCCAGATAGGCCAGACCATTGAGCAAAACCGGTTGAGCAGGAATCATGGCGGGCTCTTCTCGGCCGACGCAGCAGTGCCTTCAGGTTAGAACTGATCCAGGTCATACTCATGATCGAAGCTACCCACTAGGATCGATGCGATGAGAATCATTCTCCTGTTTCTGCTGGCATGCCTTTGGGCAGTGCCCCTGCAAGCTCAAACGGACCAGGATCGGGCCATTCAGGCGGTTATTTCATTCTTGGACAAGATGGGAGACAGCCAGGCAGCCAACACGTTGCGCTCCGGCTGGGGCAACCAGATCACCATGGGCGCCACCAAAGACAACGACAATGCTCAAACCAGCCCAGGTACGCCCAACATTCGATTCAACTCGAAGATGGCCAACGAAATCATGAAGGGGGGCCAAGTCGACCCTCGGGCCGTGGCCGATTGGGCCGCTACTTTTAAACACGAGCTACGCCACACCACCCAAAGCCCTACTCAATGGGCCGGCTCCTTCTGGCAAAACGAGGCCGGAGCAGGCCACCCGTGCGAAGCGTCGGCCTGGGGGGAGGGCTTTCAAGCTTATCGCAACTGGCTGGAAACGGCCCAGAACAAACTGGCCGGGGCGCGCTCGGAGGCAGAGCGGGTCGAGGCCGCCAGACTGGTGCGCGATCTCAGTGATGGTTTCAGAGAATACTACAACAACTACCCCAAAGAGTATGGATCCGTTCAGGTGGACACCCGGGATGGACCGATGAACCTGGCCGAAGCCGCCGGGGAGGCCGACAAAGCCAGCGCCAGTGTGTCGCGCTATGTCAAAGACGAAAGCTTCAGCACCGCCCTGGGCCCACGCCAGACCCGCGTCAAGGCGGGTACAACCATGACCTTTACAGCCATGCCCAAAGGAGGCGTGCCGTTTTATACCTACCATTGGAGCGCCGATGGACAAGCACTGCCGGATACCGGAAAATCCATCACTCGCACAGCTACAGTTAGCGAAACCGTCAGCGTCGAGGTATGGGACGTGCGCGGTAGAAAAGTGTCGGCATCCAGCCAGGTGACCGTGGAGGAGACCGCCCTGTCCCTCACGTTGCCTCCCAGCCTGCAGGTGCAACCGGGCGAGGAGTTCACGGTGGAAGCCAAGGTCAAAGGGGGACGCAAGCCCTTTATCTTTCGCTGGACTTCTAACGGAAAGGCTTCTTCGGTAACCTCGGCCGGACTGCGCGGAAAGCGCGATCAAGATTCCACCTTGAGTGTGACCGTAGAGGATGCCGCCAAGCACACGGCCACGGCCAGCTGCAAGATCAATGTAAGCCTGGAGGCCACGGCCAGTCCCGCCGACCTGGAAATTCAGCCCAACCAACCCTTCAGCCTGGCCGTGCAGCCGCGTGGTGGTTGCCCGCCCTACACCTACAGTTGGAGCGAGGGCGGCTCAACGGTGGGCACAGGGCCTCGCTACAGTGGAAAGAGGGCGGCCGACAGCACTTTTGTGGTGGAGGTCCGCGACGCCCGAGGCCAGACCGCCCAGGATACCTGTCGCGTCAAACTGGGCGTGCTGCCCCGGGACGGGGTCTACAGTGGCCGATTCCGGGGCATTGGTAAGAGCAGCAAGGATAAATCTGGAACCTCCACCAGCGGAATGATGACCCTGCAGGTGCGCGGCTCCAGGGTCACAGGAAGGGTGGGGGGAAGTTACGGAGGCGACCCCTTTACAGGAACCGTGGCCGGTTCGATCGATGCTCAGGGGAATCTCAACTGCACTCTTAACGGCCAGTTCAGTTCGGAGGGGGGCTTCTCATTTACCGGCTGGATTCGCGGGCGCGTGGCCAATCAGGTAGGCAAAGGCACCTTTGGTGCCGCCAACTCCTGGGATACCCCCACCGGCTCGTGGGAGGTCTCTTGGAAAAGTCCCTAATTTTGTGTCTGATTTTGCTGGTGACACCCGCCTTTGCCCAGGCGGACCTGGAGATAGAGACGCGATGTGTCCCGCAAGGGCGACTGGGACGACTGATCACCCAGATCCATAATCGCTCGAAGCGGCCTCAGTCCCTGAAGCTGCCGGCGGGAGCCGTCTATGAGTGCCCCTCTGGACCCATCTTCCTGGCCGAATCCATAGACGTCCAGGTGGGTCCCGGCCAGAGCCGGCAACTGGAAAGCCTGGTTATCCCCATGCGAGGGGAGGTAGTGGCGGGTATCTGTCGAGCCAGCACCGACCGCAAATATTCCGCACCCTTTCGCCTCACCAACCAGGCCCTGCGACTGGTGCAGGGGCGCCCGCCTTTGACCCTGATCATGGCCGTCTGGCCGATGCTTCAGTTGAGCGGCGGCGGTCAACCCGAAGAGGACCGCCTGATGGCCCAGGTGGCGGAGGCCCTGGGCAACGACCCTTCCAAGATCGCGGAAACCCAAGCCTTCCGCTCTCAAATCGACAAGATGGTGCCTGGGATTGTCTCGACCGCGCCCGTTCCACCCGTCAGACACAGCCCCTCCGACCGCGTGCTGGCCGGCATCCCTATGCCCAGCGGAGCCGTGCTGGAATCCCCCAATCGTCAGTACCGCTTTGTGATTCAGGTCGATGGAAACTGTGTGATCAGCAGCCGTGAAGGACAGCCGCTCTGGGGCACGGCCACTCAATTGCCCGGCTGTCGTTTGCTGTTGGGAAGTCGGGGGCGACTGATGCTGGTCTCCGCCTCAGGAGAGTCCCGGTGGGAAACCGGACAGGATGGGCCAGCCGGTGAGTATCACCTGCAGATGCAAGACGACGGAAATCTGGTCATCTATCGTCGCATCGGGAGAGATCAATTTACCGCCCACTGGGCCTCCCAACGAGAGGGTCGATCCTTCGCTGTCCCGCGCTAGGTGCCTCACCTCACAAGCGGGACTTTGAAGCCAGCGTCCCGGGGCCGCCCCTCAACGCAAAATTTTACCCATGCAAAGTAAACGCACTCTGATCTGAGGAAAAGAGGAATGCTCGCTCAAAAGCCTCTCTGACCACCGTGGGGCCCCCTCCCATGAGAACCCTGCAAAAGCTGCAACAACTGCCTGGCTGCCTCCTCGAACCCCTCACTCGATGCCCTTTGTAGAGCCGCCTGCCCCAACCGCGCTCCCACCTCCGGCTCCCTCAACAGCCCCGAAATCGCCTGCCACAGCTGCCCATCCGAACCCGCCTCGACCACCCGCCCGCAACTCTCATCCACCGTAGCGTCCACCCCATAACTGCGCACTGCCACAATCGGACAGCCTGCTGCCATCGCCTCCATGATCGTCAGCCCGTAGCTCTCGTGCCGCGAACACACCACAAACTGCGATGCCAGTTCCAAGGCGGCCCGCTTATCTGCCCCTCCCAAATGCCCCGCGAAAATCACCCTTACCCGCCGCAGCGAACGCGCCAGCCCCTGCAACCGTGCCAAAAACCGTTGCCCCATCATATAACTCGGCGCCCCCACAATGGCCACCGTCAACCCCGGCGGAATCTCCCCTCGCTCCTCCCCAATCTTGAGAGCGCGCAAAAGCGCATCTTGCGACTTCTCCGGCGAAATCCGTGACAACGTCGCCAACAACGGTGTGCGCGGATGCAACTCCCACTGCAAACGCAACCGCTCCTTGGCGGCCTCCACCTCGCTCGGTGTAGGTGCTGACACCGGTGCCCCCCACGGAATCACTCGCACCCGGCCTGTCGGCATCTCTGGATAAGACTCCTCCAAAATCGACTTCATCCGGGCTGACGGGACCACCAGGTAACGGCAATGATCGGCTGCCTGCTGCTGCTTATCGAACACCAACTGCAACAAATTCGGCCACGGCAACAGACTCGACTTACGGTGCAGCCACGTCCACCAAAACGTCGGCAGCAAATCCCCCAAATAAAAGCGCTGAAAGTAATCGACCACATCCACGTGCAGAATGCTCACACAGTCCACCCCGGCTCGGGCCAACCGTGCAAAAGCCGGCCCCTCCGAAATATCGTGCGCAAGCACCACCGGCCTCGGCCGCATCGCCAAAATCCGCTCGCTGGCCCCCTCTTCAAACCGGCGCGAAAAGGCCGCGTACTCCAGCTCGCTCAACTGCGAAGGAATGCCCTCGCCCAGCCCGGCCACGCGCACATATTCCACCCCCTCTGGCGCCGTCGGCCCGCTCCCTATCAAGCTCAAGCGCACCGACCCCGCCCACAACCGGCACAGCCGCTCGCACACAGCCGCCCCTCCCCCCAGCGGAACCCTCTCCGAATCATAGCCGCCGTGGGCTGCCGTCATCACCACATGCATCGCCGGCATTTGGCCAAAATTAGGAGTAAAGCCTCTCGCGTCGGGTAAGAAAGTGCCCACATGTAACAAAGGAGACCCTACCTATGGCGAAGACCGCACACGACCCCTCCATGATCCTCAAACCCGGATGCTATGATGGCCTCAACCAGCAAATTGTCAACGAAATGCACGCCTCCCTGCAGTACAACGCAATCGCCTCCTACTTTGACAGCGAAGGCCTCCCCGCCCTGGCCGGCCACTTCAACCGCCAGGCCGACGAAGAGCGCACCCACGCTCTCAAATTCGTCAAATACCTCCACGACGCCGGTGCCCGGCCCCTCTTCAAGTCCATCCCCGACGTCCGCAATGACTTCAAGTCTGCCTCGGACGCCGTCCAGTGCGCCCTCGAGGGCGAACTCAAAGTCACCTCCCAGATCAACGACCTCGTAGGCACCGCCTCCAAGCAAAACGACTACATGACCCACACCTTCCTGCAGTGGTTTGTCACCGAGCAACTCGAAGAAGTCTCTACCGTCAGCACCCTCTTGCAGATCATCAAACACGCCGGCCCCAGCCTCCTCCTTGTCGAAGACCACGTCCGCCGCATGGCCGCCGCCGCTCCTGAAGAAGCCGATGCGTAAAGTCCTCCTCCTCCTCTTGCTGCTGACCCAAATCCTCCTGGCCGACCCCACCGGGTCCACCCTCAAAGTCGGCCAGAAAGTGCCTGACTTCACCCTCACCAACCAGCACAGCAAGCAGGTCAGCCTCAAAGACTTTAAAGGCAAAGTGGTGCTGGTCACCTTCCTTTACACCCAGTGCCCCTACCCCGAGAAATGTCCCATGCTGGCCCAAAAACTAGGCAAAACCCGGGACCTCCTCGACCAAATCGAAAATGCCAAAGACCAGTTTCAAGTCATCTCCATCACCCTTGACCCCAAACGTGACACCCCTGAAAACCTCAAAAAATACGCCCAGGGTCAGGACGAAGACACCACCAACTGGACCTTTCTCACCGGCAAACCCACCGACGTCAACAAAGTCGCCTCCCTCTTCGGCGTCATTTACTTCACCGAAAAAGGCGTCATCGACCACAACATGCGCACGGCCGTACTTGATCGCGACCAAAAGCTCGTGAAAATCTTCACCGGCAACGACTGGAAACCCGGCGAGGTCGCCTCGCTGGTGCGCGACCTGGTCAACCCCTAACCTTGCTGGGCCAGGCGCGTCACCGCTTTGAGCCAGCCAAACAGTACCTGGGCCAGCGCCTGGGTCGTTTGGGCATTTCCCCCTGGCTCATCACCCTGTCGGGCCTGGCCCTCGCCTTTATCGCCTCGTGGGCTTACCTCAAAGTAGGCCCCCTGGCGGCGGCACTCATCGGCGCCGCCGCTTCCCTCACCGACTTCGTCGACGGCGCCGTAGCCCGCTACCAGCAGCGCCAGAGCGCCTGGGGCAACTACCTCGAGGCCATAGTCGACCGCCTGGTCGAGCTCATTCTCCTGCTCACCCTCGCCCCTGACCTCGGCCCCGTGGTGGCCTGGGCCATCGCCGCCAGCATGTTCATCAGCTACTGCAAACCGCGCGTGGCCCTGGTCGTCCCTGCCGACAACCACGACTGGCCCGGCTGCGGCGACCACGCCGACCGCATGGTTATCCTGCTCGTCTCCATGGCCCTCTGCCAGACCTCATTCAGCCTCGGAAAAATCGGCATCGCTCTACTCACTGCCATAAGCCTCCTGGGCAGCGCCCAGCGCCTCCACTACGCCTATCGCCTCATCGCTGCGCACGAGGCGTCTCTGCGTAGTACCAGCGCCCAAACACCACCGTCACCGAAATGAACATGACCGCCATGGCTGCCAGTTTCATGATAATCGCCCCCAACTGCTGATCCATCATTGGATTCAACTGCACAATGCGGGGTGCGCTCACATAAGTCGGGTAAAACGACTTATTCATAAAAGCCAGCAAAAAGAACAACGGAAACTGCAAAATAGCTCCCGCCAGCAAATACAACAACTGAAACCCGTAATGCAAACGGGGCCGCACTTCCAGCGGCGGAATCAAAGGCCACCACTGCAACATGGCCGCCCCCATAAAAGTGGCGTGCTCCAAAAAATGGATCTTCGAATCGCGCAGCGCCCACTCATACAGTCCCGGAATGTGCCACACATAAAAGACCAGATTGAACGCTAGCAAAGCCACTATCGGCTGACTGAAAAAGCGCAGCACCGGCGCGCTCCAGTCCATATCCAAAAACGGCTTGACCACCCACGGCGGAGTGCCCAGCAACCACAGCACCGGCACCGGAAACACCAATATCACGTGCTGAAACATGTGGGCGCTAAACAAATAGCGTTCCGAAAGCTCATCCAACGGCGAAGCAACCGCCCAAAACACCAACAGCGTCCCCAGGTGGAACCCGGCCGCCCGCCAGCGCGAAAAAACCGCTCCCGGCGCCAAATACGTGCGGGCCGGCCCCAGAGCCAGGCAATACAGCACCGTCAGCGCCACCAGTCCCTCAATCACGCCGGGATCGGGGTGCCAGTGCCATTCCCAGGCCACCGTCTCCAAATTGGTTAAGGTTGTCATAGGGTAGTCAGGTAATCAACCAGTTCCTTCATCTCCGGGTCAGACAGTTGCCCAAAGCCGGGCATCCCGTTAATATAGCCCCGCACAACCCGGCGCCCCGGGTCTCTCAGAGACTCTTCCAGATAGGCCCGATTGCTCCGCTTGCCAATTCCCGCCAGGGGCGGCCCCATCTTGCCGTTCATCCCCGGCAAGTCCACCCGGTGACACTTCCCGCACTCGTAGCGATACATCAGGCGCACCCCGGGCACCTCGCGCAGTCCGGGCGGGCACACCGGGGCAGACGGCTCCATCCACCCCATCCACCCATAACCGCAAACGGCCAGCCCCAGCCAGATCAGCAGCACACGAAAAAACGACCGGGGTTTCCCCCGGTCGTTCTTACCGCTTATCCCGATGCGACTTGTCGCCACTGCTCAAAAGCGTGTGGAGTCGGTGTCGCTCCGGGCAACCCGTGCAGCTTCCCGCGCGGCTTGAGTGGATGTTCGGCTGCCGGCATCACGTGAATCAATGCCACCACCGTGCCCGTCCCGATGACCATTCCAATCGTAAACAAGAACGTCAACAACGGTGCATCAAAGAAAAGGTGCATGAAGAAGGCTACCACGATGACAAACTTACCCATGGCAAGCAACACCAGCAAGATAACCCGGATGTAATCTCCCATCTGGTTCAGCGGTGGATAGAGTACACACACTTCCAGAGCCGTAACCACGAACAGAGAGACAGCGATAATGTTGTAAAACAACACCGAGGGATGCGCATGGCCTTTCGGGCCATCTTCTTCAAAGGACAGATCTGATGCGTGCTCCATAATGGCTCCCTAGATGATGTATTCCAAAAGATAGACGGCCGCGAAAATCAAAATCCAGACAATGTCCACGAAGTGCCAGTATAGACCGGCGATCTCCACATCCAAAGCCCTTTCTTTGGTCACGCCCCCGATGAAGCTGTAGAAGAACAGACTCATTAGCCAGAGCACACCGATGGCCACGTGGCAACCGTGTGTGCCTGTTAGCACGAAAAAGGTTGTGCCAAACAGGTTCTGCTTCAAAGTCAAACCCGCATGCACAAAGTGAGTGAACTCATAGACCTGGAAACCCAGGAAGATACTGCCGAAAAAGGCCACGCCCAGTGTCCACAGACGAAACTGCCAGAGATTGCCCTTCTGCACCGCCGACAGCGCCAGTACCATCAGCCACGAACTCAACAGCAGCACGAAGCTGCTCGTGGAGGTCAGTGGAATATCAAAGATATCCTCGGGCAGAGGGTGACTGGTGCTGTGACCACGGTAGACCAGGTAGGTTGCGATCAGCGAACCGAAAAACATACAATCGCTAGCCAGGAAGGCCCACATCAAGATTTTTCGGTGGGGCATGCCCGTGCAGCCCATCTCGTGGGGATTGTCCAAAAGCACTTGACTACTCATGGTCTCCCTCCTTTTTCAAATGAATGTAGTAGCCGCCGATGGGTTCCAGGGCCCAGGCAAACACGCCAAGCACTCCCAGACCGCCACCTACGATGGCCATCTTGATGTAGAAGTAACAGTTAGACAGTTCCACCACGGCGCGGGCCGTAGCTTCGGTCAACAGTTTGCCGGCGTCGGGTTGCTTGCTGGCCATCACGGTTTTGGCCGTGCTCACCAACTGATCCCAACCCACATTGGCTTTGCTGGCTGCTTCCAGGGTCGGAGCGATGGCGTCGGCGACGTGGCTCATGCCACCCGAGTGGACCAGGCCCCAGGCCCCCATGGCGAATCCGAGCGAGGCCAACATCGGCATCCAACTGCCGGCCGGCATATGGATTCCGTGGTCATCGTGGCCGTGATCATCGTGAGCCGGGTGCTCTTCTTCGCCCTCCTCGTGGTGCAACAATTCCGGGTGCTTGGTGGTCCAGAAGTCGTCAAGCGACTTGACCACCGGCATCTCGTCAAAGTTATGAGCGGGAGGGGGAGAGGGAATGGTCCACTCCAGCGTACGTGCATCCCAAGGGTCGTTTCCGGCCTTCGGTCCGTTGCGCAGTGAGTAGATGAACATATCGTAGAACAGAGTGATCACCGCCACCGCCATGGTAAAGGCGCCGATGGTGCAGAGCAAATTCAACTCGTCCCATCCCTGGGCGTGTTGGTAGCTGTAAATGCGGCGGGGCATACCGTTCAGTCCCAGCCAGTGCATCGGGAAGAAAGTCGTATTGAAGCCGATAAACAGGAACCAGAAGGCGAAGTGACCCATCTTCTCGCTGAGCATACGGCCGGTGATTTTAGGATACCAGTAGTAGATACCCGCCCACAGGCCAAAGAGAGCGCCACCGATCAAGACATAGTGGAAGTGAGCCACAATGAAGTAGGTGTCGTGTTGCTGCATATCGTGAGCGGCATTGGCGTGCATTAAGCCCGAGAAGCCACCCATCATAAACTGATAGATAAATCCGAGTGCAAACAGCATCGGCGTGCGCATACGCAGGTGCCCTCCGTAAAGGGTGCCCACCCAGTTGATGATCTTCACCCCGGTCGGGATAGCGATGGTCATCGTGGTCAGAGCGAAGGCGGCGTTCGCGATATTGCCCATACCCGCCGTGAACATGTGGTGAGCCCATACGGTGAAGCCCATAAAACCGATGGCCATTCCTGATCCCACTACCAGTGGATAGCCGAAGAGGGGACGGCGTGCAAACACCGGCAACACTTCCGACACGATACCCATCGGAGGTAAAATCAGAATGTACACTTCAGGATGCCCGAACACCCAGAAGAGATGTTGCCACCAGACGGGCAGACCGCCCTTCATCGGGTTGAAGAAGTTGGTGCCGTAGGTGCGGTCAAACATCAATTCGGCCAGGCAGATGGTGATGACCGGGAAGGCCAGCACCACCAGGAAGTTGGTCACCAAAGTCATCCATACAAACACGGGCAGGCGCATCATGCCCATACCCTTGGCTCGCATGTTGATGATGGTGGTAATAAAGTTCAGCGAGGCCACCACCGAGGCGATGCCCAGCACCTGCAGTCCTACCAGCCAGAAGTCGTAGTTATGACCGGGGCTGTATTTATAAAGACTGAGAGGAGGGTAGCCCACCCAGCTGCCGTTCGGTGCCGCCCCGGCAAACCAACTGGCGTTGATCAGCAAACTGCCGAACAAGAACATCCAGTAGCTGAAGGCGTTCAAGCGGGGGAAGGCTACGTCGCGGGCCCCGATCATCAGGGGCACCATATAATTAAAGAATCCCGCTGCCAGAGGCATCACCACCAAGAAAATCATGGTGGTTCCGTGCATCGTGAACAGTTGGTTGTAAAATTCGGCCGAGTAGAGACGCTGATTGGCCGTGGCTAACTGAGAGCGGATGGCCAGGGCCTCAACGCCGCCCACCAGAAACCAGAAAAGGGCGGTGACTGCGTAGAGAATGCCGATGCGCTTGTGGTCTACCGTCATCAGCCAGCCCATAAGACCCTTGGGCTCGCCTATCTGTCGTAACAGAAGCTTGTCCCAAAAGCCAACTTCTTTGGATGGCTCGATATGCATTGCTGCTGACACTTCTTCTACCTCACTTCAAGCTCGTCAGATACTTGGCGAGCTCGCGCTCTTCAGCATCTTCCAATTTGATGTTCAACAACTGGTAGCCGTCGCGATACATATGATTACCGGGCTTCCATTCGTTTGGATGATCGAGCCACTGCCGGATATTTTCTTCGGAGTTCTCGTGGATACCGGCAGCCAGCGTGGTTCGGCTGCCAATGTGGGTCAGGTCGGGCCCGATCACACCCTGAGCATAAGTACCCCGGATGGCGTGACAGGCGGCACACTGGCCCTTGGAAAGAATGGCCGGAGGCTTCTCGGTCACGTCTTTGCGCTGATCGAGTATCCACTGGTCAAAAGAGGCCGAGTCGGTAGCGATCACGCGCATCCGCATGAAAGCGTGGCTTTCCCCACAAAACTCGGTGCATTGCCCCCAGTAATTGCCGGGTTTGTCAGCCTGTAGCCACAGCCAGTCGTCTTGACCGGGAGTCAGGTCCATTTTGCCACCCAGGCGCGGGATCCAGAAGCTGTGAAGGACGTCGTCGGTTTGAACCTTAAACTGGACAGGCCGGCCCACGGGTATCGTGCATTCGTTAGCGGTGACCACACCCAGTTCAGGGTACTCAAACTTCCACCACCACTGGTAGCCGGTGACCTTGATGACAACCGGCTTTTCGCCCGGAGGCAGAGTGCCGCCATACAGCACACCATAGACCGTCGGAACGGCCACAATCCCCACCAATAAGATGGAGACAAAAATGACCCCGATCTCCAACAGAGGATTGCCGTGACCCTGGTCTGGCAAGGGATAATCTGGAGGAACTTCGCCTCCGGGGGCGCGGAACTTGACCAGGCAGTATAAGAACAAACCGCCCACCACCGCAAAAATTGCGAGCGAAACAAACAGCGTGACCAGGAACGTCTGGTACTGAATCTCAGCCACCGGACCATCCGCATCCACCGTGCTTTGCACGCCTTTCAGCCCACACCCGGTCAACGCAAGCGCCGCCAGCATGGGCTGCCATTTACTAATCCATCGATTCATGGAGACTACCTTCTTCAGTATCTAGCTAGTGCTCGCCAGCAGTTTGTACTTCTTCCTCGGTTTCCTTCGACCTCACAAAAAGGTGTGGGATACTTAACAAAAGACCATGGCCCCAAACAGCAGGGGCAAATAGACTACCGAGGTCAACAAAAGTTTACGGGCGCCTTGAGTGGTCCGGCTCTGTGCCCAACTGACGCCCGCATAAAGATAGACCAAACCCAAAATCAAGGCCGTGAACAAATATCCCGGACCGCCCAGCCCGCACAAAGCCGGAGCCAGACTCACCGGCAGCAGAGCCAGCGCATAAGCCACTGCCTGCACCGCCGCCGTATGCCCGCCCGGGTCGAGCACCGTCACCATGGGCAGTCCGGCCCTGGCGTAGTCGTCTTTGCACAGCCAGGCAATGGCCATAAAATGAGGCAACTGCCACAAAAACAGGATAAAGAACAATACCCAGCCCTGAATCTCCAGCCCGCCCGTGGCCGCCGACCACCCCACCAGCACGGGCAGCGCGCCAGGCACCGCGCCGATCAGGGTATTGTATGACGAAATCCTCTTCAACGGCGTGTACACAAAGGCGTAGAGCACTACCGCCAGGGCCGCCAACAGCCCGGCCAGCGGGTGCAGCGCCAGGCCCAAAAACAAAGTGCCCACTGTCGACAAGGCACATCCCCAAAATTCAGCCACATTTGGGGCGATACGCCCGGCCGGAATGGGCCGATTGCAAGTGCGCGACATCAATCGGTCCACTTCAATCTCGAGCAACTGGTTGAGCGCTCCCGCCCCCGAACCGATCAAGCCCACTCCCAGTGATACCTCCAACAGGCCCACCAGGTCAAAACAGCCGCGCCCCGCCCAAAAGCTCAGCGCCGCCGTGATCACCGACATGCCCACCAGCTTCACCTTAAACAGGTCTTTCCAGTCCCGCACCGATACATCGGCCACCCCGATGGGACGGTCGTCCTCGCCTTCCACAGCATGATGGCGGCAAACCCGCATCACCCACATCCAGGTGGCGAAAGTCGTACCCAGCACCAGGGCACCGTTCACCACGTGCCAACTGGTGGGAATCAAAGCGCGTGCTGTCCATACCGTGTAAGCACCCAGCGTGATCTGCAGCAACACAAAGCCCACCATGGCCGCCGCATAGCCCATCACCACACGTGGCAGCGAATCGCGCTCACGGAAGACACGCCAGGCAAAAAAGCACAAAACCGTCAGCACCACCACAGCCATCACCCGGTGCGTGTAGTTGACCACCACCTCCGCCGAAGTAAAGGGCGGAATCCAACGCCCCAGACTGGTCGGGAAATCGCTAATCACCAGCCCCGCGCCCATATGGCGCATCGTGGCCGCGATTAACAACTGGATCAGCACCACGCCCACCGCCAAAAAGCCCGTCAACCGTAGAGCCGAGGCCCGGTCGCCCACCAGCGTGACCTGCGCCTTCCTAAATGAAGTAGTGGTATACAGAGCCACCGCCACCGTGGTCAAGAAGAACAACTGAGCGGTACAGCCGTGGGCAATCGAAACCGGACGGGGCAGGCGCAGCAGCACCGTCAGTCCCCCCAGCAACCCCTGCACAATGACCAGTCCCAAGGCCAGCCAGGAGAGACGCCGGGTGATCAAATCCTGCCCACTGAACTGGGCCCACAAGGCCAGCACCAGCGTCAAAAAGCCCACTCCGCTGGCAACCAGGCGGTGGCCATGCTCGTAAAGCACGCCACCTACCATTGCCGGATTTAGCTTTCCAAAAGAAAGAGGCCAGTCGGGCACGGCCAGGCCGGCACCTTTGGTAGTCACCAACGCACCCACAAAAATCAACAATACGGTCGCGGCCACCACGACTCGCGCGTACAGCGCGAACGCCCGATTTTGAATCAAAAGAAACCTCTCTCTCGAATTGTGAATCTTTTCACATTCTCCTGTCAACCCATGACCATTTCTGCGTTATTACCGTTTCGCCATTCCTGGGCAGGATGGCGAACGCCCAGCCCAAAGACTCCGCCATGCCATACGAGGGCCCCAAAGTCTACCGACGCGACGAGCTAACATACAACCGCTACCTCCACGTCGAGGAGTTGCTCAGTCTGCAAACCCTGCAGTCCGACCCGCCCCACCACGACGAGACCCTTTTTATCATTATCCACCAGGCCTACGAACTCTGGTTCAAGCAGATACTCCATGAAATCGAGTCGGCCATGGCTGCCATGAACGAGCGCAAGGTCCTGCGCGCTTACCGCCGCCTCTCCCGCGTGGGCCAGATCATGAAGCTGCTGGTCAGCCAGATTCACATCCTCGAAACCATGGCCCCTGTCGATTTCCTGCAGTTTCGCGACCGCCTCAACCCCGCCAGCGGCTTCCAGTCCATCCAGTTCCGCGAAGTCGAGTTTGTGGCCGGCCTGGCCGACGCCAACTTCCTCAAGGTCTTCCAAAACTGGCCCGAGTACCAAACCGCCCTGCGCCGTCGCCTCGACGGCCCCAACCTGCGCAGTTGCTACTACGACCTGCTCCGCTCCCAAGGCTACCGCATCCCGCCCGGCATGGGCACTCCCGGCCACCAGCCCAGCGAAGCCGAAAACCTGGAGGTCTTAGATGCCCTCCGCGAACTTTACCAGCACCCCAATCACAAACTCCCCCTCTACTTCCTCTCCGAGACCCTCATCGAATTTGACGAATACCTCATCCTCTGGCGCCACCACCACCGCCTCACCGTCGAAAGAGTCATCGGCGGCCGCAAAGGCACGGGTGGCTCCACGGGCGTCCGCTACCTCGAATCCACCACCAGCAAACGTTGCTTTCCCCTCCTGTGGGAGGCCCGCACCTACCTCACCAAAGAACCCCAGTACGAGGGTGAAGACCTCTGACTTTCCAAAGCAGAGCCGACAAAGTCAGCCAAACGTCAGCGGCCGGGGAACTGGATCAGGCGTTGTCTGGGCGTTAAGCCTTTTTTCAGAGCCCACTGGTAACGTGGAGAACGAGATACCACCAGGGAGTTGCCATGACGCACATCATCGACCTCAATGCCCCACTGACCGGCCAGGACGCTAGCCTGGTCGCCAGGGCCAGACAAGTGCGGGAACGGGCCGAATCGGTCAAGGCCGATCTGCTGGCCGCTCCCTCCGACTCTGTCCAACTGGACGAGCGCGCCAGCAATGAGTTCCTGGGCTGCTTCAGCTACACCGGCAGTATCGGCCAGGACCACTTTTCCAGGGCCAATGCCTCTCTCTGGGAGGGAAAACTGGGCTCTTTCGCCGCTCACGACGCGCCCGCTACCCCCGGGGAGACCCTCAAGTTTCATCTCACCACCACCAAGGCCATCGGTCTGCGTTCGGGAATCGCTGCCGCGCTAGGCGCCGTGGCCGGTGGTCTGGGTCACGGCGCCTCCTGGCTGCTGGCCAAGGCCATTACCAACGTACACAAATCAGAAGTGGGAGCCAAGATCTTGGTCATGGCCAGCAAGCCCCTCGAGTTCGGCTGTAACGTGATGCGTCTGGCCGAGCGAAGCGTGGCTGACCCCGGCACCAAAGACGAGTACTATGCTGTGGCTGCCCCCTCCGGTGAATACGAGCAGTTCCGGTTTACCGCCAATGGAACTCTGGAGCATGACTATTTCGCGCCCAAAGCCTGAAGACCGGTATTGCCAAGAACTTGGGCACGACTCTATCGCGTCCGTAATGGCGCCATTCACGAAAGAGCCGATTTCCTGGATGCTGGACACGCAGTGGTTCCGCATAGCATTGGAGCGGTGGTAAAGGAAGCCCCCGACCGAGAACTCCCACGGCTCCGGCCAGCAGTAACCGCCTCGGTTTCAGATGCAGGCGACGGCTTAATTGCCCTGCATGCGGGTCAGGGTTCTGCCGTTAAGACACGCAGTCCCCGGCTTTGAGTGTAGGACCGTCACGGGCTCCCCAGGCTCGAGCCTGGCAGTGGCGAAGCTTAAGCAATGCCGCAACCCACCCGCAGACCGGTCCCCCTGATCCTCTTGGCGGGATATGATATTTTTGCCGGATGCGTGGCGCTGGCACTGCCTGCTGTCGTGACCTGGCGTGTTCTGAGTGCGGGAGACGCCCTGACCGGGTTGTCCGTTCTTTTCGGCAGCTATTTTTTACTGGTCGCTGTTGCTCACATCGCGGCCGGATACTGGATTCTCAATCGATCTCCCAAGGGTTGGCACCTGACTCTCGGGGTCCAGTGTTGGGACGTCGCTTTCAACGTGATCAAGCTGTTCGGGGGAAACCCGGCCGTCGGCGGCGACCCTCACCATGCGGCTCCGGCCCGTTATGCGGTCCGGGCTCTGATCGCCGGGGCGTGGGCCTTCTATGTGCTTCAACCCCACATAATGGACTTCTTTGGTCTGGACCCTGCGCAAAAATCCCGCTATCTGAAGCGAATTTTGGGCGTGGTTATCGGCCTGGTCGTGATGATTAATCTGGTTTTGCACTTGCTCGGGGCTGCCTAAGGATCTTCTCAAGGGGAGTCCCCGGCCAGTACCCGCCATGCCGCATTTTCGGCCGGCATGTGCCAGCCTCTCGTGCCGCAGTTGGCCACTAGAGACCCGGCTGCAGGCTTTCAGCAGGCGCCGTTCGTCGGGCTGACCCACTTCGAGCCAGAGTTCGTGTGGCCCCCCCCTCATTTGTTTCGCGCCTGGGAACCACTACTACGCCCATCATCGACTCAATTGAAGATGGCCTTATGAACCACATCGTGAACCTTGGTCAGTTCCGCCTTAGTGTGCGTAAGCGACTCAGCATAGCCCTTTTCGTAAGAGTCTTTGGCGCCCCGACCCAGACCCCACAGGCCCGCCGCCACAGGGGCCAGGCCCGAAGCCAACGCGATGCCCAAGGGCATGATGGGAGTGCCCACGACCTTAAAGGGCAAGGGGGTGTCGCCTTTCCAAAGCTCGTATTCGCCCCGCACCATGGCAGGCACAACGTAACCGGCAGACATCAGGGCGGTCGCTCCTGTCATCACGGTCCCGGTGAGCAAACCGCCACTCAACCCTTTGGCGGCAGCGCCCAGTTCTACTTCTATTGGCTTTTGCCCCTCCCCCAGGGTTGCTGTCTGCTCCGAGATAATGCCTTCGTGGGTGGAGTGAACTTCGTCGCGATAGAGCCCTACATCGTGGAGGGCGTGGTTGACCGCACCAGAGACACCCTTTTCGGCCCCGTAATAGAAGCCGCTGCACAGCCCGTAGAGTGCTCCCACAGCGGGGCTCAGCACCACCGCGCCAGCCGCCGCGAAGGGGAGTAGCGCGCCTGTCATCCACTTGAGATTGGTGCCCAGCTTGGGAGTGTCCTTGAGGGCTTTGGCTGCATCCAGGAACATGCCAGGAGCGCTCCGGGCCGTCTGAAAAGCCGCTCCGGTGCCCACGATAGCCATACCAGCCACCGCCGAGGGCAATGCCCGCAGAGCCTTGGTCAAATTACTGGCATCGTCCTTGGGGGGAGGTATCCAGCCTTCTTCCTTCTTGACGGTCGTCTGAGGGGGGTTCAGTCGGGGAAAAAATGTCCGGTGGGATGTGATATTCACGGTTTGGTCTCCCTGTCTTTGTGATGCCTTCAGTGTAAGCCAGCTTCGTAGCTCTTCCATTATGGGAGCGTGAAAGGGAACGCTCGGATTTGTTTACATTTCGGCAACGACCCGGATCTATTCTCCAGAGTTGCTCCAGCTCAGTCGCCTAGGGTGGGCTCAAGCGACTCAAGGAGGACCGACGAAGATGGACACAATCTCGATGCTTGCAGGCCTGGCGCGCCGCGCCCTGACCCCGGAGCCCCCAAAGCCCTCAGGTATTTTTGGGGGCTCGATGGGAAATGTCCCACCTGAGAAAGTGCGCGAACTCAAAGCGCGAGTTCAGGAGAATTCTCAAATCCTGGACCATATGGTGCTGGCCCCGGAGGATCAGAAGGCCCAACTGAAAGCCAGCATTACCTCTACGGTCCCGGCAAGCATGCTGCGCGCCGTCGCTCGCGAGGGGGTGCAAATTGTGGTCGTGCGCAAAGATACCTTCGCAGACCCCCAGACTGTGGGCGCCTACAGCGCCAAACACAAACTTATTGGCGTGCGACCGACGGAATTGCTGACCGGAACTCCCATTCATGAACTGGCTCATGCCTATGACGACGCGCTGGCTCCCGACGTCGAAGTCAATGGCAAGAAGGAGCAGCGCAACCGTTCTGACCAACCCGATTTCCAGAAGATATACAGAAGCTATTTGAAAAACACCGAGGGACAATTGCCGGTCGGGCAAGATTGGATACCAACCAGCGAAATGGAACAGGCCAAGGGGAGTATGTGGAGCGGCTACGCGCGCAAAAACGCCCACGAGTACTTTGCCGAGGGTGTCGAGCATTTTCTCCATCCCTTCAAAAAGGCGGAGTTAGCCAGGACCGACCCCCAGCTCAGCCAATTTCTCGCCCAAACCCTGCACTGACTCCGAGTGGATCGTCGACTACCCCGACTCAGACTGCCGAGCCGCCTGAGCCCCCACAGCCAGTGCCCCGATACCCGCTGCGGCCAGCGCCCCGGTAAGCCCGAAACGGGCGCTGGCATGGCCTGCGAGGGCTCCAATGAGAGCCCCAGAAATCGTGGCCCCCAGATTTTCACGGACGAAACCACCAGCTCGACCCGTCACCACGGCCGCGCCCGCCAATGCTCCCCCGACATACGGGTGGGAGGGAATCAACAGTCCGACCATGGCCGGCACCCCGAACTGCACGAGTCCGATCTTGGAGCCCTCCACGAAGCTCTTTTTTGGTGATGGCCCGTCCGGCCCTTTGGAAGGCGGCTGAGGCGGCTTGGAAAGCTTACGCAAGTAGGGAACAGGTGGCTGGTTAATTTTCATAACTCGACTACCCTAGAAACCCCGCATTGCCATCAGATGACCGATCCGTTAACTTCACCCCATCATTTCTTTAAGGGCACGCCTCGAAGTTGTCGGGTTTCCTCGTGTCCTGTCGAGAGGGATCTCGCCCAAGCTCGCTGGAGCATTTCGCCGACCGGCCCCGGTGACAACGTGCTTCGGGCCGAGGTGCCGGTCAAGCTTGAATTCCAGGAAATCGGTCCGCAGGGACGTACCGGGTGGCCGACAGCGACGGCACCGTTTGGGCCGTGCGCGGTCTCCCCGACGCGAGCGTGCATTGCAGGGCGGTTGTTGGCACACGTGGGTCACTTGTGCGAACTGTTGTGAATACAAAAAAGATGGGGGGAGCAAGGGTATCAGACCACGACGACCCGGTGGCTCCAAACGTTGGACCTCTTGGGGCGTGAGATCGGTTTAGAAGCGAACCAGAGTCAGTTCGGCACCACTAGCGCACTCGGGGCATCTGACCTCCCTCCATGCCAATGCCGCGGTTTAAGGCCTGACTCAAAGCGTTTGCCGTATTTGGAATGGGTGATAAGGGCGCCGTAGAGCGGGAGCGCCACCTGGCCTCCGTGGGTGTGCCCGGCCAGATAGAGGTTCGGTCTTGCCAGCAATCAGGCCCCTGTTGGCACGCCTTGGGTGGGCCTGATTTTTCAGGCAATTTCGGCAAATTTCTTTGATGATTGCTCACTATGGTATACAATAAGACTGCATTATGGATTATTTAGTCTTCGAACGTGAACTTGGGTCGCGCCTTCAATTTGTCCCTGGACTGCCCATCCTGGTGTTGGTCGGGGCTCGCCGCACGGGCAAAACCACCCTGATCAGGAACTGGTATGCGAGGGCTGAAGGGCATAAAGCCTGGCTGGACGGGGATAACCCTGCCGATCTCCTGGCCTGGGAAAGATTTTTAGGTGGACAAGATCCGGCGAGTTGGCTGGGCTCACTCCTCGGTCTTGATGCTAAAGGTTGTGGAATTCTGGTCTTAGATGAAGCTCAGGGATTCTCGCAAGTCAGTCGACTTGTGAAGGTTCTGGTCGATGCTTTACCGGGGCTGCGGGTGGTCATGAGTGGTTCTAGCGCTCTCAAGCTGAAGGACTTTTCGGCCGAAAGCATGGCCGGTCGCAAGCAGTTGTTGGAGCTTTATCCTTTAAGTCTTAAAGAACGACTCTCCCCGCTGACTCCGTCCCTGCGAGCCTCGAGCGCCCCTGGCATGCTGCAGGAGATGCTGGTGTGGGGAGGATTTCCGGGTGCCATGGCACTACCCCCGGACTGGTCACGGGTGAGTTACCTGACCGAGGTGCTGGATTCAACCCTCTATCGCGACTTGTTAAGCGAGACCCGCTCACGAGATGTGGCTGTACTCAAGCGTTTGCTTGTTTACCTGGCCCGTTCAGTGGGCAGCAAACTGAATACGGCCAACCTCTCGGCCAGCCTCGAACTCAACCGGGCCACAGTCAGCCGTTATTTGCACCTGCTCAGCGAAGCTTCGGTGCTGCTGCTCTTGCCCGGAATCACCGGCCAGGGCATACTGCCCAAGGCCCAGCCAAAACCGTATTTTTTGGATAACGGGTTGCTTTCGATGTTGTTGGCCGATGACCGCTCATTCTTGATGCGCAGGCCCGAAGAGCAAGGCCTGCTGCTGGAGAATTTTTTCGTGGCGGAACTGCACAAGAGCTACCACTACCAGGGCGATCACTTGACCCAACTGGGCTACCTCTGGGACAAGCGGGCGGAGATCGACCTGGTAGCCTACAGCCGGGGAGCTATTCAGGCCGCCTGGGAAGTGAAGCTCAGTCAAACCCAAGGCGGTAGTCGGCATTCTCGGGAGTTGCTGGGTTCAGCCCCGTTCAGGCTGGTCAACCTGCAAAATATGCCCGAGTTTTTGCTCTAGGTCCGAGCTTCATAGCGCACGGTCGCAGGCGGGAGCTTCTGCTGGGCCTCTTTCAAAGGTTGCCGTACTCGCCACGAGAGTTGCCGAAACCTTGAAAGTCTTCTTGCAACACTGCCAGGAGCTCTTCACGAATCACTTCGAACCCCACCGCGCCAGCAGTCAGGCGGCGCAACCAGACCAACAGACGAAAAGGTGAGCCGGCCAATCCGACCTCCTCGTAGCCAGAACGCATCAGTTCTTCGAAGCTGCTCCCGGGGCCTAACATTGCCAAAAATGCCACTACCCGGATCCTCGCTCCAGCTACTTTATGCCACGTTCTGGTCACGGTCGCGCTGGAAGAGCTTGGTGTCCATGGCCGAGCGCGAAGCGATGGTGGCTGCGGCTACGGCCGAAATCAGTTCCAACGGCCAGTCGTCCCTGGTGGGATTCGTCGGCGATCAGTATTTGGGTTAGTTTCCCCTCAGCCTGACGGCTTTTGAGCGCCATCCAGGCTCCCTCCAGCTCGGTGCCCAGGAAAACGAATGGCTCGCCTCCGGGATTGTTTGCCAGGCGGGCCAGATAGGGGCTCACCAGTTTGCGACCGTTCTCGTCCTGGCTCGGCGCCAGGGCTTCCAGGCAGATGAAGCGCTGGGCCGAGGAATCAGGACCAGTGCCCCGATACCCGCTGCGGCCAGCGCCCCGGTAAGCCCGAAACGGGCGCCGGCATGGCCTGCGAGGGCTCCAATGAGAGCCCCAGAAATCGTGGCCCCCAGATTTTCACGGACGAAACCACCAGCTCGACCCGTCACCACGGCCGCGCCCGCCAATGCTCCCCCGACATACGGGTGGGAGGGAATCAACAGTCCGACCATGGCCGGCACCCCGAACTGCACGAGTCCGATCTTGCAACCCTCCACGAAGCTCTTTTTTGGTGATGGCCCGTCCGGCCCCTTGGACTCGCCGTGAACGCCCATCCGCCGGTCCCTTACGGTTCTGCCCACTCGGAGGCCAAAATCCGGTAATTTTCTTCTTCCAGTTTGCGTCCCAGCCGCTGAGTGAGCGCCACCAATCGCTTCAAGCAATGGGACGGATCCTTGAGAGTGGGCAGCCACTCTCGATGACACTCGAGGGCCTCTGGCCACTGTTGCCCGGTCCAGAGCCAGTCACATATTGTCTCGAGTTGATCGCTCTTGCGACTGGCTCGCAACAGAGTCTGGAGAGGTTCCCGGTAGCCGGGAGGTTGGGGAGGGGCCTGGCACAGGCACAGCAAGATGCCCTCGGCGTTGGCTGGATCATGGCGGAGTTGGTAGGCCTGCTGCCAATAGCTCAGGGCCTCTTCGAAATGCGCGCACTGTTGCTCCAGTTGAGCCAGACGATGCAACCAGGGAATCGCGTCCTGCGAACGCTGTCGAGCCAGCGCGAGCCGAGCGGCGAGCACTGAGCGGGCCCCGTCGCTCTCGCCTTGGCCCAGTAAAACTTCGCCAACCTCCTCTTGAAGCCAACCCAGTCGATCCAGGTCGGAGGCCGGTTGGAGCAGCGCGCTGGAGGCCAGGTCGAGCCACAAACCGGCCACCCGAGTGCGCAGCTGGGGGTTGTCCACCGCCCGGAGCAGGCTGGCATCAAGCCCAAATCGGTTGCCGATGGCCATGCCCCGGTGAGCCATCTGCTGGCTGGCCACCCCGTGAATTTGCGTTTCAAAATCCCCCCGATCCGTGCCCAGAATCAACGAATATTCCTCATCCCATTCGCGATCATGATGATGGGGAGCGGGCCGAAAGTCGGGCAGGGGCGCCTGGCTCGATCGCAGGGCCAAGGATCCCAGGTTGGCGGACAGATCGAAGGGCCGGTTGAGAGGTTTTTGGTTCAACTCGATGGCTATGCGCGAGTGCAGGCAGCGTTGCAAGAGCAGCGACTCGACTCGCTGGAAGCGCTGAAAGAAAGGAAGTTGGACCCGAACGTGAAAGTTTTTCCCGGTGCACTGGCGGCGGATCCCCTGGGGGGTCCAACTGCCTTCCGCCACTTCTACCGCCAGCACCCGGGGATTTGCCTGAAGGGCTCCCAATACGGCCAGAGCCAGACTGCGGATGGGTGCCGTGGAACCCGGCACAAAGTTCTGGATCAGTGAGTCGAGTTGGGCCAGGGATGGTGCCTGGCCATTGTGATCCAATAGCACCTGACCTCTGGAGAGTCGAATGACAACCCGACTGGCCCCCGACTGACTGGCCCAACTGACCAACAGCAGCACGAACTCCTCCGGGTCGGCCAGCCGAATGCCTTTGGCCAGAGCCTGACGTACGTCGATGCTGAACTGGCCGGTGGAGTCGAACTGGCCGGATTGCACCGCGTCGTGAATAAATTTGTCCACCCGGCACTTTTCGACAGAAGCTTGCACAGAGACTTTTTGGGGCATAGTAATGGCGAACCGACAAAGAAATGGGGATTCTCTATGGAACTCATCCTGGGAGTAACGCTGGGCTTTGTGGCCTGGTTTATAGTCTGTTATGGGCTGGGCGGTTTTTATACCGTGGGACCCAACGAGAGGGCCGTCAAGACGGTTTATGGTCGGGCCGAGCGAATCGGCGAATTGACCACTCTGGACGACCCGATTGCCGAGCACCTCAACGAAGACGAACGGGAGCGATATGCCTATCCGCAGGTGCGCGTGATCGCTCCGGGCGGTCCCTACTTCAAGTTCCCCTGGGAGCGCATCTACAAAGTCAATATCGCCACCGAAACAGTCAGTATCGGCTTCGACCCTGAAAACCAACTCGCCAACCAGGCTGGTCAGGTTCTGGAGGCCGTCACCAAAGATCAGCTCAATACCGGGCTGGCCGGTCAGATTCGCTTCACGGTGTGTGAACGCAATCTGTATGCTTACCTTTTTGGCGTGAAAAATCCACTGGCTCACATCATGGGCTTCTTGCACGCCGTATTGCGCGAGCGCATCGCCAACTTCGAGACCCCCCAGTCTCCTTCCGAAGAGGAGGGAGCGCTGGCGGCCACGGGCGTGTCCATCAACGACCTGCGCAAGAACCTGCGCGATCTCAACGAGCGCATGGAGGTCGAATCGCGCTGCTCTTCGGCCCGCTACGGCCTGATGCTAAACGCCGCGCTGATTACCAGCATCGATCCCCCGGCCGACGTGGAATCGGCACTGGCAGCCATCAACACGGCTCACAATCAGGTGTCTTCCGAGATCAGTTTGGCTCAGGCTGGGGCCGATCAGAAGATCGTGCAGTCCAAGCGGGCAGTGGAGATTGAGACACTGCGGGCTCAGGCCGAAATTGAGCCATTGACGGCCCTGACCAACGAACTGGTCCAACTGAAGAACAACGGCAGTCGGGCGGCGCTGCAAACCTACCTGCGACACACCCGCCTGAACCTGTTCAAAAAAGCCGAGAAAGTCTTTTTGGAGGACTCACGCAAATGATCGGAATTGCCTTCTTCACTTTTATCGTCTGCTTGATCTTTGTGCCCATCGCTTTTGCCTTCGCGCGCTTGTTTTGCCTGTACGCCATCTGCGAAGAGCGGACATGCCTTATCTACACGCTCTTTGGCAAAGTGATCGGGACCATCAACGAGCCCGGCCTGCATCTCTTGCCTTTGGTTTTTGGCCCCCGCGCTTTGCTGGTGACCTTCTTTGGCCGGTGCTATCGCGTCGATATGCGTCTGGATCAAGATTACCTGCGCAGTCAGCCGGTCAACTCCGAAGAAGGCGCGCCCATGGGGATTGGCGTGTGGTTTGAGATGTTGATCAGCGACCCGGAGTCCTTCCTGTTCAAGAACACCGACCCGCGCGGCAGTTTGCGGGCCAATGTCAGCAACGCTACGGTGCGCTGTCTGAGCAACATGAAGCTCTCTGACATGTTGGAAAATCGCCATCAAATGAGCCGCTCAGTGCGGGCCGAGGTGAGTGCCCAATCTCGGGAATGGGGCTACCAGTTGGGGTCGGTCTACATCCGCAAGGTGCATCTGCGCGACCACGGGATGATCCGTCAGATCGAAGAAAAAGTGGTCAATCGCCTGCGTCAGGTGACCGGTGCGATCATGCAAGACGGAGCCAACCAGGTGAGCCTGATCACCAGTACCGCCGAACGCAAGGCGGCCATTGAACTGGCGCGCGCCCAGGCCATCCGTCCCCAACTGGTGGGTAAGGCACTGCAGGAGATTTCCTCCGACCCCGAGGTTTCTGAAGCCGTTTTTGAGATTTTAGAAACGCAGAGATTGTTGGAGAATAAGGGCAGCTTGGTGATGTTTCGCTCCGGCACCGATCCAAAACTATTGGGCGCCCTGTTAGCCAGCGAGCAAAGCATGGTGGGCCGGGGGTGACCCGGCTGGGGGGGGG